>NZ_JBEGIG010000079.1:0-130329 GCF_040676555.1 Arthrobacter sp. LAR12-1-1.1 | reverse complement strand
TTCAACGTATTCAAGCAATGGCGCGGGCTCGCCACCCGATACGACAAGCTCGCCCTCACGTACCGCGGCGCCGTCGTCCTTCGCGCGATCACCGTCTGGCTCAAAGTATTAGGAGACACGCCCTAGCAGTTCACGGCAGTGTTTCGCGCGACCACTGCCGTGATCTGTCGTCTCGACGGGGACAGCAGTCTGAGACCGGGTCAGTCGCGCCGGGTCCCGATCCGGGCGGTGCGGGCAGCCGTGAGCCGAATGAGTTCGGCCGGATCCAGCTCGATGTCCAGGCCGCGCCGTCCGCCCGAAACGAGAATGGTCTCCAGCTCCAGGGCGCTGTCATCCACCACCGTGGGGGAGGACTGGCGCTGCCCCAGCGGTGAGATACCCCCGAGCACGTAACCGGTCCGCCGCTGCGCCGCTGCCGGGTCCGCCATCTCTGCCTTCTTGCCGCCCAAGGCTGCGGCCATCGCTTTGAGGTCCAGGCTGCCGCTCACGGGCACGACGCCGACGGCGAGCCGGCCGTCGACGTCGACCATCAGGGTCTTGAAGACCCGGGCAGGGTCGACGCCGAGCACTTCGGCCGCTTCCAGGCCATAGCTGGCCACCGCGGGGTCATGTGAGTAGGGGTGGGCGACAAAGGGAACCCCGGCGGCCGCGAGTGCTGCGGTGGCCGGAGTTCCCTGCGACGCGTGTTTGCGGGCCATGTGCTCTGGCTGTCCGGCGCTGGAAGTTAGGACTGCACCGGCAACTGCCGGGTTCCCGAGGCGACGACTTTCCGCTTGATCCGGCCCAGCATGGCTGTCATCCCGCGCATGCGCAGGGGAGTGATGGCCCGGGTGAGGCCCAGCAGTTCGGGCATGTCGTCCGGGACTGCCAGGATTTCCGCGGCGCTGAGCCCGTCGAGTCCTTCATGGAGCACCCCGGCAAAGCCACGGGTGGTCGGGGCCTCCCTGGGTGCCTTGAAGTAGAGCCGGACGCGCTCCGGGGCGCCGCCGTCGGCCTGTTCCGTCTCGACGGTCAGGAAGAGCGGCGTCTGGCACTCCACTACCTGCTCCAGCAGCTCCGGGTGGTCCCGGAGCCGCTCCGGAAGTTCCGGAAGTCCTTGCGAGAACTCGAGGAGAAGCTGCAGGCGGTCCGCTTCGGTCAGGGCCTGGAAATCGTCGACAATGTCCGCCAGCGCGGCGGGGAGGGCTGAAGTATTCATCATTCCCAGCTTACGCACGCGTGACGATTGTGTCCTTGTCGCTGTCCCTGCCGCTGACGGTTCCGGTCCATCATGGCCGTAACTACCGGCCGGCCGGAACCGCGCCGCGCTCGGCACCCTTGACGATCGGGACGCGCACGGCGTTGCCCCATTCGGTCCAGGAACCGTCGTAGTTCCGTACTGTCTCGAAGCCCAGCAGGTACTTCAGCGCAAACCAGGTGTGGCTGGACCGCTCACCGATCCGGCAGTAGGCCACGACGTCGTCGCCTGCCTTCAGGCCGGCCTCGCCGAGGTACAGGGCCTCGAGTTCGCCGCGGTTCCGGTAGGTGCCGTCGCCGGCCGCCGCGCGGGCCCAGGGGATGGAGGCCGCGGTGGGGATGTGGCCGCCGCGCAGCGCGCCCTCTTCCGGATAGGCGGGCATGTGGGTCCGCTGGCCCGTGTATTCCTCGGTCGAGCGGACGTCGATCAGCGGCTTGCCGAAGTGGGCCAGGACGTCGTCCTTGAAGGCGCGGATCGGGGCGTCGGTGCGCTCCACGACGGGGTAGTCAGCGGGGGAGGCCACGGTTGTTACGGTGGACAGGGCCCGGCCCTCGGCGATCCACTTGTCCCGGCCGCCGTCCAGGAGCCGGACGTCCTCGTGGCCGAAGAGCGTGAAAACCCACAGGGCGTACGCGGCCCACCAGTTCGATTTGTCGCCGTAAATCACCACGGTGCTGTCCCGGGAAATGCCCTTGGCCGCCGCCAGCGCGGCGAAGGCTTCGCCGTAGATGTAGTCGCGGGTCACTTCGTCGTTCAGATCCGTGTGCCAGTCAATTTTCACGGCGCCGGGGATATGGCCGGTCTCGTACAGCAGGACGTCTTCGTCGGATTCGACCACCACCAGGTTGCCGCCGTCGAGGGCGCCGTCCTCGATCGCCGTGGCCAGCCACTCCGTGGACACCAGGCGGTCGGGGTGGGCGTAGGCGGCGAATTTCTCGTTCTGCTCAACGGGGTAGGACATTGTGATGGCCTTTCACTGGAACGGTCAGGAGGCCGGGCGCGGAAAGCGTTCGCGGCGCCGGGCCTGTTACAACACTAGTCACGGGCCAGTGGGAATGCTCCACCGGGTTCACACGGGGAAATGTGGTCTTCCTCACGCCGGCCGCGGATCCGCACCCGCGCACGCGGGCCGGGCATGCTTTGCCGGTATTCTTGCTGGGGACAAGAGACCAGCAGAACGGACCACCTTGGTACAGATCGAACAGCTCGCCGCCCGTACGCCGGCAGTTTCCGTGGACGAACTCCTCAACGGGTTCTATCCGTCGCCGCGGTTCGGTGAGGTGTCGTTTTCCAGCTACCGGCCCGATCCCTCCCAGCCCAGCCAGGCCCACGCGGTTCATTCCCTGCAGCATTTCGCGGCGGGCGTGGGTGCCCGTGACGGAGACGGCCTGTTCAAGCGGCTCTTCGGCAAGAAGGACACGTCCCGGGCCGGGATCTACCTCGACGGCGGATTCGGTGTGGGCAAGACCCACCTGCTGGCGTCGCTGTGGCACGCCGCCCCGGGCCCTAAGGCGTTCGGCACATTCGTCGAATACACCAACCTCGTCGGGGCGCTGTCCTTCCGCAAGACCGTGGAGGCCCTGAGCCACTACAAGCTGGTATGCATCGATGAATTTGAGCTCGACGATCCGGGCGACACTGTGCTCATGTCCCGGCTCATGCGCGAACTCGCCGACGCCGGCGTGAAACTTGCCGCGACATCGAACACTCTGCCGGGCTCCCTCGGCGACGGGCGCTTCGCCGCCGTCGACTTTGCCCGCGAAATCCAGGTGCTGGCTGACCAGTTCGACGTCGTAAGGATCGACGGCGAGGACTTCCGTCACCGTGGCCTGCCGGCCGCGCCCGCGCCACTGCGCAATGATGACCTGACCCACCACATGCATGCCGAATTCGACGGCAAGACCGTGGCCCGCGATGAGTTCAGCACTTTGATCAACCACCTGGCCGGCGTGCACCCGAGCCGCTACCGCCAGTTGCTGGAAGGGATCGAAGGCGTCGTCTGGAAGAACGTGCACACGATTACCGAGCAGGCCGTCGCGCTGCGCTTTGTGGTGCTGGCGGACCGGCTGTACGACAAAGACGTGCCGATCCTTGCCAGCGGTGTGCCGTTCGACCAGCTCTTCACTGAGGAAATGATGACCGGCGGGTACATGAAAAAGTATTTCCGCGCCGTCTCCCGGCTCACAGCACTGGCCCGCGAGGGCCAAAACCACGAACCGTCCTAGCGTCCAACCCCTCCACCTACAACGCGGGGTCACTTGCGGCCCATTCTGGGCGCGATGTGACCCTGCGTTGCTTCGTTAAGTGCCGCTGGGCGGCGTGCGGCCGAACGCCGGAGCCGCCCTTAAATGCCGGAGGTGCCGGCGCCACCTCTCGGCGGGACCGGCACCTCGCTGACGTATCTGGGTCAGAGGCCTGGCTGGCGGGGATCCCCGGTTACGGGGGGCTCGCCGGCTACGGGAGTCTGATCGGCGACGGGGGCCGTGCTCGGCCGGTCGTTCGCCTTGTCCACGAAGTCGGAAGCGCCCCGCTGCACGGCATCGATCTTGTCGGCGTGCTTTCCGCCGGTCTTAGAGTCGACGAAGTCGCCGGCCTTTTCGATGCCGTCCTTGATGGCTTCTTCGTTGCCACCAATTACTTGCTGAGCCTTGCCCTTTAGATCGTCAAGTAAACCCACGGGCACCTCCCTTCGGTCGCGGAGCCAGATCGCTCCTAGCGATTTCTACCCTAGCGGGAGGTGGCGGGGGTGCCAAGGGTGTCCGCCCAGAGGATAAAAGATGCCAGGGCCAGGTGCACAGGGTAGAAGGACCCCCAGTGCACAAAAAAGAGCACCTCCGGGGGGAGCTGCTCTTGTGGTGGGCGATACTGGGATCGAACCAGTGACCTCTTCCGTGTCAGGGAAGCGCGCTACCGCTGCGCCAATCGCCCGCAACCGGAAGGATCCGGAGTGGATTTGTAATGAAGAGAGCGGACGACGAGATTCGAACTCGCGACATCCACCTTGGCAAGGTGGTGCTCTACCAGCTGAGCTACGTCCGCATTTTAGTCCATGCCGGCTGGGCCGGTGGTGCTGCATCAAGCAAGTTGCCTTGCTTTGGTGGGCGATACTGGGATCGAACCAGTGACCTCTTCCGTGTCAGGGAAGCGCGCTACCGCTGCGCCAATCGCCCCTTGCATCCGGCCGAAACCGGAAACCAGGGTTTTCACCGAGGTGGGTACGGGATTCGAACCCGTGTATACGGCTTTGCAGGCCGCTGCCTCGCCTCTCGGCCAACCCACCGTGTAGACAGGATTCCGAAGAACCTTTGCCGTGACAGTGTCCTGCGAGCGGACGACGAGATTCGAACTCGCGACATCCACCTTGGCAAGGTGGTGCTCTACCAGCTGAGCTACGTCCGCATTGTCGGCGTGCGTTTCCGTGCCGCATTCGGCAATTCCTCGCGTTCCAACGAGTAAGAACTCTATAGGAGGTTCCGGGAATCTACAAATCGAGGCTCATTGGACCGCGTTCGATGGCCTTACTTCCTTGATTTCTAGGGGATTTTGCTAATTACAGCGCTGTAATTAGCGTCCAACTCATGCCGCGGCTCGAAGCAGTACGGGACCGGTGCACTGCACTGTCGCACTGGGCTGCTGAACTGGACTGCGGCGGGGGAGATCGGTGCCCGTATGAGTGGAGGCTGAGGCGCAGCATGAGTGGCGGATGAGTGGCGGAGCCGGGTTCCCCGGGCCCGATTTCTAAAATCCGCCCGGGTGGGCTAGCATTCAATGTCGTTAGGGCGATTGGCGCAGTGGTAGCGCGCTTCGTTCACACCGAAGAGGTCACTGGTTCGAACCCAGTATCGCCCACTAACGAAATGGTCCGTTCCGCTGACTCAGCGGGGCGGACCATTTTGCTTTTCACCGTTGTCTGACCCCCGTGAAAGAGTCTTCATATGACCGCTCCACTCCTCGCCCACGCCACGGACTATGGCCGCATGTACGCCCGCTCCACATCGGCACAGTTCTCCGTCCCTTCCATCACCACGGTGATCGGCCAGCAGCCACACGGCCTGGATGGCTGGTTTGGATACATGGGTGCGAACAGCCTGGCCCAGAATCCAGAGCTCCCCGGCATCCTGGGGAGCCCCGCCAAGCTGCGCCAGGCGGTCAGCCGGGCTGCCAAAGCGGCGGAGTCATACCGGGACGACGCCGCCAAGCGCGGCGACCGGGTCCACAACTACTGCGAGCAGGTTGCGCTGCGCGCACTCGGCCGGCCGCACCAGATGAAGGAAACACGGGAGGCCCTGGCCGCCAACGGTGAGGAAGCCTTCGCGGCACGCTTCGACGAATGGTGGGAGCTCTTCGAAGTTGAACCCATCGCCCCGGAGATTACGGTGTGGAACAAGACTGTCGGCTACGCCGGCACGCTGGACCTCGTGGCAAGGATCAATGGCAGGACCTGTCTTATCGATTACAAGACCAAGGGCACCAGCCGGGACGGCACCGTCAAGCCGCTGGATGACAAGGTGGTCATGCAGCTCGTGGCCGGCATGAAGGCAGAAGAAAGCCTGGTCGATCCCGTAGCGGGGGAGTGGGAGGCCTGGCAGCACGGTGAATCCCCCATCCTCCTGGCCGTGGCGGTGGGCGAGACCGAAGTCCGTCCGCAGCGGGCCAACCCGGAGGTCCTGAAACACCATTGGTGGAAATTCTGCGCGCTGCGCCGCGTGTGGGAGATGTCAGCGGACACGGCGACCGCCGGGGCAGCACTGCTCCCGCTGGCGCCGCCCGTGAAGCGCTGAGCCGGAAGCACTGAACCGTCAGCAATGGAGCGGCATCGCTGAACCGTCAGCACTGGATCGGCAGACCTGGACCGAAGCGCTGCGCCGGCCTCCCGGAACAGGCATCCAGAGCAGGAGCCCGGCAGCTGCAACTAAACTGGACTGGATCCCTAGCCGCTCACCGTGAGGACAGACTGCACATGGCCATTTTGAATATCCGCATCATCGGGGATCCTGTGCTGCGCACAGTTGCCGATCCCGTGACGGAATTCGGGCCTGAACTGGCAAAGCTCGTCGCCGATATGACCGAAACCATGGAGGACGTCGAGGGCGCCGGCCTGGCCGCACCCCAGGTTGGAGTCAGCCTGCGCGTCTTCACCTACCGGATCGGCGGCGTCGAGGGTCACATCATCAACCCCGTGCTGGAAAACAGCGAGGACTTCCAGCCGGACCAGGTCGAGGGCTGCCTGTCCATCCCGGGCCTCGGCTTCCCCGTCCGCCGGTATCGCCATACCCGGGTGACCGGCGTGAACCTCCACGGCAACCCCGTCGCCGTTGAGGGCGAGGACATGCTGGCGCGCTGCTTCCAGCACGAGACCGACCACCTGGACGGCATCCTCTACACCGACCGGCTCGAGGGCGATGACCGCAAGGCCGCCTTGCGCGCCATCCGCAATGCCAACTACGACGCAATTACGGAGCAGACAACCAGCAAGCGCGCGAAGAGCGTCGGGACGAGCTTTGGCGGGTCCAGCTTCGGAATCACCCCGTGAGGGTCCTATTCGCAGGGACTCCGGCCGTCGCCGTGCCGTCCCTGGACGCGCTGATTGACGCCGGGTTCGACGTCGTCGCTGTCCTCACCCGCCCTGACGCCCCGCTGGGACGCAAACGGGTCCTGACGCCCTCGCCCGTGGCTGCCCGGGCCGCCGAGCTCGGCATCGAGATCATCCACGCCGCCAAAGTAGATGCCGGGGTCACTGCCCGCATTGCCGCCGCCGCGCCGGACGTCGCGGCGATCGTTGCCTACGGCGGCCTGATTCCCCGTGCGGCCCTCGCTGTTCCCCGCCACGGCTGGGTGAACCTGCACTTCTCCCTGCTGCCGGCCTGGCGCGGCGCCGCCCCCGTGCAGCGCGCCGTCATCGCCGGCGACGACGTCACCGGTGCCGTCACCTTCCGTCTGGAGGAGGGGCTGGACACCGGTCCGGTCTTCGGAACCCTCACCGAGACCGTGCACGCCGGCGACACCGCCGGGGCCTTGCTCGAACGGCTCTCCCACAGCGGTGCGGTCCTGCTGGCCCAGACCCTGTCCGCCATCGACGCAGGCAAGGCCGTCGCGCTGCCGCAACAGGGCGATGTCAGTCTGGCACCCAAACTCAGCCTCGAGGACGGCCGGCTCGACTGGCAGCAGCCTGCACTGGCGATCGGTCGCCGGGCCCGCGGAGTCACGCCGGAGCCCGGCGCCTGGACCATGCTGGATGGCCAGCGGATCAAGCTGGAGCCGGTGCTTCCGGCCCCGGAGTCCGCCGCGCTTCGGCCCGGACAGCTGGCCATGGACGGGAAACGGGTCCTCGTAGGTACGGGCTCGCACCCGGTGGAACTGACGCGGGTCCAGCCCGCGGGTAAGAAAATGATGACCGCCGCTGATTGGGCGCGTGGGCAGGCAACACTTGAAAGCGTGGTATTCGAATGAGCGAGTCCGGGACCAGCGGCAGCAGCCGAGGCGGTGGCCAGGGCGCCCGCGGCGGCAGCCGGCGCAACGCCCAAGGCAGGGAACGCAACCGCGGCCCGCAGCGCGGCTTCACCGAGAGCGCCCCGTCCCAGCGGACCCGCCGCGCCGATCCGGCCCGTCTGGTGGCCTTTGAGGTGCTCCGCGCTGTGGAGGCCGAGGACGCTTACGCGAACCTGGTGCTGCCTGCCCGGATCCGGCACCACGGGCTGGACAAGCGCGACGCCGGATTCGCCACCGAGCTCAGCTACGGCGCCCTCCGCGGCCAGGGCACGTACGACGCCATCCTGGCGCGCTGCGTCGACCGGCCGCTGGACCAGCTGGATCCCGCGATCCTCGACGCCCTGCGGATCGGCGCGCACCAGCTGCTCGCCATGCGCGTGCCCGCCCACGCCGCCCTGGACCAGACTGTGGGGCTGGCCCGCGCGGTAATCGGGGCCGGTCCCTCGGCCCTGATCAATGCGGTACTGCGCAAAGTCTCCGCCCGCACCCTTGACGAGTGGCTCGAGCTGCTGCTCAGCACCGAGACCGACGCCACCACCATCGCGTCCATCCGCTACGCCCACCCCGAGTGGATCGTGCGTGCGCTCCGCCAGTCGCTCGTGGCCCACGGCCGCCCGGCCGCTGAGATTGACGGGCTCCTCGAAGCCGACAACGCCGCGCCCGTGGTGAACCTCGTGGCGCTGCCGGGCGTGGGCAGCCTGGACGAGGCCTTGGAAATGGGGGCTATCCCGGGTGAACTCGTTGAGGGTTCCGCGCTCTCCAGCGGCGGGGACCTCGGCCGGCTCGCCTCGGTCCGGGACGGAAGCACCCGTGTCCAGGACGTCGGCTCGCAGCTCGTGGCCCGCGCCATGGCCGCCGTCGATCTCGGCACAGGCCCCGGCACAATAACCAGCGCGGGCCCCGACGGGCAAGCGGGGACGGACAGCGGGAGTGCGGGGGAGCGCTGGCTGGATCTCTGTGCCGGCCCCGGCGGCAAGGCCGCCCTGCTCGCTGCCCTCGCCCGGCAACGCGGCGCCCACCTGCTGGCCAACGAATCCGCCCCGCACCGTGCCAAACTCGTACGCCAGGCCCTCTCCGCGGTCCCGCGGGACGCCTGGGAGGTCAGGACCGGGGACGGCCGCGACATCGGCGCCGAACAACCCGAATCCTTCGATCGGGTCCTCGTCGATGTCCCGTGCACCGGCCTGGGCGCCCTACGCCGGCGCCCGGAGTCGCGCTGGCGGCGCACGCCCAAGGACCTCGTGGACCTTGGCCCGCTGCAGCGCCAGCTGCTCAACTCCGCGATCGACGCCGTCAAGCCCGGCGGCGTGGTGGCCTACGTGACATGTTCGCCGCACCCGGCAGAGACGACCGCCGTCGTGAGTGATGTCCTGCGCAAGCGCGAGGATCTCGAGCTCCTCGACGCCGGCGCCGCGCTGGACAGTGTCAGCCTCACCGGCCACCTCGAGGCCGGGCACGAGCTCACCGCCCAGCTCTGGCCGCACGTGCACCAGACGGACGCCATGTTCCTGGCGCTGATTCGCAAGTTGGCCTGAGTTTCACTGATACTGGGGCACTGCCAGCTAAACATGAACCAGCTAAGTACGAACGAGAAGGAAATCCATGGCCCAGTGCTGCATCAACCCGAGCATCCTTTCGGCTGACTTCGTCAATCTTGAGGCCGAACTGCGCCGTATCAGCAATGCGGATGCGGTGCACGTGGACGTCATGGACAACCACTTCGTGCCCAACCTGACAATCGGGCTGCCCGTGGTGCAGCGCATCCAGGCCGTCAGCCCGGTGCCGCTGGACGCCCACCTGATGATCGCCGACGCTGACCGCTGGGCACCGGGCTTCGCCGACGCAGGGGTGGCCTCCGTGACCTTCCACGCCGAAGCCTCGATCGCGCCGATCAAACTCGCGCGGGAACTGCGCGCCCGCGGCGCCAAGGCCGGCATGGCGCTGCGTCCGGGGACCCCCGTGGAGCCCTACCTGGACATGCTCCCGGAACTGGATCTGCTGTTGATCATGACGGTGGAGCCAGGATTTGGCGGGCAGTCCTTTTTGGACCTGACGCTGCCCAAGATCCGGCGGGCCCGCGCGGCCATTGACGGCGCCGGCGTCGCAGTGGCGCTGCAAGTCGACGGCGGCATCACCGAGGAGACGATCGTGCGTGCCGCCGAGGCGGGAGCGAACGTCTTTGTGGCGGGGTCAGCCGTCTACGGCGCGGAGGATCCGGCGCAGGCCGTCGAAAGGCTCCGGGCCGCAGGAAGCCGCTGACGGGACGGGCCGGGGCGGTCCCCGCGATGGCTCCCGGCTGCCGCCCGGCCCAGCGCGAAGATGACGCCCGGCGTAACATCGGCATCCCGGGAATAGCCCGGTCAGCCCGGCAGTTGTGTCAGAATAACAACACACATACGTGCTCCGGGGTCGGTGTAAGTCCGAACCGGCGGTGACAGTCCGCGACCCGCGCGCCAGCGCCCTCCCTCGGGAAGGATGCCGGCAAACGGTTGAATCGGTGAAATTCCGGTACCGACAGTTAAAGTCTGGATGAGAGAAGCACGTACAGCTGTTACTGCGGCGCCCAGAAGGCGCCGCATAATTGTGCTGTCGTATACCCCCGGAGCCATCGCGGTTCTTGAGGGAAGGAACGACACACGCATGGACCTCTTGCGATGGCTCTTCGAAGCGCAGATCCCGGTAGGCGGATCTGTCCTGATTCTTCGTGAAGTGCTCGGCAACATCTTTGGCCTCGCCAGCGCCTTCGGCGGCATGCGCCGCCGGGTCTGGGCATGGCCGGTCGGCATCGCCGGCAACCTACTGCTCCTGACGGTTTTCCTGGGCAACGTCTTTGGCTCCGCCACGCCCGCCACTTTGTGGGGCCAGGCCGGACGCCAGGTCATGTTCATCGGCGTCGCCCTCTACGGCTGGTACCGGTGGCAGCAGGGCAGGCAGTCCGCCAGTGGCGGGGCAGCCGTCGCGCCGCGCTGGGCCAGCAACCAGACCCGGGTGATTCTGGGTCTCAGCCTCGTGGCCGGGACTGCCGCGCTGACGCCGCTCTTCGACTCGCTGGGCTCGTACCCGCCGGTCTGGGCAGACGCCTGGACGTTCATGGGTTCGCTGCTGGCGACATACGGCATGGCCCGGGGATGGACCGAGTTCTGGCTCATCTGGGTGGCCGTGGACATCGTCGGTGTGCCGCTGCTGTTCAGCGCGGGCTACTACGCCAGCGCCGTCATGTACCTCTTCTACGGCTTCTTCACGCTCACCGGATTCTTCGTCTGGTGGCGTGCCTCGAAGGTGGCGAACCGGCCGGTCACGGTCGAGACCGCCTTCCCCGACCCGCTGGTGGTCAAGTGAGTGCCCGCAGCGGCGCCGGCGTGAGCGCCGGATTCAACCCCGCCCCGCTCAATCCGGCCCCGCTCAATCCGGCCCCGCTCAATTCTGCCCCTCTCAAGGCAGCCCCGTTCAGCGCTGCCGAAAACGCTGCAATGCAGGCTGCCCTGGCCGCCGCGGCGCAGGGTCCGCGGGGCGCCAACCCGCTCGTGGGTGCCGTCGTCGTTGGCCCCGACGGAACGGTCCTCGCCACCGGATACCACCGCGGAGCCGGGACTGCCCACGCCGAAGCCGACGCCATCGCCCAGGCGAAGGCGGCGGGACTGGACCTCCGCGGCGCTGCGATCGTGGTCACCCTGGAGCCCTGCAACCACTGCGGGCGCACCGGCCCTTGCGCGCAGGCGATCATCGACGCCGGCATCACCGACGTCATCTACGCCGTCGACGATCCCCATGATCCGGCCGCCGGCGGGGCCGTGACGCTCCGCACCGCGGGTGTCCGGGTCCGCTCCGGACTGGCGGCCGAGGCCGCGCTGGACCTGAACCGGCGCTGGTTCGATGCCGTCGCCGCCAAACGGCCCTTCGTCACGCTGCACATCGCGCAGACCCTCGACAGCCGCATCGCTGCCAGCGACGGCACCAGCCAGTGGATTTCCAGCCCGGAATCGCTCGCGGACAACCACGCCCTGCGGGGACGGATTGATGCCATCCTGGTGGGCACGCAGACGGTGCTGATCGACAACCCCCGGCTCACCGCACGGAACTCCGACGGCGAAGCAGACGGCAAACAGCCGCTGCGGGCCGTCATGGGCTACCGGGGAATTCCCGACGACGCCGCCATCCACGGAGCGGACGGCAACGTCCTGCACCTGGCCACCCGCGATCCGCGCGAAGCCCTGGACCAGCTGTTCGAGAACGGCGTCCGGCACCTCATGGTGGAAGGCGGCTCACGGATACTGAGCGCGTTCCTTGCGGCCGGCCTGGTCGACGAACTCATCGTCTACCTGGCGCCGACACTGCTCGGCTCCGGCACGGCCGCCCTGGAGGGCCTCGGCATCACCACCCTGGCCGATGCCCAACAGTGGGAATGGGATCCGGCGTCCGGGGGAGCCGTCCAGGCCTTCGGCCGCGACCTCCGGCTTCATCTTCGCCCGGCCACCACGGCCGATCCGGCTACTCCGGCTACCTCGGCCGATCCGGCCGCCACCCCTACTTCATCCGATACAACCCAGCGCCGCACCGGCGCGGACACCGCCGCAGGAGGCAATTGATGTTTACCGGAATTATCGCCGAGCAGGGGAAGGTGCTGTCAGTTGAGCGCAACGGGGACAGCAGCGCCACCGTTCGGCTCCACGCGCCCGGCACCACTGACGGCCTCGCCCTGGGTGGCTCCATAGCGGTCAACGGCGTCTGCCTCACCGCCACGCAGATCGATGGCAGGGACTTCAGCGTCGACGTCATGGGCGAGACCCTTGTCCGCAGCACCATCGGAGAGCTCACTGCGGGCGATCCGGTCAATCTGGAACGTTGCGTCCCCGCCGGGGGACGGCTGGACGGTCACGTGGTGCAGGGACACGTCGACGGCGTCGGCCAGCTCTTGGAGCGTGAAGGCCTCGGTAATTGGGACCGGCTCCGGTTCGCTGTGCCGGCCGGACTGGCCCGGTACATCGCCGAAAAGGGGTCCATCGCCGTCGACGGCGTCTCCCTTACCGTCACGACGGTCAGCCCGGCCAACGAGCCGGCGCCCTGGTTTGAAGTGGGGCTGATCCCCACCACCTTGGCCGAGACGGGGCTGGGCCAGAAGCCCCTCGGCGGCCATGTAAACCTTGAGGTCGACGTCCTGGCGAAGTACACCGAGCGCCTGCTGTCCTTTGCCGGTGGAACGTCGCCCGCAGCGCACAGAGCGCCCGACGGCACCGCCGCAGTATCCGCACCCACGGAAGGGGACGCGAAATGAGCCGCGTCAAAGACCACGTGAAAGACCAAGCCGGCCTGGCAGAGGCACTCCGCGCCGCCGCTTCCGGCGCCGGCCGGGTAGGCCTCGATCCGGTCGAGGACGCCATCAGCGCCATGGCAGCCGGGCGCCCGGTCCTCGTGGTGGACAACGAGGACCGCGAGAACGAAGGCGACATCATCTTCGCCGCCGAGCACGCGACCCCGGCGCTGATGGGCTGGACAGTCCGATACAGCTCCGGGGTGATCTGCGTACCGCTCGACGCCGAGCGCGCCGACGCGCTGGCCCTGCCGCCGATGGTGGCAATCAACGAAGATGCCAAGGGCACCGCCTACACCGTGTCCTGCGACGCCGCGGTGGGTATCAGCACCGGAATTTCCGCCACAGACCGCGCCCTGACGGCCCGGATCCTGGCCGACCCGCAAAGTCAGCCAAATTCTTTGACCCGTCCCGGGCATGTTTTTCCTCTCCGCGCCGTTAAGGGGGGAGTGCGGGAACGTCCCGGCCACACCGAGGCGGCCGTGGACCTGTGCCGGCTGGCCGGCCTGGAGCCCGTGGGAGTGATAGCAGAGCTTGTGTACGACAACGGAGAAATGATGCGGCTCGACGGATTGCGCGGCTTTGCGGTTGAGCATGGCTGCCCACTGATTTCGATTGCGGATCTGGTGGCGTACCTTGAAGCAGGACAGCACGGCAGCCACGCAACGGACCCCGTCTGATGGAGGAGAAATAATGACGACTTCGGAGACCCGCGAAGAGACGGCCATGGCCCGCCAGCCGCATCCGGTCAGCGCAGGACCCATCGTCCAGCTGCCCACCGCCTTTGGCGATTTCGTGGCACAGGCATGGACCGATCTGGCCACCGGCGCAGAGCACTTGGCGGTCAGTTCACCGATGGCCCCGGCTGATGGCCAGCCCCCGCTGGTCCGCCTCCATTCGGAATGCCTTACCGGCGATGTGTTCGGGTCCTTCCGCTGCGACTGCGGCGAACAGTTGGCCTATGCCCTCGAGCTGATCAACGAACTCGGCGGGACTCTGCTCTACCTGCGTGGCCAGGAGGGTCGCGGAATCGGCCTGGCGAACAAGATGAAGGCCTACGCCCTGCAGGAGGCCGGTTTTGACACCGTCGAGGCCAACGAGCAGCTCGGGCTGCCGGTCGACGCGCGCTGCTACAAGGCCGCCGCCCAGATCCTCGCGGAGATGGGACTTCACGAGATCCGGCTCCTGAGCAACAACCCGGACAAGCAGGACCGGCTCGCCCAGGCAGGCGTCAAGGTAGTGGAGATGGTCCCCACGGAGGTTCCCTCCCGGGAGCAGAACATCCGATACCTGCAGACGAAGAAGGACCGGATGGACCATCGCCTGGTCCTGGACGGTGAACCCGCACCGGCCGCCGGCCTGCCCGGATTCGAACACGACCAAGACTGACCGGGCGGCCCCGCAGGCTGCCCGCAACCGCTTCGCCCCGCTTTACCTGCCAGCCCGTCCGGCCCGTCCTGCTTAGGACAGCCGGCAGGGCGGCCGGTCGGCGGCCCAACCACCAGACTCAACAGCAAGGAATACCCTATGAGCGGCCACGGCGCCCCCCAGATCGATCTCAGCACTTTCAAGCCCGAGGAAACCTCACGGCTCAAGCTGGCCATTGTTGCTGCGAGCTGGCACACCCAGATCATGGACGGACTGCTCGACGGCGCCCTGCGCGCCGCGAAGGACGCCGGGATCAGTGAGCCGACGGTCCTGCGCGTGCCCGGCACGTTTGAGCTTCCTGTCGCTGCGGCCCGGCTGGCACCGCACTTCGACGCCGTCGTGGCGCTCGGCGTCGTCATCCGGGGCGGCACGCCGCACTTCGAATATGTCTGCGAGGCGGCCACCCTGGGCCTGACCGAGGTCAGCGTCCGTACCGGCATCCCCGTGGGCTTCGGCGTGCTGACGTGCGACACCGAGCAGCAGGGGATCGACCGGGCCGGCCTGCCGGGGTCCACCGAGGACAAGGGGCACGAGGCGGTTACCGCTGCCCTGGCCACGGCAGTGACCCTCAAGCAGTTCGGCTGAGTCCCCAAGCTGCAGCCACGGCCGGCGCGGGCGCCACCCTGGCCGCCCGCGCCGGCCGTGGTTGACGTGCTGTGCAATACCTCACATCCTCACCGTCATGCAACGGCCCGGCAGGCGTTCCCGCGCCGGGAGCAAGTAGGCTTGGGGGCGTGAAGAATTTCGAGTCGCTGTTCGCAGAACTGAGTGAAAAGGCAGCCGTCCGCCCGGAGGGCTCCCGCACCGTCGCCGAACTGGATTCCGGAGTCCATGGCATCGGCAAGAAGGTCGTGGAGGAAGCAGCCGAGGTTTGGATGGCTGCCGAATATGAATCCGATGAGGCCGCCGCGGAGGAAATTTCGCAGCTGCTGTACCACCTGCAGGTTCTGATGCTCGCCAAAGGACTCACCCTGGAAGACGTCTACAAGCATCTTTAGCCGCGCCCGCACCGGAAACCGCCATGACTTTGCTGGCGGATCCCGTGCACCGCGTGGCCGATGTGCCCCAACAGATCCTTCCGAATCCAAGAGAGACTTTTCCCATGCTTAGAGTTGCCGTCCCGAACAAGGGATCCCTGTCCGAAGCTGCCGCGGCGATGCTGGCCGAGGCCGGCTACCGCCAGCGCCGCGATACCCGCGAGCTTGTCATGGTGGACCCGGACAACGATATTGAGTTCTTCTTCCTGCGCCCGCGCGACATTGCCGTGTATGTGGGCCAGGGAACGCTCGACGTCGGCATCACCGGCCGCGACCTGCTGCTCGACGCAGAGGTCGAGGCTGAGGAGCTGCTGCCGCTGGGCTTCGCCGCTTCCACCTTCCGCTTCGCCGGCCCGATAGGCGACTTCACCGAGGTCGCCCAGCTCGAGGGCAAGCGCCTGGCCACGAGCTACGACGGACTGTTGCGCGGCTACCTGGCCGAGCGCGGCATCAACGCCAAGGTGGTCCGCCTTGATGGCGCCGTGGAATCCTCCGTCCGCCTCGGCGTCGCGGACGCGATCGCCGACGTCGTCGAGACGGGCACCACGCTCAAGGCCGCCGGCATGGAGATCTTCGGCGAGCCGATCCTGAATTCAGAGTCGGTGCTGATCGGCCGCAAGGGCGAGCAGAATCCGGCCACCGAGGTACTGATCCGCCGGCTCCAGGGCGTCCTCGTGGCCCGGCAGTACGTGATGATGGACTACGACATCCGCAAGGAACTCGTGGAGCAGGCCGCCGGACTCACTCCAGGCCTGGAATCGCCCACCGTCTCGCCGCTGCGCGATTCGGACTGGGTGGCCGTCCGCTCGATGGTCCCCAAGCGGGAAACCAACCGGATCATGGACGAGCTCTACGACCTCGGCGCCCGCGCCATCCTGGTCAGCAGCATCCACGCCTGCCGCATCTAGGCGCCCACCCGCCGGGTCCCACCGCTAAATCCCTGCAGCAATTACCCGCCAGCCATTACCAGGAGAAGTCATGACTGTTGCCGTGCGCGTCATCCCGTGTCTCGACGTCGATGCCGGCCGCGTGGTCAAGGGCATCAACTTTGAGGGGCTCCGCGACGCCGGGGACCCGGTGGAACTGGCGCACCGCTACGACAACAGCGGCGCCGACGAGCTGACGTTCCTTGACGTCACCGCGTCCTCCGGCAACCGGGAGACCACGTTCGACGTCGTCCGCCGCACCGCCGAGGAAGTCTTCATCCCGCTGACGGTCGGCGGCGGCGTCCGCGGCGTGGCTGAGGTTGACAAACTCCTGCGCTGCGGCGCGGATAAGGCTGCCATCAACACCGCGGCCGTGGCCCGGCCGGACGTGATCGACGAGATCACCCGGCACTTCGGTTCCCAGGTCCTGGTGCTCTCCCTCGACGCCAGGCGCACCCGTCCGGGCTCGCAGCCCACGGCGTCAGGCTTCGAGGTCACCACGCACGGCGGACGGCAGGGGACCGGAATCGATGCCATCGCCTGGGCGCGGGAAGCGGCCGACCGCGGGGTGGGTGAAATCCTGCTGAACTCGATCGACGCCGACGGCACCAAGGACGGCTTCGACCTGGAACTGATCCGCCTGGCGCGGGCCGGGGTCAAGGTCCCGCTCATCGCCTCCGGCGGCGCCGGCAAACCGGAGCACTTCCCGCCGGCCGTGGCAGCAGGCGCAGACGCCGTCCTGGCGGCCTCGGTCTTCCACTTCGGCCCGCTGGACATGATCGCGCAGGTCAAGGCAGCGATCCGCGAGGCAGGCTTCGAAGTCCGCTGATTCCGGACTTGAGACTGCGGACAAAAAACGCGGGGCTGGTATCTGGTACCAGCCCCGCGTTTTCGTTTGTATTCTTAGGCTGCAGCGCTGGGTTAAAGTCCAACTTCGGCGGACTGCAGGAGCGCGACGGCGTCCGGCTGGCCTTCGAACGTCACGAGGGCGTGGCGGGTGCGGCCGTGGGCGTGCATGAGGAGCTCGCCCGGCTCGCCGACGATGGCCACCGACACGGGGGCGCGTTTGGCCACATGCCGCGGACCGGAGGGGCTCACCAGCACAATGCCCAGGTCCACGCCGCGGTACAGGATGGCCGCCCGCTTGACGAGCTCATCCCACAGGGCGTCCGAGTAGGCCTGGTCCAGGGCCCGCGGTGCCCAGCGGTCCACAGCGCGGCGGACGTCCTCGGTGTGCACGAAGTACTCGATCAGGTTGGAGCTCTCGTCCAGGGCCTTGATCCGCAACGGAGACAGGGCCGGGGGACCGGCACGGAAGTCGTTGACCAGCTTGGCGTAGTCCTCTGAGGTCTTCAGCGTGCGCGCCAGTTCGGCCGTTGCCTGGTCTGACGCCTTGGAGAGGCGTTTGATCAGCAGGCCCAGTCCGACGGCGATTTTGCGCTCGCGCAGGTACAGGTGCGCGGCAAGATCGCGGGTGAGCCAACCTGTGCAGAGCGTGGCGGCATCAGGGCCGGCCGCCAGCAGGGTTTCGGCCAGGACTTCTCGGGACGGTTCGACGAAATGCATCACTTGTGAAACTAGCACGAGACGGCCGTGCGTGGGCACAGGAATCGCCGCCGCAACCGTCCCTGGCGGCATCATCCGGCGGGGCACCGCGGCGGGCGCCCTGATTGGGCCACAGTGTTAAGCGGCGGGACGGACCCGCAGGCCGACCGCCTGCCCGGAGGCACTAGACTTGATCTGATGTCTGAGCAGCCCGCCCCCGCCCCCAGCCCCGTCAACGGCAGCGCCGTCGATGGCAGCCCCACCAACGGCAGCCCCCTTCCGGCCGGGCTGGCGGACGCCCTCAAACGGGACAGTGCCGGCCTGGTGGCCGCGATCGTCCAGCAGTTCGATACCCACGAGGTACTGATGCTGGGCTGGATGGACGACGAGGCGCTGCACCGCACCATGACGAGCGGACGCGTGACCTTCTTTTCGCGGTCCCGCCAGGAGTACTGGCGCAAGGGCGACACCTCCGGCCACGTGCAATGGGTCAAGTCGCTCGCCATGGACTGCGACGGCGATGCCCTGCTGGTCCGGGTCGACCAGGTCGGCGCGGCCTGCCACACCGGAACCCGGACCTGCTTCGACGGGCGCGAGCTCGACGCCGTCGTCGGCCACGGAGGCTAAGCGCCCCCGGCGAAGGACCCCGGCAAACGCCACAGGCAAAGGAACACCGGCAGAGCGCCCCGGCGCTTCCACAGCTTCACGAACCGGACCCCACACTGGATCCCATCACCGGATCCTGTGACAGGTCCACCTAAAGAACAGGCGGAAAGCACAGCCATGCAGGACCTTGGAATCATCAGCCCCGGCCTCGAAGAGTTCCGCGAACTCGCAGGCCACAGCCGCGTCATCCCTGTCCGGCTCAAGGTGCTGGCTGACGCCGAAACCCCGATCGGGCTCTACCGCAAGCTCGCCCAGGGCCAGCCCGGGACGTTCCTGATGGAATCGGCGGCGGTCGGCGGCGCCTGGTCCCGCTATTCCTTCATCGGCTCCCGCTCCCGGGCCACCCTGACCACCAAGGACGGCAACGCGCACTGGCTGGGCGAGCCCCCGGTCGGTGTGCCGCTGGACGGCAACCCGGTGGACGCCATCCGCGACACCGTCGCAGCGCTGCGCACCGAGCGCTTCGACGGCCTCCCGCCGTTCACGTCCGGCCTGGTCGGATTCCTGGGCTGGGAAACCGTCCGGCACTGGGAGAAACTGACCAGCCCGCCGGAGGACGACCTCCAGCTGCCGGAAATGGCCCTCAACCTCGTCACGGACATGGCGGTCCACGACAACATGGACGGCACCGTCCTGCTGATCGCCAACGCCATCAACTTCGACAACAGCACCGAACGCGTCGACGACGCCTGGTACGACGCCGTCGCCCGCGTCAAAGCCCTGCTGGAAAAGATCAGCCGTCCCGTGGAGCAGCCTGTCTCCGTACTCGAAACAGCCGCCCTGGATTTCGCGTCGAGCGTGCAGGAACGCTGGGACGAATCCGAGTACCTGGCCGCCCTGGACCGCGGCAAGGAGGCGATCGTGGACGGCGAGGTCTTCCAGGTGGTGATCTCCCGCCGCTTCGAAATGGAGTGCGGCGCCGACCCCCTCGACGTCTACCGGGTCCTGCGGAACACCAACCCCAGCCCCTACATGTACCTCTTCAGCTTCGAGGACGCCGCGGGCCGCGAGTACACGATCGTCGGCTCCTCGCCGGAGGCCCTGGTCACCGTGACGGGGGATGAGGTCATCACCCACCCCATCGCCGGCTCACGGCCGCGCGGCAAGACGGTGGAGGCGGACAAGGCCCTGGCCGAGGAACTGCTGGCAGACGAGAAGGAACGCGCCGAGCATCTGATGCTGGTCGATCTGTCCCGCAACGACCTCTCCAAGGTCTGCGTCGCAGGATCTGTCGACGTCACGCAATTCATGGAAGTGGAACGCTTCAGCCACATCATGCACCTGGTGTCCACGGTGGTCGGCGAGCTGGCCCCGGCCGCCAAGGCCTATGACGTTCTCAAGGCCACGTTCCCGGCCGGCACCCTCTCCGGTGCCCCTAAGCCGCGGGCCCTGCGCCTCCTGGACGAACTTGAACCGCACCGGCGCGGCATCTACGGCGGCGTGGTGGGTTACCTGGACTTCGCCGGGGACATGGACATGGCGATCGCTATCCGCTCGGCCCTGCTCCGGGAAGGACGCGCCTACGTCCAGGCCGGCGGCGGGATCGTGGCCGATTCCGTCAACCCCACCGAGGCCCAGGAAACCGTGAACAAGGCCGCCGCGCCGCTCCGCGCCGTGCACACCGCCACTTCGCTGCACAACATCACCGCCGACACGGTGCCCGACGCCGGGGCGGACAACTGATGGAGCAGCCGCACGCCTCTGCCAAGGACACCGCCAAGAACACCGTGAAGACCACCACGCGGCCCGCCGTTCCCGGCTGGGCCCGCAAGTCCACCCTGGTCCTGGTGATCGCTGCCCTTGCGCTGGCCGTGTTCGGGACCACCACCCAGACCTGGCTCACCGTGCACCTTGACCCCACGCAGCTCGGCGCGGCCGTGGCCAGCCAGGACGGCCTGCAGGTCCAGGGCAGCAAGGCCGCGACCACTGTGACGGCCCTGGCGCTTGTTGCCCTGGCCGGCGGCCTGGCGGCCTCCATCGCTGGCCGCGTGGCCCGCTGGGTCATCACGGCGATCATCCTCCTCGCGGCCGCGGGCATCGTCGCCGCGGCAGCGGTCGTGCTGGCGGACCCTCTGTCCGCGGCGCAGGGATCAATCGCGGCCGCCACCGGGATCAGTGGCAGCAGCGTGCACGTGGACGTAACAGTGTTCCCCGTTCTCGCCGTCGTCGCCGGGGCCCTGTTGGGACTCAGCGCCTTGGCGATCGTGCCGGCCGGCCGTTACTGGAAGAGCCGCACCAAATATGACGCGGCAGCCGCCGGGCCCGCCGCCGGCGGGACTGCAGTTGGTGGTACTGCCGCGGCCGCCCCCGCGGACGAGATCGACAGCTGGGACCGGTTGTCCCGCGGCGACGACCCCACCTGAGCCGATGCCGCGGGCGCGGCCAGCGACGCGACTAGCAACGCGGCCAAAACACACAGCCAAAAAATGGCAGAATGTAAGCAGTATTCATCCTGAGGAGATTTCAATGAGCAAAGCCACTGTTTCCGCATCCACGTCCGCTGCGCCGAAGGGCGTCTACGACGACGTCGACCACAGCGAAGCACCGGGTCACGGCAACAGCCCGGCCGCGTGGACTTGCGTGATCGTGATGCTGGTCGGCGCCCTCATTGCGTCCATCGCCTTCGTCATCGCCAACACGCCGATCTTTGTCGCGGGTGCGGCGATCATGGTGATCGGGCTGCTCGCCGGCTGGGCCATGCGCAAGGCCGGCTACGGCGTCGGCGGCAGCAAGCTGAAGAACTCCGGCCACTGAGCGTGAGCGTTCTCGACGACATCAATGCCGGTGTCAGGGAGGATATGCAGGCGCGCCAGCGTCTGGTCACGCTCGCGGAACTGAAGGAGCGCGCCGCCGCGGCGGCGCCCGCCCGTGACGCCTGGGCCGCCCTGGGCGGCACCTCCAGCACCCGGGACCAGCTCAAGGTCATCGCCGAAGTTAAGCGCCGCAGCCCGTCCAAGGGCCGGCTGGCGGACATCGCCGATCCCGCGTCCCTCGCCGCGCAGTACGCCGACGGCGGGGCCGCCGTGATCAGCGTCCTGACCGAGGAGCGCCGCTTCGGCGGCTCCCTCGCCGACCTCGACGCCGTACGGGCCGCAGTGGACATTCCGCTGCTGCGCAAGGACTTCATGGTTGACGAGTACCAGATCTGGGAGGCCCGTGCCCACGGTGCCGACCTGATCCTGCTGATCGTGGCTTCGCTCTCGGACGCCCAGTTGCGCGAATTTACGGCCCTCAGCCGCGAGCTCGGCATGAACGTGCTGGTGGAGACGCATACCGCCGGGGAAATCGAGCGTGCGGTGGCCGCGGAGGCCCGGATCATCGGCGTCAACGTGCGCAACCTCAAGACGCTCGACGTCGACCGTTCCGTCTTCGCGGATCTGGCCGGCAGCATTCCCGCCGGCGCCCTCGTGGTCGCCGAATCCGGTGTGCGCAACGTTGAGGACGTCAAACACTACGCGGCCCGCGGCGCCAACGCGGTCCTGGTCGGCGAGGCGCTGGTCAGTGACGCGACGCCCCGCAAGCGGATCGCCGAGTTCATGGCTGCCGGCGCAACGGCAATCGCCGCCCGCGCCTGAGGCCGGCCGGTCCTGGCGCCTCCGTCCGGACCGTAAGCGGTACCGGGCCCGCCATTTGCCCGGACAATGAGCGGATCTCGTCTGCAGATCCGCAAAGCTAGCAGTGGAACAGGATGGTGAGACTGATGGTCGATGCGCCAGCAGCCGGCTCTGACGAAAGTGCCGTGGACGCGTTCCTGCAGGGCGAACGCCCCCAGGAGCATCCCGCGCAGGGCGAACCGTCCCTGCGGCACGCCCCGGGGCCATACTTCGGGAACTACGGCGGCCGCTGGATGCCCGAGTCGCTCATCGCGGCCCTGGACGAGCTCGAGGACACCTTCGAGAAGGCCAAGGCCGATCCGGAGTTCACAGCCCAGATCGCCGACCTGAACAAGAACTACTCGGGCCGCCCGTCCCTGCTGACCGAGGCCAAGCGCTTCGCCGAGCACGCCGGCGGGGTTCGGATCTTCCTGAAGCGCGAAGACCTCAACCACACCGGCTCGCACAAGATCAACAACGTCCTGGGCCAGGCGCTGCTCGCCAAGCGGATGGGCAAGACCCGCGTCATCGCCGAAACCGGTGCCGGCCAGCACGGTGTTGCCAGCGCCACGGCGGCAGCCCTGCTGGGCCTGGAATGCGTGGTCTACATGGGTGCCGAGGATTGCCGCAGACAGTCCCTCAACGTGGCCCGGATGGAGCTCCTCGGCGCCACGGTCATCCCGGTGACCAACGGATCCCAGACGCTCAAGGACGCCATCAACGAGGCCCTGCGCGACTGGGTTGCGAACGTGGGCAACACGCATTACCTGCTGGGCACTGCCGCCGGCGCACACCCGTTCCCGGCCATGGTCCGCTACTTCCACGAAGTGATCGGCGAGGAAGCCCGGGCCCAGATCCTGGATCAGACGGGCCGGCTTCCGGACGCCGTCTGTGCCTGCATCGGCGGCGGCTCCAACGCGATCGGCATCTTCCACGGCTTCCTCGATGACCCGTCGGTCAAGATCTACGGCTTCGAGGCCGGCGGCGAAGGCGTCGAAACCGGACGCCACGCGGCAACCATTACGCTCGGCAAACCCGGTGTGCTGCACGGCGCGCGGTCCTACCTGATGCAGGACGACGACGGCCAGACCATCGAGTCGCACTCCATCTCGGCGGGCCTGGACTACCCCGGGGTCGGCCCCGAGCACTCCTACCTCGCCGACATCGGCCGGGTCAGCTACGAGCCCATCACGGACAGCGAAGCCATGGAGGCCTTCCGGCTCCTGTGCCGCACCGAGGGCATCATCCCCGCCATCGAGTCCGCCCACGCCCTCGCCGGCGCCATCAAGGTGGGGCAGCGGCTCGCCGCGGACGCGGCCACAGGCAACGCAACAGGCGCGGCCGACAAGATTGTGATCGTGAACCTCTCCGGCCGCGGCGACAAGGACGTGGCCACCGCCGCGGAATGGTTCGACCTGCTGGACAAGGACTCACCTGAAGCAGTAATCGCCAAAGAGGGGGAACAGCTGTGAGCACCAGCCAGGACGGCAACCAGAACGCCGCGCAGCACGCCAGCAAGTCGGCGGCGGCCATTGACCGCGCCCGCGCCCAGGGAAGGGCGGCCTTGATCGGCTACCTGCCGGCCGGCTACCCGAGCGTTGAAGACACCATCGCCGCCGGCATCGCCCTGGCCGAGAACGGCGCCGACCTCATCGAGATCGGCATCCCGTACTCCGACCCGGTCATGGACGGCCAGGTCATCCAGGCGGCCACGACTGAGGCCCTCGCGAAGGGCTTCCACGTCCGGGAGGTCTTCGACGTCGTCCGCGGCATCACGAGCAAGACCGACGCCGCCGTGCTGGTCATGACCTACTGGAACCCCGTAGTCCGGATGGGCGTGGACGAGTTCTCCCGCCGCCTGGCCGAGGCCGGGGGAGCCGGGCTGATCACCCCCGACCTCATCCCGGACGAGGCCGCCGAATGGATGGCCGCCTCCGACAAGTACGGACTGGACCGGGTGTTCCTCGTGGCTCCCTCGTCTTCCCCGGAACGCATGAAACGCACTGTCGATGCGAGCCGCGGCTTCGTGTACGCCGTCTCCATCATGGGCGTCACCGGCGCCCGGACCTCGGTCAGCTCGGCGGCCAGGAACGTAGTCGCCGCCGCGCACGCCGCGGGCGCCGAACGCGTCTGCGTGGGCCTCGGCGTCTCCAACGCAGGCCACGTCCGCGAGATCGCCGAGTATGCGGACGGCGTGATTGTGGGCACCGCCCTCGTCGCGGCTATCCGGGACGGCGGCGTGGATGCGGTAGCGTCCTTGACGAAAGACCTCAGCACCGGCCTTACCAGGGAAGAAGCGTAAGCAATGCAGTCAGTCCTCCACGCGGCGGCGATGATTCCCGCGAGCATTCCGAGCCCCAGCTGGTCCGGATTCGACATCCCGCTGCCGTGGGGGGCCCTGCGCATCCACGCCTACGCCCTGTGCATCCTCGCCGGCATCATTGCCGGCCTGTGGCTCACCTCCGTCCGCTGGGCGCGCCGCGGCGCACCCGAGGGCAGCGTCTGGGACATCGCCATCTGGGCCATCCCGTTCGGCATCATCGGCGGACGGCTTTACCACGTGTTCTCCTCGCCGGATGCCTACTTTGGTCCCGGATTCGATGGCACGGGCGATCTGTCCTTGATTCCGCAGATCCAGCGCGGCGGCCTGGGCATTTGGGGCGCCGTCCTGCTGGGTGCCGTGGGCGCCTGGATCGGGTGCCGGCGTGCCGGGGTGAAGCTGAGCGCCTTCATGGACGCGGCGGCCCCCGGGCTATTGCTGGCCCAGGCGATTGGCCGGTGGGGCAACTACTTCAACCAGGAGCTCTTCGGCGGCCCCACCACGCTTCCGTGGGGGCTGCAGATCGATCCCAACAACCCGAACTTCCCGGCTGGCATGCCGGCAGAGACGCTTTTCCACCCGACGTTCCTCTACGAGTCGTTGTGGAACCTGGCCGGCGTGCTGATCCTGCTGGCCCTGGACCGGAAATTCAACTTCCGCCGTGGCCGGCTCTTCTGCGTCTACGCCATGTACTACACCCTTGGCCGCGTCTGGATCGAGGCCATGCGGATCGACGACGCCGAGCAGATCACCCTCTTCGGGCTCACCACCAGGCTCAACGTCTGGACCAGCATCATTGTCTTTGCCGGAGCCCTGCTCGCCTTCATCATCCTGGGCCTGCGCAAGCCCTCCGAGCCGGACACCCCGTTCCTCCCGGGCCGCGAACCGGCGGAGAGCAAGCCGTTGGAGTCTAAGTCGGCAGAGTCAAAGACGGACACTGAAGCGGCCGACGCCGACCGCACCACCGACGCCGACCGCACCACCGGCGCGGCGGGCGCTGCCGGACCGGCCGCCGTCGCCGGGGCCAACGCCCGGGCCAATGACGCCGCCGAGGGGGACCGCACCACCGTTCCCGCGGAGGCAACAGTTGTCCGCCATGCGGACTCTGCTGTCTCAGATAGTGAATCCCGTGCTAATCTCCGGAATAATCAAAGCGGACCAGTTCGCGCATCCGAGGATGCGGACAAGGACTCCACCGGCGGCACCGCGCCCGCCAACTGAGCTCCGGCAGCCGGAGTAGTATCCGGCCGCCAGGGATCTGGAACCGCGCCGGAGGCTGAGGGCACCAAGTAGCTCAGCACCGGCAGCTCGGGTTGCGGAGCCACCGCTCGCAAGACCCGGCTCCACAGCGTCGTGGCAAGAGGGCTTGCTGCGGACAGCAGATAGACGCTGTCCGTGCAAGCCCGGGCCAGCACCTGCGTAACTGTTAGTACAGGAGGCCGGGCTGGCCTACAATTCCAGTTAGAAAACACTCTGTTGCGCCCGTCACACACCGGCGTTCCGAGTGGGGCCAATGTTGTCCCTCCCATACGCACGATCAGGAGGAAGGACGTCTCCAATGACCCAAACTCTTCACAGCCCCAGCTGGTCCGATCCGGACCCGACCCCGGCTGCCGCGTCACCCTTCAGCCGGTTCGCGGCGATTCCGGCAGCCGCCGGACTCTACAACCCGGAGAACGAAAAGGACGCCTGCGGCCTGGCCATCATCGCCACGCTCCGCGGCGAGCCTGGCTATGACATCGTCGACGCCGCCCTGACCGCCCTGCGCAACCTCGAGCACCGCGGTGCCGTGGGCGCCGATGAAGGTACCGGCGACGGCGCCGGCCTCCTCATGCAGGTGCCGGACGAATTCTTCCGCGCGGTCACGGACTTCGAACTTCCGGCCCCCGGACAGTACGTCGTGGGAACCGCCTTTCTGCCGGCCGAGCAGCGCGAATCGGACGCCGCCCGGTCCGGCATCGAAGGCCTCGCCGCGGACGAGGGCCTGACCGTCCTTGGCTGGCGCGAAGTCCCGATCGTGGCCGACCTGGTCGGGGCCATGGCCCGGGCCTGCATGCCGCACTTCTCGCAGCCCTTCTTCGCTTCCAGCACCGGGGAAACCCTCGAGCGCAACGAGCTCGATTCCCGCGCCTGGCGGATCCGCAAGCGAGCCCAGAACAAGTTCGGCGTGTACTTCCCGTCGCTGTCCTCCCGGACCATCGTCTACAAGGGCATGCTCACCACCGCGCAGCTGGAACCGTTCTACCCGGACCTTTCGGATAAGCGCTTCAAGACCAAGCTCGCGATCGTCCACTCGCGCTTCTCCACCAACACGTTCCCGTCCTGGCCCCTGGCCCAGCCGTTCCGCACCATCGCGCACAACGGCGAGATCAACACGGTCAAGGGCAACCGCAACTGGATGCGGGCACGGCAGTCGCAACTGTCCAGCCCGCTGCTGGGGGACTCACCCGAAGAGCTGTACCCGATCTGCACCCCGGGCGCCTCGGACTCGGCTTCGTTCGATGAGGTGGCGGAACTGCTCTGGCTCTCCGGCCGGCCCATCACGCACTCGATCATGATGATGATCCCGGAGGCGTGGGAAAACCACGCCACCATGGATCCGGCCCGCCGCGCCTTCTACGAGTACCATTCGATGCTCATGGAGCCGTGGGACGGCCCGGCGGCCGTCTCCTTCACGGACGGCAACCTGGTCGGCGCCACGCTGGACCGCAACGGGCTGCGCCCGGGCCGGTACTGGATCACCGAGGACGGCCTCATCATCTTCGCCTCCGAGGTCGGCGTGATCGACGTCGAACCCTCCAAGGTGGTCAAGAAGGGCCGCGTCTCACCGGGCAAGATGTTCCTGGTGGACACCGGGGCCGGCCGGATCATCGACGACGCCGAGGTCAAGGCCGAGGTCGCCGCCGCGAACCCCTGGGCCGAATGGGTCAAGGACAACCTGATCGACCTCAACCACCTGCCCGAGCGCGAGCACGTCGTGCACACCGCCGCCTCGGTCAACATCCGGCAGCGGACCTTCGGCTACACCACCGAGGAACTGAAGATCCTGCTGGGCCCGATGGCCCGCACCGGCGCAGAACCTCTCGGCGCCATGGGCTCCGACACTCCGGTGGCCGTGCTGTCCAAGCGCCCGCGGCTGCTCTTTGACTACTTCGTGCAGTCCTTCGCACAGGTCACCAACCCGCCGCTGGACGCCATCCGTGAAGAGCTCGTCACGTCCCTGACGTGCGCGATCGGCCCGAACGGCAACCTGCTGGACACCAAGCAGGTCCGCCAGCCGCAGGTCTCGCTGCCGTTCCCCGTGATCAACAACGACCAGCTCGCCAAGATCGCGAACATCGAGAGTGCCGACGGCGGCAAGGTCGCCATGAAAGTCCGCGGACTGTACCGCCCGGAAGGTGGCGAGAACGCCCTCCGCGCCCGGCTCACCGAAATCTGCGAGCAGGTCTCCGGCGCCATCAACCGTGGCGTCCAGTATGTGGTGCTCTCGGACCGCGACTCGAACGCCCAGTGGGCGCCCATCCCGTCCCTGCTGCTCGTCAGCGCCGTTCACCACCACCTGCTGCGCAGCGCCAACCGCACCAAGACCGCCCTCGTGGTGGAGGCCGGCGACGTCCGCGAGACGCACCACGTCGCCGTCCTTATCGGCTACGGCGCCTCTGCCGTGAACCCGTACCTGGCCATGGAATCCGTGGAACAGCTCATCGCCTCCGGCGACGTCGTGGGGGTCACCCCGCAGGACGGCGTCTACAACCTGATCAAGGGCCTCGGCAAGGGCGTCCTGAAGATCATGTCCAAGATGGGCATCTCCACCGTGGCCTCCTACACCGGTGCCCAGACCTTCGAAGCCCTCGGCCTCGGCCAGGACCTGGTGGACGAGTACTTCTCCGGCACGCATTCCCAGCTCGGCGGCGTCGGCCTCGATGTCATTGCTGCCGAAGTCCTGGCACGGCACCGCATGGCCTACCCTGAGAACGGCATCGAACTGCCGCACCAGCCCCTGCTCGGCGGCGGCGAATACCAGTGGCGCCGCGACGGCGAACCCCACCTGTTCAACCCGGAGACCGTCTTCCGGCTGCAGCACGCGACGCGTGAACGCCGCTACGACATCTTCAAGGCCTACACCCGGGGCGTGGACGACCAGTCCGAGAACCTCATGACCCTGCGCGGGCTGCTGAAGTTCAAGGCCGGTCTGCGTCCCGCGGTGCCGCTTGAGGAAGTGGAAGCGGTTTCGAGCATCGTCAAGCGGTTCTCCACCGGCGCCATGAGCTACGGTTCCATCTCCAAGGAAGCCCACGAGACCCTCGCGATCGCCATGAACCGGCTGGGCGGCAAGTCCAACACCGGTGAAGGCGGCGAGGACGTGGACCGCCTGCTCGATCCCGCACGCCGTTCCGCGGTCAAGCAGATCGCCTCCGGCCGCTTCGGCGTCACCAGCCTGTACCTGTCCAACGCGGACGACATCCAGATCAAGATGGCGCAGGGTGCCAAACCCGGCGAAGGCGGCCAGTTGATGGCGCAGAAGGTCTACCCCTGGGTGGCCCGCACGCGGCACTCCACACCCGGCGTCGGCCTCATTTCGCCGCCCCCGCACCACGACATCTACTCGATCGAGGACCTCGCGCAGCTGATCTACGACGCCAAGCGCGCCAACCCGTCGGCGCGGGTGCACGTCAAGCTCGTCTCCGAGGTCGGGATCGGCACCGTGGCGGCCGGCGTCACCAAGGCGAAGGCCGACGTCGTGCTGGTTTCCGGACACGACGGCGGTACCGGCGCCTCGCCGCTGAACTCGCTCAAGCACGCCGGTGTCCCGTGGGAACTCGGCCTCGCTGAGACCCAGCAGACGCTCATGCTCAACGGCCTGCGCGACCGTGTGGTGGTGCAGGTGGATGGCCAGCTCAAGACCGGCCGCGACGTCGTGATCGCCGCGCTGCTCGGCGGCGAGGAGTTCGGTTTCGCCACCGCCCCGCTGGTGGTCTCCGGCTGCATCATGATGCGTGTCTGCCACCTGGACACCTGCCCGGTCGGCGTCGCGACCCAGAACCCCGAGCTGCGCTCCAGGTTCAACGGCAAGCCCGAGTTCGTGGTGAACTTCTTCGAATTCCTTGCCGAGGAAGTCCGCGAAATCCTCGCGGAACTGGGTTTCCGCAGCATCGAGGAGGCGATCGGCCATGCCGAGATGCTCGACTCCCGCGACGCGATCAACCACTGGAAGGCCGAAGGGCTGGACCTGGATCCGATCCTGCACGGCCTCGAGTTCGACGACGACGCGCCGCTGCGCAACCTCACCGGCCAGAACCACGAACTCGACAAGCACTTCGACCAGCGCCTGATCGCCATGGCGGCCGAAGCCCTCAGTGACCGCACGCCGGTGAAGATCTCCGTGAACGTCATCAACACGGACCGCTCGGTCGGCACAATGCTCGGCCACGTGGTCACGAAGACCTTCAGCACCGACGTCCTGGCCACGGACACCATTGACATCACGCTCAATGGCACCGCCGGCCAGTCGCTCGGGGCGTTCCTGCCGGCCGGCATCACGCTGCGCATGTTCGGCGACTCCAACGACTACGTCGGCAAGGGACTGTCCGGCGGCCGCATCATCGTCCGGCCGGACCGCACCAACGTTTTCCCGGCCGAGCGGAACGTGATCGCGGGCAACGTGATCGGCTACGGCGCCACGAGCGGTGAAATGTTCCTGCGCGGCCAGGTGGGCGAACGCTTCCTGGTCCGCAACTCAGGCGCCACCGCAGTGGCCGAAGGCATCGGCGACCACGGCTGCGAGTACATGACCGGTGGCCAGACGCTCATCATCGGCCGCACCGGCCGCAACTTCGGTGCCGGCATGTCCGGTGGCACGGCCTATGTGCTGGACCTGCAGACCGAACGCGTCAACAAGCAGGCCCTCGAGTCCGGCGAGCTGCAGCTGCTCGAGCTCGACGCCGAGGACCGCGACATCGTCCACGGGCTGCTCGTCAAGCACGTCGAGGAAACCGAATCGCTCCACGCGGCCCGGCTCCTCGAGAACTTCGATGACACTGCAGCCCGCATAACCAAGGTGCTGCCGCGCGACTACGCGGCAGTCCTGCAAACCCGTCTTGACGCCATCGAAGAGGGCCTGGACCCCGACGGCGAAGAAGTTTGGTCTCGAATCCTGGAGGTGACCGGTGGCTGATCCACGCGGATTTCTGAAAGTACGTCAGCGCGAAACCCAGCCCCGCCGTCCCGTTCCGGTCCGCATCATGGACTGGAAAGAGGTCTACGAGGCCCAGGAAAAGGGTGTCCTCAAGAGCCAGGCCGGCCGCTGCATGGACTGCGGTGTCCCCTTCTGCCACCAGGGCTGCCCGCTGGGCAACCTCATTCCGGAATGGAACGACCTCATCTGGCGGGACAAGGGCGAGGAAGCGATGGAACGGCTGCACGCCACCAACAACTTCCCCGAGTTCACGGGCCGGCTGTGCCCGGCCCCCTGCGAGGCGTCCTGCGTGCTGGGCATCAACCAGCCCGCGGTGACCATCAAGCAGGTCGAGGTATCCATCGTGGACCAGGCCTTCGAGAACGGCTGGGTCAATCCCCTGCCGCCGGCGCGACTGACCGGCAAGACGGTCGCCGTCGTCGGTTCCGGCCCCGCCGGCCTCGCCGTCGCCCAGCAGCTGACCCGGGTGGGCCACACCGTGGCCGTTTACGAGCGCGACGACAAGATCGGCGGACTCCTGCGCTACGGGATCCCCGACTTCAAGATGGAAAAAGAGCAGGTGGACCGCCGGCTGGAGCAGATGAAGGCCGAAGGCACCCGGTTCCGCACCGGCGTGGCCGTCGGCACCGACGTGACCTGGGAGCAGCTGCGCCGCCGGTACGACGCCGTCGTGATCGCCACTGGTGCCACCGTCCCGCGTGACCTGCCGATCCCGGGCCGCGAGTTCGAGGGCGTCCACTTCGCCATGGACTACCTCGTGCCGGCCAACCGGGTGGTGGCGGGGGAGACCGTGGAGAACCAGATCAACGCCGCGGGCAAGCACGTCGTCATCCTCGGCGGCGGCGACACCGGAGCCGACTGCCTCGGTACGGCGCACCGGCACCAGGCCGCGTCCGTGACCACCCTCGCGATCGGCAAGCAGCCGCCCGTCGAGCGTGCCGGCCACCAGCCGTGGCCGACGTTCCCCACCCTGTTTGAGGTCGCCAGCGCGCACGAGGAAGGCGGCGAACGCACTTACCTCGCCTCCACCGTTGAGTTCGTGGGGGAAAACGGCAAACTCACGGGCGTCAAGGTGGCGGAGACGGAATTCGTCGACGGCAAACGCCTCCCGAAGGCCGGCACCGAGCGGATCATCCCCGCGGACCTCGTGTTCCTGTCCCTGGGCTTCACCGGCCCCGAGCCTGCCGGGATCACGGACCAGGTCCAGGCCGACTTCGACGGCCGCGGCAACGTGGCCCGGGACGGCTACTACATGACCAACACTGAGGGTATCTTCGTCGCCGGCGACGCCGGTCGCGGCCAGTCCCTGATCGTCTGGGCCATCGCCGAAGGGCGCGCCTGCGCGGCCGCGGTGGACAAGTTCCTGATGGGCAGCACCATCCTGCCGGCACCCGTGGCGCCGACCGACCGTGCGATGGCCGTTCTGTAGTCCAACAGGTCGCTGATCCAACAGGCCCTCTGGGATTCACACTCGCTTCAACTTCATCCATGCAACAGACCACTAGGGTAGGTATATGAGACGCGCTAAAATCGTGGCCACGTTCGGACCGGCAATCGCAAGCTTTGACAACACGCTTGCCGTGCTGGAAGCCGGCGTCGACGTGGCACGCATGAACATGAGCCACGGCGATTACTCCGTGCACGACAACACCTACGAGAACGTCCGTAAGGCTGCGGGTCAGCTCGGCAAGGCCGTGGCCATCATGGCCGACTTGCAGGGCCCGAAGATCCGCCTGGGACGCTTCGTCGACGGACCGCACCTTTTGGAGGTCGGTGACACGTTCACGATCACCACCGAGGACGTTCCCGGCACCAAGGACATCTGCTCCACGACGCTCAAGAGCCTCACCGAGGACGTCAACCCCGGCGATGCCCTGCTGATCGACGACGGCAAGGTCGCCCTCCGCGCGATCGACGTCGACGACGTCAAGGTGGTTGCCCAGGTGATTGTTGGCGGCTGGGTCTCCAACAACAAGGGCATCAACCTGCCCGGCGTTGCTGTCAACGTGCCGGCGCTGAGCGAAAAGGACGAGGACGATCTGCGCTGGGCCATGCGCCGCGGCGTGGACATGGTTGCCCTGTCCTTCGTGCGGGATGCTTCTGACATCGTCCGCGTGCACGAGATCATGGACGAGGAAGGCCGCCGCGTGCCGGTGATCGCCAAGATCGAGAAGCCGCAGGCCGTGGAGCAGCTGCACGAGATCATCGACGCCTTCGATGCCATCATGGTGGCCCGTGGCGACCTCGGTGTGGAACTTCCCCTCGAGGAAGTGCCGATCGTGCAGAAGCGTGCCATTGAACTGGCACGCCGCTGGGCCAAGCCGGTCATCGTGGCCACCCAGGTCCTGGAGTCCATGATCGAGAACCCGCGCCCGACCCGCGCCGAGGCCTCCGACTGCGCCAACGCCGTGCTCGACGGCGCCGACGCAGTGATGCTCTCCGGCGAGACCAGCGTGGGCAAGTACCCGATCGAGACGGTCAAGGTCATGGCCCGGATCATCGAATCCACCGAAGAGCACGGCCTGGAGCGCGTTCCCCCGCTGGGCACCAAGCCCAAGACCCGCGGCGGTGCCATCACCCGCGCCGCCGTCGAGATCGCCGACCAGCTGGAAGCGAAGTACATCTGTACCTTCACCCAGTCCGGTGATTCGGCACGCCGCCTCTCGCGTCTGCGCCCCATCAAGCCGGTCTTCGCTTTCACTCCGGTGGAGCACGTCTGGAACCAGCTCGCACTGACGTGGGGCATCCAGCCGGTCCTGGTCCCGATGGTTGGCCACACTGACGAGATGACGGCCCAGGTTGACCGCAGCCTGCTGGAGCTGGACGTCGTCGAGGACGGTGACCTGGTGGTCATCGCCGCCGGTTCGCCTCCCGGAAAGGCCGGTTCGACGAACCTGCTGAAGGTCCACAAGGTGGGCGACCTCGCCGACATCGGCGGCCAGGGCGAAGCAGCCGTGGCCAAGGACAAGCTCGGCCCGTGGCCGGAAAAGAAGAAGAAGAACCGGGCCCAGGCCTAGTTCTGAAAGCTTGAACGCAAAAGGGAGGATCCCCGCCGGTTGGCGGGGATCCTCCCTTTTTGGTGCTTTGTGGCTGTGTTGCTTGGTGCTGAGTCGCTTCGAGCCCGGCGCTAGTTGACCTGGTTGATGATGGTTTCGGCGACCTCGCGCATGCTGAGGCGGCGGTCCATCGAGGTCTTCTGGATCCAGCGGAAGGCTTCCGGCTCCGTCAGGCCCATCTTGGTGGTCAGGAGGCTCTTGGCGCGCTCCACGAGCTTGCGGGTGGCGAACTGCTCCTGCAGGTCGGTGACCTCGCTCTCGAGGGCCTTGATTTCCTCGTGGCGGGAGAGCGCGATCTCCAGAGCCGGGATGAGGTCCGCCGGGGTGAACGGCTTGACCACGTACGCCATGGCGCCGGCGTCGCGGGCGCGCTCCACGAGTTCTTTCTGGCTGAAGGCCGTCAGGAGGACCACGGGGGCGATCCGGGCCTTGACGATCTTCTCTGCGGCCGAGATGCCGTCCATGACGGGCATCTTGACGTCCATCAGGACCAGGTCGGGCTTGAGTTCCTCGGCGAGCTGCACGGCCTTCTCGCCGTTGTCCGCCTCGCCGACGACGTCGTAGCCTTCGCCGCGCAGGATCTCGATGATGTCCAGGCGAATGAGAGTCTCATCCTCGGCGACAACAACGCGGCGAGCCGGCTGGGAAGTGGGGGATGACTCCGTCTGTTCTGACACGGGAACTCCTTGGAAAGGTACGGCGGGAACTACACCATCATAGGTTTCGTCCGCCGATGTACTTGGACCGGTTTGGTTCGATGCGGCGTCACTGGCGCGATTCTGGAATTCAGCCTATCTGCATGTAGAGTAATTTCGCGCACTGGAAGCGATCGCGTTGCTCACAGCACTGTGGTTGAGTGATTGTTACACCGGTGTACTCCGCGCCCGAGTGGCGGAATTGGCAGACGCGCCGCACTCAAAATGCGGTATCGAAAGGTGTGTGGGTTCGAGTCCCACCTCGGGCACAGTGTTTTCGCAGGTCAGCGGCCTTCGGGCCGCTGAATGTGTACAAAACTACAAAAAGTGTGTACAGCGGCGTAGCATTTTGCTGTGGCCAGCATCAGCACGCGCGTGAAAAAAGACGGTTCCAAGTCCTTCATGGTGCGCTGGCGTGACCGGGGAACACGTAAGAATCAAGGCCTGACAGTCGCAACTCAGGCGGAGGCGGAAACGCTCAAGCGCCTGCTGGACGCGAACGGTCAGTCCTTCGAGATTGCCCAGCAGGCCATACTTTCCAACCAGGCGAAAATTCCCACAGTCGCCGCGGTTGTCCAGGAACACATCGACCTGCTGATCCGCCCGTCCAGCGGAACCGTCAGGACCTATCAGGTAATGCTGGACCTTCACATCCGGGACGTCATTGGCCACATTCCCGTAGACAAGCTCGACTACCGGCACCTCAACCATTGGGCTAAGTCGATGATGGCGAAGGGCAAGTCCCCTAAGACGATCCACAACGTTCATGGCCTCATCTCCGCAGCGATGAACACCGCGGAAATGCTGCACTACATTCCCCGGAATCCGTGCCGTGGCGTTCAGCTGCCGAGTATCGACAAGGCTGAGGACGAAACCATGTTCCTGACGCACGCCGAGTACAACATGATCCTCGAAGTCATGGGGGAGCGGTACAAGACCTTCACGAACTTCCTCGTGATGACAGGCACCAGATTCGGGGAAGCCACGGCACTCAAAGTGGCCGACGTCGATTTGCTGTCTAAGCCGCCCACGGTGCGAATCAACAAGGCCTGGAAACGGGACGGTCAGTCGCAGTACTACATCGGAGCCACCAAGACAGGTGCGGGCAAGCGGACCATCGGCCTCAACCCGGCGCTGGTGGAACTTCTGGTACCCCTCGTGGCCAGCCGGCCTGGCGATGAACTTTTGTTCACGACGCCCAAGGGTGAGCGGATTGTCCACAAGCTGTATTGGGACGATTACTGGGTTCCGGCTGTCCATGCGGCTCAGGCGCATGGACTGAAGAAGTCGCCCCGCATTCATGACCTCCGGCACACGCATGCGTCCTGGCTGATCCAGGACGGTGTGTCTCTGTTTACGATCTCGCGACGCCTTGGTCACGCCTCAACCCGGACTACGGAGGAGGTCTACGGCCACTTGATGCCGGAGGCGTTGCAGGCCGGCGCTGACGCCACTGAGAGGTCGATTACAGGGTTCACGCGCTGACACTGGACTTTGTCCCCGTCGCAGTGCGCTGACACTGGACTTTGTCCGCGTCGCAGTCATGGTTGCTGGTTGCTGACCGGCGCGAGGCGGCGCCGTGCCCTCGTGCCGATCAGCCGTTCCTGGGGAGTTGACCCGGCATGTACCGGGACCTCGCGCAGACGGGCGATCTCCGCGATGTGCTCTGAGGTGAAGATGATCTTTCCCTTGCCCCAACAGACGTGCGGGAATCTCCCGCTGGCTGCGCCCTCCCGCAGCCAGGCCTCCGTGCACCGCATAAGGGCGGCCGCCTCAGCCGGCTCGTAGAACTCAAGGTCCACTGGAACTCCTATGTCGCGTGGTTCGCTTGGAAGTTCATGCGGCGCTGAGTCGGTCGGGACATGATCTGTTCAAGAATGTTGAGCCTGTTTTGGACGATTTCTTGCTCGGGCGGTCGCGCTGCGGCCTGTTTCCTTGTCTCCATGGTTTCCAGTGCACTTCTTGTCCAAGCTGAACAACGCGCCAAGATGTACCGCTGATCGAGTAATTCCGGGCAAGTGTTCAGTCCGCATGGATCTGATCGACCTACTCGACCTTCGCCAATAACCGGAACTTGGACTGCAAGGACTACCTGTGAACAGCGAACAAGTCGGCATCGCGATGCAGACGGGTCGGCGGAGCAACTGGAAGGCTTCGTGCGGGAAGTTGCCCGGGGCGCAGTAACGGCAACAAAGACTCAGCGTGCTTTCCTTGCCGGGGTCGTGGAAGCGTTGCGGCGGTTTGAGAAACTGGACGGCTTGGAACGCCGATTTAAGGCTTAGTAATGCACGAAGGTTTGTTGCGCTGAATCCTGAATCACGTTCGCTACAGTCGGCCGCTACCCTTCCACTCTTCGGGCGACACCCGCGCGATGCTTGATGCGTGCGCCCAGCCCATGTGGTACTTGCCAGAAGAATCGAGCCACTCAATTAGGCCGTAGCTGTGTGTCCATCCCACAGCTTTGCCGTAGACACCGCCGACGTACACAAGTGGCCGGCCATACTTCGGGAACTCTCGGATTGGAGCTCGATCATCAATCGGACGGCTCGCCTCAGCGTCCATGCGAGCCATCATGCGCTCGACATCTTCCGGGGAACCACTCTTGATCACGGGAAAAGTATAGAACATATGTTCGAATACGCTCGATGCTCGCTGTTCTACTCAGGTAGGGGCTATGTCCTCGCTTCTGAGGACTTGACGAGTGCAACATAATTCTCCTGCTTTGCCACGTTCCCGCTGTTAGATCAGGTCATTGAAGGTGCACAGATCCCGCGTCACGAGCGGCTGGAACTACTCGTCCATCCGAGTGAAATGTTGGGCGGCTTCAATGCGCTCCTGGATCCTCCCAGCGTTGGCGGAGTAGAGCGCCGCGGTGCTTCGTGCATGCTCACCTCGCGACACCTCGACACAGCCGCCCAAAACGAGGACTGACAAATGCTTTCGGACTGTGCTCGGGCTGAGTCCAATGCCGGTGGCAATCTGAGTGCTGCTCGACGGTCCACTCTTGCTGAGGAAGTGCAGGAGCCGGCTCCGCGTCCTGTTCATGAGGAGGTTCGTCATCGCTGCCACTTCCGCTTGAGACCTGGGAGGCTGGAAGGTGTAGACCCGTCTGCAATGACCACAATGTACGCCTAAGTAAACGGGTTGGCTAGATGCGTAATGGCTTCGGGGTGAAAGCCTTGTTGGTCCGCGCAGCGGAAGCAATACTTGTACCCAAAGCGCTGGTCTCGCATGGATAGCTGTTGGGGGCAGCAATCGGATCATCAGAACGGCGACAAGTGGAAGCAAATGAAGGTGCAAGGATGGGCGACGACGCTGGCCGCACGCCGCAGGCGGAGCTCGCCCGAAAACTGAACCTCCTACTCGACACCGTTGTTGCCGAGCGCGGTGCAGCTCTCACATACCGTGAGGTGAGCGAGGCATTGGCCGCGCGCGGTGTGAACCTTTCCCGGGCGCGGTGGTTCTACATGAAGGACGGCACTGGCCGAATGGTCTCCGATCCAAAACTGCTGACTGCGCTATCCCAAATCTTCCAGGTCGATCCCAGCTATCTCCTTGGCAGCGACGGGGCGGAAGTTCCCGAACGCATAGACGCTCAGCTGGAATTCGTGAAGTCCCTGCGCGCCGCGAGGGTGAAGACCTTCGCCGCACGAACCTTGGGGGACGTTTCCCCGGAGACTCTTCGGGCCATCACCGAGTACCTCAACCAGGACATTGCCAGGCACCCGGCGGGGGAGTCGTCCGCTGCTAACGGTTCAGAAGGTAGTCCAGATGGGCCGCTAGTAGAGCTTTGACACGCGCGTCATCTACCGAGTAGCGCGGCGAGCGGCCGTGCCGCCGTCCAGGCTCCAAATCCGCGCGGACAGCGCCAGTTTCCTCCAGCGCTAGCAAGTGCTTTGCCACGCTTGGCTCAGTGGCGCTAACTGCGTCGACAATGTCCCCCCGAGTTGAAGGGCCGTTGGCCGCCAAGAAGCGCAGAATCTCATTCCGGGACCTGTTGCCGAACGTAGCGATGGCAGCTTCGACGTCCGGCGACCAGGCTTCGTCTTCAGGCTGCGTAATTCTCGGCATGACTTCATTCTTGCGCTAAGAGTCCTGAATCTCCAGCGATGCACTCTTGACTCTATTTTAGTGAGTGTTGAGAATAGTTAAAGTATTCTCTCTCTGGGTTGACCTTCACCGCCGAAGGCGGAGGCCAGACCTCTCACAACATCACTGGAATTCTCTGCTCGGGAGCTGTCATGACGACTCGTTCTCTCAAACGCCATAGTGCGGACGTCGTAAGAGTTGCAGGCGAGCGAAGTGAGCAACAAGCAGATCCGCCAGCCATTTCGATGGAACAGATGACTTCGGCAATCAACGAAGTCTCGCGATACGTAAAATCGCGGATGTCCCGCTCGGGACATGGCTGTGAGGTTGAAGATGCTCTTCAAGACATCCATATTGCAGTCTGGCGAGGAGTGGCGGAGGGCCATTACCGGCAGATTCCCGGAATCCGATTTGGCGCCTGGGTTCAAGGGATCGCAGCCCACATTTGCTCGGCCTACCTGTCCAAGGCTCATTCGAAAGATGCGCTGCCGCTCTTTATTGATCCGGCGGATTGCAAGCAGCGGGAGGTTGGCGGGCAACTTGAGCTCTTGCCAGAAGGAGTAGCGGAGAGAGAATGGGCACTCTGCGTCCTCCGGACAACAAGACGCCATGTCGGCGACGTTGCGTGGAATGCCGCGATGTCCATACTGCTCGCGGACGACCGCGTCAGTGCCGGCTCAACCGCAAACCGTCGGTCTTACCGGCACCTCGTATTCGTCCGGCAAATGGCAATCACGGTGAGGCAGGCTCTGGCTGCCGTTGATGCCGAGGGCCGCGACATAGGGGAGCCAACGACGTTCGTGGCGCGATGCCTGCCAACTCCGCTACTGCAGCACATTGCACAGGACGTTATCAGGCTGGACTTGCACAAGGCGGAACGGGCGGAGGCGATTGCGGTGATCGCATCTGACTTCGGTGTGAGTCGGCGATACGTCGAGGTGCAGATAGGCAGGGCGCGCCAACTTTATGCGGCGGCCACAGAAATTACTGCTCCGATCCTCCAACCAGTGCCCAAGGCCGACCTGACGCAACCTGTGAAGCGCGTACGTCATGTCGTCTAGACGCGCGGTCGTCATGGACCGGTGAAGGAGGTGCACCGTGAAGCACACCAACCATCACGTCCGACATTTAACGGGAACCACGAGGTTGTGGATCCTGGTTTGCGGCCTAATAGTCCTCGCGATAGCTGTTGCCGCCCTTCTGCTGGCCCCAAGCCAGGCGCCAGTAGTCGCAGACGTGGCCGTGGTACCGACTCAGTCCGCCCCACGGTCAGAGACACCGACGACATCCTCACCGGTTCCGGCGATAAGCGTCGCTCCAACCTCGGACACTGGCCCCCACACGCTTGACCACCGATCTCTGGCCGAGTCGACAGCAACAGCGCTCTACACGTGGGATACGCGGACATTGGCATACACGGACATCTACGCCCGCGTACGTGGCTGGTGGATGGTGCTGGACGACGGGTCGAATCCTCTGAGCCTATACACGGCGCAGTTCGAGGGAACGGGCATCGATGCGGCAGCGTTCGCCCAGCTGACCTCCCGAAAGGCCCACCGAACCTCGCGCGTAGTCGAGACCAGGTGCGACAGCGAACTCGCCAATTACGTGGAGCATCCGGCTCCCTGGCAGGGCCTCCACGTTTGCACGGTGACCGTCAGCGTGACTGATCGCTCGACGTCGGACACGGGATCCGCGCCTTACACGGTGCCTGTGAGCGTCGTTGCTAACTGTCCGCCGGCAGAATCCGCTCCACGAGACCGATGCGCGCTGGTCGCCTTCTACACCGATCCCGCCAGGATCGTCTACTGATGGGCATCCGGAAGGCAGTAGGCGCCCGGCTCATCGTTCGATCGATGGCCGCCGGCACGCTGGTCGTGCTGATGGGTTCGGCGGCTGTTGTCAGCGGGTCGCTCGCTCTCGTTGGCTCCGGGATCTCTGGTGCGGCAGATGTGTGCACATGGCCGGATCAATCCGGAGGCAGTGAGGCCAAAGCCCTCCACGGGCGCATCCGCGGAGTTCTGACGGTCCCGGGCTTCAATGCGGCACCGATGACCCTCAACACGCGGCAACAGGAGGTCGCCATGGCCTATATCACGATTGGGCGTTCCCTCAATGTGTCCGGGCAGGCAATCCAGATTTCAATCATGACAGCCCTGCAGGAATCGGGATTGCGCATGCTTGCCAATCCGGCAGTTCCGGAGTCCCTGGACTTTCCCAACGACGGTCTGGGCTACGACCACGATTCCATCGGCTCCGCCCAACAGCGGCCCAGCGCCGGATGGGGACGCGTGCAGGACCTCATGCGCCCCGAGTACAACGCTGCTGCCTTCTTCGGCGGCGCCAGAGGTCCGAATCACGGCTCACCGCGTGGACTCCTGGACGTTGGAGGGTGGGATCGGATGTCTCCCGCCGAGGCCGCCCAAGCCGTGCAGGTCTCGGCATTCCCGGAGCTCTACGCCAGATGGGAGCCGGTTGCCGCCGCGATCATCGCCTCCTTAGATGGCCAGAGCAACGTTCCATTGTGCGAGAGTCCGCGCCAAAACGGCGGCCGTCCAGCGCCAATGATTCCGCCAGAGTTGGATGACCAAAGGCGCGCCATCCTGGGATTCGCCCAACAGGGACTCACCGGACGCTACGTCTGGGGAGGGACAGCCTTCAGGGCATGGGACTGCTCCGGATACTTGATGTGGGTCTACGCCCAGATCGGCAGGCGGCTGCCGCGCGTCGACCAATGGGTTGTGGGTACACCGACGACGACGCCTCTGCCCGGTGACTTGGTGGTGCAGAACCCCGATGGCCCGGATCACTGGGGCCACGTGGGGATCTACGCGGGCGGCGGGATGATGTACAGCGCCCTTAACCCCAGCGTCGGAACGCTGCTCCATCCCATCGACTGGAACCCCGGCAGCCGCTTCTTCACACTCCTGAGCTAATCCGCTGACCCAAACCAGGAACGGTCCCGCAGGTCATGCACGGCGGATCGAACACGGCCATGGAGAAGCAAGGGCAGGTCTGGCGGCCTGCATCCAAACCCAAAGAGGAGCAAAAGTCATGAAGTATTTAGCAGTGGACCCTGGAATCGTCCCCAACACCGATTTCCCGTTCCTGCAGTCCTTGAGGCAGATCGGTGGTGGCATCCTCGTCGGGGCCTTCATCGTAATTGCGATCGTCGCCGTCATCGGCGCAGCAATGCTTCTGGCCGGCAAACTTAGTCAGTCATCACGCCTGGCATCCGGCGGGGGAATGATCCTCTTATGGACCGGACCCGTCGCCGCGATCCTTGGCGGCATAAACGGCTACATCCTGTGGTCTCAGAGCGCTTTTCAACTCGGTTTCTAGGGCGCCACAGTGCTGCCGAATCTATGTGAGCCCGGGAGTTGGTGGCCGCCGGGCTGTGGCTTGGTGTCACAAGCTCAGAACGGCGCCATCGCCGCGTTCAACGACTTTCTCGCCGGCATCCTTGCGAGCATCGCCACCTGGCTGTGGTCCTTCATCTCCAGCGCGTTTGGAGTGTCCAATGTCGATGACTCCCAGTGGGTTGCCGTGAAGGGGCTCACTGGATGGTGGGTTGTCGTCATGGCGACACCCCTCGCCGTCGCCATGATTCTCCAACTGCTGTCCGGTCTCATCGCCCAACAATCGCGCCGGATCTGGAGGGCCCTAATAGGCGGTTTGGTGGCAATCCCGGCCGTGGGAGCCGCGATCTACGTGATGCAGACACTGACGCACGTGAGCGACGAAGCCTCAACAGCCCTCCTGGAAACTTTGGGCTCCGATCCGTACGTCGTCTTCATGCGCCTCTTCGGCTTTGAGCGAGCACCCGCAGGAGCCGCCAGCGAGTGGAAGCTCATCAGCGAGACGCTTCCTGCGACCCAGGCGGCGGCCAGCGGAACCTTGCTGATTACCGTCTTCGCCACACTGATCATCTGGATTCTTGCCTTCATTCTTATGTGCTCGATGATATTCCGGTCATTTGCCCTCATCGTCCTCGGGGCCGTTGCTCCCGTAGCTCTCATGATGATGCCGTGGGAGAAGACAAAGTCATGGATGGCGCGCTGGTGCGAAGTGGTAGTTGCCTTGCTGCTCGCCAAACCACTGGCCGCTACAGTGCTGGCCGTCGCAGTGAAGCTCTATGCCGATTCGACTTCCTTTGCAGGCATCGCCGCAGGGGCAGTCGGAATGACAGTTGCCTGCGCTGCGCCTTTGCTGGCGCTCAAGTTGGTTGGATTTGCCGGAGGCGAACTGGCCGCGGCCGCGGGTGCTGCAGGTGGTGGCCACGTCGCCCGCACGGCAGCCGGTTTCTCCGGACGCCAACTCGGGCAACAGATCCGAAGCCATCACTTTTCTTTGGGACACGGCAGAGCATCCGGCCCTTCAGCCGTTCCCTCAACTCCACAGCCGAGCATGGCAAGAGTCTCGGGGCCGGCAACCACTATCCCGCGATCTGCGGGTCATGGAGGTTCGACAGCCGTCGGGTCAGCGCCGCTCGAATTGGTCTCGGGGTCTCCAAACTCCGGGACTGCGCCGTCCCGGCCTGGGGAGCGAGTCGAAACCGGATCCAAGGCCAGCCAGACAGCATCCCGCGGGCGTACTGCTGGGCATGAGACCGGTACCGCCAAACGCTTCAGGATCAAGCCGAGGCCTGACCCTCCTGGTCCAACAGCGCCCGTACAAAAACCCGAGACGCCGACGACGGTGATCTCACCACGGATTGGAGGCCACAATGACTGACGAAAGCAGGGCCCTGAGTCCGGTCGGCTTTCCGCGGCAAGAACGCCACGGAGTGCTGCTCGGTCTGCAGTGGTATCAGTTGGCGCTCGCAGGCGCCGGAGTTCTCGCGGGATGCGTGGCGTCTGCTGCGGGCGGACCTCACAGGTTGTTTTGGACGAGTCCGCTCTGGCTCTCATTGCTGTTACTTGGTTTCCTGCAGTACGACAGGATCCCGTACCCGGTGTGGATCCTGACCGCTGCTCGATTCGTGGCCCGGACAGCAACACACCAAACCAGTTTCCTGGCGTCCACCGAGAAGCCCGTAGCTACGGGATCCCTGGTTCTCCCGGGCGGACTGTCTTCATTGACCATCCACAAGACAGCCCAGGGTTGGTGCTTCGTCGTCGACAGTGAGGCGCGCGAGGCATTTGCTGTCATGAGGTGCCGGGCGACTGCCTTTGCTTTGCTGGAGGACGAAGACAAGGCCTATGCCGTGCAGGAATGGTCCCGCGTGCAAGCCAACCTTGCTAAACGTCCAGGTGTTGCCCGGATCGCAATTCAGGATTACACCGTCCAGTTCCCTGCCTCTGCGTTGGAGGAGTACTACAGCCGTCGGGTGGCGGCACGCAATCCGACTGCCGCCAGCACCGAGTGGGGAGATCGCTCGTACAAGGATCTCGTCTCGGCAGCCGGAGCTGCGAGCAGCCACGACATCCTAGTGACACTGGTAGTCGACACCGCGCGCGCTCGCCGGAGAATCCGTGATGCTGGAGGTGGTCTTGTCGGGACGGAGCAGACTATGCGTTCCGAACTTGAGGCGCTGGCAACCGGACTCAGCACGCACGCCGTGAGAGTCGAAGAATGGCTCTCGGACAGGCAGCTTGCTGAGATCCTCAGGGGCACTTTTGACCCGTCCTCGATCGTCGAACTCGGCCAGCGAAAAGGCGGCCCCAAGGGCATAGACCCTGCGCAGGCCGGACCGATGGGTATGGAGGAACACTGGACTCATCTTCGGACAGACACCGGATTCCATCAGACGTTCTGGGTTGCAGAATGGCCGCGGCAAAAGGTCTTTGCAGGCTTTCTTCATCCGCTCGTTTACGTCGGCGGCTTCCGGCACACTGTCACGCAGGTGCTTCGGGCTGTTCCCACCGACCGGGCACTCAAAGACATCCGGTCCGCTCAGGAAGCCCACGAGACCAGACGCCGAATCAACGCGAAGTTTGACCGCCCAACTACGCGCGAACAGCTCGCCGAGGAACAGGAAGTGCAACAGCGCGAGGAAGAGATCGTTGCCGGCCACGGAGATGTCCGGCAGGCGGCGTATGTAACCATCACCGCCGCGACGCTGGAGGAACTGTCAAGTTGTCGGCAGGAACTGGAGTCCGCTGCTGCGAGCGCCTTCGTCGACCTTCGGTTACTGGTCGGGCAACAGTGGGCGGCTTTCATTGCGGGCGCGCTGCCCTTCGGTAGGGGCCTCAAATGAAGCCGAAGAGCAAATGCGTCGAGTTCGTATCTGCCGGTGAGACGCGAAGCGCTCGCAGGGAACGACGCCGCCGAGGCCAGGGAAATGACGATGGCGCCATGCAACAAATCTGGAAGCGGCTGACGGCGGAACCAACTGACGGCGGGTTGAAGGCACGACCCGGGAACCGTCGTCGTGGTCCGCACGAGATGGCCGGTCAGCATCGACTTCAACCGTCCCCGCACCGCGCGTCAACAATGACGTTTGCGGCGGCCTATCCGTTTCTCACTGAGTCGGGACTCGGACACGAAGGGACCTACATCGGCTCCGACGTCTTCGGTTCCGGCGCATTCTCCTATGACCCGTGGATTCTCTACGACCGGGGAGTGATCAGTGGACCGTCCATCGTTGTGATCGGCACAGTGGGGACGGGCAAGTCGATGTGCGGCAAGTCGCTTGTGGCCCGCTCGATCACGCTTGGCCGTAAGGCTGCTGTTGCCTCGGATCCGAAGGGGGAGTGGGTCCGAGTTGCCCAGGCTGTCGGCGGCAAGGTGATTTCCGTTGGACCCGGGCGCCGGACACGCGTTAACCCGCTGGACGCCGGACCTCGGGCGAGCGATCTGTCTAATGCCCAGTGGCAGGCCGTCGTCAGGCAGCGTCGCCGGCAGCTGCTCGTGGCCCTCGTGTCACTCATGCGTCAGGGTGAGCCCATGCTGCCGGTCGAACACACCGCGCTGGACATGGCATTGACCGAAGCTGTAGCAGCTAACGCGACCCCTACGCTTCCCATGGTTCTGGACCGGCTCCTGGACCCTGCACCGGAAACGCGCAAGCTGGTGGGGCCCGACGGCGGCACGTCCGTTGCACACTCGCTTCGGCGCACCGTGTCCGGGGACCTCGAAGGAATGTTCGATGCGCCTTCAACGGTCAAGTTCGACGCCGATGCTCCGATGATGGTGATGGACACCTCTGCGCTCATGGGAGCCTCCGAGCAGGCGCTCTCGCTGGCCGCGGCATGTAGCGCCACTTGGCTTGAGGCGGCCATCACCAATCCGGATGGCGGCAAGCGGATCGTTGTGTACGACGAAGGCTGGCGAATGCTGGCGGACCCGTTCATGTTGGTCAAGATGAGCGAGCAATGGCGGCTGGCGCGAACCTACGGCATCGCGAATTTGCTGATCATGCACAAAGTGGCAGACCTCAATGAAATAGGTGACAGCTCCAGTGGGCACCGCCAAAAGGCCCTGGGCCTGCTCACGGAAGCTGACACTCGAATCATCTACCGGCAGAAGCATGACTCCATGAGCCTGACCAAGCAGGCGCTCGGTCTCACTGCCGCCGAATGCCAACAAGTCGAAAACCTCCCGAAGGGCGTCGGCCTGTGGAAGGTGGGAAGCCGGTCCTTCATCGTCGCAAACCGTGTGACCACAGACGAGCTTGAAGTGTTCACTACGGACCACAGGATGCTGGAATGAAATCCAGTCATCACGACGAGAACCCGCTCCTCAACTTAGGACTCCTCTTTTTAGCCGGCTACGTCGCTACCTGCGCGGTGGCAGAGTCGGCTACGAGCCTCGTGGCGCAGTGGCAATGCGGGAGAGGGCTGGTGACCTTTCACGGTCCGTTCGCCGGCGTAGGACTGGTCACGGGCGACGTGGGCGCCATTGGCCGAATACCGGACGGCTGCGCGATCGACATCTTCCTCGTCCGGTTGCTGGTGTGTGCGGCGCTCGCCGTCTTGGTGGCCTGTGCCGTCGCTCTCTTGTTTGCTTGGCACAGCTGGCGGCAGTCGGGCGCATGGCTTCGGCTGGAAATCCTGGGCCGAGACGGGATCGCGAAGCGGGCCGAGATCGTTCGGGAGTTTGGGCGTCGAGCTGCGCTGCGACGGGGACACGTGACGAGGCCCGGCTTGCAACAGCTACGCCTGGCAGATGTGTCGTGGACTCTCGGTACATCGCGTGGCGTGAAGATCAATGTCTCCACCGAGGAATCAATGGTCATCCAAGGTGCGCCGCGCTCTGGAAAAGGCCTCTTCGTGGTCATCAACGCCATTCTCGATGCCCCTGGCGCTGTAGTAACAACGTCAACGCGCGCTGACAACCTCGCAGTCACCATGAAAGCCCGCGCCAGTGGAGGGCGTCCGGTTACCGTCTTTGATCCTCAGGGGATGTCAGGGCTCGGTTCGACTCTTCGCTGGTCGCCGGTCCGTGGTTGTGAGGACCCTGACATTGCTGTCCGGCGAGCGTTAGTGATCTCGGCCGACACCCAGATGACGGGCGAGAATGCCGCTTGGCAAAAACGTGCCCAGATCGTCCTGCAGACCCTCCTGCATGCGGCGGCCCTCTCCGGCGAGGGAATCAGGGCCTTCCGCCGTTGGTCCTCCAACCCCGTGCTCGCTGCCGAGGCACTCGAAGTACTTCAGAGCCCGAAAGCGGCATTGGGCTGGCAGTCCGACCTGATGGGCATCCTCGAGGACGATCCCCGGAATACGTCGAACTCCTGGATCGGGGTCTCCGCGGCAGTGGCGCCGCTATCGTCCCCGAAGGTGCTCGCTGCCCTGGACCCGACAAATCCGGATGACGAATTCGATCCCCGGACATTCATACGCGAGCGCGGCACGCTCTACCTGATCGGTACCAAGACCGGAGCGGCCGCCGCAGGACCATATTTGTCGGCCCTCATCGACGATATTGACGCGACAGCTCGAGAAATGGCCTTCACGGCTGCGGGCGGCAGACTCGATCCGCCCCTGTCGCTCATTCTCGACGAGATCGCGAATCTCTCGCCCTGGCCAGGCCTGCCGGTGACTTTGTCGGACGGAGGAGGCATCGGAATTTCCACCATGGTTGTTCTCCAGTCGCTGTCCCAGGCACGTTCGGGCTCTGGTCCATCGAGGAAGCCGCCACCATCTGGGAATCGGCCATCATCAAGGTCATTTTCGGCGGTGGATCCGACGAGCGCGACCTGCGGGATCTTGCCGCGCTGATCGGGGATCGGCAATTCACTTACAGAACCCGGTCCTGGTCCTCTCAAGGACGGCAGACTGGTGAGCAAATCCGGGACTTGCCTGTCATCGCGCTACACGAGATCCGCCGTCTCCCGCCCGGTACTGCCCTGATGCTGGGAAGGCGAACGAGGCCCATCCTCTTGGATCTCCGCGGCTGGCATCAACGGAAAGACGCGGCAGACTTGGGACGGTTCAAACGGGAGGCTGAGGAAGCCCTGGCCTTGGGCCATGCCGTTCATCTAGCGCCTGTTGAGAAGGATCCCGATGGGACAGTTTGAGGAGGACGGCGACCCACTGGCCCTGCTCTTTGACGAACTTGAGCCGGCAGCCCGGGCGACAACTACGCCAACGTACAGGTGGCGTGACCTTGATCCGCACACGGTCAGGACGGCGTGGCTGGAGTTGGACCGCTGGGTGCGCTGGTTCGTTTCCACGTACCGGCTGTCTTCGTCCGTGGTACCAGACTGCTGGTGGAGACATTCCGAACTAGTTGCGGAACTCTACGCCCTGCAGCGGGCGGAGCTGGCGTCCTTTGGGGAGGCGGACTCAGGGTTCGGGCCGCTGGGGTTCCACGAACGAATCCCGCTGGCGGTCGAGCGCCTCCGTACCCACACTAAGGCGATTGGTTGTGTCGGGTTGCAGGCCCACCGGGAGCTCAGTCCACGGGCGATGCCTGAGCCCGGTTCTGAGTTTCTCTCCTGGATTGCCGAGCCGCACCAAGTACGCACTGTGTCGTCAGATCATGTCACCAGCCCGGGTGCGACGCATGGATAGGTGTCCGGCCTTAGCAGGGGCGGACACAGACTGAGAAGCAACGGAGGTGGCTGTCGTGGCCCCTAACAGAGACGCTGCGCCTAACGGCGAGAGGAGCCGTGGGCGCTCTGGCCGTGGTGTGGAGGTAAGCCCAGAAGCCCGCATCGTTCAGCTGACAGACCAGTTGCACGCCGTTCTGGAAGGGGCGATTTCATCGCCTGGCCGATGGCATCAACTCCTGGACACTTCGGCCACCCTGTGGCGGTACTCTGGCGGGAACGTGGCCCTGCTGATGGCGCAACGGGAAATGCTCGGGCTGCAGCCGCCGACGTTGGTGGCCGGGTACCGGGAGTGGCAACGGCATGGCCGCACGGTGTTCAAAGGGGAGCACGCGCTGTGGGTACTGGCTCCACGAACCGCGCGCAAAGACTCCCAGCTATCTGAGGCGACTGTGGGGGACAAGGTTGACGGCAGGGGAGCAGAGCCGCCCGTAGCCGATTCCGGGACTGACCGGAAGATTGTCGGCTGGCGAGGCCAGGCGGTCTTCGATGTCTCTCAGACGGAAGGCGAGCCCATCTATGTGCCGCGTCCCGGCGTCGGAATGACGAATATTCCTGCGGGACTTTGGGAGGCTCTGGTTGAGGCTGCGGAACGCCGCCGTTTCGTCGTGGACGTTTCGGACAACCAGCGGTCTATGTCGAGCGGGTACACCGATTTTGCGGATCGCCGGATTCAGGTCGGTGCGTGGCTTGGCAGGGAGGACGCCGCGGCCGTCCTGGTTCACGAGCTCGGACATGTATATCTCCACGGCCCCCACGACAAGGTGGGAAAGCTGTATGGCAGCGGGCTGCAGCACCGTGGACTGGCCGAGGTGGAGGCCGAGTCCGTGGCATACACCGTCCTGCGCGCACACGGCATCGACCGTGGGTCTCAGTCATCGAGCTATCTAGCCGGCTGGGCCGACAGGGTCATCGACGTTGAACGGGCCGGGAAGTCCGGAACCGGGGAGCCGGCGGGCCACTTGACGCGGATGGATGTCGCTCGATCGACTCTCGGCCGGGTGACTGCAACCTGCCGCGACATTCTTGAGATCACTCGTCCTGCTGGAGCGGGTGGGAAGCTGACGGCGCTTCAGTCATCCCTAGTTGATGTGGGACTCGATTCCCGTCCGATGGCTGTAGCGCCGCGCCCCGCCGCCCTTCGCGCGAATTGATCCCCCAGATTTCCAGTCGGACTGGCCGCCTGGAAACGAGAAAGGTAGGCACCAACCATGGGCACCAGAATCCCGGTTTCCATTTCCGGCAACCTCGTCGCCGATCCGGAACTCACCTACGGCGAGTCGGGGGTTGCCCACGCGAAACTACGCGTGGCCGTCAATCAGCGACTACAGAATCCAGACGGCTCCTGGCGGGACGGAGAACCGCTCTTCCACAATGTGTCGGCATTCCGTGCGCTGGCAGAGAATGTGGCCAACTCCCTGAAGAAGGGTGACCCCGTTGCTATCGGCGGAGAGATGGAATTCCGCCACTACGACAAGGATGGGGTGCAGCACGAAGCGCATCGCATCGTTGCCGACACCGTGGGACCCGACCTTCGATTCGGAACGGTCGCATTTCAGCGGACGCCAAAGGCGAACACCGATGTGTTTGCCGGCCCAGCCCCTACGGGTCCCGCGCAGCGCGACTTAAATCCGGGGCAGGACTGGGGAGCTGCTCCTCAGGGGCGTTCGTCTGCTCCAGTCGGCGCGGACTACGCTGCAAATGGGATTCAGCTGTAGCGCATTCGGGGTGAACCCCTCGTGCTCTGGACATGTCCAGAGCACGAGGGGTTCAATAGTGGAAGTCGTCGGGTCGCTTCTTCTACGGGTTTGACTCATAAATGCCGGGCTGAGGTTGTTGTTGGCCGGGCGCTGAAATGATGGGATGCATATGGAAGATCCTTCATTCGACACAGGCTCAACGCCCGCGGATTGTGCGGCGCAAGCGTTCAGCTCCCTACGGCTTCCAATCCATTTGACTCTCGAACGGCTCGTTTCAGTTGTGGAATCTCTCCGCGGTCGCCCCATTGAGATCGACGTCGCGGATGGCCTCAACGGGGGATCCGTCTGCGGGCTTTGGTTGTCTACGGACACGAAAGAGATCATTCTCCACGCAGACACCGCGTCCGCGCTCCACCGCCAGCAATTCGTTCTGCACGAGCTGGGTCACATGGTTCTGCGCCACGATGAGGTGGGCGTGCCGGCCGACTACGCGAGTAGCGTCTTCCCCAACATCCCAGGTCGGATGGTGCGACGAGTCCTCATGCGGAGCAGCTTCGTCGATCAGATCGAGGCAGCCGCGGAGACTCTCGCCGATCTGTTTGCAGCCGCCATTCGGGATAGCGCTCAGGAACCTCGATCGTTCGAAAGAGTATTCGGATGATCCAGACCATCGCCGCCGCCGTCATTTGGGGGCTGGTTCTGTGCCTCTTGCCTGGGATCAGACGGCGAAAGGACCACAGCATAGTCGTTGCCGCTGTGACGATAGCATCGGCGCTGACATTGAACATCGATCCTGTGTATTTGAGTGGGGATGCAGTCTTCGGTGGTCGCAACGTCCTGGATCTGGGCTCGAACATCCTGATGGTGGTGGGAATCTACTTCCTGTCGAGGGCGATTCTCCGCGCTGCCGACCCGAGCGAGGCGCCCGCACTTTCGTACAAATTCGGTCTGGCGGTCCTTGGTGTTGTGGTGGCGGCCCTCGTTGTCAGCTTTAGTTTGATCGATGCTCCCCGAACATCGACGAGCTTCATGAGGGTCTATGGCGACCAATGGTCGGCGGCTGTCTACTCGGCGGTGCAGTTTGTGTACATCGGAGTAGTCGTCGGTGTCACGGGCTACACGTGCTTCAGGTTCCGTGGAGACATGACAAGGCCTTACTTCCGGATTGCCTTCACCCTGATCGGTGTGGGTTGCGCGCTGGCAATCGTTCTGGTCTTGGCCGTTCTTGGGATGGACATGTTCCACCTGCTGGGCGACCTGGACTCCATGAGTGCCCTCTCAGCGGTCTACGACGGAGCAGTGCTGGGAGCCATGACCTTTCTGTGCGCTGGCCTGGCATTACCGCCGGTTGCTCGCCGTATTGGGCGAAGGACCCAAGCGAAAACAGAACCCTTCCTGGTCAACGGCCTCACTGAAATCTGGGAAAGGACCACTGGGACTAGGACGGAGCTTCGGCTTGAATCCAGCGCAATTTTTGCCGATCAGCGTGACTCCGCGAGGTGGCATCTGCATAGGATGCTCGTGGAGACCCAGGACGCACTGCTCGTTGATCCATCACTTGCTAGGTTATTGAACGATCGGGACATTCAGGTGCTGGCGCGAGTGGAGGAATATTTGGCGGTTCACCAAAGCTCGAGTCCGAATGGAAGGCAGCTGCGGGACATCGAGAGGGGGACCGCACTTCGTGACGGACACAGCTGGCGAGCCACTCGAGACGCCCCAAGCCAGACTCGCTCGCAAGCTCAACCTCCTGCTTGATTTGTTTGAGGCCCAAGGTTCGCAGCCTTTGACTTATCCGCAGATCAGCCACCACATGGCTCAGCGCGGGACGCCCTTGTCGCGCTCGCGGTGGGCCTATATGCGCAGCGGCGACAGTTCACTGGCGACCGATGCGGCTCTGCTGAGGAATCTCGCAGAGTTCTTCGGCGTCGACTCCAACTATCTGCTGGACGAAACCGACGAAGTTCCCGATCTGGTGGATGCCCAGTTGCAACTCTTGCGCACAATGCGGGAAGCTCGTGTCCGAAACTTCGCCTCTCGGCAGCTGCAGGGCATCTCCCCGGAAACCCTGGTGCGGCTTCGGAAGGTCATCGACGAACGATTGGGAGGTGGGGGCGACGACGGCGGTTCGTAGGTTGCTGTTAGGGCTGGCGGCGGTAGGCGGAGTCGGCGCCTCGGTTGCGCTTCTCGGCGCTGCTTACTTCGCACGCCAAGTTGTCGTGCCTAAGACCACGCGGAAGGAGGACCTTCCCATCCGACGTGTCTTTGACGGAGCTGACGGCGAACTGTTGGTTGAACTGCCAGCGTCGCGACAGACATCAGCACCCGGCCGGTACAGCCTTTGGTTCGCCACGGGCTCAGGGCATGCCTGCATAGGACCAGTGGTCGCGAACGATCCTGACGCCGGCAGTGTCACTCGCGTAGTGGAACGGGTCGACTCTGGTGATCTTCGTTCCGCAAAGGCGGGGATCTGGAGCGCATACGTCTTTTCGAAGGCAGAACAGCTCGGGTTGCCTTTTTCTGAAGTCGAGATATCGGTGGATGCTGGCATAGCGCCGGCTTGGAGGTTTGACCCGGGGGAGGCGTCGACAAAGCCAAATGCCTGGGCCATCCACATTCACGGAATGGGCGGAAAGAGGGCCGGAGCCCTTAGAGGCGTTCCGGTGGCCCAGCGGCTGGGCTTCACGTCGTTGGTTGTTTCGTTCCGGAATGATGGGGAAGCTCCGCCATCATTTGATGGTCGGCACACCCTTGGTCAATCAGAATGGCTCGACGTCGACGCGGCTGTGCAGTATGCCGTCGACAACGGTGCGGAGCAGATAGTCCTTTTCGGCTGGTCTCTTGGCGCGTCCATTGCCCTGCGCCTTGCGGATTTGTCGGCCCACTCGGGTCGCATAGTCGGGTTGGTCCTCGATGCGCCTGTAATGGACTGGACGACGACTCTAATCGAGAACGCCGACGCCAGCGGACTTCCACGCCCAATTACAGCCCTCGGTCTCCGTGTCCTGCAATCGCCGGAGATGCGATGGGTTACCGGCCTGAAGGATCCCGTCGACTTCGCGCGCTTGGATTGGCTGAGCCGAGCTTCGGAGATCAAGAAGCCGATGCTTGTGCTGCACGGTCTGGAGGACCCCTCAACGCCCTTTCATGTGACGCGCCGAGTCGCTGAACTTCGCCCGGACATAGTCCGGCTCGTTGCCTTCGACACCACGGGCCATTCACATGAGTGGAATGTGGATTCCAAGCGATGGGAGGACGCAGCGGCCATCTTGTTGGAATCGAAGCGCGACGAGGTGTCGGACCTGAAGGAAAGCACTGCCCAAGCTCGCGGTTAGGATGTGGCGGTTGCGCCGGGGCGGTCGACTGAAGGGAACTTTCCAGTCGTGGAGGTCAGACGATCTCGGACTCACGGGGGACGGCGTCCGGAGGGCGCCAACGCGACCGCGAAAACAGTCTCGAACCTGAAGGACCTAAATTCCCTGGCCGCAGGATCGAATGTCGTGTTCGCAGTGATGGGTGACGGCACCGTCCAAGGTTGGAAAGCCTGTTCGCGTCCGGCGGGGGACCGTAGCCGAGTGGGTCGGCGGTGTCAGCACGACGTCAGCCTTCCTGCCTACGGCTCTAAAGGTCTAGGGCTGTCTCCAACTGCGAAACGAATTTACCGGTTGCGTCGATCTTTACCCCAGCCTGTCCGAAGCCATTGATCGCTTGGCGAATGTCGCCGTAGCTCGCACAGCGCGTACGACTATCCTCGGGGAGGCCCAATAGATCAAAGAGTTGTAGCCGCATGACCGCTATCGACAGCCTCGCCACCAGGCTCATGTGGACTGGATCTGGGCGTTGCTGCCGGTCCGGGTGCTTCAATTCGTTGTTCGTGTTGGCAATCGCTTTCGCTATCCCCAGCGCAGGCCCGATCGAACTGAAGTCGATTCCGGCTGCACCAAGACAGCGTTCGATTTGCTTGAACAGTGGAATGTTGCCGGCACGGTGTCCATCGCGGTAGTACCCCATGGCGTCGAGTGCAAGAACGGTCATTAGGACCTGTGGTTCGAGAAAGCGAGATGCACCGTTTATCACTTCCACGACAGGTTCTATGGCTCGGCGAAGAACAGGGTCTTGGTAGAGGTCCAGCCACTTGCGCAGGCCCCTTTCCCCAAGATCCCTTAGGCTGAACATGGGCAGGGCGACATCAGTGCGAGAAGGCTCCGGTTGCTCTGAGTCTTCGACTGTCCTCCTGAGTAACACGGAGCAGGGCTCGTGCATCCGACTGGATCCATCGAGCATCCATAGCGGGAACTGCTCGTCGAGGATGTGGTGACCACGCCAGTACAGCTTTTTCCCGTTTGCCATGATCAACAGTGCCCTGATCGGCCACTGGGCTATCAGATGAGCATCAGCTGTCGCACCATCCGACGACGTTGTCTCAATAACCGCCTCGGTGTTCGCGGCGAAACTTTGGCCCTGCGTTGAAGTCCAAGGGGTTCTTGGCCGGATCGTGTACTGGAAATCTCCGTGGTCAAACTGGACCCTGTCCTTCGACTCGACCACGACCGTCACTCGATGACCGTGTTCGCTTTGCTCAACTTCGGATGCCACGGAACTGAACGATGCGAAGTCATCCAGCCCGTCAATTCTCGACGTCAGGGTCTTGAATTGGTACTCCGGTTTCAACTCCCGCGGTAGACCGAAGACGGCTACGTTGGAGCGGAGGCGGCCCAAAGCATAAGTATTTCCGGTCACACTTCTTACTTTTAGCCCTGTCAGAGTGACCGTGCCGAGATTGTCCTTAAAAATGAGCGATTCCGGGGGTCGTTCCTGAAACCACTGTTCAGTGTGGGAGAACTGCACCTCACGTTCAACGTAAGGTACGGAAAGGACCGGTCCCACACGATGCTCATAACTGAGGCTGCAGGATTGGTAAGGCGTATCGTTGCCGTCGATGAGCTGACCGGTTCGAAGGTCATCAGGAGAAAGACTGTTGGCCATGCCTTGACCCTAATCCAATAAGAGAGCATGAGCGGCGCATGGGCCGAGGCCGTGTCGACTATCACCTAGGATGAGCTGGGAGTTTGCGGCGTGAGGGGAGATAGCGGTCGGTGGGGGAATTGAACGCGCAGCAACTGAAGCTGTTGGAGAGGTTTGTGCTGCGGGCCCGCATTGTTCAAGACCATTCTCTGGCGCGCGATATTGAGGACCTGAGAAAACAGGCTGACACCACGTTCAAATTCGTATTTACGCGCAAGCCGGCAACCGGCGAAACGAGCGTCAATTTGAAGCCTGTGGATCTGATCCCCACTGAGCAGTTGGAATCAGCAGCGGCCAGGGTTAGGCCGATTTTTCTCAAGAGCGACAAGGTGCATTATGACAGCGTCCTGGATACGGTGAACGCTGCCTTAAAGGGCCGCTCAGGGGCCGGCGACTTGGTGGCAAAGGCCAAGGAGCTCCGCACCAGCTTTCGACAGGCCGACCCCGACTACCCTTCGGGTAAACCAGAATCAGACTGGGACGGAAGTGCCCTGTCAAACAAACAACTCTCCGGCGCATGGCTGTACGGTCACTTGCTCCATGAAGACGCTGTTCGGCGTTCGTACAGCGGACTGATGCCCTTGGAAGAGATCTATCTGTCAGCTATGCGAACAGTCTGTTCCGAGATGCTTACCACCGTCGAAACCCTTCATCTGATCGAGCAGCTGCAGGTGAAGGGTTGGCTGGAGCTACGGGAAAGCCTCTTCACCGACGAAGTCACGGTGACTGCAACTTCTTGGGTTCAACCCGGACAGGTCCGAGCATTCACGGCTCCCGTTGGGACCGCTCTCCCTGACAACTTTGGAATGGACGATCTGGAGAGCCACGGGTGGAAGGATGCGGCCGAGGAATTGCTGCCGAGGGCTGATGAGGGCAACTGAGACTGGGATGGGTCCTTCAGCCCATGCCGACGAGATGTCCGTTCGCACCAATTGCCGGAGATCCCGTGAATCCCCCTTCTGCGGAAGGCGTGCGGCTAACAAGAGAGGATTCCCCGGTGCGTATCCTCATGCGCACGCTATGTTGAACGCATCACTGATAGGGATGCAAAGACGTGGAAGGCGTGATCTAGCGGGCCAGGCATTCGTCAAATCTTCTTACAAGTACTCATGGCACGAATGGATGGACTCAATGTCCTAGCGTTGAAGTTTCCCGTAGTCCGACCGGGCAGCGGCCGGCGCGAAGCCATGGTAGTTCCGAGCGCTCAGGTGGTAGATCGGTGGCCATGGGCTGCCGACCTGGATCTGTGTCGGATCAGGGGAGATCAATAGGACGGCACCTTCCCAGATCTCCTCGGGAAGAGCTTCCATCCAGGCCCGCTGAACGTGGTCGAATTGGTTCCAGCGCAACGTCACCCACGTGCCGGTCGGTTCGACTGACTCAATGGCCAGAACTGTGACTTCAGTGGTCGTTCCCATCTGACGCCTAGTCAACTCGAGCCGTTGCCACTGTTCAATTGCTTGTGCGGTCCACCGTTTCGCCCGACGCTCTCGGACGACCCAGATTGCGGCCACTGCCCCTGCAAAGACGAGGGATAGAACAACCTGCAGCCATAGGTAGGGAGACGCTGGGGTCGTCAAGAGCGCGGATGCGCTGAACGCAAAGCAGAGGACCGCAGAGGCAGTGGCAACTAACAGCCAGCCCGTCAGTACTTTTGGCTTCACGAATGGATTAGTGTTCATTTGCACCGCCCAATAACCACCCAATATTAGCTCCCAAGGTCTACTGGCTGAACAGTGGTGGCAGCGCGGGAGGTTCCATTTGGGATCCCGGAAGTTGTCGAGTCGTTCGTCTCAGGCGACCCAGCAGCCACAGCTGAGACCAAGGAGTGGACCCTCGAGCGTTCCGTGGACTGCAATGCGTCGGCCGCGGCCGGCTTGGGTCCGAGCGGAAGCGTCTCGCTGTCGATATCCCAGCGGTCCCGGTATCTGGCTACCTCCCGGATGAGGCCATGCCACGTCTGCGGAGCGATCCGTCCCGGAAGTGAAGCCCGGAGAGTTTCCTTCCACCTGGTGTCGTCGGCTAGTGCGGCGCGAGCGATGTTCCGATTTCGCTGGCCAATACAATGCTCGACTTCCTCCAGCAAGAGGCTGATGTCTTCCCGGGGAGATATCGAAGAGGCTGCCGCGGTGGAGTCCGACGGCCAACCTCGTTGCGCTACGTCGAGGAGCCGAGACCGGATGCCAGACGCCGGGTCATCGCCAGCCCCGAATTGAAGTCCTTCGACGAATACTTGCTCCGCAGCCGAGGGGTCCACCGCTGAGGCCTGCCTCCACGCCGAAACAATGGCGCCCAACTCCGCGGATTCCCGCAACCTCTCCAAAGCGTCAGGTGAGTGGGCGCTGATGAGCCGAGCGACGTCGTCGTCCGCGGCAATCTGCAGGAGGTAGTCCCGCTCGGCCATGAGCTGGCTCAGCGAGTTGGCCTTGGCAGCCTCAGCGGCTCGGATTTCGTGGGCCGTGTGTTCGGCGCCTTCGGCCGCGAGGACTTGACTGAGGATCTGCTGCCAGTCCGGCAGAGTTGAGGGATCGATGGCGTGGTGGTCGCGAGGGTCTAGTTCGCAGACGTAAGCGGTGTTGGATTGGCGTCCGCGGGTCATCGAGACGTAGAAGAGTTCGCGGGTCAGTCGTCCTTCGGAGACGAGGGCGTGCCCGGTATCGACAGTGATTCCCTGCGAGCGGTGGGCTGTCGTGGCGTAGCCGAGCTCGGCGGACTCGGTGAGGTAGCGGCCGCTCAGAGTGATGGTGGCGCCGGTGTCCAGCCTGATGCCCGTGACGGATCCGTCGGCGGCTGGCGCATGCGTGATCGTGATGAGTGTGCCGTTGCGGATGAAGTCGCCGGTGTAGTCCGTGAGGCGGCGGTCGTTGCGCCTGGCCAAGATTCTGTCGCCGCGGCCGGCGTGGAGTCCATCACTCAGCAGGACGGCCGACTCCGGGTCGACTCGGCCGGTGGCGACTTGGTCAGCCTGGGCGCGTTCGTTGAGCAGTGCCACGGTGTCGTTATCGGGCGCGATCAGGATGGAAGTCCGGCCGGCCTGGACATCATTGTTCCACCGGTCGTAGGCTGCATCGACCATGGCGTCGTATGTGCCGGAGCGGATCCGTCCGTGGCTGTTGTAGTCCTGAATTGCCTGGCAGTCACCCGATCTGAGTTTGAGGGAGCTCTGACGCTCCCAAGGCTGAGCGAAGCGCCAGATCGTTGTCAGCTGCGCGGCCTTGCCAGTGCGATCGAGCCACCCGAGCATGCCACCGGCATCAATCGCGTCCAGCTGGGCGGGGTCGCCGACAATGACGAGTTTGGCCCCGGCAGCCTCTACTTGGTCGACGAGGGCCGCAAGATGGTGGGTTGGGACCATGGACGCTTCGTCGACAATGACGAGCTGGCCGGGCCGGAACTGCCATCTGGATTGGGTCGCGGCGAGGGCGCAGAGCTGCTGGGCCAGCCTTCGAAGGTAGCGCGTGGACCTCCTGTCAGTCCCGGCGGTAGGGAGGGCATCCAGATACCGTTGCTCGGACTCGAAGTATCTTTCGGCGCGCAGCGTGGCGCCGGGGCCGGTGGATTCGTAAAGCCATTTGGTGACGTTGTCGGTTGCCAAGTCGAGTTCGTGGCCGAGGACGTCGGCTGAGGCCGCAGCAGGGGCCAGACCGATGACACTTCCCGGCCCATAGCGTTGTTCCCAGAGACTCTTCACGGCGGACATAGTGGTGGTCTTGCCGGTTCCGGCTGGCCCCACGACGGCGTCCAGCCTCCGACCGCTTGCCAGGATGATGGCTGCGGCGTCGAGCTGATCCGGCCACAAACCGCCGCTGCTCGAGTTTGTGAACCCGGTGAGTCCATAGAGTGCGGACGGGTCCAGTTTGGGTGCATCCGTCGACTGATGGGCGGCCATGACGCGGGCCTCGTTGGCCAGCGTGGACAGGTCGGTATAGAGGTGGCCAGCGGGCCAGTCGAAGACACTGTGCCCGTTGAAGGCGACGTCGGGTGCGGCGGAGGTCGCCGGGCCGTAGCGGAACTCGTTCAGGGGAACGGATTGTGCTTCGGCAGACGTTGCGACAGCGTCCATGATCTGTCGACGGTCTTCCGGGCTGGCGCAGCGGACTTCGAGGCAGATTCGTTCCGCTTCGGCGAGCAGGTTCCACCGATTCCAGGTCGCTCGCCTGCCTGCCACAGCCTGTTCCACGAGCCGGCCGGTGGCCTGGATCCAGGCGATGCTTAGGTCAGATTCGTGCAGAGGGGCTGTACGTGAGCGGTCGACAGTTTCGGCGATGACCCGCTCGGCGTCGAACCCTTTGGCCGCCGCGCGGCTCCGCCATTCCTCGGTCCTGGTGGAGAGCGGAACGATGCGGTCGGGTTTGGCCGTGCGGGTCGAGAGCGTGGCCTGCTGCCGAAGCCGGATCTTGGTGGTTGCCGTTGGTTCGTGGCCGTGGGCCTGGGCCCATTCATGAACAAGCCGGTCAGTTTCGACGTCGATGAGCCGCGTCCGGCTCGAGAACTCGCGGATCAGCTCGTCCTCGACGCCGGTGAGCTCGAGTTTGGGGTTGTGTTCGGCTTTCCCAGGCCGGCGGACGTCGGCGTCAGTGCCGAGGTCGCGCTTGAGTTCGTCAAACAGCAGACCGTTGTAGTGTTCGCTCGCCGCGACCGTGGCCTTGTAGAGCGTGCGTGAGTCCAAGGTGCCCCAAGCGCCGTCGGAGATGCGCTGGACGCGGTTGGCGATGACGACGTGAGTATGGAGTTGGGGATCGCCTGTTCGGGACTCCCAATGATCGAAGGAGGCCGCGATCGCACCGCGGACGCTGAGTCGGGCGACGCCGTTGTGGCCGGCTCGGGTGTGGATTGCAGTTTGCTCCAACCAAGCCATGGTTGCATCGAGTGCTGCGTGGTGGGCCTGCAGGATCCTGTCCTTGTCGGTGCTGCCGGCCAGCGCCCACAGCACTGAAATCGACTTCGGGACACTGAACGTGAGGTCAAAACCCGCGACTGCTGGGCGTCGACTGGACGGCGTCGGGCGCAAATCATGTGGATCTCGCTGCGTGTGCCTCCTCAGGGCCTCTCCGGTCGTCGGATTTTCTGCCCGTTCAAAGAGTGCTTGCGCGGCCGACGGAGTGATGGTGGCGCCCGGTTCGACGCCGATGCCGGCCAGTCCTGTTCCTAGCCATCTGCCCTGCGGGTTGCTGGATTGGGTGTAGTAGTCGGTCAGACTTCGTGTGGCAACGTCAGCCCGCAGAGTCGTCTTGAGCAAGTACTTCACCCCGGATTCACCGGACAGCCTGGCAATCGAAACAGTCATGGGTCTGCCCTCCTCATGCTCCATCCCCGGCGAGCGAAGACGTCGGTGACTTGTTTCCCAAGGTGGGCGCCCGCCGTCGTTGTCGCTATCGACACCAACCGGGCGGCCAGTACTTGGAGATCACCCACGTCCTGGCGGTGGCGTTGGCGCAGCGACGAGTTCTCGCTCGGGAGAGTGCGGACACGTTCAGCCAGTGCATTCGACATGATGACGGCTCGATCGGTTGTCACCGCCGCCTCGTTTAGCCGGTCGTAGGAGATTGCAAGTTCCTGGTCGTGATTGGCAGTGATTCTTTGCAGTCTTCGCTCGTAGCTCGCGTGGAGGCGTGAGATCTCGGCGCGATGCTCGGACAGCGTACCGGCATCCTGGACGGCGGAACGGAGGGGGAGTGGCTCGTGGGCGAGCGGGAGATTGTGCGTCCGCCCTCGGCGCGCGGCTCGGTACCGGCGCTGCCGTTGTCGATTCGCGCAGCCGGGTGTGCAGAATGTCTGTCCTCGGCGGACGGGCGAGAAGCTGGCAAGGCATTCCGGGCATTTTTGGTCGTTCACACCCGTCCATGGGCTCCAGGGTGTGAGTCGGCATGACTGGGCGTTAGGCGGTTCGTTACGGGCGCATCAAGATGCCAGAGGTGTGAGGCGCTTTGTCGGCGTGCGCGTGGGCGTTGGGTGGCGGCGTCGTAAGGCTGTCTGTAGCGGGCGGACGCGGACTAATGGCACACCTGTGGGGAAGTCGCTGGGCGACTTTATGCCTGGGGGAGTGGAGCCGTGATTTGGCTGGAACATAAGGAAAGACCGTCGACGGCGGGTCGACGGTCTTGGGTTAGTGCCGCGTTTGTTGAATCTAGGGAACGCTGTGCCGGGTGGGCTGTTCGCTGGCGTCATTCTGGAGCGACAACGCCAGCCGTTCGATTTCGAGTGGATTGAATCCTGACCAGTGGTGATGATCGTCCACCACCACGACCGGTGCTTGTGAGTATCCGAGGTCTTGTACGTACTCCAGGGCAGTCTCGCTGGTGGTGAGATCCACTGTCGAGTATTCGACGCCTGCCCTGTCGAAGCTGAAGCAGGTCATGCGGCATTGCTGGCAGTTCGGCTTGCTGTAGATGACGATGTGCACTGTGCTCACCCTTCTGGGAAAACCACGCGATCAGATATCTGCGGTCAGAGCTGCCGGTATGCCTGGGTTTTGCTTCGGGCCCACCCCGACACGAGCCCGCAGCTGAGCATCTCTTTCATCAGCTGGGCGAGGCGGTACCCGGGATCGAAGGACAGGCCGAGATCCATGAAGTCGGCTGCCGTGGATCCTCTGCCTTTCCACCACGCGATGCAGCCCAGCAACGTCAGCGGTGCTGCTGCATGCTGCGGGGAAGCGATAGAAAACAGTCGCAGAAGGAGTCGTTCCGCAGCGTCGATGCGATCCCATCGGGGCGCGCTGTCGGACTGGCCGAACAGCAGAAGTCCCATTGGGAGATCAAGCCCGGGCATATCGGCGATAAGCCTGTCCCGGAGCCCGGGAAATTGTAGAATCGCCAGAAGCTCTGCCCGCTGTGCCGGCGTCGGATCATTCCCGCCTTCAAGCAGGAGGTTCCACAGCGCCCGAGCTTGTGCCATCTGCACGGTGGCACTTCGCGAGGAGATCATCTTTTTATTTGTCTCCACGTCGATTTCAAATTTAGGCGTCGGCATGCGCTGGGGAAGTGCCAGCGACAGACCGCTTTGTACCTGGCTGCCACGGAAAACCAGTTCCGCATTGATGCAGCTCGACTGGACAGCATCCAGCGGGACTTCCGGGCCGTAGGACGCTGTGTGCGGCTGGTATTCAGCGAATGATGAGGGCCCTACGATCCAGCCTGCACGGATTGGCATGCCGGAATGTGACAGTTGTTGTGCGACTTCGTGGATGTTCGGCCGGAGAAATTCCCGTCGTTGGGCTGTCCACGGTGCGTCGGTGAAGATGGCAAACACTGTTGCTGTCGCGTCGGCGTCGGTTCCGAGATGGCCGGCGACGCTCTGGGCATAGATCTTTGCATGTTCCGAGTTGGAGGGCAGGTCCAGCCGCAGTGTGGCGCCCATGCGGTTGGTTTGCAGCGAGATGCAGACCAAGCTCTCGTGTGGCCAATAGCCTAGGCTGTGCCCGATCAAGCTGATCAAGTCAGCCGCGGTGGTGATGTGAAGCGTTTCCATGGTGGTCTCCTCCTGTTTTGCGTTGCCGGTGTGTTTGGCCGTCTGCTCTTGTGGAGTCTTCTGGTATAGGAGATCACCGCTGGGTTTAAGGGCCCGGAGGGCAACCTGGGGGACCGGGCAGGAGGAGGGAATTCTTGCGAGGAAATAAGCGACGGAGGAGCGCCGAGGAAGAATTCTTGGGGGAATGCCCGGCGCGGAGCGCCCGGGTTGCGTGAAGGGACCGCCCAGCGATGATTGGGGACCAGAAGGCACCGCTGATGATTGGCATGACTCTGAGAGTGGTCATGTCCGAATCTCCGGCGAGTACTCGGCCGGATTCTCGCGGAGCCTCTGCTCATCCTGCTCACGCCTGTCCGGATGCGCGTGAGGGGCGTCTTGTGGTCATTGGCCCTGTATGTGCGAGATGTCCGGCTCACTACCGTCATTTCTCTCGACCCAGGCCAGGAAGTCTTCGAGGGACATGAAGTTGTAGAAGTCGCAGTACAGAAGTTTCTGCTTCACATGCGTGTGGATACCCGGTGGCGTCAGGTTCGTTTCATCGCCACCGTTGTGCGGGGAAGCTTCCGCGACACGGTGTCCGCATGGCTCTCCGGGCAGCGGCCTGTAATTGTGTGCGTGCGCTGAGGGCGCTGCTTCATACATCCCTGAGGGTGCGACAATTCTGTTCATGCGTCCTGCGCCCTTTGGCTCATGGGGGCGTGGATTGCTGCGTTGTCTGCTCACGTTCCACGTCGTCGTATCCAGCGTGTTTGTACCTTCCCTTCGTTCCTCCATGCGATTGTTTGGGGCGGCGGACATGACAGACGCTGGGTAAATGGAATGGCTCACGAAGGCAGGTGTGTCGGTGACGGTCGAAAAGTGAGCCACTTGCTCCGAAGGATTGAACGGGTGATCACAGTGGAAGATTGGTCGCTGATTCGGCGGTTGCATCTGGGCGAGGGTGAATCGGTGAGGTCGATATCGGCGCCGCTGGGTGTCTTGAGGAATACCGTCGCGGGGACGGTGGCATCCGGGAGTCCGCCGAAGTATGAGCGGGCGGCCGGGGATTCCGCGATCCAGGCCATGGAGCCGAAAATCCGGGCGCTGTTGAAGGACAATCCCAGGATGCCTGCAACGGTGATCGCCGAGCGCGAGCGACTCCACGAAATTTCTGAGGCCCCTCTCGCGGTCCGGAGGGGCCTCGAATAACTTATGCCCTGATCAGTCTGCCTGGGTGGCGGTCTTGAGGGCCTGCATGACGCGGACGTGGGCGTTCGGGGAAATACCGTCGATCGGCCCGAAGGATGATGGTCCATTTTGCCATGCCTGTCCGGAGGCGTCCCATGGTCAATTGATTCACAGTCGTGTCGATACCCGCCATCACGAGCCGCGTTTCATGGCTCCCGTGTTGGTGGGGACGGCGGCCGGTTCCTACGCCGCCTCCCAGACAAACGGCTTGCATTCGTATGGGTGCGCCGAAGGCGCGACTTCAGGTGAGGCTTGTGGGCACGTCTCTTGGATAGGTGCGGGTGGGATGTGCGGCGCACGCCAGTGCGGCAGCCAGGAGTACCGCAGAGACATTTTTGCACGGGCGTGCCCGGTGGCGGGAGAAGGTCGTCATCTCTGCTGTCTTGAATGGTTACCGGGAGCTCAGGTGCCCGGGATGATGATCTGGTAGATGGTTACGTATGGTGCTATCAAGCCCGGTGCGATGAAACGTCAGAACTTGCGAATTCCTGAAAGGTAACTGCGGATGAGCTGACAGAGGCCTCGCAGCGGCCATTTTTCACCGGTCTTGTGTAGAGGGCCGGTTGCAGGCCATGGCGAGGGCGCCCGCGTGGTGCCCGGCCAGCGTCCATGGCCCAGTAACGCCCCGGTAACGCCACTGCGCTACATTCGTGTCATCAGGTTGCAGATCTGTCAAAAGGCAATGAAGGTAACTTTGGAGATAACCAATGTCGGGTCTTTGTGTTAGTTTTGGCCTAAATCGAGTAAATCCACGGTTTTATTCAGGTTGGCATGGATCACTTCGGGCTTGTGAAAGTGATGCCCGCGATATGGAGAGTATTGCGGCAGCTCAGGGCTTTAGGACAATAAGACTGACCACTAAGCAGTGCACGCGCAAAGCCTTGGGGGAGCTATTCTCCACTGCGGCACAGGAATTAGTTGCGGGAGATATATTTCTGTTTACATTCTCGGGGCATGGCGGTCAGTTGCGTGATCTGAATTCCGAGGAAAAGGATGCCTTAGACGAGACCCTATGTCTTTACGACGGACAATGGCTCGACGATGAGACCCGTGCGGCCCTTCGCGGTTTCCGGCGAGGGGTACGCGTGCTATTTATTACGGATTGCTGTAATTCTGGAACCACGTCGCGAGCGCCTATGGCTCGAGCGCGGATGGCTCCTGGCATCAAGAGTCGGGGGATGCCTACTTGGGTCGCCGAGCGCACATACGCGTCACGTAAAGCTTTCTACAACGGGAAACTATCAAAAGCTCGGCAGCAACTAGAAGAGCCTTTACGAGCAACGTTTATAGGGCTAGGGGGAAGCGTCGACGGTGAGACGGCAGCAGATGGAGTTTCCAACGGCCGTTTTACGGCTGCACTGAAGTCGGTGTGGCGAAATGGAACATTCAAGGGAGGCTATGAGTCATTTTTTTCTCAAATACAGAATGCGCTTGTTCCTAGTCAGACTCCGAGCTATCAGGGTGAAGGACCTCGCCGGAGGGCCTTCGAGTCGCAAATTCCATTTTCTATTGAAGGAAGAATAGCCGTGAATCCCCAAATAAAGGAAGCGCCGGGCCCCGCCCAAGCAAAGGAAGCGCCGGGCCCCGCCCAAGCAAAGGAAGCGCCGAGCTCCATCAATACATGGGGTCGGAGTGCGCCAGGAGTCGCGAAGGCGGCCGATTCAAGGACGGCAGCACAGGAGAATCCCAGTGCCGGTGACTATGTGGCATCAAAAACTGAGCCAAACCAACTTTTTCTATTCGATGGGGAAACACTTGAATCGATATCCCCCGAACAGGCTTCCTCCGAACTCACTCAAGACGATGTAAAATTTTTCAGTCCTCTTGTTTTAGCCAGTTATCCAAAAAGTAATGATCGCGGCCCTGGTGATCAGACATTTTATCTCTATAGTGACCTTCGATCCGGCCATTTGCTGGAAAGCTGGGGATGGTTTGATGGGAACCAATATCTCATGCGGACAATAACGCAGGCAACCACATGGTTCGGTGGATGGCGCGCAGGAGTCACGGCACTTTTGGTGCGGGAAAACGGGACCATCATACCGAGTGTGGAGATTAGGACCAGATATGGATGCGATGGCCGCGCCTTTGGCAGTGGAATGAGGGACGAGACGGAGTCTTGGGAGATCTCACCCGATGTCATCGATGAAGTGGATCATGTTATTTTTCTTCATTATTGGGATCCGAAAGCTGGCCTCATCGATTCCATAGTCCAGGCGGCAGAGACGATTTGGGAACTTGTTAAGACAATTCTGGATGCGTATGACGCCTATGAAGAAGTAAGTGCTGGAGGCGATGTCGTTTAATTCACCCGACTTTAGCTTTGATGCCTAGTATAAGGTGCGCTTTCCTTAACATGGACGGTGCTGATTAGCGACGCAGTTTAATGGATCTCCGTAGTTGGTCGCGAATTAGGGCTCGTGTCTCTAAAGCACATCGCTGGCGACAGGAGCCCTGGCGGCGCTTATTTCTCGTGCCACGTCTCGGCCACGGGCGATCCTCAAATGTCCCGACCACCGTTCCCTGTCATCTCGACAAGTGCCGGATCCACACTAAAAGCACCAGGGAATCCAGAGCGGGGTCATTGGGAACCGGCACTGGCAGCGGTTCCGTCAGATTTTCGTCGCCGACTCGGTTGCAGTCATCTGGTTCAACCGCCGTCTCCTTCGACTGCTCCGACTGCTCCGTGAAGCCACCGCCGAGACCTCTATTACCTTTTCGTAGCCCGTTCCCGGCCATTGTGTCTCGCCCGAGGAACCTTCTCGTATTTGCACTGCAGCGGTGGCGGAACTTCTCTGCTGCTTCGGACGCACCGGGATCGTCCTGAAGTCCACGATCGACATCGAGAAACGCCGATAACAGCGCATCTGCCGCGTGTCAGATTGAGCTCTACGATCCCCAATTGCGGGCGTCAACAAATACGGCATGCAACCCTAGCCTGACGTGATTCCTGGCCCCCACCTGACGTTCGGTTGACGTATACCTCAAGCAACTGCACGCGTGCGATTGCTTGGCGGGAATCACTTGACAGAACCTTGCCCGTGGTCCCCCAGCGCCACGCGGCAGCAACATGGACTCCAGATCAATCCTGTAGCCCCTACCGCGAGTGCAGAAGGCCACTGCGTACGCGAGCCGTGCGTTCGGCTACGCGAAACATGGCACGAACATGGACTTTTCCCTTATCTTTTCTATGTGAGTGTCCTAGTCGACGCTCCTGCGACACTCGACAAGTCAAGGGATTCGGCCGATGGACGAGCAAGATTACCTTATGACCCTGCTGGAACTATATGGCGAACCAGATGGTCCAGGGGACCAATGGACCCCGGCGCAGCAGGCATGGCATCAGGCGCGCAACCAACAGCTGGGAATTTCAAATGCGCCTCCTTCGAAGGATGCTTTGCTCGATTTCAGGGAAAGCTACATACGCAACTATCTCCTCGCTCCAATTCTCGAGACGCTAGACCCAGCGGAGCGAATGCGAATTGACAACGTACCCATTGCCTTTGCAAACTTACGGACCCTGAACGCCGAAACAAGGCTGGCCCCCAACGGAAAACCTGTGATCCTGCTGAACCAAGGCGTGGCGTCGCTTGTATCGTACTGGTGGGAAATGAAGGCGGCATTGAATCACATTCGCAAGAAGAGTGGGCCTAAAGCTTCCGAAAGCCACCTCTTGGAGTCGTACTCGTTTCTACTCCTCTTCTACGCCAACAACGGGCAGGCCTCCTACCCACGATCGTTCGAAGGCATCACAGAGGAGGAGATGCACGTGGTGCTCATCCACAGCATTCGCACCGAGATCTTCATTCTCGCCCATGAAGTTCAACATGTACTTCTCAACCATCTGCGGCCTGAGCTCGATCAAGGGCAAAACGAATCCGAAGAGATGAGCCGCCGTGGCCGCCAAGAGCTTGACGCGGACCGTTTCGGCATGCTCACCTATCTCAACGCGTGGACGATGACTCCTTGGTTCTCGGGGAGCCTCAGTACCACTGACCTCCTCGTGCCGATGGACTACTTCACGCTACGTCACCTTATCGAGAGGAACCCCGAAATCGGGCCCAGCGCCGCGGTGCCCTCAGGCCATCCAAGCGCTGAAGTGCGCGCAAAGGCACTACTAGCTCCGTACTTCACTAGCAATAATCCGATTCACGAGACAATTAAGGATGAATTGCGCGATTGGATGCGTTATTTCTTAAGCGTCCCAAATCTTGTGGAACATTTTACCGAAATTTCCCGTCACCTGCATCTATTTGAAACGAACGGAGAGGAGAAGCCATGACCAGAGTACCCGCATTAGGAGTGTCGATCTCGCCGGCTTTGAGCAAGGCTGATGGAGAAGAATTACTCCAAGTTCTTGAGGAGAAGTACGAGTTTGGCCCCGTCGGGAAGAATCTATCCGGTGAGTGGACGGAACTAGTAGGGATGGCCAAAGACATCGCCGCAGTTCTGGGAGCTACAAATGCTGGGCTAACAATGGCTCTTCAAATCATCGAATGGCGTAAAAAATTGCTCAATAGGGGCAAGCGATCGCCTGTCCAGCTTCGGGCAGGAGGTACGATTCTGGACCTGTCCGACGCCACTGACGCCCAGGTCAAAGAATGGTTCTCAGCGGAACTTCGCGCCAGAGGAGCTCGGGAGGATTGACCGCGGGCTACTCTCGCTTTGAGCGGTCCGGCGCTCCTTAGGTGCGGTTGCAATCGCGGCTTCCTAGGCGTGTCGAAGACGGCATCCCACTCGCTCAATTCACTGTCGACGATATCGAGGCCGAGCTCGCCAGGCTGACCAGCAAGGGGGCTCTCCGTGGTTGGTGGTGAATTCGGGCTCGTGTCTTTAGACGCGGAGGGCCCGTAGCCCTGTTGTGATGGATGTTCTTGACGCATTCATCGATGACAGGACTACGAGTCTTGACCGAGCTTACTTCCCGGTGCGCTGATGCTGCCACCGCCATTTTCAACCTGCCGGACTACCGTGTTCTTGAAACAGAGATTCTGGGCTTCGGACAGCGCCGGATCCACGTCGAGAGCACCGTCGAATCCGGGTGCCCGGACTGCGGTGTGATCGGCACCCGCCGGCATTCACGGCGCCGCCAGCGGGTCCGCGATATTCCCGTCGCCGGACCTGTGGAGGTCATCTGGTCCAAGCGCCGGTATTTCTGCGATGAATCAGAATGCCCGCGCGGAACCTTCTTCGAAGCCACCCTCGAGGTCCCGCGCCGTGCCCCGCTCCACCCGCCGGCTGCGGGGAACATGCTCGTCTCCGCTGTCATTGATTCCGGCCGCGCCGCCACGGAGACCGCCGCCGCGCACGGGGTTTCGTGGTGGCTGGTCCAGCGGGCCCTGAACATGGCGGCAACCAGGCTGCCGGACGTGGACCGGCTGCGGCCGCGGATGCTGGGCATCGACGAACACCGGTTCCGGTCCGTCCGGTTAAACCACATATCGCACTGCATCGCCTGGCCCGGTTCACGGACCAGCCGGTCCACCGGATCTGCCGGCATATACTCGGGCCGGAGTCCACGGACCTTGTCCCGGAACAAGGATGCAGAGCCCGTCCAGCCCACGCGTTCGGCCAGTACCGAGGCCGGCATCGTCGGCGTCACCGCCAACAAGGCCCGCACCCGCGGCGCGTAACCATCAAAGCTCGAACCGGCCGGCTTCCGCTCATACTGCGGCGACCGCTCCGCCTCCAACGCCCGGTCCACCGTCCCCCGGGAAACCCCGAGCTGTTTAGCCAGCTCCCTCTTGGAGATTTTCTCCGTCGCGTATCGGTGGCCTATCTGCGGCCAAACATCCAATGTGATCACCTTCCATAAGGTCAGTGGCCTCATTTTCAGTTGGCGTTTTTGCCCTATTTTCGGTTGGCGTCAACAGACGGGGACATCTGTAACGGTCCAGTAACGTTCCCTAGTTAGAGTTCATCCATCAGATGGCGTGAGTTGGCGTTCCTGCCCATTCCTTCTGCCGCGCGGTGTCAGGTGTCGCAGCGAACGCCCAGACACCGCCGACCATTCAAACAATCTGCGATCTTAAGCGGGAACGATTATGAACAGCGGAACTGTCTTTCAACTGGACGCGGATGATGCGGTAGCTTTCATCGAAAAACAGTTGGAAGCGTCTGAAACAGCGCAGGCATTGTTTCGGGCGCTACAAGACGAAGGCCTGACACCCAATGCCCAGCGGTCACAGCTGTTCGGGATCTACAGCCGGGAGAGCCGCAAGTCACTTAGCGTGGGCATCCTTCCTTTTGTTACGGAGGATCTAACCGCCCATGGGGCCATCAGTGTCTCGGAAGGAGGGTTTGCCCGAGCAGTCGTAGTGCATGTTCAGAGCCGTACTGACCTGATTGAGTTTATTTCCTTGGATTTTTACGAGGGTGACCTGCTCCGGCAGACATTCAGCAAAGACGAGCTCGCCGCCGAGGGAGTGGAGGCTGTCGTCGAACGGCTGGACATGCTGCACTCTCCGCAGCCTCTGGTCGAATTATCCGGCCGACAGGTGAGCTTGGTTGCTCATTTAGCCTTTACGACCCTTCACCGGGACGAGTTTTCTCGGGCAGTGTATGGCGCTGACGATCTGATTGCCATCTCGAAGCAAGCGCCTTCCGTGGCCGACGCTGCCATCGTGATGCTGATGACAACCGCAGCATCACCCGGCGGCTGCTCATGCAGTAGTTCCTGCTACGGCTGCAGCAGCTGTAGTTGCTCGTGGGGCTGAGAAGTGCGCAACCTGCCGGCACGTCCCCAGATGGCCAGGCGCTTCACGGCACTCTCGCCGTCCCCAGGGCGGCTGGTTCTTCAGTCCCTCACCCACGCAATATCGATCGAGGACCCGGTTGGCGATGTTCGTCGGATTGTATTGCTGGCGGACGGCACACGATATATCGAGGAGATCCTCGACGCGATGGAGCCGCTGGGTCCCGAAGCGGCTGTCGGTCTACTCGAGGACCTGGTGGAGGCCGGGATCCTCGGGAAAGCCGAGGCCGATATGAATCATGACGGCCTGACGAGCGCCGAGCGGGAGCGCTACGCAAAGCAGATAGCGCTTTTCTCTCATTTCGCACGACCTCGCGCTGACGCCTTTGCGGCACCTGGTGCGGACTTCCAATCGAAGTTGAAAGACGCCACGGTACTTGTGCGTGGCCTGGGTCCCATCGGAACGGGCCTGTGTCGCGCCCTCTGCACGTTGGGTGTCGGCACCATCATTGGGCTGGACTCATCCGCTGTTGGATCAGCCGATGTGGCACAGGATCCGTGGTTCGCCAGTACGGACATAGGGAGCGATCGTGCGGAGCGAGTCGCAACCCGTATCCAGGCGTGCCACCCAAGCACTGAGTTCATTGCAGGCAGGAGCGACAACGAGCCGCTGGCGGATCTCCTCGGCGAGGCAACGACGGCGGTGCTCGCAGAAGACCGTTTCAACCCTACGAGCTATGAGGAATTTAATCTCGCAGCGTTGGAGTCAAAAACGACGTGGACGGGTTTCAGGCTGAACGGCTTCGACGTCTGCATCGGACCCACGGTGATCCCGGGTGAGACAGCATGCTACACATGCTTTGACCTGCGTCTGAAGAGCAACATGAGCGACTACGAGGAATACCTGCTGCTCGAAACCCATCTCAAGGAGGACGACCTGCATTCTGGGGCGCTGATGATCAATCCAGGCACGGACCTGGCCGCCCTCGAAGTAGCAAAGATCCTGACAGGGTTCGTGGCACCGACGACAATTGGACAACTGTTCACGCTGAATCTGCTCACCCTTGCGAGCAAGTCCCACCCCGTATTGAAGATCCCTCGTTGTCCATCCTGCGGCGCCTCTCATCAGCAGCGTCCACAGCCCCGCCTGTGGGAATTTGCAGGCCTCCAAACTCAATTTCCTGCGGCCCATGAACCCGGTTGAGTCCACCCCGCCCCAGGGTCACAATCGGAGCAAACGGTCATATGCCGACCCTCATTACGCCACGACCAAGGTGCCATCCCCGGTCGACCCCCGCACCGGTATCATCCATGAACTCGGAGGTCTGCCTTGGGCGGCGGGTGAGCCGGAGATATTTAACTGCTTCGTGCGGATGGCCCGGACCGAGCGGTATCTCGGCGTACCGTGTTATGACATGAACGGCGGTGCCGGACTAACACTGTCGGCCGCCCAGGCCGCGGCAGTTGGCGAAGGCCTGGAACGCTACTGCGCATCGGTTTATGATCCGGCGGAGCTAAAAGTCGGGAATGCAGACGAACTAGCCAAGACGCACCGTGTGGCGCCTCCTGGGACTTTCGCGTTGTTTCATCCGAGCCAGGGAGCCAGATTCCCGACATTCGACAATTTTACACGCCTGGCCTGGGTCATCGGACGCTCACTCATTTCGGATGAACAAACTCTCGTTCCCGCCTGCCTTGTGTACATGCCCTACCATCCGCAAGAGGCGGGTGAGGTGGTGCCTGCACCCGCAATTTCCACAGGCCTTGCCTGCGCGCGTTCCTACCCGGAGGCGGTGCTCGGCGGACTATACGAATGCTTTGAGCGTGACGCGTTTGTTATCCATTGGATGAACCGCATAACCCCATGCCGGATCGCGCCAGAGGCCGAGGATGCCATCGCCTCCGTCTATCACGAGCGTTTGGCAAAACCAGGATTGCATTACACCCTCCTCGATGTGACGCTCGACCCGCCAGTTCCGTCCTATCTCTGCGTTCTCATTGATGATCGGAATTCGGTCCCTATGATCTCGATAGGCGGAGCGAGCAGCTTTGACACGCCTAGGGCACAGCTGAAAGCGATGATGGAGGCAGCCCAGACACGCGAATGGGCAAAAGTACTCCCGGCCGAGGGAGCAACGGCGCTGCGTAACGATGCGGAGCAGGTCAGAACGTTTGAGGATCATGTTGCGTTATACGCCCATGGAGGGATGCTCGAGGCAGTCGAATTCTTACTTGATGGCCCTGTTGTGCAGCCGCGACAGCCGCAAACATGGGAAGGTAGCGGAGATGCCGCACTCCACCGGGCAATAGAGCTACTGCACGAAGCCGGGCTTGATGCCATCGTGATTGATTTGACGACGCCCGACACCGCCCAGTGCGGTTTCTGCGTTGTCAAGGTTGTCATACCCGAGCTTCAACCGCTCGACGCCGACTACCGCAAGCGTTTCTTGGGCGGCCGGCGGCTGTATGAACTTCCCCGTCGCCTCGGGCTCAGTGACCGCGAAAAATCACCCGCCGACCTCAATCCCGACCCTCATCCGTACCCATGAACCAAGAGCATTCCGAGGCAGCTGCCGGCAGGTATTCCGAGAGTGTAGAGCGCATATCGCTTGCCGAGCTGTACCACGAGAACTCGAAGCAGCGCAGATATGACAGCGGTTTCGGCCTGCGAATCATGGCAATGAACAACAGCCCCGCCATGCAGCAACTGTTCGCCGGAAGCTACAAAACATACGCGGGAGCGCCGACCATCGACCTGCCGGCGCCTGAAAGATGCAACCGACATTCTCTGCAAGAGACAGTGGAATCCCGCCGCTCGGTCGACCGGTTCGGCTCCAACCCACTGGGGATAAGCCAGCTCTCCTACGTCCTTGCGCTGGGGAACGGGATTACAGCATCCACTGGCCACGGTCGCCAACGTCCCCTGAGGGCGGCTCCCTCGGCCGGCGCGCTTTATCCGATAGAGATATACGTCGCTGTCTCCCGAGTCCAGGGCATCGCGGCGGGCACCTATCATTACGACGTCAGGGGACACCGGCTCGAACAGATGGCAGACCAAGACATTGCGCCGGAACTCGGTCGTGCAAGTTCATATGATCACCTCTTCACCACCTCGGGTGCCACCGTGATGCTCACGGGAATGTTGGGGCGCACTCAGATAAAGTACCAGGAACGGGCATACCGCTTTATGGTGCTCGAAGCCGGCCATACCGCAGAAAATATTCTGCTCGCCGCTGCTTCCCTGGACCTGGCGGCTACTCCGGTCGGCGGCTTCATCGATGATGAAGTAGCAGCCATACTGGATATTGACGGGGTTGACGAGGTCGTGCTGGAGCTCATCCCGGTCGGAGCCGCCCCACACTACGCTGACGCCGTGCAACCTTCTACGATCGAGAAGGAAATGCTGGCCATGCTGTGGCCGGACCGAGCGGATGAGTCTGGATAAACTCGGACCCAGCGGGGGCATATGACCGGTCTGACCGGTTACGGCCCCGTGGAATGGTATAGATCTCTGCAGCGGAATTTTTCAAGCTGAACGGTACCAACGGGAGTTAGGCGGCTGTTCGGGGATTTCCTTTGGTTGGTTGATCCACGCCGGTCCGGGGAACGCGAGGACTTTGGGATCCATGGTGGTCGTGAAGCGTTCGGGGTGTTTCGTCCGGGCTGCAGCGAGGGTTGCCGAGCGTTCCCTGACTACGCCGGCGGCGTGGCCGTAGTCCACGTTCGCGGGTGTATGGAAGCCGATTCCGGAGTGCTGGTGGTGATGGTTGTACCAGTCCACGAAACCGCTGATAAATGCCCCGGCGTCGTGGACTGAGGCGAACGTTCGGGAAATTCCGGACCGTTTTTCAAGGTCTTGAACCGCGCCTCGCTGTAGGGATTGTCATCGGACACCCGGGGCCTGGGAGTGAGACCGGGGACTTCGAGATCCGAGAGCAGCGCGGCCACGGTTTTAGACGTCATGGACGTGCCCCGGTCCGCGTGCACGACCTGGGGAATGCCATGGATGCCGACGATCCCCTTCATCATCTCCACAGCCAGCACTCCGGATTCGGTGGCGTGGACGTGCGCGCCGACGATTAGCCTGGAATGGATATCGACCATCATGTAGCAGTCAAAATACTTCCCCCTGACTGGCCCGCGAGCTTTGTAAGGTCCCACGTGAACACCTGGCCCGGGGCCGTAGCGAGCAGTTCGGGAACTGCCCCGAGGCGGGTGTTTGGCTAGCCGGCGGCGTTCCTTGACCTGCTTGTTTTCCTCCAGCACGCGGTAAAAGTCGTCAGGGGTCCCAGATAGATCCCCTGATCCAGCAGCTTCGTGTAGACCTGCATGGGTGCCAGGTCCACGAACTCGGGCGAATTCAGTACAGCCAGGATCTCTGCCCGCTCAGCGGCGCTGAGCTTGTTCTGCGGCACACCGGCATCTCGTCCCGCGGCGGGGGCCGGTTTCCGGTTCGTGGTCGTCCTGGAAACACCGCTCAATGATGCTGCCTTCCGCATGGGAATCTTCAGCTCCAGCATCGACCGGTAGGTGGCCATCAGCTTTTCTTAGGACCGGGGCCGTCCGGCATATCCTCTGAGGTCCTCTCTAAGAACGCCTGTAGTTTTCCCATTAGTTCCAGGGCTGCCTCGGTCTTCTTCAACCGGCTCTCACTCACCTCTAACTGGCGGCGCAGACGCGCGTTCTCGGCCTGGTCCGCCGACAGTTACCCAATCGTTTCCCCGGCCTTCTTCCCGGCCAGAACGCCGGCGTCCCTCAGCCGCCGCCACTCTCGGTCATCTGCGAGGAATGCAGTCCCTCCCGACGCAGGAACGCACCGCCCTTATCGCTCTCACAGGCGGTCTCGTACGCGGCCAAGAACTCGAGCTTCTGGACCGGGGTGAACGACCGGGCGGTGAGGCCGCGGACCACCGGCCCGCAGCCCGTCACTACTAGTACTACTACTCACAGCACTATCTTCGCGTACTGCACTCAAAACTGGACTGGACATGATTACTGGATTCCTGGTTTTCGCCCCACGTGATTAAACGGACTTGCTATGAGCCGTTGGTACCGTTCCGGGACTGTAGTTTAAACGGTGTAACTCCAGTGAATTAGGAGGTAGCCGTGACTGATGTGGTGAAAGAGACGGAGGCGGCGGAAGCGGCTGCCGGTCCGGTTCAGGCGGACGCGGTGGACGAACAGCTCGTGCGGCAGCTGGGCGAGCGAGCCCGGGCGGAGGGACTGCAGCTGACCGGCGAGGGCGGTCTGCTGGCCCGGCTGACGAAGATGGTCGTGGAATCGGCGCTGGAAGGGGAGATGGAGGACCATCTGGGCTACACCCGGCACGATCCGGCGGGCCGGGACGGCGGGAATTCGCGCAACGGCACCCGTGCCAAGGAGCTGCTGACCGAGGCCGGACCCGTGCAGATCGCGGTGCCCCGGGACCGAGACGGTTCGTTTACCCCGCAGCTGGTGAAAAAACGCCAGCGCCGCCTCTCCGGGCTCGATGATCTGGTCATCTCGCTGTCCGCCAAAGGGCTCACCCACGGGGAGATCTGCGCACACCTGGCCGAGGTCTACGGCGCGGAGGTGTCCAAGCAGACCATCTCCACCATCACGGAGAAGGCCCTGGAGGGCCTGGCGGCCTGTCAGAACCGACCGCCCGGTCTATCCGGTCATCTTCATCGACGCGGTGAACGTGAAGACCCGCGACGGGCAGGTCGCGAACCGGCCGGTCTACGTGGCGCTGGCGGTGACCGGCGAGGGCACCCGGGACATCCTGGGACTGTGGGCCGGCGAGCACGGCGACGGGGAGGGGGCGAAGTACTGGATGCGGGTGCTCTCGGAGATCAAGAACCGGGGCACCCAGGACTGCCTGATCGTGGTCTGTGACGGGCTCAAGGGCTTGCCCGAGGCCATCGCCGCCGTATGGCCCCGGACGGTCGTTCAGACCTTATCTGTTCACAATAGTGACGGCGGGACGGTCCCGCCGGCCAGGTTCTCGTGGATTTTGTCCTCCGGATGCTCAAAGACGAAGCGATCCGCCTGGGCTGCCACGAGGAGGTTGATCCCGGTCGCGAAATCGCGCGACTTGCCGACAATCATCTTGAAATGGTCTCGTGGGACTCGCCATTAGGTGAACGATCGGGTGATAGTGCTCGCGGCCGAAGGCGCCCCGACTGCGGTGGAGGTCATCAGGGATGGCTCTCTGGGGAGCGACCTGACAGCGGCGGCAAGGCAAGCCGCTGACGGGCAATATTCGCAACGCTGTCTGCGACGCGTTTCAACTCTTTTTCTGGCGGCTTCAAATTCTGCAGGAGATCGTGCCGGAAAGATACGGCCTCGACTACGGGTCGATAGTCATTACCGAAATACTCCTGTAACCGCGCCATTGCACCGCCAGTGGGACTGACGGGCAGGAGGGTCGGTAGATTCTGCCCAGTCGCCGGTGCCCCGAATTGTGGTTTGCGCATCTCGCGCTCCAGCAGGGCTAGAGCAGTGAGAATTAGGTCGCTCTGCTGGCCTGCAGCGGACAGGCGGCTGAGTGTTGCAGCGACTTCCTCGCGGCTCGGTACGATGGCCGATGTCATCAGTTGAGTCAGCAGCGGCATAACGAAACTTTCAGGCCAGCCGCTCATCTCGCGCGGCCGGCCCAAGGTGTTCTGTGAGGCCTGCCGTTGTGGCTCATTCACCGGTCCATCATTCTCTCCCGCGGGAGCGGCGACGACGATGATCCTTTCGCCGTTTCTCAGTGCCTGCACGTATTCCAGTTGTAGGCGGCTCCTTCCACCAGAGTCGTAAACGACGACCGCTGCGCGAGACAGTGCGACATCAATTGCGAGCGGCGTGTTTGCTTGGACGTTGGCCCGTATGTCGTCTATGCCAGATGGCAGAAGGCCCGTCACGCTCGGGACCGACGGGAATACGAACTCACGGTAGAGAGCAAGTAGGGGCCTGCTTGCTACAAACATCGCAAGCTGCGGGGCGAAGGGTTCATGCACGACGTAGCTCCGCCGTCGTAGCATCGGTCCGGGCCGCAATTTCTGGCAGGACTTCGCGTTCCCAGGCCTCACGCAGCTCATAGAAGAACTCCTCTAAAACATCCTGTCGGGATGCTTCTGGGTTCTCGTCCAAAACAATCGCTTTCAAGCCCCGCCGCATGAACTTGGTGGCGAGCCCGCCTTTATCAGTTGGCAGAATCGCCCATCCGGCCCGGCTCATCTTTCCCAGCCGGTCCCGAAGCAAAGCGAGTATCTCGCGGAGATCGCTATCGTCCAGGCTGTACCCGAATAGGACCGGTTCACGTGTCAGAAGCAACCAGGACAGGTATGTGAAAAGAAGTGGTCTCCGGCGAGTAAATCCGTCGTAGTCATCCTCGGTCATGACCAGATCCCCTGGATGCCTAAGATCACCGTGAAACTTCAGTAGGTACGTTGCCTCGGGACGACGAGCTATCGACAGTTGCGACTCACCCAGCAATGGAACGCACGGGCGATGCCGGCGCTGATAGGCACTCTCCAGGAGAAAATCGGCATTGGTTGTTACCACGGTATCGAATGGCAGCCCTGTAAATTCCAGGTGAACGCTGCTTGGCTCGACATCATCAACCAGTAGCAGTTCCGTGAGACGTTCAATCAAAACAGGGCGCCCGTAGAGTTCGGCAAAAGCCGAGATCGCTTCGATAGGATGGTCTGACGCCGCCCCCGGAACATCTCCTTCCAGCGCCTTACCCAGTTCAGCCCACGACGGCGGCCGCCGGTTGTCTTCTGTAGCGGCAGTCCTGCTGATTCCCGCACCGACAATCGGAAGCCACTGGCCAGCGAATAACGCTCGAAGGAGTCCTCCCGGAAGTCGTTCAATGTACCTTGGCCGTACCGGTAACGCCACGGGTAAACCTCCGTCAATCGATTAGTCCGATGGACCTCGAGGGTAATCTCGTCTCAAGCCTACGAATCCTGCTTGTCTCAGCGTGACGCAGCGGCGTTACAACGTCGTTACGAACTCGGCGATAATCTAGCCTGAGAGGTAATCGCAACTCGCTCTTAGCCTGGATCCGCCGGCATTCATTGCGCCCGGGCGGCAGTGGAGGCGGCCTCGGAGCCGAAGCCAACGGTGGCTCTGTCGCGCCAGTTGCCGGGCAAGAACTTCTCGACCATGAGTCCGCGCCCATATGGCTAAGGGGATGATGAGCCTATTGAGTCCGCAAACACGCGACCTGCTCGGTGAGGAAATCCTTAGTGAGTACCTGATTAGTCGGCGCACTCCAACCTTCGATGAACTCGAATCCGAAAGCGGCCGGCTTGACGTTGCAGGTGTTCGGGCGATTGTGACACTGCATCGATGTTGCTATGCAGCCCTTGAACGAACCAAACCGGAACCAGAAGTAGAATCTCCGGAGCGTCTGTCCGCGATGTTCGGGCGGTTTACGTCCTTTTACGTAGAGGACTATGGTCGTAGGCTTAACTGGCCTGCCACAGGTCCGCTGGGTCCGCTCTGAAGCTCTTTTTCAGATTTGGACGCGGCCCTGGCTAAGTGCGACTTCCCCCATCTTTAGCTACTTGTGTGGACCACTCGCTCTGTCGATCAGCCGCCGCTGTGATGCGGACAGGCTCGGACTCTTCTCACGTCCTTGCCTGTGGCGCGGCGCGGTGGTGGCGCCGGTGACGTTGAGGACTTCGATCTCGTTCCACCACCTGCAGACAGTGCGGTAGAGCTTGTTTGTCTCCGGCCGTGCTGCGGCGTCCACGAGTATCTTCAGTTCCTCTTTCGCCGCGGCCGCGTCTTGGAGGGAACTGGTGTGCAGCAGGGCCCTGACTTGTTCCTTGACTTTCCACACGGCTTGCAGCTTGCCGGTGGCGTCGTAGGCGGCGAAGAACGCGGCCAGGCGGCGGGCTGCTTGCCCGGAGAGCGTGTCGCCGGCGCGCAGGAGCAGCATCCGGTGGGCCCATGCCTTGTCGACGCCGCGGCCGCGGCGTCCTTTGACCTGCTGGGACAGGTTCTGCCGTGCCTCGGTCATGGCCTGGTTGGCCAGGGCGACCAGGTGGAAATGATCGACTGCGACAGCGGTGCGTGGAAGCCACATCCTCAAGGCTTTCCGGAACGCCGCCGACGGGTCGATCGCGACGACCTGCACGCCCAAGCGCCACTGAAGCGGCCGGGCGAAGAGCCAGTCGCCGACGCCCCTGTGGTCCCGGCCGTCGACCACGCCCAGGACCTGCCCGGTGTCCAGATCCACGATGGTCGTCATCCACGGCTCATGCCGGACCCACGAGCTGGAATGAGGATCACGGAAGTAGCGCACGGACCGGAACCGGTGTTCATCGATGCCCAGCATCCGCGGCCTGAGCTCATCCACGTCCGGCAGGGTCAGGAGGCAGGCTTCGGTCAGCGCGGCACGGACCGTCCACCAGGACACCGCGAACGCGGCGGCGGTCTCGGACACGGCCCGGCCGGAATTGATGACGGCGTCAACGACGTGGTCCCGGAGCCGGCCCGTGGACCGGGCACGGCGCGGGACCTGGGCGGTGGATTCAAAGAACGAAAGCCGGGAACACCTGGGTTCCTCGCAGTGCCAGCGGTACTTGGACCAGAGCACCTCTACGGCGCCGGCGACGGGAATGTCCCGGATCCGTTGGAAGCGCCGTTCCTTCCGCCGTGTCGCCACGACACCGCAGCTGGGGCAGCCCGGTGGCTGGTCGGTTTCAACGATGATCTGGCGCCGGCCATCAGCCAGTGCGGTGGCCGAAATGACGCGGTAGTCGGGCAGGTTGAAGATGCTGGTGGCAGCGTCGAACGCCACAACGGTAGGCTCAGTCAAGGCTCGTGGTCCTGTTCCTGGTTGAATGCTAGACACACTCATCCCAGCAGGGCCACGGGCCCCTTTTTTAGCTACGACACGGAATCATTTCCCCACGAACCACGAAGAGCCACTTAAGAGATACAAGCCGCTAAGGAACCCTTGTCCTCTGCCGACGCCGCACTCATGGCCGAAGCCGCCCACGTCGAAGCCATCGTGAAGGAGACCCAGACCCCGGCAGAGCACGTCGTGGACCACCTTCAGGAAACCCGCAGCAACGAGGCCCAGCTGAGCCCCGCCCAAGAACGTGCCGAACGCATGGCCGCGCTGGCCCGCAAGGTCCGCGAAAACCGGGCCAAGACCAACAAACCCGACGACGCAATCACCAGTACCCCGGAAGCCGTCAAGGAAGCCCTTGAGCAGATCAAGGCCCGCCGCGCCGAAGAACAGACCCGGTACGAGGAAACCCGCCAAGGTGGGGAGAAGGAAGTTCGCCACGACCGCGGACCTGGAATCGGACTCTAGGCCAGTTTCGGGCCTGGGCCCCTTCTCTCCCGACCGGATTTCGGGCGACATGTCGAGATGACAAGGCCGGCGCGGCACCTAATTGATCAGCAAACCGCGAGGGAGGCTCAACGGCGGCGAACTCATTGAACGGGCCCACCAGAAAGGAAACCGCGGAGAAGTGCGAGCCCCGAAACGAAGGTAGTCCGGGGCATGCCGCTGGCCGGAGCCGTCGTGGAAATTGGGCCGGAGGTGAAATCGATAGTGTCTTGCTCTTCGCCGAAATCCGAAGTTCCACCGTCTCGCACACTGTCTCGCAACGGGGCTGGAAGGGGTGCGAAGTCATCGCGAGGGGAGCGGGAACCCAAGGATCTCCTCAGCCTTCCTTAGCGTCCGGCCATCGAAATAGTATCCATGAATGTGAGGGAACGCATGCTGTAGCGGGCGGTTATGTGTGGTCCAGTCGATGCGCCCTAACGGTACCGGCTGTCCCCCGTAAACCGTGTGGTTGCCCGCTTCTGTAAAAGTTGCCGATTGCCGGTATAGCCCCTCGCCCTGAGTTCCGTAGCGGCCACCCAGCACCGTGTGCGCGTATCCGTTGGCGCGAGGATCGGGAAGGGGTACGTCGATTCCCCCCTTTGGTTGATTCATGCTGAGTTCTACGACCTCACCGCTGGTGGTTCTTGGAATATAGGGCTTGAATTCTGGCCCCGAAGCCGAAGGTGTCGGCAGCATCAAGCGACCACGGTTAAAGAACTTGTCAACATAGCTCACGACTGCCCTCGCGCCATAACGTACTCCACTGACCAGAGCTGTCAATTGCCCGCGAATGAATGCAGCGCCCATCGCCACCAAGGTCGCATCCGCAGAGTAGGCGGCTGCGAGGCCAGTGCTTGCTCCAGCTTGAACAGCGAAAGGGTCAGGGTAACGGACTTTGGATCCGTCCAGGTTCACACGGCCCACACGATATGAGAGATTCCCAGCAGATGATGGGGTGGAGCCGAATTTGGTGCTGATAGCGTAACGCGGCTCTGGCCGAGGCACTTCCCCACCTCGCCCGATCTCTCCAAACGTAGGCGCTGGAGGGGCCGGCGGCGAAGATCGAGAACCAGCACAGGAGCAATAGTGGAATCCGAAAGTGAAGCCAGAGCCAGACCCTGTTGAGAAAGTGTCTGTGAGCCACCCGACCGGTTCGAAGCCCGTCGGATCAACCAAGTTCGGTGGCGAGTTGAGCACGTAGGAGTATGGGTTTAGGTTCTGCGTGCTTGGCAAGCTCGCAACGAGCGGGTCAGGCGTCAAAAAGCGGCCCAAGTGTGGGTCATAGAGACGCCCCCCCATGTCAATGATGCCGAATGCATCCTCCAGATGATGACCCGTGAAACCGAGGTCGGACATAGAGTTGGACGTCGATGGTTCAACAGGCCCGACGCTATCCGGCTTAAGTCCTACGCCAAACGGGTCGAACCGCTGTCTCTGCGCTACGAGGCCGGATTCAGTGGTTCTTTCTGCAGGTGTCCCAAGTGCGTCCGGGTGACTGTAAAGAATCTTCGCCTTTTCCAGGCCTCGATTCCCAACTTCCCATATTTCCTCTGCAACAATTTCACCCCTGGCCTGCAATCTAAATGCAAACGTATCTTGTCCGTGCGCCCCTGTGCGGCGCTGCATCTCCCGACCGAAATTCAAAGTTGTTTCAGAACGCGAGTTTTGTGTAATCCGACGACCAAAGGCATCGTAGCGATAAGTAGTGGTGAGGTCTGGGCGTCGAATCGTAGAGGGGAGATTATGCAGGTTATAGTCGATTTCACGGAGCAAGTGCGTTGATTGCCCATCGCGTCGATAGGCTTGGAACTGGTTGCCCATCAGGCTGTAATAATCAACCGTTTCCGCATCCATGACCATCGATTTCGCGGCGTGCGGACTAACCCCCAGAGTCGAATATGTAATTTGATGCCCGGAACCTTGGCCCTCTAGCAGTGTTCTTGAGAGTAGGTTGCCAGAGTCGCTGTAAGCGTACCGGTAGTGCAGCAAATCAGAGCCATTTGAAAGTCTCCAGTGAGATAGACGGCCCAGGGGGTCGTACTCGAAGGTCTCATTTGAACCGGTGATAGCATCGGTTCGTTGACGCATTAAACCGGCGTTTGAGTAGCTGTAGCGGATGTCCTGAACGGTACCCCCGCCGACCTGGCTCAGAATATTTGTCACACGACCCCGCGCGTCGTAGGTGCGTTCGGAGATCAGCCCATTTCCATAACTCTGGACCAGAGGTTCTCCACGGGCGCTCTTTGAAATTGCCTTCCAATAGATTTTCCCGCTTGCGGCGTTGCGGAGTTCGCTAACGTCGCCGTAGGCGGTGTACAGAGTCTCCACACCCAATTGCCGGCCACCGACGGCTGGGTACTTAATTACTGACGGCCTACCGTATTGATCGTATGACTGCTGCATTGACAAGACTTCACCATCGACTTCGAGCGCCTGCATATTCTGTCGACCCTCGGCATCATAACCGAAAGACACCCTCGTCCCATCCGGGGAGGTAGCGGAAGCTAACCTTCCGATTCCATTCTGGGCACTATCCCACTCATAGGAAGCCGACTCCCCACGCGAACTGACTTTCGTTGTTCGGCCTGCCGCGTCCAATTCAAATTGGATCACACCTGAAGGTTCGGAGGTCTCCACAAGGTCACTGAATGCGTTGTAGCGGAAGAGTGAGAGCCCCCTATCGGCATCCATGACCCATTCTTGTCGGCCGCGCAGGTCGTACCCCAAACTCGCTTCGTTACCCTCTGGGTCGATTGTTCGAGACACCTGGCCAAAGGGCCCATAGACATAGCTTGTTGCGATGCGCCGCCCCTGCGCATCCCAGGATGCGGTATTAAGTACGTTGCCGATGGGGTCAGCTTCAATTGCCGTCCTATGCCCGTCCTCGTCCACGGCGGAGATCGCGAGACCCGCGTACGAAAGATGGGACTTGGATCCGTCTGGGGCGGAAAAAAGAACAGGGCGACCCAGCGCGTCATACTCTACTAACATACTTTCCGGCACTTGCCCCTGCTGATGTGGCAGGGTCCGTGCTTCAGGAAACCCCAGCTGCTTGTTGTATGTTCGGTCCTCAAAGACCCAGTTGCCGTCGAACCCCCGGTACCTTCTTTGAACCTCGCGGCTGAATCCATCCAGCGTTACAAAGACATCGTTTCCGCCAGAATAGTTGGCACGAAGTTCCATGAGACCGTTGCTGTTGATGTTGTATGACAAGCTAAGGTCTCCCCTGCCGGGAATTGACACATGACGCGGGCGTCCGAAACCGTCGTATGTCCATCGACTTGTGAGAGTGTTGGCATCCTGGCGCGAGACTGCGACTCCGAAAGTCGAGTCGTATTTCAGTAGCTCGGAATGCCCCATCGGGTTCGTGAATGAAGTCGGGAACGTGTGAGTCTGGTCGTCGTAGCCGATTGATTCCTGGTGCGTCTTGCCGGAGCGGTCGGTCCTTTTGATGAGTTCGAGTAAACCGTGTGCATCGTACGAGTACTCGGTTCTCTCCCAGACGGCCATGTCGCTGGTTGCAGGCTCGATAACTTGGGCAATGTAGTCGCCGGTTCCCGCATCAATCTCATAGGCCATGGCGCGGGTTACTGAGCGCCCCTCGTCGTCGCGGCTCGTTGTGGAAACGGACCGCAATCTGCCTACCAGCCAAGCGTCGAAATTATCCTGATAACGAGTGTCAACTGAAGTGGAATAACTGTGCAACTTTCCGTCTTGTGTCGGCCCCCAAGTTATCGTCGAGTCGCGCCAAGCTTCATTACCAAACGCGTCGTATCTTACGTTTGTGACGTCTGTGCTTATCACTACCTCTGGCGCGCCTGCCGCTTGTTCCTTCTCTTCAGTCACTGCCCGTAGGCGGGCTAGACCGTAGACTCCATCGGACCGCGCGAAGTAGGTTGGCGACAGGAGCGTAGAAGAAACGTGTGTAACTTGCCCATCAACTATCGTTCGCTTCTCCGACAGCAGCTGGTCCCCGCCGGGATAATGACCTGCAAGACCTGCAACATTCTTAGAGACGTCATATATTTGCTCCGTGACTAAGCCCGACCCTCGGTCTCTCGATATCACCTTGCCGAAACCCAGCCACCCATAACCACGCAGGTCGAATCGTCCGTTCTCGTATCGGTAATCTACGCTTACACACCCTGCATCGCTTGCACAGCCTGCACCGGTTGCTGCGGTCCAGTTGTTTACGACCCATTGCCCCCCGAGGCTGGAAGACTGCCCCTTATCAGCCGTTGTTGGACCGGGAGTATAAACATCACGTGTTCCGGTTGAGCCGTAGCGGAATAAGTCTTGCTTCCCGAATCCATCAACTACGCCCACTACAAGATCTAAATTGTCTGCGTCACGAACATAAATACGATTGCCAGGATGCCCTGTTGAAGGCGCAGCCTGAAAGAAGTCACGCTGTCCGTCTCCATTGAAGTCCAAGGATTCTAGTGGCCGGAGAAAATCAAGGAAATCAAGAAAGCCGCCCTTCGGCGTTTGCATGCTTCCCACGGGGATTTTTGCGCTTTCGAAACTGCCGTTTAAACGACTTGCTAGGAAGAAAGATCTGCAACCTCCAGGATGAGGCAGACAAAGGCTGTCATCTAAGGAGTGGCCACCCCAAAGGAGGTCATCCGCACCATCGCCGTCAAAATCATCAATGCTGGGATCCCCGGTGGCGTACACCGTATTGACGCCGTCCACTGTCCAGCGGGATGGTGCCGTGTACCCGTTCCCTGTGTTCAGGCCGACGTATAACTCCCACTCCTGGCGACTCACTTTGGTCTGGACACGCCTAATGATGTCGGTTAACCCGTCCCCATTGACATCCGCAGAGATGAAGTTGTCTAACCCCATCTGCGGGGAGAGCCATTCTGTCGCGACTGTTCGCGTGGCGAGGCGCGCGGTGTAGTCAACCATCACCAGCGAATCTTGCGGACCGCGACCCACAACGCTGGCTCGTCCCGTTCCATCATTCGTCGTGACCAGGTAGGAGTCCGTGGCTTTCAGGGAGCTCATGTTCTCGAACGACTGATAGTGGTCGAACGCTGCCGACGGGGTAAACGCCGCACTTCCCAGGTTTTTACGGAAACCGTGGTGGTCCGCGTCGATCCTGCCAATCCAGTCCGGCAATCCGTCCCCGGTCATGTCAGCAAAGGTTGGGTTATCGTCGTAAGCAACTGATTCTCTAAATGGTTCGGAATACATCAATTCGAACGTAACCGTCTTCGTGAAATCGCTTGTTGTATTCCTGAAGATCTGTAGAGACCTCTCAAGTGAGCAGTACTGGAGTGAACCATCTGGGTTCCTATGTTTCACGAGCCGATATAGTGCTCCCAGGAAGTCCGCCTTCCCGTCGGCGTCTAGATCTGTTAGTGCGTTCTTTGTGGCAGGTGCGAATTGCGGAAAGCGGTCGTTCGTTGCCCAACCAATATCGCAATAGAGTTGATCGAGGAGCGGAAGATTGGTTGCTAAGGGTGCACCGAAGCTTGATCCATTGCTGAGTTGCACTTTAGAGGGAGCGTAGGGTGCAAGCCCTTGTGGTGGCACCAGCATGTCGTCTACGCCGTCCGCGTTAAGGTCTCCCCAGCTCGCCCTATACTCCCCGCCCTCAACGATTTTGAAGGAAGGTCCGCGTGTTTCATGCCACCGAATGATCGTTGGCTTGGTACAGATACCGTCACGGTCACATTGCTTGAGGCTACTTAACAGAGTTCGCCGTGTGGCCGCAGACTGGCTATACGCCAGTTCGGTGGTCATGACCGCCTGTCCGCGTACGGCAACCCCTATTTCCTTGAGCCGAAATGCCTGTTGCAATTCCAGTCCGGCCACATAGGAAGTTTGGCGATCCGGACGTGCCTCATATTTGAAAGTCACAGTTTTGTCGGGCGCAAGTGCAGCTGTTTCTGAATCGAAACCGGTGTACCTAATGACCTGGGGGAGGACTTCAATACCTTTGCCCTCCATCCTTGCATAGGCAACAGTGAGATAGTTTCCGTGCCTGTCTTGAATTCGAGTTGCAGGCCATGTCAACCGGACCGATGACTGGCCCTGCGGTGTCAGGCTCAGAGGATTACTAGGTGGAACGCCGAAGCGTTCGCCCTCGGTTATGCCACTTCCAGGTTCTAGTCCGCGCCCTCCGAACCTCACCTGCCCGTGCCCTCCGAACTTCACAATGGCGCCGTCTCCGGTCTGCATTGTGAAAGTCAACGGTCCGCTGGCATCAGATTCCGCGATGGTAACCTTCGTGTCGGCCTGCGTCTCTGGGTGATACGTAGCCCCGCTCGCACCCTCTTCGCCGTCACGCAAGAGAAGCCGCTCCCCATCAAGGCAGTACCTGTCCCCAGCCAGACCGTCGCTGAAGGTAATTCCTTGTGCGAATCCATCCCGTGCCACCGTGCGAGCACACCGAGAGATTCGGGACAAGCCCGAAACCGACCAACCCATACCAGCCACACCGTTGCCGTTCTCGGACGAGTAGCGTAAGGCGAGCGAGGGTTGAAGGCCCAGGCGTCCCGGAGGGACCCAGATGGGAACGGTATACGTCGCAGCGCCAGTCCGGGATACAGCAGCCTGGCCTTGAACTGTAGCCGCCGCAGTGCCGTCGATGTTTTCGGAGAGGACGAGACTCGTCTCATCGGCGGCAGTAGCGTCGCTCTCAACCGGCGCGATTCCAGAGCAGGCCGGGAGTATGAAAAGGCATAGGCCTATGAACAAACCCCTCTTATTGCGCCACATTGAATCCATCACTCTGCCGATCTGTGTCCCGGCTTTCCTCACATGATGCTCCCGTCGTGGTGCTAGATTCAATGTCGTTCCGATAAAATGAGCACCAGGAATCGGGCACTCCGAGCCGACGAGTTTTCCGGCTGCATTCTGGCCCTGCGGGGTGAGCTCCAGCGGCTTTTTCGAGCTCTAAGGGTGTCTCCCGGAGGACAAAACAAATGCCTGACACTTCTGCTCCTCAAAACGCCCTTGATGCTTTTCAGGCCCTTCGCATTTAGGCATGGTTGGTCTGTTTGATTCGGTAGGGGCGATGTCCGCCGGCTGCGAGTAGGCATCTGAGTCGGTAGTTGGTGAAGTTGCGGAAACCGCGGGCGATTCTGCGGGTTGTTTCGATGACGCCGTTGATCGCTTCGGTGGGCGGGCCGCAGCCATGCTTGTCTGCAACCTGGGCTGCGACGCCCTTTTCGAATGGGGCTACGTTGTCGTCGACGGAGGCGGAAAGGTACGTCCGGGCAGGAGCGCCGAGACACAAAAAGTGAAGGCCGCCGTCGCCGCAGTGTCCGGCAAGTCGTGCCTTGCTTTCAGCACGGCCACCTCCGACAACTTCGCGCAGCATGCATGGCTGGTCCTCGACCCCTAGGCATAGTTACTGCTGACGCGCTCACCCAGTGAGGGCGTCAGGTTCCGGTACGTCCCAGGAATGTCAATGGCCATTAGTTTGTGCCCACGGGCGGCCAGCAGAAATGCCCGCTGGAATTCAAGCTGGTGGCCATGAAATCTGCCCAGTCATGGCCATCAGATCTGCCCACCGGGTGTTCGCCGGCGTTGGCCATACTCGGGACTCGTTTAGCTTATTGGTGTGACTCCTTGTCCGGCCAGGGCCTGGCTGAGGCGGGACCAGCGGGCGAAGGGCCGGCTGTATCTGCAGGGCCTGATGCTGGACGGGCGGCGGAAATCGATGCAGCCGACGGCCGGGCGCCTGGACGTGGACCACCGGCAGTTCCAGCAGTTCGTCTCCTCCTCGCCGTGGAAGGTCGAACCCGTCCGGCGCGGCCTGGCCGCGCTGGCCGAGGGAACGATCACGCCCGAAGCGTGGGTGATCGACGACATCGGGTTCAGGAAGGACGGCACCGCCTCGGCCTGCGTGGCCCGGCAGTACTCCGGCACCTTGGGCAAGGTCGGGAACTGCCAGGTCGCCGAGACCGTGCACATGGCCACCGACGCGGCCTCGTGCCCGGTGAACTGGCGCTTGTTCGTTCCCGAGTCCTGGGACGACACGTGCGCGGACGCCATCGCCGGGGCCGAAGCGATCGCCGCCCCGGCGGGCGAAGGCGCGGATCCCTGAAACGGTGCGGAACCGGCCCAAGTGGAGCTCGCAGTGAAAATGGTCGACGAGCTCGCCGTCTGGGGACACACCTGCCCGGTCGTGGTCGCCGATGCCGGGTACGGGGACAACTCGCACTTCCGGGCCGGCCTGAGCGCCCGCGGCATCCCCTGGGTGATGGCGGTCAAGGCCGGCAACACCGCCTACCCGGCCGACGCCGTGCCCGAACGCCTCGCCTCGACCGGCCCCGGGCACGCCAAGCATTCCACGCTACCGGCAGGACCCCTCCACCCTGGCCGGCCTCGCGGCCGCCGCCGGCCGCAAGCAACTGCGCCACGCCACGGCGCCAACAAGACCGCGGCCGGCGCAGCTTCGCCACCGGCACTCCGGGCCGTCGAAAATCGTGGTGTGGCAGAAACATTGCCGACGCCCCGTTGGGCCCGATCCGACACTTCCCACAATGGCTCAGTTTTCGATCGTCACGACACTCGCGATGCGCGGATTAGTCAAGACAGAGGAGAGCAGGAGTGGGCGAGGCACTCGTCAGGCTCCGGAGGAGGCTCTCTCCTTCGGAGCAGCATTGTTGCTCATTTAAACCCAAAGATGCTGAGGCTCACGCTATTTTACTTCGGGAAACTGCCAGATGACGCACGCCATTGACTTCACGCTCCGAACTGCGGAAAGTCGTTGCTACATAGGTTTCCAGCTCTTCAGACCCACGCCGGATTTGGGGGTACCCATGGGCAATGACGGCTATGGTTTTCAGTTGAGCCTGCTTCAATCGTGGCAACTTCGTCGGGACACCGACGTCGTGCCCGTTGCAGGGCGGCAACAACGGCTGATTGCTGCGCTGGCGATCAACGGTCCCCGTCCCCGAAGCTTCCTGGTCGGTCTGTTATGGCCTGAGTGTCGCGAGTCCAGGGCCCTCGAAAGCCTGCGAGTCAGCGTGCATCTCGTTTCGCGGCAGGTCCCAGGCCTGCTGATCAATGGCGGGACGGTGCTGTCCCTCGGCGAACTGGTCGACGTCGACCTCCACCGGGTCCGGGACCAGATCCGGGCGCTGCGCCGAAGCGGGCTCAACGGAAATGTGGCCTCCTGTCTGCACGAGTTACGGGACGCCGAATTGCTCCCCGGCTGGTACGACGACTGGGTGCTCTTCGAACAGAGCAGGCTGCGGCAGGACCGGCTCCACGCATTCCACATCATTGCCCGCGAGTCGCTGGCGCGCTGTGACTATGAATCTGCCTTGGAGGCCTCGGAGGCAGCACTGGAACTTGAACCGCTCTATGAAAGTGCAGTTGCACTTCTCATTCAGGCTCAAAGGCAGCAGGGCAACAATGCTGCCGCGCTTCGGGCTTTCGAAAGGTATCGAGCGAAGCTGAAGCAGGACATGGGTCTTGCGCCGTCGGAGGGCGTTCGGCGCCTCGTCGCTGACGTTTCGTGACAGCCAGGCTGCAAACGAATGAGAGATATCTAGACGTCGCTAGGAGGGACTGGCTGGGTGGAGAGCCACTGGCGGACAACGCTTAGGACTTCGTCCTGATCAGCAGTGGAGACAGTGCTCGGCTCATCGCCCGGGGCTTGGCTGTAGGTTATCCTGGCGCGAAAACCTGGCGTCTGGTCTGGCTCGTGCCATGTGCGGATGACCAGCGTGCCCATGGACGGCATCACCGGGTCTGACTCGTCTTCGTCCGAGATCCCTGACGGATCATCATTGGTCATGGCATTTCACCTTACTCTCTATCAGCGACCGCCCACATGATGGAAGATCGCGGACTTCCCATCGCCGAGTCCCCTTGGTTATCAGCAGCTAGCCGCAGTGGGAGTTTCGGCCATGGAAGGCATCTGAGGCCCGGCAGTCCCGGCTGCTTTGATCCTGCTGCACAGGATTCAGGAATCAATCCTACGTTTGTTCAAGATTTGCTCAAGTCTGCCTCGTGCGAAACGCGACGCCACGAAAATTCGTTGTAAGGGCAGTCTTCGAACCATTCGACCTGACTTGGCTCACGCGTCGTTTATTTATGGCCGGCTAGGGCCGTGACCTGCGGTGATGTGTTCTGACCGGTGGCTTTTCACGCACTAACGGTTTGGCCTAGTGTCGCCGATGTGGTGTTTATCAGGCAGGTGCGGACGGCCTCGGGAGCGACGGCGGTCCAGATCGCCGAGTATATGCGCGGTCGTCAGCGGATCGTGGAGCATGTCGGCTCGGCGCATACCGAGGCCGAGCTCGGCGTGCTGCTGGAGCGCGCCCGTGAGCTGCTTGAAGACCCTGCACAGGGTGTCCTTGACCTCGGCGTCGAGCCGACACCCCAGGTGAAGAGCCTGGTTGAGCCTGCCCGCGGGCCGGGCTTGTTTGATGCGGCCGAGCCGGTCGGGCCAGCCGCTCGTGACGGTTCAGGACGCGTGGTGGGAACGGACTCGCGGGTCCTGTTCGATGCGTTGGCCGGGGTGTTCACGGCGTTGGGATTCGACGGGCTCGGCGACGCGGCGTTCCGGGACCTGGTGATCGCCCGGGTCGTGGAACCGACCTCACTGCTGGATGCCGGCAGAGTCTTGCGGGACCTGGGCCGGGTCCCGGCCAGTTATGCGACCATGAAGCGCACCCTCGGCCGGGCCGCCGCGGGCAAGTACCGCGACCGGATCGCAACTTGGTGCTTCCAGCACGCCAGCACCAGCGGGGACGTCTCCCTGGTGCTGTACGACGTCACCACGCTGTACTTCGAGGCCGAGAAGGAAGACGAGCTGCGAAAGGTCGGGTACTCCAAGGAACGCCGCGTCGACCCCCAGATCGTCGTCGGTCTGCTCGTGGACTGCGGCGGGTTCCCGTTGGAGATCGGCTGCTTCGAAGGCAACAAGGCCGAGACGGCGACCATCATCCCGGTCATCAAGCAGTTCCAGGCCCGCCACGACCTGGCCGACATGGTCGTCGTGGCCGACGCCGGCATGCTCTCAGCGGGCAATCTGCGCGAGTTGGACGAGGCGAACCTGCGCTTTATCGTCGGCTCCCGGATGACGAAGGCCCCGACCGATCTGGCCTCGCACTTCCGTTGGCACGGCGACGCCTTCACTGACGGGCAACTGATCGACACCATCACTCCCAGAACCGGCCACCGGAACGAGAACAATCCCGACGTGCGCACCGAACCGGTCTGGGACCCCACTGGGCATCCGGGCTCATGGCGGGCCGTGTGGGCCTACTCCAGCAAGAGAGCCGCCCGTGATGCCACCACCCTCACGGCCCAGGAGAACCAGGCCCGGGAGGTCATCGAGGGACAGAAGGCGGCCCGGGTCCCACGCTTCGTCAAGACCGCCGGCGGGAAACGCAGTCTGGACGAAGCATCGCTGTCACGTGCCCGGCAGTTGGCCGGGCTGAAAGGCTACGTGACGAACATTTCTCCGACGGTCATGGCCGCAACGGAAGTCATCGGCTCCTACCACGACCTGTGGCACGTCGAGCATTCCTTTCGGATGAGCAAGTCGGACTTGCGGGCCAGGCCCATGTTCCACCGCACACGCGACGCGATCGAGGCCCACCTGACGATCGTCTTCACGGCGCTGGCCGTCTCCCGAACGGTCCAGGCCTGGACCGGGCTCGCCGTGCGTAACGTCATCAGACAACTCCGGACCCTCCGTTCGGCCACCATCGCCATCAACGGCACGACCCAGACATTCGCACCCGCCATCACAGCAGAGCAGCAAGCCATCCTCGATGCCATCCACCAACCGAAACTCACGCACTAAGCGAATGAGCCAAGTCAGGAGTATGAGTTTCCTCAACGAAGACAGCCCTGATGTAACCGTTGGGGGAAACGAATGGGTGATCTCAGCAGACGGTCCACATGCAGGCCAGCCCCGTCGGTGAGCTGGGGTCGGCTGACACCGAACCATGGGACCATGCATGGTCATTGATCGGATCTATGCCCGACTTGGTTGCCCACATGAGGCCCACCCAGACTGTGGGCCCATCCGGGGCTGAGGCCCCGTTGGTGGCTGGTTGAATTTCCTTAGCTGTTCGAAACCAGGCATCCTTCAATGTCTGTCCTTCGCGTGCATACTTTGCCAGCTGGCGACCCTCACTTTCATTGTCGAAAGTAATAGCACCATATCCCATCAACAAGTGGAGGCCGTCGAATGCACCATCCCAACGATTAAGGACATTCCCGCCGCCGCTGGACAGAATATCGTCCTGAAGGGGACCACAGGCCGCGATAGTGACCCACTCAAGGTCATTTTGTCCCCAAAGATCTCCTGGATTGGACGGCGCGGCACCGACTTCACTAAATAGCAGTCCTCCATCGTCCGGACTGGCTAACGTCCAGCCGTTCATGCTCGCATGTCCGGTGTAAAACACGAAGTCAGCGGCGTCCACCCACGTGTCGTCATTCCTCCGCCAATCAGACTCCCAAGCGTTGGCGTCACCCCAGTTGAAGTTAATGTTCCAACCGTCCGCACGCCACTGGTCAATGAAACCCTGGGCATTCTTCTTGCTTCCGCTGAGTCCGCCTGAGACTCCGATCCAGGACGCGCCTGCCTCCCAAGGGTTCGCCGATGCGTGTAGAGAAAGTAGATTCTCCGCCCCCGTCTGCGCCATATAGTTGCGACGCGCGTGCAGCTGTTCATTTCGGTCTTCCTCGGACGGCTTTGTCCGCGCCGTACGCTTAGGCTCTGGCTCGACGCGGTCCGGCTTCGGACCAAACTCTGTAGCCGGGAGCATGGCCTTCCGTAGGGGGATGATTTGATCCCCCACACGAGCCGTGCCGCCCATGACGTGGACGGGAAAGAGAAATTCCTGATTTTCAGAAACTGGTGCTGAATAGTACGCGAGGAAGCTCGTAACGGATTCGAGTTTGAGGCTCAGCCCCTGGAAGTTCTTACGGTATTCCTCTTCGGATTGCTCCGACGATATGGTTTCCACCTCAAAGGCGTCCAGCAGTTCACGCCAGACGCCGTGGAAGCCAATGGGCTGGCCTCCATCGCCGAGTACAAGAGTGAAGTCACCGCCACCGCCGACAACGGGGAGCCCGTCAACGGTTACGGGGAAGACGACTTGCCGGTCCAGTTCCACTTCAGCTCGCTGGCCGTCGCTCAATGTGGCGAGTCTCGTCCCGGCTTCCACTAAGCCTCCCCACGAAGCAGGTCCTTCGAGTTTAGGTAGCAGAGCGCGAGACTCAACGAAATCACGTGCAAGCCCCAGCGTATCTTCAACCCGAGGCAGTTCTGGGTGAAGGTTCGGATTGAACAACTGAGTCTGGTCCGCGGCCCAGATCCCGCCGCTGGCCAAACTCAGCTCGACGAGGTGGGATCTCGACTGCAATCTGAGGCGTTCAGGTCCGTCCGTAAGCTGGTAATCATCCCCATCAGCGATCTCGAACAGACGCGCGGCGCTGTCCAGCAAATCTTTGGTGCTAGGCCTTGCTGTGCCAAGACGGTAAATGCGCATCATAGACCTCGATTATCTCCTTGGAATGTGCAATTCTGCACGAGGATTCCCCGAACAGTATTCTCTTCGGGGACCAGCATGTAGTCTGCAATCTACCTATTCGCCGTTACTTGGCCGTTACTGGTGAAGCACATGCGTGAAGCCACTGGTTACCCAGGGGCCGGAGCGTTTTTAGAGAATGCTGCGCGATTGACCGTGTGACTGGTGAAATTCTGCGCCGGACCCTGGCCGCCAAGGCGCCGGGATCACGGAGTGGGTGTCCGGGCCGCCGGGCCCGGTCCTAGTTGTCAATGAATCGGGCATCAGGAATCCAGAGTCCGGCAACAGCGCACATCGAAGCCGCAAACCGCCGTTTACTGGCTTGTATCTCTTAAGTACCCCCTGTTGAGGTGGGGTGGTCGTCGTTTACGGTGGCCTTGGGAGGGGCCGGGGTGGTTCCGGTTTTCGGCTGGGCGTCATGGCTCGTGAAAGAGATCGTCGCCCCCGGCCTGTCTTCCAAGCAGACCCGATTGAGGGAATTGGTGGCCGGGAGAAAACGGTGCGCAGCACCAGGTTTCATCCGGGCGGGCACCGAATGACTCACAAGCGCGGGAACTGTATCCGACGCTTCCTCAGCAGTTGCGGGCGTGTGAGGGAGGTCGCCGCCGGCGCTCGGATTAGCGCATGACGGTTCTCCCCAAGGATGGGGAAGCCCGGCTTGGTGACTCGGCTGGTGGACCGGCAACGACGGGTTTTTCCCATCGCACGTATTCGATGCGAAAAGGGAGAACCATCATGCAGGATCAGGATAAACCCGCCGGGCTCGTGCGGGCAGTGGCAGGTATCGACGCCGCGATCACGGCACGGCACCATATCGCGGTCCGGGAGTTTTTCGACGACGGAACAGAGCATCTGAGCCGTTTCACGGTCGACCCGACCCTGGCCGGACTGGAGAGACTCTCGCAGCGGCTGGCCGCCGTTCCGGCGCCGCTGACTGCGGTCGTGGAACCAACATCGATGACCTGGCTGGCGCTGGCCCTCGCTGTCGAACGGGCCGGCGGCCGGATGGAGATGATCGGCGCCCGGCACTCCTCCCGGCTGCGCGGGGCCATCATGGGCAAGAACAAATCCGACGTCATCGACTCAGAAGTCCTCACCCACGTCGGGGAGATCTTCGACCCGCCACCCCTGGTACTGGCATCTCCGGGACAGCTGGCGCTGCTGCTCCGGGCCGGCGAGACACTCTCGGACCGCTACAGCGACCGGCTCAGCCAGGTCTTCGACCTCGATGACCCGACCGGCAAGCTGCAGGCCGCGTGGAACGTCAAGGAACAGCTGCGCGCCCTGCTGCGCACCGGCTCGCTCCAGGACGCCAGCGCCGCGAAGACCAGGCTCGGGGAACTCGTCGACCACGCCGCCCAGCCCGAGACGACCAGGCTCTGGCGCACGGTCTGCCGATGGTGGAAGGAAATCGAAGTCCTCATTGTCACCGGCGCAACAACAGCGAAATTGGAAGCGAACAACACCGCCATCAAACACCTGAAACGGACAGGACGCGGATTCGTCAATAGCCGGAACTACACGACCCGCATTATGCTCAGAAGCGCCGCCAGAACAGCGGCCTGAACATCCACCGCACAGTGGAAATCACCACGAACCGCGGAGAGCCGGTTTACTCGGAAACCCTTGTACTGACGCGGCTTTCGACGCCAGGCGCGCCACACCGGGGAGGGCGTATCACTGGGTCCTGTTCGGCAGATTCTGCTATTGGATCACTTATACAGCTCTTATGATCCGTTACCGGAGTATGCGGAACGGCTCGTGCAGGTCATTGAGGACGCCTCAGGCGTGCTGGGAAACTTGGGGGCAACAATGGACACGGTCTCCACTCAGTCCAAGCTGGCGCTCCGGACTTGGAGCCTGTAACAGGATGGACGCGATTGTTTTTCCTGCGTCCAAAGAACCGCTGGCTCTGCGGGTCAGGTACCAGCAAACGACCGAGCTGATGCCGGTTCAAAGGACGAACCACAATGAGTGAGTTGAGTTCGCGAACGGAGTGCCTCCTAGAGCGGTCCGCGTGCACGATGTGCGGGATGCCGTGGATCCCGAAGGTTCCCCTCATCATCTCCATGGCCAGCACCCCGGATTCGGTGGCGTGGACGTGTGCGCCGACGATGAACCTGGAGTGGATGTCAACCATCATGTAACAGTCGAAGTACTCGCCTCTGACCGGGCCCGCGAGTTTGGTGATGTCCCACGTGTAGACCTGGCCCGGGGCCGTGGCGACCAGTTCAGGAATCGCCCGGGGCGGGTGTTGGCCAGCCGCCGGCGTTCCTTGACCTGACTGTTTTCCGCCAGCACCCGGTAGAAAGTCGACGGGGACCCCAGATAGATTCCCTGATCCAGCAGCTGTGGCGGGGAACGTCCATGACATCCAAAACCGTCGCCGCGCACTTCGCTCAACACGACTTTTCAGCCGATTCGGCCGACATCCGCAGCGGCTTTGAACTGTTCGGTCGTCCTGGCGCTGAACTACCAGGACCGCTGTGAGCACCTGATGCCTAACGGATCGGCAAAAAAGCGGGTGAAGTACCGTCTTGAGGCACACCGCGACCCTCCCGGTGCGGCTCCAGTCTCAGACAATGACGCTGGAAAGCATTCCCGCAAAATACAGCATCCAACCTATGCATGCGTGCGGATCTGACTTGAAACTGGATAGGTGCGAAAAGCTATTCGGCGCTAGATGTATCCAACCCACCGGTGGGTGGGGAAGTGCGACCTGCGTGTAGCATCTGGACACGGCACCAGGCGAGAGGGTCAGATGCTTTGGCTCGGCGATGATGAATGGGCTGTCAAAATCAGTCACCTCCTGGACGGTTCCAGTCGGTTTCATGGTCTCGATAAACTTCCGTGTAGCCCCGATACCGGAACTGAAGCTAGAGACACCAATCTTGCTAAGCTCAACATCGCCTAGAGGAAAGGGGCTGACCTCCGCCTGGACGGCGGTCAGGACGGCATTGAGCGTTTCAAGCGGTTCGATGCTGAACATGTTCTTTGCGGGATCGTTGAGGGCCCCCATGGTGGTGAAGGGAACGAGTAGCGGCAGTAAGCGGGCTCCGGCCAGCTGCCCACCTTCCATAGCGACGTATCTCTGGATAGACCTGGACCAACCGCCGCCGAATGCAGGATAGTCAGCGTCTGCGGCGTGTACGGTGCCGGCCTGGACGACGGTTGGATGAAAAAAGACTTGGACTCGCGTGAAATCTGTCGTCCCGAGCGGCAAAGCGACGCCGACCCAAAAGATTGACCCATCCTTTTCGAGCCTGAAGAGGAATTCCTGGATCGCCGTTTTCAGCGGCATCTCAGTGAGGAAGTCCCCCTGCATCAGGGGGTTGATCACCGGATTGATCACTTCATGTGGGTTCGTAAGTTCAGGCCCGTTAGTCTGGCTGATTGTGATAGGACTCACGTCTTGACCTCATCTCTTATAGATATGCCCCGGTGAATCCTGGATATTCGCTAGCTAGTGTCAGATTCGGACGGAATCTGCATACACGACCCGGCCAGCCAAGCCATGATCGTCGCTCGTTTCAGCGTCGGCCGCCAGATAGTCGCGTTCCACAACTGTGATCCTTCGGGCGGCTCCGGCGGCGGCTGGAAGTTCCAGCTGCCCGCTCCATGTCGTGTTTTCGGCGTTCATCGAGCCCTGGAGCTCCACCCTTGCTCCGTCGATGGGGTGCCAGCCGAGGGTTTCATCGGCAATGGTGGCATCCCGCTCTTCGATCGTGGCCACGATGCGTGCTCGGGCCAGCGCATCTGTCCGTGCAGGGCCGCTACCGCGCAGGGAGGTGTAGGACGGGCCAGTGACCGTTATTTCTACGACTTCAGCATCACCGTGTGGTGTTGTCAGGCTAAGGGTTCGGTCCGCCAGAACGGTTGTTAGGTCAGTCAGTACGACGCTGGAGGCATGCATCCCGGGCACTGATTGCGGTTGATAGCGGACCAGTGCCAGCCGGAGCAGGGGCATATACGCGGACTCCGTGGCGAGTTCGACGTCGCAGAACCAGCTCTTCGTTTCCGGGTCGAATTCCGGGGTGAAGTAAGCGATTCGGAGGGGGCCGGGGGCTCCGGGGACCGTGATGCCGGCGGCGGTCCCTTCGGCATTGACGAACGTGCTGTCCTGGGCTGACGCCAGGCCTTGTCCGCCGCGGACAGGGTCCTGCCCGACGATTGTGATGAACGGGTATTCGGGGGAGAGAGAGGAGATCGCATCCGGCCCGTATACGATGCCAAGTTTCTCGCCATCCCCAGAGGAGTACCACGGCCGGGCGAGGTAGATGCGCAGGCCTCCGCCGTGGCGGTGGCGCCGGCGTGGCCCGACGTCGGGCATTGGTTGCTCTTCCCATTGTTGGGTGGGCACTACATACAGCACGTTGGGCGGGTGGGGTGCGGCGCTGCTGGGCACGTCGATTTCAACCGGCGTGCTGGCCCTGCTGAGGTGGTTCTTGTTGGCCCATTCCGTGGGAAAGTACTCTCGGAACGGGGTGGTGGCGACGGCGCGGTATGCGATGTGCCGGTGCTTGGTGTCGCCGAAGGCATGGGGCGGAAGTTCAGGGGTGTGCTGCTCCCTCGCCATGGTGGCGAAACTCAGCTGCCTGCCGTCTTCAAGGCTCCAGAATGTGCTTCCCGGCCCGGTGTACGGCGCGCCCGTCGCTGCGAGGGCGAGGGGCAACCGGAAGACCACACCCTCCTTGGAAAGGACCACGGGAGCGGCCTCCGCCGGGTCGTCGACGGGTTCCTGCCACGCGCCGACCAAATCGATCTGTTCCGTACTGGCGGCATCCACAGAGAGCAGCCCGAACAGGTCAGCCGACAACTCCGAGCCAGACCTGCCGACGTCAAATTCGTGCACCTGTGGCTGTTGTAGCGGCTGCTGGACGGCGTGGACCAGATTCAGTTCGTGCCAGGGCGTGATCATCCAGAAGTGGTTCTCCTTGGCGGACTGGTACACGCGGTCCAGGTCCTCGGCCGGCAGGGACTGTTCGCACCACCGCATGATGCCGAAGTTCGCAACATCCGATTCCAGCAGGGAGCAGACGCGGACCGTGGCGGTTGCCGCCTGGGCGAGGTTGACGACCAGGAGCCGCTGCTCAGGATCCCAGATCGGGGCGCCGGTGCCTTCAGCGAGCCTGAGCCGGAACGGCGCCGCGGTGTACCACTGTGGGCCCTCGAAACGGATTGTGAAGCTTTCCGTGTCCGGCACACCCGGAAGGCCAAAGAACACGGCGCCGGTGGCCAGCGGATCCGGAAGGTAGGGCAGTTCGAACTGATCGTTGCCGCAGACCACATAGCCTTGCGGATTGTCCGGATCGGTGGAGACCTGGGTCAGGGACCCTTTCTCCCGGCGGGCGACGGCGTAGGCCTGGGACATTGCCTCCAGCTTCGCGGCGTCCGGATCGGTGCCGTCCGAACCGATGGACATGTCCATCTGACCGTGCAGTTCCACTATCTGCAATGCAGCCTTGGGCGGGATGACATGCCGGTCTTCGACCGGCCGGTAGGGGGCATGCCCGCGGGCCAGGACCTCGTCGGACGCATTGAACTGCGCCGCGTACTCGTCGGTGTTCAGGCCGGCGTTGCTGCGGACCACCATGCGCAGCAAGGAGGCACCCTCGGCGAAGCGTTCGGTGGGGGCCAGGGCAGGCGCCGGAACGGGCTCGAAGCGGAGGTAGTTGGCGGGCCCGCCGGCGGGGGCGGCCTGGTCCGGGACGGCGGCGTCCATGAGGATCCTGTCGGCGGCGTCCAGTGTGGGGCCGTTGCCGGCCAGGTCCACGGTGCGCACCCGGAACCTGTAGCCCTCGCCAAAACGCAGACGCGGCAGACTGGCGCGCTGCACCCTGCTTTCAATCCCCAGGCCCATGGCCGTGACGGCGTCATTCCTGACGTGCGAGGGCTGCGTTTCCGGGGCGTCGTCCTGAGGTGCCCGGGGATCCCTACTGAGCGACTTCCCCGGGCGCTCGGCCGACAGGCTCCAGCCGTCCCACGTGACAACCGTTTCGTGGATGTAGAGCTCCCCGTTGGGATCGGGCTTCTGGTTCGGAGGCGCGGCTTTCCCTGCGAGGCTGAGCTGGAAGAAGCCTTCATCGACCACGGTCGGCAGCGCGTTCCCGAACCGTTCAGCGGTGTACTGCACCCGGCGCCGGTGCAGGGAGCGCCATGCCCCGGCACCATCCGTGGTGGGCGTCCAGACGTCCAGGCGGTATCCGCGTACCAGGTCCTGGGCGTGGAGCGTCAGGTCCGTCCCGGCGTCGATGGCGTCATTGACCTCGACGGCGTCCGCGAAGTCTCCCTGCAGGGCTCCGGCACGGCCGGTGTGGACCAGTGCGAGTCCTCCGGTCCGCAGGGCCGGGACCCCGGCGGTCTCGGCCTCGCCCAGTGGGGTGTCCCCCTCGGCCCTGGTATCGACGCGGTTGAGGGTCGCCGCCAGGTTTAGGGCCTTGAGCGCCGCGCCGTCCACGTCCACCTGCTGGACGCTGTAGTCCCTACCGGAGAGGTCCAGCAGCCCGGTGGGCAGAAGCCCGGTCAGGTCCGGTGCCCGGTCCGCAGAGGCAAAAACCATCCGCTCCCCGGCAACCCCGTTCACGTACGCGGTCCATGGATTGGCTGAGGACTGTTGTTCAGCGGGCAGCTCCGACTGCCAGATCGGGACCACCCGCAGGCGCCGCGGTGCAGCCGGCAGGGAGGACGGAATGTCCGCCGCATCAACCTCCAGGTCCACCACCAGTCCCAACCGCCGGAGCAGCCAAGGGTGATCACCCAGCGCGGCGAGCATCTGATGAAAATCAATGGTTGCCTTGAAATGACTGGCGTCGGCTGGCATATCGACGGGGACGCCGTCACCGGGGCGGCGGTGGAACAGCAGGGCCCGGGAGAACTCCCGGGGCACCCTCCCGAAGCCATCCTCGGCGGGCGGCAGCGGTTCCAGCGGCGCTCGACGTCGGTCCGCGCCGGAGCGCCGGAGCGCGGCTTCTGTGCGGGCGTCGGTCAGGAGCGCATTGATGCGGCGGTCCAGATGCGTTTCGTCGCGTGCCTCGGCGAGCCCGCTGCTGGCGACGGCGCGGATGCCTTCGAAGATACCGGCCAGGTTCGGCTCCTCGCCGTGGGGTGTGGGCTGCATCCGGGGAAGATCCGAGGGCGATGCGGCAGCCACGGCCGTGTAGACCCGACGGATCTCGTCCAAGACCGCCACGACCGAGAAGGAGATGAGCGGCCGGTCCGCGTAGTCATCAAACTCGAACGGCGCCAGCGGAGTGGTCCCGTCAAAGAAGGACGCCCAAAGATCGGGGCTGGGTGGTGCGCTGACAACGGTGGCCGGTATGGCCGCCCCGCCATCCACCTCGACGGTGAAGGAGGCTCCCGGGGCCCCGACTTGTTCGGGCCAATGGAGGAAGTCCGGGAAGGAGCCCAGTGTGGTCACCACCCCTGGCAGCGCCTGGGTGCGGAGCCGCGGTGTGACGAATACCGACAGGCGCAGTCGCCCGTCGGCCGGCGCCGGCCCATTGGGCAGTGCGGTCCACAAGATATGTTGTTGCACGGTCATTGTTCCCCCAATTGTTCAGTCGGCGAAGGCCAGGCAGTACTGCTGCCAGTCACCGGGGTCGACCACCTGGTCGAAGCTTGGGTCTCCAGCGGCCCCGGCGAAGCGGCGTTCGATGCTGAGTGTCACGGACTTGCTGAAGCAGGCGACCTTCACGCAGACGCTTAGGCTGGCTTGCCCCCACACTTCAGAGCGTCCTCCGCCCTTGTCCCGGTAGGTGAAGGCGAGGTAGAACTCGATCGAGATGCTGATCAGTCCCAGCACGGAGAGGTAGCCGCCGCAGCGCAGGTAGCCGGTGAGGGCGGTGGAGGTTCCGGTCATCCCGAAGTAGATGCCTGCCATCACGGTGACCCCGCCGCTGGCCACGCCCAGGTTCAGAGCGACGCTGCCGCCGAATTCGATGGCGGCTTCCAAAGATTCCAGGCCTTTGGCGCCGACGCCGAGGGCGAAGAATCCGCCGCCGCCGAAGATCGTGACTGTGACAATGAAGGGGCTGTGCCGTTCGGAGATCGCGAAGCGGAAGCCCGCCGGCTGGTCGTTGAACGGGATGCTCAGCATCGCGGAGATGGACAGGTTTTGAAGGCTGAAGATTCCGATGCCCACGGTGGGGATGCCCAGGGTGTAGCCGGCGCTGATCCCTGCGGTGGTGACTTCCACCGATGGCGGATCGCTGAACCCGTCCGCGGGCAGGATTTCCTGCAGAGTTTTGATGAACTGCAGGGGGCCCAGGAATTCCACGCCGAAGCCTTCAGCGGTGACGTCCGGTTTCCTGCCCGTTTCGGCGCTGAATTTCAGCAGGTCCATGGTCAGCCGGATGATCCCCGCGAATTCGAGCGAAAAGTTCCGCAGTTCGCCCAACAGTGTGGCAGTCGAGCCGCTGCCGTCATCGAAGGTCACGGTCCGGGAGTCCAACACCAGCACCGCGTCGTCCACCTTGAGGAAGTCGAAGAGCCCAGTGGGGCACTGGATGGCGGGTGACCATAGGTACCGTGCCTCGACGGCGGGAATGCCAGCGGCTGTGGTCAGTGGCCGGACCTTCAGGAGTGGGACCTGCAGCTGGGTTCCCGGATTCTCGATGACGCGTGATAGGTCAGTATCGTTGAGCTTTGATGCGGCGAACCGGGATCCGTCCGGGACGTCAAGTTCGGACAAGATCGCCGCCAGCGGTATTGAACCGAACAGTTTGGCCTCACCGAACAAGGTGGCGAGTGTGGCTGCGTTCAAGGGGGCCGTGAACGCCGCGGACATCGCACCTTGCCGGGCGGACAGCCGGTCTAACAGGGCACTCGGCCGGGCGAGGCCTCCTCCCTTGTCTCCGGAGAATCCGAGATTGATCTCCGGGAAGTCACCGAAAACACCGGCTGCGTTCTGGTCCGACGCCACTCCATACTTCAGGTAGGTGGAGTTGAAGAGCATGTTGACTGCCTGCTGCGGGCCGGTGACCCTTTCGGCAGCATCGACGTGCACATCCGCGTTGTCCACAAACAACAGCCAGCTGGGGCGGTAGCCGGCTTGGAGGAATTGATCTCTTACTGCCGCGGCCAGCGGCTGCAACCCGAGGGTCAGCGCTGCGACCGGTACTCGAGTGGAGCCTGGTGCCGTGTCCGCGGGGTCTGCCACAGCCATGATCTGGTTGTGCAGGTCCTGCCTCTTCCGCTCGGGCCTTTCGGCTGCCAGAGCATCGAAAGCTTGCAGGACATCGGCAACTGGGTCGATCGCGGCGTCGGGAATGAACATCAGCGGCATCGTGAACGAGATCGAATTGTCTTCCCAATCGGTTCCGTGAGCGCCGAAGCTGAAGTCTGCATTACCCACTTGGATCCAGAAGGGCTTGTGGAAGGCCGCCTCCATGGCGGCTTGCAGGTAGGGCTGCGCTTCTGGATCTTCTAGGCCTGGAAAGTCAGCCTGCGGATTGTCGATGCTATAGAGCGATTGGGCCTCGTTTTCGATCAGGTTCTGGGCCACGGGCAGGTCAATTTTAGGCGTTACCAAGGTGGTGAGGCGCAGGGTCCGTAGCGGCATCTCCCGCCCGCCAAACTCATAGCCGCCGTGCGAGGCCAGCGTAGCTAGGTCCAGCTCAGGATTCTGGATGATGATCTGAAAATATTGCCGCAGATACGCCCTAGTGCCGAAGACCGCGCCCGGGCCCTCGGGTCCCTGGACGGTACGGACGACGTACGGTTCAAATCGGCGTTCTGTGACCTTGACCAAGGATGCCGGATGCCCGGAGGAAACGCATCCCCGCCGTACCACCCTGACGAACTGGTCCCTGCCCAACCCGGCCACGTGCTCGTATGACTGCATGCTTGGAGTCGGCATCCCGAACAGCACAAGGTTGTCATGGCTGGCTGGGTACTCCTTGGGCGGATATTCCCAGTTCCCGCGAAGCTGCGCTGTCGCACCCAACGCCGTGATCATGAACTTGCTGGACTCCAACGGCTTGGGCTGGTACCGGAAACCAAACAGGCGGCCCGAGATCAGCCGCGGCCGCCACTCGTCATACAGCAACATCCCGAGTTCCTGTGCGCTCTTCGGTTTGATGCCGAAGTCAGAGGTGAGAGTGACCAGGTCGTTGAGGTCCTCATCGCTCAAGGAGCCCCGGATGGAATCCGCGACGGCCCTTCGGGCTATCGCACGCAACGGAACCGACGGTGACCCATCCCAAATTAGACGTGAATGCCACAGCTCCGTCCGGCCGTGGGACGTAAAGGGTCCGGAACGATGCCCCCACACCGCCGCTGCATCCGGCGAAAGAAACAACCGGTAGGGAAACTCGATTGCCGTCTCCTCAGGAGACGGCAGCGCAGGCCGGGCGGTGCCCATGGCGCCCTCGGGAAGGGCGTTTGCAGCCAGTTGCGGAACAAGAGCCGCCCAGTCCAGCAACCCGGCAGGAGTCAGCGCTATGTCCGTCTGGCCATCGGGCAAGGCAAACACCAGCCGACTGGGCCCGGCCGCCAAAGCTTGGACGGGAGGGTCGTCGGTGTGCTCCCGGCTCGACTCAAACTCAAAAAAAGCCCGTTCAGCCACATGCTGGTAGGGAAGAATGTATGTCAGCTTAGCGGGCAGCTCAGGCTCCACCCGCACCAGGCGCGCGCCGTCGTCAGACGTCTCAAGATTCGAAAACCGGACCTCCAAGACCAGAAGGTCAGCAGGGCGCAGTAGCCACAAACTGTTCGGCAGATCAGGCATCACAGAGACCTGCGGTTACACGGCAACGGAAGTGAGAAGAACCTACACTCGTAATCCGGTTCACGGCCCGCCGCCTTAGTTGACGCGACAAAATAAGGCATGCTGACCGAAGAATTCGCCCGACCGCCACCTAATGAGAATAATGGCCTTCTGGTGAAGAGGTGTCAAGGCAGCTGGCCATTGACAATATTCCTTGCAAAGGACGATTCTTAGAGACACCGGTCTTTTCCACACTTTTTCTTCAAAGGCGTGGCCCGTGTACTCGTAGTTCGTGCGACCAACGATCCAGGCAGGCAGTTCGCGGTCGACACAAGGTTTAAACCACGGAGTCGAATTCCCAATGAAACCGTTGCTGGAATTCTAATTGATCTACCAGGGCAGTGCGATTTGTTACAGACACACGCACTTATACACAAGGAGACCCTGAATAATGGAAATCCCGACAGAGATGCTGGTTGCTCAGGACACACTCACATCAATGCTGCAACAATTTCCTTTGCCAGGGGTATTGGGCATCGACATCGGTTTGCGTGAGGATGGCGCCGAACTCACGGACGAACTGGCTATCCGCATCTTTTTGACGGACGAACGCGATGTGCCGTTCGAGTTGGTGCAGATGACCCAGGCGGTCGAATTTCCAGTTGTGTTCGTCCAACGAGCCTTCACGCCGCTAGCCGACAATGGACAGTACGACCCTGTCGTTGGCGGCGTCACAATACGTGCGGCACATGGTCCTCTCCTATTGAGCAACGGTGCAGGCACGATTGGTGGAATTGCCGAGGACTTGATGTTCGGCGGCATGGTTGGCGTGTCATGTGCCCACGTGGTCGCCGAGAGCGCTGAAGCCGTGCAGCAGGGTGATCCAATATTCCAACCTGACAACCGAAGGATTGGCAGTCTGTACCGCTGGTCGGATTCTACCGACACAGCTGTTTTCACAATTGATAATGCAGCCTTCGCCCAAGAGATCGCCGACATCGGGAGCTACGCGGGAATGGCTAGGGCAAACGTGGGAGACCTTGTGCGTAAGCGGGGGAGGACGACCTTGCTCACCACGGGAAAAGTAAGTGGCGTAGGGTTTCAGCCGCTCGGCATAGGGACGCCTAGGAACAGTTTCGAGATTTGGAGCCAAGGAATCTTTCCTCCAATCTTCGCCGACTACGGGGACTCGGGGTCCATCATCGTCAACGAGGAAAACAAGGTAGTCGGCATTTTAACGCAACTCGCATTTGAATACAGTCGCATAGTGACAGTAGGTGTGCCACCTTCCGGAGGGATCTCCGTCTTCGCTACACAAATGGTGGGGTTACCTGGAGTCATCGGTGCCGCAGAAAGCGTCGGAATAACCTTCTGAGCGGGCCGTGGAAGCGCAGTGAGCCGACAGCAATGCGTACGAGCAGATTTCATGGAAAATGGCTTCCATTTCAGTTAGGTAAAATGACGCCAGCGACGATTATCGGCGAAAAAAAATGTCAGCCTCTTCCAGCCGATTCGGAGTGCCGATAATGGACCATACGTCGCGCTGCCATTTGTACAGGGTTAGTAGTGTCAGGTTGGGATCTAAGAGTTGCTCGGGCCATTGTCAGAAAACTACGAGGCAAACCCTATTCTGACAGCCCTTGTCCACATGCCCGACGTCGGGGTGAGGTGTACTCAAACTAACGCTATTGGTTCAGCTCGCAATTTCACGCCGCTACTACCCACATGTCGTCAGCGATGCCAGCTCATGGCTGACTAGGAGTGTTCAAGGACGCACAACTTCGGATCACATACCTGCCGGTGCCGCCTCTTTTGTCGGGCTTGGGTGAGTCTTGCTTAAGGGACTGCATGATGCGGTCGGTGACCTCGTGAATGGGGCCGATGCCGTCAACCTGGGTGAGGATGCGGCGGTCGGCGTACTTAGCTACAACTGCCTCGGTCTGCTCATGGTAGAGATCCAGTCGGCGGCGTATGACGGCCTCGTAACTACCGGTGGGGTGACCTGCGAGAGACATGAAGCGTGTCCTCAAAGGCGCGCACTCTTACCGACCCGACGCTTCCGGGGGGCGTGGCCTGTAACGATGTCCATTTAGTGGTGCGGCTCTTGGTAAAAGCCCACACCCCGCGGCTTGGTGGTTGTGCTCAGGTGCGTTCGATGCCTTGGAACGTGTGCAGGACGTCGACCGCGTGGGTGGTGGGGTCGTAGGGCGGGTTGCCGATGCCCTTCGTGGTGGCCTCAGCCGTCACGGGGTCCCACAGCTCGTCGATGTGACCTGATGCGAGTGTGAGGAGGGTGTCGCGGACGAAGGTGTCGCGGATGGTCTGCTGATCGCTGCGGCCTGGTCGTGCCTGGCCGACGATGCCGTACGGCGATGCCGAGCTCCGTGAGGAAGGTGAGCGCGAGCTCTTCTGCCCACCAGGCGGGCACGATGCGTGATGCACCGCCGGAGAATGCGGCGAGGTGGTGGTACAGCCCGTCGGCTGCGGGGGCGGCGAGGAGACCGATGGTCGAGTACGCGCCGCCGCTGTGGCCGGTGACCGTGACATTGTTCGGGTCTCCGCCGAACTGGGCGATGTTCTTCCGTACCCACTGCAACGCGGTGATGATGTCCTGCAGGCCGAGGTTCGTGGCTTCCTCGAGTGCACCACCGTATTGGGAGAGGGAGAGCCATCCGAACGGGCCGAGCCGGTAGTTCGGGGACACCCCGATCGCGCGTCCGGTGGCGGCGAGGCCAGAGGCATTGGATGTGGTCTGCGTATTGGCGCCGAGTTCGAAACCGCCCCCGTAGATGTAGACAATGACGGGGAGGGGTTCGTCGCCAACGTCTTCGGGTGCCCACAAGTTGAGGTTCAGGCAGTCCTCGCTGAATCCGTTGTCGGCTTCGAGCCAGCTGGTGTCCCCGGGTTGGAGCGGTGCGGGACCTTTCTGGTCGTAAGGCAGGTCGGGGTCGAATGGCAGCTGGTGGGGCGGCGGAAGCGTTCCGCCGTGGCGTAGGGGATCCCGAGCCAGGAGCGCACGGTGTGCGTTGGGGAAGTGTCGGTCATGTGACGGTTCCTTTCGGAAGTGAGTTAGTCCGCGTCGGATTCGAGGGGAGTATCGCCGTGGCGGAGCTGCGCCCAGTGACGCAACCGTTCGGTGAAGGCGCGCTCGTACCCGAACGTGGTGGGTTCGTAGAATGTCTCCCGGGGCAGGCCCTCGGGGAAGTAGTTCGCGCCGGAGAATCCGTTCTCTGTGGCGGGGTCGTATTGGTAGCCCTTGCCGTAGCCGAGGTCTTTCATCAGCCGGGTCGGGGCGTTGAGGATGTGCGCCGGCGGCATCAGCGAGCCGGTGCGTTTCGCGGCGGCGCGCGCCTTGGTGAAGCCGCGGTATACGCCGATCGACTTCGGCGCGGTCGCGAGGTAGATGACAGCTTGTGCGATTGCGAGTTCTCCCTCGGGTGAGCCCAGGCGTTCGTAGACGTCCCAGGCCGCGAGGGCCTGTTGGACGGCGTTAGGGTCGGCCATGCCGATGTCTTCGGTGGCGAACCGGGTGATGCGGCGGGCGATGAACAGGGGGTCTTCACCGCCGTCGAGCATCCGCGCCAACCAGTACAGGGCTGCGTCCGGGTCGGAGCCGCGCATCGACTTGTGGAGCGCGGAGATGAGGTTGTAGTGGCCTTCCTGCGATTTGTCGTACAGCGGCGCCCGTTTCTGCACGGCGGCGGCGAGGGCGGCCGGGCCGACGGGTGCAGGCAGGGCTTGCACCTGCTCGATCATGTTCAGCAGGTACCGGCCGTCACCGTCCGCCATCGCAGTCAGTGCCTGGCGAGCCTCATCAGTCAGTGGCAGCGGCCGACCGATGAGCGCTTCGGCGCGGGTGATGAGGGTGCTGAGCGCGGCGTCGTCGAGGCGCTTTAGAACGAAAACCTGGCTGCGGGACAGCAGCGCGCCGTTGAGTTCAAAGCTGGGGTTCTCCGTGGTCGCGCCGACGAGGACGACGGTGCCGTCTTCGACGTAAGGCAGGAACGAGTCCTGCTGGGCGCGGTTGAACCGGTGGATCTCGTCGACGAACAGCAGCGTGCCCTGACCGACCTCGCGCCGACGCCGCGCGACCTGAAACACCTTACGAAGGTCCGCGACGCCGGAGAAAGTGGCGGAAAGCGGTTCGAACGCAAGGTCGGTCTGCTCGGCGAGGAGCCGTGCGATCGTGGTCTTCCCGCACCCTGGCGGCCCCCACAGCACCATCGACACCAGCCGTTGCGTGCCGACCATCCGCCCGATCGGCGCGTCCGCGGCTAGCAGATGGTCCTGCCCGATGACGTCCTGCAGGGTGCGCGGACGGAGCCGGTCAGCCAGTGGCCGCGAGGCATCATCGACGTCGAACAGCGACGGCGCCTCACTCACGGGTGCCGCTTCCGGTGGAGGCTGTCGGCGAGGTCATGGGAATCGTGCACCAGGTCTCCGATCAGCTGCTTCGTGATCCCGGTGCCGGGCCCGATGGAGATCCAGTGGTGCTTGTCGAGGTAGTGCCCGATCGTGATCGTGTCGAAGTCGCGGCGGAGCGCATCCCCCTGGTCCGGGTCGACCTTCAGGGTAATGATCTGCAGGTCCGGATCATCGTCGGTGACGATGAGGAACACTCTTTCGTGCACCTTCCACACATCAAGGTGCGGCGTGAACGGGCGCCCATTGGTGACGTCCTCGAGCGATGCCGCAATGTCACGGGCGTACTGCTGCAGTTGCTCGCCCGAGAGAGTCACTGGTCCCTCCGGCCGAACGTTTCAGGGTCGACCGGGCGCTTCGCGTGCGGCAGGTTCTCGACCACGAGCAGGTAAGTCTCGGTGACCAGGTCATCGACAAGCCGCTTCTGGAGGTCCCCGCCGGGATGCAGGGTGATCCAGTGCTGCTTGTTCATGTGGTCCCCGGCGTGATGTCCTCGTGCTGCTCGCGGAGCGCTTTGCCGTCCTCCGGATCCGCCTTGACGATCACGATCGGCTCACCCTTGATGTCGGTGATCAGCATGAAGACCTTGCCGCGGACCTTGAACACCTCCCAGTCCGGCCCGAAAGGAGGCTCCAACCCAGCACCCGGAAGCTCCTCGACGCGGTTCCGGGCGTACTGCTGCAGCGTGTCGGCCTGCATGTTCATCCTCCTGAGGTCGCTGGCAGGAACAAGCCTATCCGAATATGCGTACGATGGTACATACTTGGTCTGATATTGAGGAGGAGCGCATGCGGAAGGGCAAACCGAATGACCCGGAACGCCGAACCCGGATCCTCCGTGCAGCACTGGAAGTCATCGCGTCAGAAGGCGTGCACGCGGCGTCGTATCGACGCATCGCCGCGCAGGCCGGCGTGCCGCTCGGGTCGACGACGTACTACTTCTCCGACCTGGAAACGTTGATCGTCAGCGCGTTCGAGACCCTGCGAGACGGACTCGAACCGCGATACGCGGCCCCAGTGCGCGACGCGCGAACCGACGCCGACATCGTTGACGCACTCGTGGCTGCCACGTGCGGCTCAACGGCCCCGACACTCGACGACATCCGGTTGTACGAGGAGATGCACCGCTACGGTGCACGCAGTCCACGGGTCGCGGACCTCCTCCGCGACTTCCAGGAGGAGTCCCTCGTGATCCTCCGCCGCTCTCTATCGGACGGCGCAGCCCGGGCTGTCGACGCACTCATGTGGGGGTGGTGGAGCTACCGCGCCCTCAACGATGACGACCCACTCGACACGAGCACAGTGAGCGACGCCTACCGAGCTCTGGTCTCAATGGCCACACAGCGCACGATCCGCTGAATGGGGCCCGCCGGGCCTGACACCATGCTCGGACGGATCGAACCGATGGCAGCAGCGCGGGGCTCTCCCCTTCCTCCCCGCTCCCTCTCTATTCATGGCGCAGACCAAAGGCGCGGGTGCCTATTTTGAAGGTCCCGCGCCTTTGTGTGTCTTTTGCTTCTTACTTCCAGTCCGGGCTCATGCCCTCGGGGTAGCGGGAGCCGAATCCTCCCTCGGGGAGAATCTTAGAAATCCGGGTGAGATCGGCTCCGGTGAGGGTGAGGTCGGCGGCGCCGGTGTTCTCCTCGACGCGCTTGGCACTGCGGGTGCCGGGGATGGGGACGATGTGTTCCCCCTGTGCGAGCAGCCATGCGAGGGCGAGCTGCGCGACGGTGGCGTCCTTGGATGCGGCGAGTTCGGTCAGCTGGCGTGTGGCCTCGACGTTCTTCTCGAAGTTGCCGGGCTGCCAGCGGGCGTCGCCACCGCGCATGTCGGTCTCGTCGTACTCGGAAGCCGGCTTCGCACTGCCGGTGAGGAACCCGCGTCCGAGGGGCGAGTAGGGGACGAAGCCGATGCCGAGCTCCTTCAGGACGGGGAACAACACCTCCACTTCGCGCTCGAAGAGGGAGTACTCGGTCTGGAGTACCGAGACGGGCTGAACGGCATGGGCACGGCGCATGGTCTCCGGTCCGGCTTCGCTGAGGCCAAAGTACTTCACCTTGCCGGCGTCGATGAGCTCCTTCACGGTTCCGGCGACGTCCTCGATGGGGACATTGGGGTCCACGCGGTGCTGGTAGAGCACGTCGATGTGGTTCATGCCGAGGTAGCGGAGGCTGTTTTCGACCACCTCGCGGATATGCTCGGGGCGGCTGTCAAGGCCGTAATCGGGTGTGAAGCCGAACTTCGTGGCGATCACGACCTCGTCGCGGAAGGACTTCACGGCACGGCCGACGATTTCCTCGTTCGCGCCCCAGCCATACACTTCCGCTGTATCAAAGAACGTCACGCCCAGGTCGTGCGCTGTCTGGATCGCGGCAATGCCTTCCTGTTCATCGCCAGGGCCGTATGCCAGAGAGATTCCCATCGAGCCATAGCCGATGGCGGAAGTGGTCAGGCCCTGTGTGCCTAATGTGCGTGTCTGCATGAGTTGCCTTTCTGCTATCGGGCGATGGACTGGTAGCGGTCCCACCAGGAGGCGATGGGTTCCAGCGCGTTCTCGGTCCGGAACTTCTCGCTGAGGGGCCCGACGAAGCGGATGTTGGTGAGTTCGGTGGACTCCCCCCACATCTTCTGCCCGTCGGCGGTCAGGGCGAGGTGGCGGCCGATCGCTTCCTCGTTCTCGTAACGCTCGTGCTGCAGGATCGTCCCGTCAGCGGAGCGTGCCAGGGTGTACTCGAGGACGTACGGCTCCTCTTTCTCTGTGACGGGAAGCACCGCGGCGAGGTACTTCTCGAAGAGGTCCTGATCGAGGACACGGTAGGTGAAGAAGACATCGATCTGATCAGTGGTTGGCATGACTTTTCCTTAGGTGAGTGAGTCGGGGTGCCTCGGTCGTTGCAAGGAGGGCATCTGACCGAATGCGGTAAGAGCAGTTTATGCCCTTTGTGGCAGTGACTGTCAACTAAGGCGTTGTATGCTTAATGCATGAGTGGAAGTAGGAGTGGCGGGGTTGGGTTGAGGCAGCGCACGCGAGAAGCGGTTCGTGAGCAGATCGCCGAGGTTGCTCTTGTGATGTTCGACGAGCAGGGTTTCGATGAGACCACCGTCGACCAGATCGCAGCAGCGGTCGGCATCTCGCCCCGGAGCTTCTTCCGGTACTTCGCCTCCAAGGAGGACGTCGTTCTGGGTGACCCGATGCTCTACGGCGAACCCGTTCGACAGCGACTCGCCCAGGCCCTGGAATCGATGCCGGTCTGGGAAGCCCTGCGATCAGGGTTCGAGGCAGTGGTGGAAACAGTCGAATCGAACCCCGAATGGGCCCTGCGTGCAACGCGAGTGATGATCCGCACGCCTTCTCTGCGCGCTCGGAACACGGAGAAACACCTGGCCTGGATGACTGTTCTCGTGCCACTGGTCGCCGCCGCCCTGACTGGACCCGAAGCGGAACGGCAGTACCACGCACGGGCAATCACCCTCTGTGCTCTAACCTGCCTCGACGTCTCCTCAGCCGAACTGGTACACCGCAACGGTGCCGTGACATCCCGGGTACTGCTCGATGAAGCCTTCCGGCTACTCAAACCCACAGCACTGGTCGACTAGACCCTCTTGCAAGACACTGGGTGCTCGGGTCTGTCTTCGGCGTCGGGGCGGCTGTGTGCAGGTTGAATCCAGCGCTGGACCCAGTCCTCAGGTGCGCCGATCCTGTTCTTGCCGGACCGTGGTGGTCGGTCTGGCGGTGGCCGTCCCGGGGGGGAGGCTGCCTCGAGGATGGCCACGGTCATTCCCCGCCGGGATGGCTGGCCAGGATGTGGTCTGCCGCTCCGGGGCCGGCCATCCGCAGTCGGCGTCCGTGCTGGTCGCGGCCGCGGCGGTGCATGGCCGCCCGGAAGGTGATTTCGGTTCCGGGGTGGATGTGGTGGAGCAGCCACCAGCTGGTGTACGGGGCCGTCGAGGCAGTCGGACCTACCCCAGGGGGCATTGCGTTTGATCCTGAACAGTGGCTTCGAGGAGGAACTGTTCGAAGTGCGAGGTGGCCACTCCCGGCTCTTTTCCGCAAGTGAATCGATGTCCCACAGTGCGGCTACAGCGCCTCGCCTTGCGGCTGTGCACCCACCCGCAAGAGCCCCCATCCTTGAAGGGTTGAGTGGGACTGTCCATCACTTACGCCGGCCCAGCGCGCCTGCATCGAGCCATGAGACTCAGAAGTCATTGCCAGGTATCGGCCGGTCGAGTTGGCATTCCCATCAGGCGCCTCAGTTCTCTAACGTTAAGGCAGGGGTAACTAGGAATCGATCCGCCCATGAACACGCCAGCCGCCTATGAACACGCCAGCCGCCGATGACCGTCGCTTTGCACGCCTTTGCGGGCGGGGCGGACTCGAACGCGTCCAGATTCACAACGGTCGTTCGCTGGCAGTGTCCGGGCACGTCCTCGACCCCGACCTCGGCGATCTTGAGCTGCGGCTCCGGTATGGTCTGGCCGGCAACCCGAGGGACCGGGAAGCCGGCTGCCGAAAGTGGATCAGCCTCAATGGCGCAGAAGCGGCGTTACTGCCTGACGATGCGTCAACCGTTCTAGGCTATTCGGAGTTTCCAGAGCTCAAGAGTGAGACGTCCAGAGAACTCGTCAACGAGGCGATTCAGGCCCTGTCCTAAATTTGGGATGCAGCGACGACACAGGTGCACCGCGACAAGAGCCAGCACATCCCAGTTGCCGAGTCGCTGACTTGGCTGAACGGGATTGCCCGCAAGGAGGACCCCGTCGGGGCATGGGAGAGTCTCATGAAGGACCTTCTGGTACGGGGCCTGGAGATGAACGGAATCCTTTCCGATGTCCGGTTCGAATCAGCTCAAGGGCTTGCTCTGCCGAATCATTTTCATAAAGTGAACGTATATCTTCGCTTCACTCCCGCCGGAAGCGAGGACCTGGTGGAAGCAGCGGTTATCTGGCGCGACGCTGGGGAGGGGACAGCAGTACTTGACGCCGAACTTTCCGATTTGCCGGGCACCGAAGGACGCGACGGACGCAGGAAGGCCGGCCAAGTCCGCGGTGGCCTCGCCAGATCCAGGGCGATTCAGCTCGCAATAGAATGGCTGGCTGCAATTGAGCACGCAGCCCATGAGTTCGTTTTCAGTGAGACTTTCCCGGTCGTGCAGCGCATAGGGGAAGCCTCACATGCCGGTCATTCGCCGGGCGGCCCCGAAGTGGTGTGGTGTCGCGCAGAGGGGGTCCGAAGTAGCGCACTGGCACACCTCAATCAGTGGGCACGGGAGGTCTACCGGTCTTGATGACAGTGGGCGGGCAGCCAGCCCGGCGGCTGCGGGCTCCCGCGGATGGGCTACGCAAGCTCCAACACCGAGGCCCTCACGATTGAAGCGTTGGGCTGGCACACACCACGCGAGCCAGTCGGCATCCAGGGGTTTCGCAGGTTCACCCACACGCCCGATACGCCGCGGTCCCGGAGGGATGAGCGGTCGGAAGTATGAAAATTGGAGCCGGGCTGCCCATCCGGCAACTTGAGGGATGCCCCCCTTGCGGGTGCTGAGACCGGCGGCGGACTGGGCTAGACAGCCGAGCCTGGAGGGCGACCGCCGCCGGCCCGATCATTGTCCCTCTGCGACCTTGGAAAAAACGGGAGCGAATCTTCGACTACGGTGCGACAACGCCGTTGCCGCAATCGTCTAAACGTTTTCCGGAAAGGGAGATTCTGCACGGTTGGCATTTAGTTGATTTTTCCTTCAAGGGTGATGGCGAAGGCATTCAAAGCCGGCTTCCATCGACTGTCCCGGTTCCAAGGTTCTGAGATTGCCTGGTCAGGGCTCCGGTGTGCCACAGTGAACCATGGCCACTGAGGAAGATGTCCGGCAGATCTGCCGTGGACTGCCGGGGGTTAACGAGCGGCCCAGCTGGGGCCAGCCTGCGTGGTTCGGGAAAACCCTGATGGCACGCATCTGGGAAGACGGCGTCCTCACCGTGAAAACCGAGGAACGGGTAGCACTCGCAGGGACCGGCCCCGGCACCTACTTCTGGACGCCCCACCACGAACGGTCCCCGAAACTGGTGCTGGTCCGCTTGGATAGGATCGATGTCGAGGAACTGGACGAGCTGCTGCAGGAGTCCTATCGCTTGGCTGGCGGCGGAGCTGGCAGGTAAGCGCCGGGTCTTCCTGTCAGGTTCTCCTGACAGTCAGCTTCAGGGACCTGACGCTGACGAACTTGGATCGTGCACCCCCCGCTGTCGTGGACTCCCCGCCTGATAAAGCAGTCGGCCATTTTAGTGCTGCGGACACGACGCCATTTAGCGCTGCGGTTTGATCTGCAGCTAACTGCACTCGATGCCGCCGGCGCTGCGAGGATCTTTGCCGACAATGGCGTCAGCGGTCCACGACGGAACGCCCTCAACTCCAAGGCCCTGGAACGGCTGGAGACCGGTGAAGTGCTCATGGTATGGAAGCTCGACCGTCTGGGACGGAACACCCGGCGCGTCATTGATGTCATCGAGAACATCCGGGAACAGGGAGCTGGTTTCCGTTCACTGACCGAAGGACTGGACACAACCGGGTCCATGGGCACCGCGATGCTGACGATCATGGCCGCGTTCGCGCAGCTGGAGCGCGATACGATGATCGAACGCACCAAAGCAGGTCTCGCCGTCGCCGCGGCCAACAACCGCCACGGCGGAAGGCCCCGCAAAGTGGACGACGCTGCCGCTGCCAGGGCCAAGGAGCTCAAAGGCAAAGCAGTCAGCGCCTCCGATATCGGCAAGATGCTCGGAGTCTCCCTCGCCACGGTCTACCGATACCTGATTTAGGCGACATATAGGCGACGCGCAGAGACATCTGGCAATCCGGCACCGACATGGCCAAATAGTGGAGCGAAGGGGAGGAGTGCCGCTCCGGTGGGGCAGGCTCAGAGCGGGAGCCAGCAACTACTGCTCAAACTCGCCGGCCCTGGTGACGCATGAGAAACCGGGTGCGCTCCTAGGGCTGGTAGTACTCCTCCGTCGGAGTATAGCCCGCACGGTCCACTTTCCGGTGGTAGTGAACTCCGGTGAGCCCGCCCAGCACGGCGCCTATCAGGGCTGTGGCGGCCACCGCGATGGCCGCAATGATGCCGCTTAGACTCAGCTGCCCCTCGACCAGTGGAAGGCGAAGGAAACTGTTGAGCGTGGTCAGGACATTGTATTGCCCAGTAATCGCCAGCAGTGCCATCGCTGCGGCTCCGATGACGCCCCACAGCCACACCATGAGCCCCTGGCCGACACCGTTGAAACGCGCCATCCGCCCTGCCACGTAGCCACCCGAAAAATAGGCGAGGAGCTGGAGCGACAGAAGCACGATCATACCGGTCATGCCGCCTGACGATTCCTGGCCAGCTCGGGGGAGCGGGTCCGTGCCGGGCAGAAAGCCGGCCCTGCCGGCCGCCGCAACCAGAGCACCCAGCAAAACAGCCATTGCGGTCGAGACCAGCCAGCCGAAGAAGGCCGAGCCGATCTTGATGCCGCCGAACCGCTCCTCTTCCCGGGCAACCACGGTTTCACGGATAGCGGCGGCGGCCTGGTCTCCTGGCAAAATACCGTCGACCGGGGCGCCTGTGTCATCGAAGTACCCGTCGTTCTCGCCATAGGGGAGAACACCGTCAGTCTCTTGGTCGAAGCGGTCGTCAGCACTGTGGTCAGAAGCGCGGTTTTCCGTTTGATTCAGGGGTTCCGGAGTGCCGTCCCAGTCTGCGTCGAGTCGTCGCGCATCGTCAGGACCGCTTGCGCTGCCCATCACGCATCCTGCCTTTCAATGATCAACCGGGGTTCGCTTCCGCGGTGCCCCGGGCCGGACATTACTAAAATTAGGCGTACTCAGCCCGGTTCACGAGGGGCTTTGGGCCCGACTTTGACCTAGTGTCCAGTGGCTGCGCCGAGCCGTGCGTGAAGGCCGCCGGATCGGGCGTTTAGGCCGAAAAACGCAAGACGATTGGGAAGCCTCAGAAGCATCCCGCCCGCTCGTAGAACGCCTCCCACGCCGACACATCGATCAGCTCCAGCCAAGTTGTGCAGGCGGCCTCGGACATTATGTGCAGACGACTCCGAGAACCCACAGAATTCTTTGTGACCGGAGGGCAGTCAAATGCGTCGCGGTGAGGGACGGCGCATAGGACACCAGCCTGTGGATCCCCTTCGATTCTCAAAACCCGAGTCGCGGATCTTGAGCGCCAGTACGATCTCGAGAACCGTTATCGTGGTGCCTTTCCCTAAGGGCGCGCGGGCGTTGAGTTCTCGATTGTGACCGTTCTCGAAATCCTTCGTTTATGAGAAGGGGCAACCACCGCCAGCCCTGTGACCGTTTAGCCGGGAACGGCGTTAGATGGCAGCCTGTGGCGGTCTGCGAGCCCGTTAGAGGAATGGGCGGCCGACCACTCCAAGAGTGGTCGACAGCCTCGGCCTTGTCCCGCGGTGCTTGGATGGTTATGGCGCTGAATTGACGACTGAGGTCTGGACTGAGGTCCAGGCGGTCGCGGTTCCGGCTGGGAAGGTCTTGCCGGGTGTCAGCGTGATCTCCCTTTCTCCGATCAGCAGCCCGGTGGCGGGATCAATGATGATGTCCATCCGGGTTTCTCTGTTCGGACTCTCGATCCCGATCCCTGTGCCTACCTTGCCGTCAAGGTTCGCTTGCCTGTCTACGACGGTGACTCCGGGAATGAGCGCGGCCGCTTTGTACAGTGCAGCGCGGAGGTCGGCCGGGACGACTCCGGTCCTCAGCGCGGCCGCGATGCTTTCCAGCGTTTCGGCCTCCGGCCTGCCTTGCTTGCCTCGCTGACGAATTGCGTTCCAGGAGGGCCTGGGGGTCGCGGGGCAGATTCTTCACGCCTTCATCCAGAGGCAAGCCGGCGAACAGCAGCCGCTGTTCTCCGTAGAAGTTTCCCCCCGGTGCTCGCAGCAGTTCTCCCGTGCTGCTGGGTTCGCCAGCCTGGGATTGTTGGTATTTGATGTCCTCTGCTTTAGCTTCCTCGCTAAAGAACGTCGTTGGGATGCGGGCTTCCCGGTTCCAGATCCATTCGCCTGCATGGTCGGCGGGGACGTAGAGATGGTCGAAGGACTTGTCCAGCCACTCCACCGAACGGCCGCCGCTCCAGGGTCCCCCCAATGCGACACCGGTGGTGTAGACGGCTGTGGTATCGATTTTCAGGTTGGCCGGGTCCAACCACCGGATCGGAGGCTGCTTGACGGCAGTGGGGGAATCTACTTGGACTACTGGCCCGCCGGCAGTTAGTCGCTCAATCTTGTTGCATTGGCAGTGGCGGCCGGAGATGGCAAATCCGTGCGTTAGGTTATCTCCGCGCATGGTGGTGCCGGCTGAGCGGTTACTACTTGGGTATTCGGATCGTACTCTAAGGCCGGCCTTCCGGCCACGATCACTGTAGCGCGCTCCCATGGCCGGTCTCCAAGTAGGAAGGGAATTTCTTGCTCTTCCCAATCCCTGTGCAGGTCTTCTTCTTCGTGGCCATCTCGTGCCAGGAGGCGACGTCGGGCTTCAAAGTTGTCGCACTGCACCCAGATCGAAGCGTCGACTAAGTCGGAGAGAGCTTGGCGTGATGATCCGCTCCCTTCCACCCACACCACGGAACGCCCGGCGGGTAGAGCTATGGCACCTGGACGTTCTCGGGCCACCCAACCCGGCGGACGGTAATGGACTGCCTCGCCTTGGAGCAGGGGTTCGAGGACACCGTCACGGAGTTCATCGGCCCAGTCAAAAAACGAGAGATGCCACGCTACATCGTCCGTGTGAACGACATCTGAGTCCGCCACTCGAGCTAGTAGACGATCGACCAGGGTGGTCTTGCCTGCCCCGCTCCTTCCATCTACCGCTACAATCCATGGGCGGTTCGGACGCTGTCCTGCTGTCGGCAGTAACCGCCGCACCAAGCCTTCCAGTGACTCGGCTTGCCAGGGTCCCGCATCCGGTTCGCCGACTTCCGGTTTCATATCCATGGTTACCTCGACTTCGATTATCGGTCCCGCCCAGAGCTGCCCGGTATGGAGTCTCGAGAGTTGCCGTGTTTAGCGCAAGCTCTTTTCATGGCTGAGGATAGCTGGTGTACTTCGATCTGCGCCGGCCTGCCGTATTGCGGGTGTCCGGCTGATTCAGTGCGATAAAGGTCTAGGTCATTTCCCTGTTGCGGGGAGAGCGCGGTGCCTCCTTGCACATCCACCCGAGGCCAACTTACTAAATATCGCGGCGGATCGTTCCGGCGTTGAATGCGTGATTCTCTCGACTATTGAACATCATGATCAAACGCCGATAACGGATGTTCTGTCTCCAGCGGCGGAGGGCGCCTGGTGCTGCGGTTGACCGGAAATCCATTCCGTAAGCACCTGATGTACGAATCAGACGAGCCTCACCTCTGCGACGTCGATGCGGCTGATGGCTGCGTGCCTTGAACTGGCAAATTTGGGGGTGTGTACAAAGTACACATTTTGGGCTGCGGATCGGGTCGTACTGGGGCCGGATCGGGCCGGATTCCGCATGTTTCCGCGGGAGGCCAGTGTTTGCGGGGGAGTGAATGCAGTTCGAGTCCCACCTCGGGCACGGCATTCCCCTGTTCAGAGGCTTGTGGGCCACTGAGTGTGTACAAATCTCCTTTATGGGCCCCTGCGGGGGCCCATTTTTGTTGGTGGCGGCTGGTCTGGCGGCTCCTTCTCTTGGCTTGGACAGCGGCATTGCTGTGTACTCCTTCATGGCCGGGAGTGCTTGGAACTGCATGACTTGCTGCGACTTGGGATCAAATCTTCATGGTCGTCCCTGTCGGCACCCGGAATTCCTGGGACACCGTCGTCATGTCCTCGATGATGTTCTCGAACAGCAAGTAGGGACTGGGCAAACCGACCGGGTCTGGTGACGACCAGAGTATCGACGGCCCGGACGGCCGCCAGGACCAACACGTTCAAGGCCCTCGCAGCCCCATGGAATTCGTCGCCCGAATCGTCGCCATCTCCGCGGCGCCCAGAAGACCCGGCGGCATCGAAGACGGCGAGGCGCACGCATTTCAAGACTCGTGCCGACGTTCGCGGTCGACGGCGCCGTTCTGAGCGCGGGTTGTGAGAATCGGGCTAGGCCTGTGTCCGGTGAGGCGGTACTGCGGATTATCGATTCGAAGTCAATCCCAGATTCCTTCGTTTTCGAGAAGAGGTGCTTCTGCACGTCCTGCCTCGAGAACTCACACGCGCCAAGATATCTTGCCTCGCAGTTCCGGCTCAGAAAGTCCCACTAGGTGGCCCGCCGAGACTATTCATGTGAGACGTGTTTTCAAGACATGCATGAGCCCGCTTCCCCTCTATTCGGCGCCCTTAGGCGGCAGCTGAGTGGGTGTCTTGGAAAGCTGTGGGTAGGTGCGACACTTCCGGACGGGGATGCCGCCGTCGATGGTTCGTCCACGGTCCGCCGGCCGGTATTCACCTCCGGACGTACCAACGCTGTACCTCAGCTCGTCGCCGGACGGTATTGCCGCTGCGATGATCGCCCACTTCGACGATCGCACTCCCAATCTTGAGCGGTTGCAGGTCAATGTGGAGACCGACCGAATCGTTGATCTTAGTGACCTCGAGGCATTGAAATCGGTTGGGAGGCTTGACGGAGTATGCGGCCTGCCGGAACTTCGCGAGTGTCCAGTGGAAGTTACTCGCACCCCCTGTTGCCTCATTGCAATACCTCCGGGAAGAGTGATTCGTTGCCTCATTTGAAAACCTCCGGGAAGGTCAGGCGTTCCAGGCCCGGTTGACGGGTTTGGGAGGCGCGGTTTTCTTGGCCAGGGCGAGGGTTTCCAGTTCCCCGGTCAGGGCCAGGATCTGGCGTGAGAGTGCGCCGGGTTTGATCCGTTTGAAGGCGGCATTCATGGTGATGACCGGGCGTTTGGGCATGGTCTCGTGCCGGACCGCGCGCTGGTACGGGGTGGCCGGTGCGTCGTGTTTTCTGGTGACTTTGGCCCCGTGGCGGTGCTTCCCGATGAGTTTCTGCTGGGGCAGCAGGTAGTTGGTGAAGGTCCGGTCCAGGTCCCAGATTTCATTGAGCTTGTCCAGTTCGGCGGCGGTGTCGAAGCGGAGGTAGCCGACGAGTTCGCGGACCCTGGCCCAGTTCTTCTGCTCCACGTGGGCGCCGTCTTGTTGCCGGGCCGGGACCGGGTGAACGTGATCCGGCGGGCGTGGCAGTAGGCGAGCAGGTGTTCGTTGATGAACTCCGATCCGTTGTCCGAATCGATGCCGATGATGGGGAAGGGGAACACGGCGGTGACATGCTCGAGGGCTTCGAAGACCCATTTGGCCGCTTTGTTCCGCACGGACCGGTTCACCGTCCAGCCGGTGGCGATGTCGGTCACCGTGAGGGTGAAGCAGAACTCGCCGAAGCTGTTGCCGCCCTCGTGGCCGACCAGGTCGATCTCAACAAAGCCCGGGACCGCGTCGTCCCACTCGGCCCAGGTGCGGATCGGGATCTGGGACTTCAGCAAGGTCCCCGGCTTGGTGTGGGCCCGTCCGCGCGGGACCAGTTTCGCCCGCTCGCCCGCGAGTTTGCGGTCGATCGTCGCGGCGCTCATGCGCATCAGCAGGCCGGCCTGCTCGTCGGTGAGCTCAAGCTCTTTATCGCGGCGCAACAACGGCACCAGGACCGGCAGCATCGGTGCCAGCAGCCGGCCGGCCGGGGCCCGCAGCACCGCCCAGCACCTGATCAGGGCCGGCAGCAGATCAGGGCCGTAGACCGGCGCCCTGCCCGGCCGGGGCCGAACGGCCTTCAGGACCAAGGCATCCCGCAGGGCCGCCCGGGCGTAGTCCCGGTGCCAGCCGGTCAGCTCAACCAGCTCATCGAGGATCCGGGACTTCGCCTTCCTCGATGCGTCCCGATACGCGAGGGCCTTCTTCTTCGTCACAGCCTGCCGCTGGGCCATCGTGAGCTCCATGAAAACGGGCATATCCGGCAACCGCCGCCAACACCGTCAACCACGCCGCCAGGCGGAGGTTTTCAAATGAGGCAACGTATCCGGCTACGCGGAGGTTTTCTACGAGTCAACGCGCACCCTAGGCATTGGGGTCCCTCGGGTATAGCCTTCGTCCATGCGTCTGATCCGGGGTGCGGCCCTCATAGCCTTGGTAATTCTGCTAACAACGACTTCCTGCGCCGATCCTGTACCGAGCAGCAGCGCTGACGGCGGTCCAACGCCCACCAATGAGCCGATGGTAGTTCTGGTCATTGGCGATTCCATTCCTTTCAACTCTCCCGACGACTGCCCCGGCTGCACCGGTTTCGCCGACTCGTTCGCCAAGGCGCTTGCGACGGAGGGCAAGGGCGAAGTAACAGTGCGGAACAGGTCGCGTCACGACGGAGCCAAGACACAGGACATCGCAAAGCAGCTGGGCGTGGACAAGAATCTCATAGCCGAGTTGGGCACAGCCGATGTCGTGCTCCTGTCCTTCGGGTTCAACGACCAGCCGCCATACGCTTCAGGGGGTTCGCCGTGTCAGAGCGTCAAGGAAAGCGACGACGACGCCGCTTTCGTCAGCGGACTGGCCGGCACCACTGCGGAGTGCATGGACAGCAAAACCCAAGATTTGCGTGCACTTTCAACGACCATCCTTTCCCGCGTCCGTGAACTTTCACCCAATAGTTCCGTGGGGGTGCTCAACTCCTACAACTCATGGATCGGATGGGAAGCCGCCAGCAAATATCCTGATAAAGTCACAGCGGTTGCAGAGAAGTCAGCGTACGCGCTGGATGCTTGGAACACTGCACTTTGTAATGAGGCCGCGGCCATCAAGGCGGCCTGCCTTGATATATACCATGCATTTAACGGGGTCGATGGGCGCTCCCCGGCCGGTGTCCTTCTTGCAGCTGACTACACGCATCCTTCCCAGGCTGGCAATGACGCCATCACAAAGGTCCTTCTCGCAAGCGAAACGCTCAAAACCGGCCGCTGACCCCCAGCGTTATCCTCGGTCCGCGCAAGGGTAAACCTTCGAACTGACTTGAAGGTCAAGTCGCCTAGCAGAAGCTCCGATCAGCACATGGATCCGGCGCGTTCCAAGCGGGCTGCCCGATTGGGCTCCGTTCGGACGATCAAGGGGCAGGAACCTGACATAGACGACCACGCCGATCAGTTTAACGAGTGTCTGGGTGACGACCATCAAAGCTGCCAGCGCTAGCGGCCCGGCAGCGCCAAGGCCAGCGGGAGCACGACCAGGGTATTGCGGGTCGCGCCGCTGAAAACAACGGCGCGGGTGGCAGGTCAGGGATTAGTACGACCGCCACACCATGGGCGTGATCCTTATCGGCATGCCTGGCACCGAAAAACGCCTCGCTCGAAAACTGCATGGCACACCAGAGGGAGAACGCCCTCGTATTTGATGCTCGGGTGCGCATCGGGGAGTGTGGCTAGTGCCCGGCAAGGGGTGTTTGGTGCTGGGGCGCGGCCCGACCCGGCCCGGATGGCGGGCTGGTCCCGATTCTAGACGGCCCCAAACGTGCGTTCAATCCTTTCGCGGGCTGGTGTCGGTTCGCGGCAACCCGTCCCGGTAGTGCCACCGGCCCCACATCAGGACCACGCCCCCAACCTGCGGGCCTGAGCAAGTGCGGCAATGCTGGCCACGTTGGAAAGAATCGTGTTCACGCTGGCATCACGCCAGCTTTGACCGTGCGTGCGGGACCCGGTGCGTTTCGTGCATCTGTTCATGTGGTCCCATGCCACGGATCGCTAGCGGGCAGCCAGCCGTGCCGTCTTTGACAGCTAAGTTGCGAGTCGCTTCGGTCAGAACCGCGCTCCGAATTGAATGGCGCTACGGGATTTTGCTGGCGCCTGGCCGGTGGCGGTACATACGCTGAATTTCACGGGGACACTCAACAGCCAAACTATCAATTCGACGTACAACCTGACAGTCACGCCGTATGAGCGCGACTCCGCATTGGTCGGCTGCCAGGGCGTCTTAGCGGCCAACTGCCGGAACCTGGGGGCGTCCCCGCAGCTTCGCTGCCGGTGGTTGTGAATAGCCCAATGGAATCACTGGGAGCTACAAGCACTAAGACTTCGCAGTGGGCGTTCTGGTCCCGTAGGGGCATCACGGAGCCCACCGCGTATCCCTCGCGTCGAGGTCGGGTATCATTCTGTCGCGAATTCTGTTCATGGCTTCGCAGACGTTTTGGCTGGACGTGTGTCCTAATGCTCGATGGGCAGTAAGGCGCTCAATGAGTGCCAGAAGCATCGACGCCGTGTCCGAGTGAAGTGCTGCTCAAAAGCTGCGGCACTCGGCAGCATGGGCCTTCGAACCGCCGGTCCGCGAGTAGCGCACGTTGCTGCGCTACGGCACCGCGCTCTCCCCCCAAAGGGGAAATGACCTTAGACCTTCGCACTGAATCAGCCGGACACCCGCAACACGGCAGGCCGGCGTAGATTAGTACACCAGCCGTCCTCGGCCACGAAAAGAGCTTGCGCTAAACAGGGCGACTCTCGAGACTCCATACCAGGCAGCTTTGGGTGGGACCGATAGTCGAAGTCGAGGTAACCATGGATATGAAACCGGAAGTCGGCGAACCCGCTGGGGGACCCTGGCAAGCCGAGTCACTGGAAGGCCTGGTGCGGCGGTTACTGCCGGCAGCAGGACAACGTCCGGACCGCCCCTGGATTGTAGCGGTAGATGGAAGGAGCGGGGCAGGCAAGACCACCCTGGTCGATCGACTGTTAGCTCGGGTGCCGGACTCAGATGTCGTTCACACGGACGATGTGGCGTGGCATCTCTCGTTTTTTGACTGGGCCGATGAACTCCGTGACGGTGTCCTCGAACCCCTGCTCCAAGGCGAGGCCGTCCATTATCGTCCGCCGGGTTGGGTGGCCCGAGAACGTTCAGGTGCCATAGCTCTACCCGCCGGGCGTTCCGTGGTGTGGGTGGAAGGGAGCGGATCATCACGCCAAGCTCTCTCCGACCTAGTCGACGCTTCGATCTGGGTGCAGTGCGACAACTTTGAAGCCCGACGTCGCCTCCTGGCACGAGATGGCCAGGAAGAAGAAGACCTGCACAGGGAGTGGGAAGAACAAGAAATTCCCTTTCTACTTGAAGACCGGCCGTGGGAGCGGGCTACAGTGATCGTGGCCGGAAGGCCGGCCCTGGAGTACGATCCGAATACCCAGGTAGTAACCGCTCAGCCGGCACCACCATGCGAGGAGATCACCTAACCCACGGATTTGCCATCTCCGCCCGCCACTGTGGGTGGCGGGGTCAGGCGCCTTGGCTGTAGGTCCTCCGTATGCTGGGATGTGGGTCATTCGAGCCTCCTTTCTGACCTGTCCCAGTGGGCATGGTTGGTCTTGCACCTCTTCATGCCGTGGAGTTGTGGTGTTGGCATGACTCGCGGGGGTTTGTTGAAGATTTTTCCCCGGATTCCTTGTGTACTGCATTGTCCGGCCATACGTGATGTGTAGATAGTCCACACCGTTAAACGGGCCCCGAACTGTCCTCGGTTGGGCCATCACAGCGGAAGATTCGCTGCGCAACAGGACGGCGGTCCGGCGTTGCCGCCCGCTATTGCTTCGCTGCGGCGTTGGGCGTAGCTTGCGGACACGCACGTTTCCAGCTGCGCTGCTTCACCAGTCTCCCGTCCCAAAGTCTGCATCACTGATTCATCGTCCGGAAGGCGCGTGGTTATGAAAAATCCGTTCAACTTCATGACTTCTGTAGGGTTCGGATTAGCAGCACTTCTGACCACAGCGGGATGCAGCTCAACGACGGCCAGCCCGCCGCCGGCGGCAGAACAGACCAAGACCCTGCGGATAGCCACCGATGATGAGCCCGGCCGCCCGGCCGCCGCCCAGATTGAGGAATTCGCCCGCATTGTGAAGGAACACTCCGGGGGCAAGGTCCTGATCGAACCGGTGTGGAAAGCCGTGGGTGAGGACAAGGACGACCCGGATCAAGCAGTGGCACGCGCAGTGGTGACCGGAGATTTCGATATGGGGCTGGTCCCTGCCCGGGCCTGGGACACCGAAGGGGTGAGTTCCTTTGCGGCACTTCATGCGCCGTTCCTCGTGACATCCAATGCACTGATGGCGAAGGTGTCGGACCCGGCAGTCGCGGGCGAAATGCTTGCAGGGCTGGACAAGGTCGGTGTGTCCGGTCTTGCCCTGTTCCCAGAAGGCCCGCGGATGCTCTTCTCCTTCTTCGAACCAGTGCTGACGCCGGCTGATCTTGCCGGGAAGACCGTACGGGCTCCCCGGTCCGACACGACCTACGATCTGCTGAGGACGATTGGTGCCACTCCGGACGATCTTGTGGGCGAACAGTTCTATGACGGGATGGCCGCGGGAACGGTGGTGGCGGCGGAATCGTCGTTCGCGTTGGCCGGGTCGCTCCCGAAGGCCACGACCGCGACCGGGAACATGATCCTCTACTCCAAGTTAAACTCCCTTGTCATCAACACGAAGTCGTTTCAAGCCTTGAGCGAGGGTCAGCGGCGGGCTCTGAAAGACGCGGCGGCAGCCACCCGCACGTGGGCCGTGGAAACAATGACCGCGACGGCGGACGATGCGGTGAAATTCTGCAAGGAAGGCGGAACCGTGGTCGTAGCGACGGTGGCCGAGGTTGCCGCCTTTAAAGCTGCCGGTGCCCCTGTCTACACGAAACTCGAGGCGGACCCGGATACTAAAGCCCGCATAGCCAAGATAAAGGATCTGGCCGCGGCCGAACCTGCGCCCCGATCCATTGCCCCGTGCAGCGCCGGCGGCTAGCGGGCGGCCACTTGGTCCGGAGTCGAAGGGTCTGGGTTCTTGGACGTCGAGAGATAGGTTTCCGGTCACCTACCGAACCCTGGCTGGACACAACAAGATCGCACCGGAAGCGAAATTTCGACATGTTCGCGTCTCGTGCAGCGTACGAACGACCGCGGCTGCAAGAAGGCATGAAGGCCGGGCAAGCGACCGCGAGAGCCAGGGGCAGACTCGGCGGCCGCCCGCCGGCCATGACCCCATGAAAGCTCGAGACGGCCCGAGGTCCCCGGAGACGCGCAAGGCTGAGATCCGGGTCGGGCAAACTCTCGAGGTTCAGGAGTCCCCATCCTCTTCCGCAGCGCCGTCCCTTCGGTTCCATGCGCCGAAAAGAGTTGGCCGGCCCCAAAGACGGTCGATTCAACCTGGGCGATGGGCAGAGGGAGGGTGCTTTCGGTCTCAGTCCGGCCCTCGCCGCTGTGATGTTCGCGCTGGTCTGGCCTTGTGGAATCTCCTCAGAGTCGATCGCGGACCTCGCTGCGGTGCACCTCAGCAATGTCTTACGTGCGGCCGGCTGATACCGGCGGGTCACTGGGGACGAAGGCGGGAATCGTCAGCCTCCCATTCATCTCGGGTGATCGCGTACTCGACGTAGCCGTGCACTTCGCCGGGAACGGACCCCGGCCAGTCGCCGACGAAGGCCCGCACGAGGCGCATCCCGGATTTCTCCATCACCCTTCGGGAGGCCGTGTTGGCTGCCATGGCCGAGGCTACAACCCGTTGCACCCCGAACTCGGTGAAGCCTTTAGCGATCAGTGCCCGCGATCCCTCTGTCGCGTGGCCCTTTCCCCAGGCCGCGCGGCGCAGCCGGTAGCCCAGTTCCGGCTGATCTTGTGGATCGTCGGGGCCTGGCCGGAAGTGGAACCAGCCAAGGAATTCCCCGGTCGTCTTCTCGAGCGCGGCCCAGAACCCGTAGCCGGGAAAGCGCCGGTAGTAGTCGAGGAAGGCCGGGAGGAAGTCGCCTTCTATTTCGCCCCGGGAGGTGGGGATACCGCCGGTGATGTACCGCATCACGCCCGGATCGCTGTCCAGTTCCACGAGTAGCTCCGCATCGTCGGCGGTGAACTGCCGGAGCAGAAGGCGTTCAGTCTCCAGGAAGGTGAGCATGCAGACATTCTCGCACCGGGGGAAGATCCGTCACATCGATCTGGGCGGTTGAATTGCCGTCGCTGGACGAGCGTCTGGCCTTTGGGATTGGACTCTGAGACATATGGTTACAGCGCAAGCGGCACAGCACCGAGGGGGTACCGTTCGCCTACACCCAAGCGTGGTTCGGCGGGCAGGTGCAGAAGATCGTCTCAACTGCCGCTGCCCTGGCCACGTCTAAGTTCAACCGGCTCCGGCCCGAGGTCGAGACCCTGGCCCTGTTCGTTGGCCGCACCCACCACCTTGACGAGTCGACGTCGTGCTGGCATACGTGCGGTGGTGGCATCCCGACGCGATGAGGAACAGCGTCGGGATGCTCGTGACCCACCGTTGTAGCCACCGGACCCTGGCCGGCGTGCCGGTGAGCGAGCGCAAAGCCATGCTCGCCGACGAAAGCATCCGCTGGTAGGAGCTGAATCAGGCTGAAGAGCAGGGGACGTTCATTCGCCGCGAGCTGACCGAGCAGCCGGTGACCCACCTCCACAAGAAGAGGCAGGTTCTCAAGGCGCTTGATGTGACGCGCCGCGAGTGAACAGCGGTTGTGGCTCCCAACTTCGACACCGAGGAGTTCCTGGACTGAAGCGGCCGGCGCTTCCCTGCAATACCAAGCTTCAGGCGCCGTTCCCGGGAGTGTAGTAATTGTGCACGTCGTGGAAGGTCAGCTTGGGAGGCCCCGCGAAACCGGCCTGCCGGCTGAGGGGCATGATCTTTTCCTGGGCGAAGGCATCGAATTGCTCGCGGCTCTCCCAGACGTCGGTCACTTGCAGACCCTTGTCCGTCATCGTGGCCCAATGGGAAATGGATCCGACAGGGCCCGGTCCGCCTGGAGTGAGCCCCATCAGCCTGTTGATCTCGTCGTACTGCTCGAGAGTCGTTCCGTCGAACTCCAAGATGACTGCAACCGCCATGACATGCTCCCTGCGGGCGCGCAGGCTCGCAAAGGCCGGCCTGCGAATGGATGGATACGCCCCTGTTTACGCCAGGTACGTCAACAGGTCGAACTTACGCAGCGTTGCGGACAAGCGGTGCTCCTTGTCGTGCCGTCTGTTTAACGGTGCGTTACATTCAAGGGTTGCTTGGCTCCCGTATGAATATGCTGTCTCCGCTGATGGGCCGGTCGCAGCTGTGAACCTGGAAGATGCCTACGGGGTTGCTGATTGCGCACGTCGCGCACTGGCGTCTGCCGCAGGGTGATCAAGCCGGTGACGGGCACTGGTATTTTGTCCTCACAAAGAAGGGCCTCACCTCTGCTACGTGAGTGGGACTATCGGCTGCGATGCCTTGGGCTGACCAATTGGGGGTGTGTACATTGTCCACACTTCGGGCTTCGGACCGGTCCGTATACAGGTCGGATCGGGCCGAATTCCGCATGTTTCCGCGGGAGCCCAGTGTTTGCAAGGGAGGGAATGCAGTTCGAGTCCCACCTCGGGCACAGTAGACCCCCTCGTCAGAGGGGGTTTTTGCTTTAACGTGTGCACATTGACCCTGGTTGGGTTCCTCCGACGCTTGTTCCTCGGCTTGTCCTGGCTGCCGCGGTGGCCAATTCGGTTGTGTGGGTGGCGGGTTCAGTGGGCCGCTTGGGAGATTTCGGACAGCGGATTAGTGGTTTTCTCTACGCTGCCGCGGGCGGCTGCTGGTAACTGTAGTGGACCTCGTTGGGGTAGCGGTAATCCAGGGCGGAGTGCCGGCGCCGGCTGTTGTAGAAGCCCTCGATGTAGCGGATGACATCCCGCCTGGC
>NZ_JBEGIG010000078.1:117284-218833 GCF_040676555.1 Arthrobacter sp. LAR12-1-1.1 | reverse complement strand
GAAACGCCCGGTCCCATCCCGAACCCGGAAGCTAAGACCCACAGCGCCGATGGTACTGCACCCGGGAGGGTGTGGGAGAGTAGGTCACCGCCGGAACACCATTCACGGTCGAGGACCCCCAACCACACGTTGGGGGTCCTCCCGCATTTAACCCCCACAACACAAAACCAGCTGCCGGACCACCGGGCCAGGCCGCCTGTGAGGCCGCCCCGGCCCTCTGTTCAGACGGCGGAAAGTCCGCCGGCGAGGACCGCAGTGGATCTGCCTGAATCGGCCCCGGCGAAGGGGCGTCCGCTCTCGGCGCAATTTGGCCGCGATCGGCGTCGATTCCAGTGATTTTCCCCAAAAAACGCCGAAAACACGCGGAATTTGCCACCTCTGAGGCGCCAAGCTGGTAAGTTTTCGAACAGTGGTTTGTACGCATGCCGTGTGCAGGCTCCAAAAATCATGACCGTCCAGGAGGACATAAATGGCTAAGAACCGTAGTGAACTTGTTGCAGAGGTCGCAGGCAAGGCCGGCACCAGCCAGGCAGCAGTCAACTCCGTGCTCGACGCACTGTTCGAGGTCTTCGAGACCTCTGTCGCCGCGGGCGAAAAGATCACCATCCCGGGCTGGCTCGCAGTCGAGCGCACCGACCGTGCAGCTCGCACCGGCCGCAACCCGCAGACTGGCGAGACCATCCAGATTGCCGCTGGCCACAGCGTCAAGCTGACCGCCGGCTCCAAGCTGAAGGCTGCAGTCGCCAAGAAGAAGTAGTCTTCTTCGCAGGCTTGAAGGGAGCGGCAACCCTCGGGTTGCCGCTCCTTTTTGGTTCCCGGCCGTCTCCCGCCCCATCCGCGCCCGGTCGCCTGGACCGACCCCCAAAGCCGAACCGTTGGGGGCCGATTCGCTGAGCAGGACGGCGTAGCGGACAATGGAGGTGTGCCTTCCGCAGCAAATCCCACGCCCACAACCGCAGCGCCCGTTCCCCCCGGGGACACACGCGGCCCTGGCCAAGGTCCTGGCGGCATTGCCCGGCCGTGGCTGATAGCCGGCCTCAGCGCGTTGTTCGTGGGCCTGGCCGTGGCACTCATCTTTTCCGGCGCGGCAGCCGCCCGCGAGGTCTCGGATCCGGGTGCGCTGGTGCGCTGGGGGCTGCCGGTGAGCAAAGCGGTCCACAACGTCGCCGTGGCCACCGTGATCGGCGGCCTGATCTTCGCCGTCGCGATCCTCCCGCGGAACCGGAGCGGCTCCCGGACCAAGGAGCAGGACGGCCCGGAACATCCGGCCTTCACCCGGGCGCTGGCCGTGGCCGCCGCGGCCGGCGCCGTCTGGACGCTCTCCGCGATCTCCGTGCTGGTCCTGGGCTATGCGGACATTGCAGGGCAGGGCATCTCCGGGGATCCGGAATTCACCCGCTCCCTCGTGTACTTCATGACGGACATCGAAACGGGACGTGCCTGGCTGGCTGTCGTGATCATCGCGGCCGTCGTCACCACAGCCCTTTTCGGCGTGCGATCCCGAGGCGGCCTGGCACTGACCTTGCTCCTTTCGCTGATCGGGCTGGTCCCCGCCGCCCTGATCGGGCACTCCTCAAGCTCCAGCGACCACGAGGGCGCCATCAACTCGCTCGGCCTGCACCTGGTGGGCGTATCGGCCTGGGTGGGCGGCATCATCATGCTGGCGATCCTTTCCGGCGTCCTGACCGGCACCGGCGCCGGCGGGCGCACCTCAGGTGCGTCCGCGCGCACCGCAGACATCACCGAGCCGACCCTGCGCCGGTTCTCGTCCCTTGCGGGTTTTGCCTTCGTTCTGGTCTTCGCCTCAGGGGTGATCAACGCCAGCATCCGCCTCACCACCTGGGCAGACCTCTTCGGGTCGGCCTACGGGCAACTGATTCTCGCCAAGACGGCGGCAGTCCTTGTGCTGGGCGGCATCGGGCTCATGCACCGCCGCTGGGTTATCCCGCAGCTGGGCAACCGAGGCATGGGCAGGTCCGCGCGCCAAGTGCTGTGGCAGCTGGTTATCGTCGAACTGATCATCATGGGAGCGACGTCCGGGATCGCCGTGGCGCTGGGACGCTCTGCCCCGCCGCAGCCCACCACCTTCGCCCCCGACGCGTCGCCGGCCTTCATCCTCTCCGGCTACGAGCTCCCGCCGCAACTGACCCCGGAACGATGGCTCACCGAGTGGCGGCTCGACTGGCTCTGGGTCGCCGTCGCGGCCTTTGCCCTGGTGTCCTACGCCCTCGGAGTCCGGAAGGTGCTGCAACGGGGCGACTCGTGGCCCTGGTTCCGGACGGTCAACTGGGTGATCGGACTCGTGGTCCTCACCTACGTGACCTCGGGGCCGCCGTCGGTCTACGGCAGGGTGCTGTTTTCCGCGCACATGGTGGACCACATGGCCCTGACCATGGTGGCCCCCATCTTCCTGGTCCTAGGCGCCCCGGTGACGCTGGCGCTCCGGGCGCTCACCCCGCGGCGCGACAGTTCGCGCGGACCGCGCGAGTGGCTGATGATCTTCATCCACTCCAAGTTCTCGCAACTGGTGACCCATCCGCTGTTCGCGGCCGCCAACTTCGCCGGCTCCATCGTGCTCTTTTACTACTCGGACGCGTTCGGCTACGCGATGCGGGACCACGTGGGCCACGAGCTCATGAACCTGCACTTCGCCCTCACCGGCTACATCTTCGTGCTCACCATGATCGGCACCGATCCGCTGCCGCGCCGCGCACCGTACCCCATGCGGCTGCTGCTCCTGCTGGCCACCATGGGCTTCCACGCGTTCTTCGGCGTCGCCCTCATGGGAGGCACGGGGCTGCTGGCCGCGGACTACTTCGGCAACCTGGGGCGGACGTGGGGCCCCTCGGCCCTGCTGGACCAGCAGATGGGTGGCGCTGTGGCCTGGGGCATCGGCGAAGTGCCCACCCTGCTGGTGGCGATTGGCGTCGCCGTCATGTGGTCCCGTTCCGACGCGCGCGAGTCCAAACGCACCGACCGGGCGGCGGACAGGAATAACGACGCCGATCTCACTGCTTACAACGATATGTTTGCCAAGCTGGCCGAGCGCGACGCCAGGCTTGCCGAACGCAATTCAAAGCTGGAAGGACGCTCATGACCGAAACCGTACGCACCCATCTCCGGGTCCGGGCCTCCGAACTGGTCGGCCGCAACTGGCTGAACACCGGTGGCAAGTCCCTGGACCTCGAATCCCTGCGCGGCAAGATCGTGCTGCTGGACTTCTGGACGTTCTGCTGCATCAACTGCCTGCACGTCCTGGACGAACTCCGTCCGCTCGAGCAGCAGTACTCGGATGTCCTGGTGACCGTCGGCGTGCATTCGCCCAAGTTCGAGCACGAGGCCGATCCCGTGGCACTGGCGGCCGCCGTGGAGCGCTACGAGATCCGCCACCCGGTCCTCGACGACCCCGAATTGGACACGTGGAAGGCCTACACGGCCCGGGCGTGGCCCACCCTGGTGGTCATCGATCCCGAGGGCTACATCGTGGCGCACCTCTCCGGTGAAGGCCACGCGGACGGCCTCGCCGTGCTGATCCCCGAACTGATCGCCGAGCATGAGGCAAGGGGCACCCTGCACCGCGGCGACGGCCCCTATGTGGCGCCGGAACCGTCGTCGGGCACGCTGCGCTTCCCGGGCAAGGCCCTGTTCCTGCCCGACGGCCGTGGCGTCGGAAGCGCCGGGGACGGCTCGTGGCTCGTGACCGACACCGGCCATCACCGGCTCGTGGAACTCTCCACCGACTTTGAGACGCTGCTGGCCACGTACGGCTCCGGTGTAAAGGGCCACGCCGACGGCAACGCCGCGACCGCCCGGTTCAATGAACCGCAGGGCCTGGTGCTGCTGCCCGAGGACGTCGCCGCGGACGCCGGCTACGACGTCGTAATTGCCGACTCCGTGAACCACCGGCTCCGCGGACTGTCCCTCTCGGACGGAACCGTCCGGACGCTGGCCGGCAACGGCGTGCAGCGGCTGCTGGAAACCGGCCCGGCCCGCGTGAACGAGGAAGGCGCCGCCTACGGTACCCGGCTCGAGGCGGATCCGCTTGGGGTGTCCCTGAGTTCGCCGTGGGACGTCGTCTGGTCCAGCAAACTCAACGCCGTGGTGGTGGCGATGGCTGGGGTGCACCAGATCTTCAGTTTCGAGCCGACCTCCGGCGCCGTAAAGATCATCGCCGGCAACGGCCTCGAAGGTCTCCTGGACGGCCCGGCCGCTGAAGCCTGGTTCGCCCAGTCCTCCGGTCTCGCCGAAGACGCCGACGGCAACATCTGGGTGGCTGACTCCGAGACCTCCGCCCTGCGCAAACTCGTGATTAGCGACGCCGGCAGCATCACCGTCGAGTCGGCCGTGGGCAAGGGCCTGTTCGACTTCGGCTTCCGCGACGGCCCCGCCGCAGAGGCGCGGCTGCAGCACCCGCTCGGCGTGACGGTGCTCCCTGACGGCTCGGTGGCCATCGCGGACACGTACAACGGCGCAGTGCGCCGCTACGACCCGGCAACGGGCACGGTTTCCACGCTGGCACGCGGACTGTCCGAGCCCTCGGACGTGATTGTGGACCACACCCAGGTCGCCGGATCCGAGCCGTTGCTGGTGGTGGTCGAGGCCAACAAGCACCAGCTGGTGTACGTGCCCATCCCGAAGGAAGCGCAGCAGGTGGACGAGGGCGCTGCGCAGACCCACCGGCCCAAGAGCCCCGTGGCGCCCGGGCCGCTCGAACTGGCGGTGCGCTTCACGGCGCCCACCGGGCAGAAGCTGGACGACCGGTGGGGCGATCCCACCCAATTGAAGATATCGTCCACACCGCCCGAACTGCTGGTTTCCGGCGGCGGGACGTCCGTGGGGCTCCTCCGCACACTGGAGCTTTCCTCCGACGTTGCCGAAGGCGTCCTGCACATCACCGCCCGCGCGGCGGCGTGTGACGGACCCGAAGACGCCGACGGCGAGATCCCGGACCACGCCGCCTGCCACCTGTACCAGCAGGACTGGGGAATCCCCGTGCTCCTGCAGGCCGACGGCGACACCGAGCTGGTCCTGGACCTGCGCGGAATGGACTGACCCGCTGCACCGCTGCTGATCCAAAGGCTGCTGTCCGTGACCTCACGTCACGGACAGCAGCCTTTTGGCTTTCAATGGTGGCGGAGGTCCTGGCGGTTCTCTCGGATGGGCCAAAGTCTGCCCTGCGTGACGGGAAGAGACACTGCGGCGGGGAATCCCCCGGTTCTAGTAGTTAACCGGGTGTAGTTGTTAACCGGGTCTAGTAGTTGAGCTGCGGCGTGAGCTTGACGGTGTCGCCGTCGATGTCCAGGCGGGTCGTGAAGCTGAAATCGTGTACCGAGTTGATGTCGGACACGGCGCCGGTGAACAGGTCCACCTGGCGGGCCTTGATCCGGGCCTTGCCGTCCAGGGGCGCCACCACCCAGCGGCCGCCGAACGGCTCGATGCTGACGGTCGGGTAGTCCGTAATGCTCCAGTCGATGGTTCCGTCCATCACGCGGTTGTTGGTGGCGTGGTAGAACGGGCAGTCGGGCTGCAGCATCTGCTGCTTGTCGGCCTCGTCGGCGCAGGAGTCCAGGAACTCCTTGACCTTGCCGCTCACGGCCTCCTTCAGGGCACCTGTGGCCTCGGTCAGCAGGTTCAGCGAGCCCGGGCGCGCGTCCCCGCCCGCCACGGTGGCCCGGCTGGCCGGGGCGGAGAAGTACTGGCCGTTCAGCGCGGCCTCGTACTCGCCGGGGTAGAAGACAGCGAAGGAGTTGCGGCCGTTGGGCATGTTCACCGGTACCCCGTTGAGGGTGGCCTCGCTGGAGTTGACCACAGTGACGTCCAGGACGGGCAGCGCGGAGGGGACGAAAGACCATTTGTGGAAGAACAGCCACTCGGTGCCGGAGCGCTCCAGCAGGAACTCGGCGTGCAACTGGCTGCCGTCGATCGTGTAGTCCATGGGCACCATGACCTGATTCGCGCCGCGTTCCTCAGCGCCACCAAGCTTGACGTCGGAGATGCGGGCGGCCGCGGTTTGCAGTGCGGTTCCGTCGAGCATCGCCGGGTTGCTTTGCGGCACGGAGGCGCGCAACAGGCCCAGCGCCTTTTCGCCATCGCCCTTTTGCAGGGCGCTGAGATATTCGCGGACCGGCTGCTGGGGCCCGGCAACGGAGTCGTTCACCAGGTTGATGGACACGATGGCCCCGGCCACGGCAAGCATCAGTCCGAGCAGCCACACTGCCGCGATTTTGACCAACGCCTGACTCATCTGCACGATTCTTACGTTACCTGCACCCCACAGGAATCCCTGTGTCAAGGTGCGCATCTGTGACGCGGAGCATGGCGGGCCAAGACCATTCGGTGGGATGCCCCCGTGGTCATCCCTAGCGCCGGCGGCGCTTCGAGGAAGTGCCGAAGACGCCGCGGAGCAGCTCCCTGCCGAGTTGGGTTCCCAGCGAGCGGGCCATGCTCTTGAGGCCTCCGCCGAGGGCCCCCGCGAGGTCGCCACCGATCCCACCGCCGGCGATGCCGCCGCCGTCCGTCGGCTGCGCCGGCCGTGGGGCCCGCCGTTCAGGCGCGTTCGCGTGTTCGGGCGTCCCCGGCGCCGGCGCTGGACGGCTGCTGGGACGGCCAAGGATTTCTTCCTCGATCCGTCGGGCTTCGGCATCGATGGCGTTGGCGTCCAAGCTGCCGCCCTGGTCCGCGCCGCCTTGGCCCGCGCCGCCCTGGTGCGCGGTCCCGGCGGCCGGTCCGGTGGGGGCAGCGCCCTTCCCGGCGATCTTCTCGTAGGCCGAGATGTTGTCGACCGCGGTGCCGTACTTGGGCAGGAGCGCGGAGGCGGCGACGGTGCTGGAGATCAGGGCGTCGGTGCTGGGCCCCATCACGGATTCCGGGGCGCGGAGCCGGGTCAGTGCCACGGGAGTTGGCGCGCCCTTCTCATTCAGGACGGTGATAACGGCCTCGCCGATGCCGGCGGTGGTGAGGGTCTCCTCTAGGTCGTAGTCGCTGGTCGGGAAGGTGGAGACGGTGGCCCGGAGGGCCTTGGCATCCTCCGGGGTATAGGCGCGGAGGGCGTGCTGTACCCGGTTTGCCAGCTGGCCGAGGACGTCGGCGGGGACATCCTTGGGGGTCTGCGTCACGAAGAAGATGCCGACGCCCTTGGACCGGATGAGCCGGACGGTGGTGGTGATGGCGTCGAGGAAGGCCTTGGAGGCGCCGTTGAACAGCAGATGCGCCTCATCCAGGAAGAACACCAGCTTGGGCTTGTCGAGGTCCCCGGCCTCCGGCAGGTCCTCGAAGAGGTCGGCGAGCAGCCACATCAGGAACGTCGAGAAGAGCATGGGCTTGGTCTGCAGCGTGGGTAGCTCCAGGCAGCTGACCACGCCGCGGCCGTCCGGCGCGGTACGCAGCAGTTCGGCGGTGTCGAACTCGGGTTCGCCGAAGAACGTCTCCATGCCCTGCGCCTCAAGCGTGATCAGTTCGCGCAGGATCACACCGGCGGTTGCCTTGGAGAGGCCGCCGAGTTCCTCAAGCTCGTCCTTGCCCTCGGCGGAGGTCAGGAACTGGATGACGGCCCGCAGGTCCTTGAGGTCGATCAGTTCCAGGTTGTTCTTGTCCGCGAAATGGAAGACGAGCTGCAGGCTGGATTCCTGGGTTTCGTTCAGGTCCATGACCCGGGAGAGCAGGATGGGGCCGAAGGAGGTAATGGTGGCGCGGACCGGGATGCCCTGGCCGTCGCCGCCGAGGGCCAGGAACTCCACCGGGAAGGTCTTGCCGGCCCACGCCTGGCCGATGCTCTCCGTGCGGGTCCGGAGTTTGTCGCTGCCCGTGGCCGCCGTGGCCAGCCCGGAGAGGTCGCCTTTGATGTCGGCAAGGAACACGGGCACGCCCGCCGTGGAGAGCTGTTCGGCCATCATGTGCAGCGTGACGGTCTTGCCGGTGCCTGTCGCCCCGGCCACGAGGCCGTGCCGGTTCATCATCGCGAGCGGCAGCCGGACGGGGGCGTCCTTGTGGAGTTCGCCATCGACGATCGCCGCACCGAGTTCGATCGTGGGGCCGTCCAGGGTGTAGCCCTTCTGGATCGTGGCGACTTTATCTGCAGTGGATTTGATGGCCATGCGGTTAGCTTAGCCGGGTCCGGGGTTCCCGGACCCGGCTAAGACTGGCCTATTCCGCGGGACGCGCACACCGACTGTGCCGCCCCATCGATGCCGTGCCGGCGGCCCATCGACGCCGTGACGGAATTACGCCACCGATTAGCGTTTCTGCGATTCTGCCTTAGACTGTGGCATGCCCAACTCGTTCCCGCGCATCGTACTGGCCTTTGTTGTGACCCTCGGCCTTGTCCTCTTGGGCGGAAGCCCCGCCTCGGCCGTCACGGCCAGCACCTCGGGACCCGGAATCGATGTGTCCTGGCCGCAGTGCGGCAGGACCCTGCCAAAGCAGCCCGCCTTCGCAATCGTCGGCGTCAACTACGGCCTGGCCAACAACACGAACCCGTGCCTGGCAAGCCAGCTGGCCTGGGCGAAGACCGCAAAGTCCCCCGCAGCGACAGCGCAGCCCAGAGTGGCCCTGTACGTGAACACCGCCAACCCCGGCCGGCAGGGGTCATGGTGGCCCACGTCGAACACCTACAACGGGGTGAAGGTCACCAACCCCTACGGCAACTGCGCCCTGGGGTCGTTCAAAGCCTGCTCCTACATGTACGGGTGGGCCAAGGCGTCCGACGACGCCAGGCGCCGCGGGGTCAGCAACCCGCAGTCCTACCTCTGGTGGCTGGATGTGGAAACGGAAAACACCTGGCAGGCAGACACGGCCGCCAACGTCGCCGTCCTGGAAGGCATGACCGCCTACTTCAAGAGGATCGGCGCGCGCGTGGGCCTCTACTCCACTGGCTACCAGTGGGGGAAGATCGCCGGATCCGTGAAGTTCACCAGCCCGCTGGCAGGACTGCCGAGCTGGCTCGCTGGAGCGGGATCGGCGGCCGGCGCCAAGCAGAACTGCGCCCTGCCCGGGCTCACCCCGCGCAGCCGCGTCTCGATGACGCAGTACATCTCCGGCGGCCTCGACTACAACTACTCCTGCAGCTGATCCCGCTGAACCGCTGAAGCAGACGCTGAAGTAGAAGCAGAAGCTGGCAAGAAGCAGCCGGCCCAGCTGGGGGTGGGCTGTCCGCGCGGTCCAGAATCATGTGCAGAAATATGTGCAGAAATATCCCGGGGGCCGCCGTCGTTGATGCCAGTGTGCCCGCGCCGGAAACCCGGCGCCGCCCAGGACCGCAGTTCCAAACTCCGGCCCGCACACTGCTCCGCTACGAAAGGCCGGCTTTTCCGTGACTGTTCCGCTTTCCATTCTTGACCTTGCAACCATCGGCCCGGGCCAGACGGCGGCGGAGAGCTTCGCCGGAAGCGTGGCCATGGCGCAGCTCGCCGAGGACCGGGGCTACCGGCGGATCTGGTACGCCGAGCACCACAACATGTCCGCGATCGCCTCTTCCGCCACGAGCGTGCTGATCGCCCACGTCGCGGCCCACACCTCCAGCATTCGGCTCGGCGCCGGGGGCGTGATGCTGCCCAACCACTCGCCGCTGACCATCGCGGAACAGTTCGGCACGCTCGAAACGCTGCACCCGGGAAGGATCGACCTCGGGCTGGGCCGGGCGCCCGGCAGCGACCAGAACACCATGCGCGCCCTGCGCCGCGATCCGATGTCGGCAGACAGCTTCCCGCAGGACGTCCTGGAGCTCCAGGGCTACCTGACCGGCCCCACCCGCATCCAGGGCGTGGAGGCCACCCCGGGCAAAGGCACCAACGTGCCGCTGTACATCCTGGGCTCGTCCCTGTTCGGCGCCAGGCTGGCCGCCCAGCTGGGCCTGCCCTACGCCTTCGCCTCGCACTTCGCGCCCAACGCGCTGCAGGACGCGGTGGCCGTCTACCGCCGCGAGTTCCGGCCCTCTGCGCAGCTCGACGCCCCGCATGTGATCGCCGGCGTCAATGTCGTTGCCGCGGATACGGCCGCGGAGGCGCAGGCGATGTTCCAGGCCACCAAGCGGGCCAGGGTCTCCCTGTTCTTCGGCAATGGCCGTGTGTTCAGCGACGACGAGGCGGACATGATCCTGGACTCGCCCCAGGGCCAGCACGTGGCGCAGATGATGAAGTACTCCGCTGTGGGCACTCCCGATGCCGTCCTGGCGTACCTCGAGGAGTTCACGGGGCACGCCGACGCGGACGAACTGATCGTGGCGCATCAGAGCACCGGCACCGAGGCCCGGCTCCGTTCCGTGGACCTTCTGGCCGACGCCGCCCAGCTCGTGCGGGCCTAAGAGCCTGCGCGCCCAACTGCCTGCGGGTCTCACGGCGGCCCGGGCTACAGTTCCCGGCGGGCGCCCTCGGACGCGGTGACGGGGAAGATGTGCGGGGCCGTGAACCCGGCACGGGCGAAGTCGCGTGCAATGCCCCCGGCCACGTCGCCGGCGTCGTCGCTCCGGACCAGGGCGAGGGCGGCCCCGCCGAAGCCGCCGCCGGTCATGCGCGCTCCGATGGCGCCCAATTCCTGCGCGCCGGCCACGGCGAGGTCGAGCTCGGGCGTGGAGATCTCGAAGTCGTCGCGCATGGACAGGTGCGACTCGTTGAGGAACGGCCCGATGGCGGCCGCGCCGGAGGTCCGCAGCGCCGCGACGGTGTCCAGCACCCGCTGGTTTTCCGTGATGATGTGGCGGACCCGGCGGTAGGTCTGTCCGTCGAGCTGTGCTGCGGCGCGGGGGAGATCATCCGGGCCCAGTGCCCGCAGGCTGCCGACGCCCAGGCGGCGGGCACCGTCCTCGCAGGACCGGCGGCGGCTGGCATAGCCGCCGTCGGCATGGGAATGGCTGGTGCGGGTGTCGATCACCAGGAGCCCTACGCCGGCACCGGCGAAGCCCAGGGCAACGGTCTCGGTCACCAGGCTCTGGCAGTCGAGCAGGATGCCATGATCCGGTTCGCCCAGGAGCGAGGCCGACTGGTCCATGATGCCGGTGGGTGCGCCGACCACCCTGTTCTCGGCCAGCTGGCCGATCCGGGCTAGTTCCTGCCTGTCCAGCCCCAACTCCCAGAGATCGTTCAGGGCCAGGGCCACGGCGCATTCGACGGCGGCGGAGGAGGACAGCCCGGCGCCGGCCGGAACATCCGAGGTCAGCGCCAGGTCCAGGCCGGACATCCGCGAGGCACCCCCGGAACCGGCGCCGTCGGGCGCGCCGGCAGCCGCCGCGCGGGACATCGCCCAGGCCACACCCAGGGGGTAGGCGGCCCAGCCGGTCAGGGCATCTGGGTCCAAGTCCTCGAGGCTCACCTCCATCATGCCGGGGAAAGAGCTGCTTGTGACCCTGAGCAAGCGGTCTGCACGGGCGCGGGCCGCTACCGTGGTGCGCTTGTCGATCGCGATCGGCAACGCGAAGCCGTCGTTGTAATCCGTGTGCTCGCCGATCAGGTTGACCCGCCCGGGCGCCGACCACAAGCCGTCCGGCACGCCGCCGAACTGGCTGGAAAAGTACTCGCTTCCCAGTTGAAGGACCTCATTCATGGCTGGGCGGCTTCCTGTTCTGTTGCTGGCAGTTCTGTGCGGAATGGCTCGAGCCCTGCCGTAGGCGGTGGTGGCGATGCCTTTTCCATGGCCTCGCGGAGCCGGGCGGCAGCCGTTTCCGGCGGGATGTCCGCGATGAATGCGCCCATCGCGGCCTCCGAGCCTGCCAGGTACTTGAGCTTGTCCTCCTCCCGGCGGGGCGAGGTCAGCTGCAGCATGAGCCGGATGTCGTCGCGGTGGGCGTGGACGGGAGCCTGGTGCCACGCCGAAATGTACGGAGTGGGCGTGTCGTAGAGGGCATCGACGCCGCGCAGGAGCCGGCCGTACAGCCGGGAGAACTCATCGCGTTCCTCGCCTGTGGTGGCGGCGAGGTCCGGGACGTGCCGGTGCGGGAGGATATGGACTTCCAGCGGCCAGCGCGCGGCAAACGGGACAAACGCCGTCCAGTGCTCGCCCTGGAGCAGCACCCGCTCGGATTTCTGCTCGAAACTGAGGATGTCCTGGAACAGCGAGCCGCCGTAGCTCTCGATCGTGCGGACCAGTTGGGCCGTACGGGGCGTGATGTACGGGTAGGCGTAAATCTGTCCGTGCGGGTGGTGCAGCGTCACGCCGATCGCTTCGCCGCGGTTCTCGAACGGAAAAACCTGTTCGACGCCGGGCAGCGCGGACAGCGCGGCCGTCCGGTCCGCCCAGGCTTCCACCACGGTGCGCATCCGGGACAGGGGCAGCCCCGCCAGGGACCCGGTGTGTTCGGGGGAGAAGCACACCACTTCGCACCGGCCCACAGACTGCCGGCTGCGCCCCAGCCCCACCAGGGCGAGGTCGTCCAGGCCCTCCGGCGCGCCGGCTCCCGCCAGGTCCGGTCCGAAGGACGGGGACTTGTTTTCGAAGACGGCGACGTCATAGAGGCTCGGAATCTCCGAGGGATTCTCCGGCGACGCCGGGGCCAGCGGGTCCAGGTGCGAGGGCGGCAGGACCACCCGGTTCTGCCGGGCGGCCGCGATCGAAATCCACTCCCCGGTCAGGACGTCCTGGCGCATGGTGGCGGTAGGCGGACGGAGCGCCGGCTCGCGGAGATCGTCCCCCCGGTCCGGGGGCAGGACGGTATCGGCATCATCGAAGTAGATGATGTCCCGGCCGTCGGAGAGCTTATAGGAGCGCTTCGTAATCTGGCCCATGGTCAGGAGTTCCTTACGGGGTGGCCGCCGGTTGCGGCTGGAACGGCGGCTGGAACGGCGGCGGTGACGCGGCGGATAGCCAGCAGCAGCCCGTGCTCCGGGTTCAGGACAGGCATGGGGAGGCCGGACTCCGCCAGGAACCGTCCGGTCGCCTCGACGCCGCCTGCAAGCCACGCCGGAGACACCGCCTGCAGGAACGCACGCCTGTCATCGGCCGCCGGGTAGACCGCTTCCACCCGGTACGCGGCGTCCGGCAGCAGCCCTGGCAGGCAGACCCGCCCCGGGACTTCGGCGAACGACGTCGCCACGGACACCAGGGCGAAGAGGGCCTCCCCGCCGTCATGGGACACGACGCCGTGGAGCCGGAGGGCCGGATCAGGCTCGTCCGCCCGTACCATCCGCCCGCTGTGCAGCAGGGGCCGGTACTGCTTGAACAGCGTGATCGCCCCGGCAAGCTCGGTGCGCTCGGAATCGGCGAGGTGCCGGACATCCCATTCGAGGCCGAAGTGGCCAAACATCGCGGTGATCGCCCGGAAGGAGAGGTCGTGCGTTCGCGCGGTGGTGTGGCTCGTGGTGGGTCCGATGTGCGATCCGACGAGCTCCGGCGGCACCACCACACCGGTCCAGCGCTGGATGGTCTGCCGTTCCAGGGCATCGTTGCAGTCCGAGGCCCAGATCCGGTCGGTGCGTTCCAGGATTCCGAGGTCCACGCGGGCGCCCCCGGAGGAGCAACTTTCAATCTCGACGTCCGGGTGGGCCAGGCGCAGCTCGTCGAGGAGCCGGTAAACGGCCCGCGTCTGGGCGTGCACGGAGGGGCGCCCGGCGTGGCCCATTTCGGTCAGGTCCCGGTTCTGGTCCCATTTCAGGTAGCTGATCCGGTATTCGCTCAACAGGGCATCGAGCCTGTCGAAAATGTACTGCCAGGCCTCCGGATTGACGAGGTCGAGGACCTGCTGGTGCCGCCACCGTTCCGGCAGCCGGCCGGCCGGGCTGCCCCCGCCGCTCCGTGGTACCGGAGCGGCGATCCAGTCCGGGTGGGCGCGGGCCAGGTCGGAGTCTTCGTTGACCATTTCGGGTTCCACCCAGAGACCGAATTCCATGCCGTGGCCGGTCACCGCGTCGATCAGCGGGGCCAGGCCGCCGGGCCAGAGGTCCTCGTCGACGTACCAGTCGCCGAGGCCGGCCTGGTCGTTGCGCCGGCCGCGGAACCAGCCGTCGTCGAGGACGTAGCGTTCCACGCCCAGCCGGGCGGCGGATTCGGCGAGATCAAGCAGCACCGGCATCCGGTGGTCGAAATACACCGCTTCCCAGACGTTGAGAACCACGGGACGGGCTTTGCCCGACCGCACGCCGGGGTGGTGCGGGCGGCTCCGGAACCAGGTGTAGAAAGCATCGCTGATGCCGTCCAGCCCCGCGGCGGAGTACGCCGCGAACAACCACGGGGTCTCGTAGCTGGCGCCCGCGGCCAGGCTGATCTCGCCGGCGCCGAGCAGTTCCGAGGCGCCCAGGACGGTCCGGCCGTCCGCTGCTGCGTCAACGAAGCTCTCGTGGTTGCCGCTCCAGCCCAGATGCACGGCCCAGACCTGCCCGTGGCGGTTGCCGAATCCGGGCGTGCCGGCTGCCAGCAGGAGGGAAGCGTCATGGCCGGTCCGGCCGTGCCGGCCCGAGCGGACCCACGTGCCTTGGTGCAGCGGCAGGCGCTGGGGGTGGGACTCCCGGCACCAGCGGCCGGTGAGGTCCAGGATCTCTGTGGCGGCGCGGCCCACCGGCAGCACGGCCGCGAGTTCGTCAAGGCTGTACGGGCCGGCGCCGTCGATATCGAGCCGGTGCCGTAGCTGGAGCAGGCCGCCGTCGTTGATCCTGATCTCCGTGCGGACTCTGACGCCGGCCTCGGGGTCCGCCTGGGTGATGACGGCCGAGCACTCGTGCGCGCCGGTCAGCTCCCCGCCGGAACGCCCCCCGCCGGAACGCTCAACACTGACAACGCGCAGCCGGGTCGAGAACGCCTGGCCATTCCGGTGGCCGCGGAGGCCGGGCCGTCCGCGCCAGCCGGAGGACGCCTGCGGGATCAGCCCCAGCGTGACCGGAACGTCGAGGGCCGAGCGCGGGACGGCGTCGCCCAGCAGCGAAAGCTCGGGCAAGGCCGGGCCGAGGTCGGCGCCGAAGTGCAGCATCGCGGCCTCGCCCGTGCTGAAGTCGATGAGCAGGGACGTGCCGGAGCGACGCAGGTACAACGGCTCCAGATCCGACGGCAACAGGCCCGGGACGCCCAGGGGGGAGCGGGTCTCGGCGGCAAGGGTGAGGTCCGGGTTGTTCACGGCAGCTCCAGGCGTAGTGGTTTGGGGGTGGGCGGGCCTTGCCGTCAGCCTGCGGCTGCTGTGGGGCTCGTGGCTGTGCTGATGCGCCGGGCGTCGCCGGTACTGGCCAGGCGGAGCCTGCCGACGCGCTCGCCGAGGATGCGCCGGGCCTCGCTGCCGAGGAGGTCGTCGCTGATCAGTTCGTCAGCGTCCTCCAGGCTGGCGATGGTGCTGATGCCAAGGGTGCCCCACTTCGTGTGGTCGGCCAGCACCACCACCCGCCGGGCCGCGGTGACGAAGGCCCGGTCGGTTTCGGCTTCCAATACGTTGGGGGTGGTGAACCCGGCGTCGGCGTCGACGCCGTGGACGCCGAGGAACAGCACGTCCAGGTGCAGCTGCTTGAGCGAGGACGTGGCCAGCGGCCCGACGAGGGCATCGGAGGGTGTGCGCTCGCCGCCGGTCAGGATCACGGTAGACAGGGACGAACTCTGGTGGAAAACGTCCGCGATCCGCACCGAGTTGGTGACCACCGTGATCCGCGGCCCGGCGGACAGCAGCTGGGCCAGCGCCCACGTGGTGGTGCCCGCGCTGAGCCCCACCGCCATGCCCTCGCGCACTTGTGCGGCCGCCTCCTGGGCAATCGCCATCTTCTCGTCCTTGAGCTGGGTCACCTTCAGCTCGAAGCCTGGCTCGTGGGTGCCGGCCCCGCCGGGCAGCTTGGCCCCGCCGTGGATTTTCTCCACGGAGCCGGCCGCGTCGAGGGCCTCGATATCCCGCCGCACGGTCATCAGCGAGACACCGAGCATCTTGGCGAGGTCCGCGACACGGACGATCCGCTCACGTTGGACCTCCGCGAGGATGGCGGAATGGCGGGCTGCGGCTAGCATGTGGAGTCCTTACAGGCTTGAGTGGCTTGAGTGGCTGGCGGACGTGCCGACCAATTGGGCGGCACGGGAACGGACGACGGCGACACCTCCGGCCGCGAGGCCGAGCCCGCCGTCGAGCTCGGCTCCGGAGAGCAGGTCGACGCCTTCCAGCGGCAGCCTGACGTCGTGGGCCCCGTGGTTAATGCAGAACGTCCAGTCAGTGCCGTCCTTGCTGCGCCGGGCAACTTCCACATTGTCCGGGAGGTCCGGAATGAGCGGCTGCACCCTGGCATCGGCGCAGACGACGGCGAGCAGTTCGCCCAGGCCCTCTGGTGCGAGCGTCGTTGCGACATAGTAGGAGCGGCCGCTTCCGGCGCGGTTGCGGGTCACGGCGGGAGAGCCGGCTGCCGGTCCCTCTTCCACGGTCGCGAGGACCTCGGCGGTGGTCGCCCGCCCCAGTTCGTTCCAGCAGGTGCCCGCCCCGAAACCGCTGAGCCGGACGCTTTCGCCGCCGCGCAGCGGAAAGAATTCTTCCATCCGGACGCCCAGCAGTGCGCTGAACGCGCCGGGGTAGCTGCCGAGCCTGATGTGGTCATTTTCGTCCACGATACCGGAGAAATACGTCACCACGAGGTGGCCGCCGGCGCGCACGTACGCGTCCAGGTTCGCGGCCCCGGCATCGCTCACGAGGTACTGCATTGGTGCGACGACGAGCCGGTAGCCGGAGAGGTCGTCGGTGCTCTGGCGGAAGTCGGTGGGGATGCCGGCACGGTAGAAGGCATCATGCCAGCGGCGGGTTTCCGCGATGTTGGAGGCATCCACGCTCGGGTGCGAGTCCAGTTCCGAGGCCCAGCGGGCGTCGGTGTCGTGGAGGATCGCGACGTCCACCCGGCCGGATGCTCCCGTCACCACCGAGCCGCTGATTTCGGCGAGGCTGCGCAGCGCCTGGCCGAGCTGGACCACTTCACGCCAAACCTTGGTGTCCGTGCCGGCATGCGGCAGCAGCCCGGAGTGGAACTTCTCGGCGCCCGCGCGCGAGGCCCTCCACTGGAAGAAGAGCGCGCCGTCGGCGCCGCGGGCAACGTGCTGCAGGGAATTGCGCAGCATCTCACCGGGCGCTTTGGCGATGTTGCGGGGCTGCCAGTTCACGGCAGAGGTGGAATGCTCCATGAGCAGCCACGGCTTGCCCTTGGCCCAGCCGCGGGTGAGGTCCGCGGTTGCCGCCAGTTCCTGGAAGTTTCGCAAGTCCTCGGCGATGAGGTAGTGGTCGTTGGAGACCACGTCCATCTCCTCGGACCAGCGCCAGTAGTCCACGGGCTGGTGCAGGCCCATGTTGAACCCCATGAAGTTGGTGGTCACGGGATGCCCTGAGTGTGAGCGAATGATCGCGGCCTCGGCCTTGTAGCATTCGAGCAGTTCATCGGAGGAGTAGCGGGCGAAGTCCAGCTGCTGGGTCGGGTTAACCCAGGTCCCGGAGGTGCGCGGCGGCAGGATCTGCTCCCAGGCCGAGTAGCGCTGGGACCAGAAGGCGGTGCCCCACGCGGCATTGAGGGCCTCGAGGCTGCCGTACCGGTGTTCGAGCCAGCGCCGGAAGCCGGCGGCGGCGCCGTCGGAGAAATCCGGCTGGTTGTGGCAGCCGTACTCGTTGTGGACGTGCCACATCACGACGGCGGGGTGGTCCTTGTACCGGACGGCGATCTGCTCGGTCAGGGCCGCGGCGGCCCGGCGGTATTCGGCGCTCGAGGCCGCGAACGCCTGCCGGGAACCGTAACTGTGCCGCACGCCGTCGGCCGTTACCGGCAGGGACTCGGGGTACTTGTGGCTGAACCAGGGCGGCGGCGATGCCGTGGCGTTCGCCAGGTCCACCCGGATGCCGTTCGCGTGCAGCAGGTCCAGGACCCGGTCCAGCCAGCCGAACTCGTAGACGCCCTCGGACGGCTCAAGCAGGGACCAGCTGAAGATGCCCACGCTGACGAGGTTGACGCCGGCCTCGCGCATCAGCCGGACGTCCTCGTCCCAGGTTTCCTCGGGCCACTGCTCCGGGTTGTAGTCGCCGCCGAAGGCCAGCATCGGGGAGCCCTCGGAGCCGAGGCGGGCGGTGATGTAGTCCATGTGGTTGTTGTTGTGGTTGAAGCTGTTGTCCACGTTTATCCTTTGCTGGAGCCGAGGGTCAGGCCCGCCACGAAGTGGCGCTGCAGGAGCAGGTAGATGATCAGGGCCGGTATGGCCGTGATCATGGCGCCGGCGGCGATCAGGTTGTAGTTGGAGAGGAACTGGCCCTGGAGGTTGTTGATCGCGGTGGTGACCGGAAGGCGGTCGCCGCTTTGGATGAAGAGCAGGGGCCAGAAGAAGTCGTTGTAAATGAAGATCACCTCGAGCGTGCCCATGGCGGCCAGGGCAGGGCGGCACAGCGGCAGGATGATGTCCCAGTACTGGCGCCAGACGCCGGCCCCGTCGACCAGGGCTGCCTCGGTCAGTTCGGGGGACAGGGCCTTCATGTAGTTCGAGAGGACGAACGTCACAAAGCCGATCTGGAAGGCGGTGTCTACGGCAATCACGCTGATGTACGTGTTGAGCAGGTTCCCGGAATCGCTGACGGCGTACGGCAGCTCGAAGTGCTTGAACATTTCAAAGAGCGGCGCCGCGAGCACCTGCGGGGGCAGCAAGTTTCCGGCGGTGAACATGATGAGCAGGGTGATGTTGAACTTCCAGCTCACCCGGCTGACGGCGAAGGCCATCATGGAGGCGAAGAAGAGGATCAGGAACACGGTCGGGACCGTGATGAGCACGGAGTTCCAGAACAGCTTCGCAAAGCCGCCCTGCGTCCAGGCCTGGATGAAGTTGTCGAAGTTGAAGGCCCCGCCGGTGCTGAAATACCCGTACTTGTCCGTGTCCGCCTTTGGCCGAAGGGCAGTGAAAATGGCCCAGCCCAGCGGTACCAGCCAGATAGCCGCCATGACGATGAGGAAGACGTGGGTGCCGTAGTGCCGCTTGCCCTGCTTGTTGTTGGCCGGCCGGCCCGGCCGGGGGCGGGCCCTGCCCGGACCGGAGCTGCTCTGCCGGGCGTCTGCCGGCGTGCCGGCCGCGGCGGCATCGGTTGGATGGGCGATGCTCATGCCTCTTTGTCCTTTCCGAACGCGCGGGACAGGTAGAACGTGATGGGGATCAGCGAGATGACGAGCAGGATGACCGCCAGGGCCGACCCGATGCCGATCACCTGCCCCTCGCCCACCAGGTTCTGGATGACCAGGGCGCTGATGAGTTCCAGGCCGTTTGTGCCGCGGTTGATCACGTAGACGATGTCGAAGGCCCGGAGGGACTCGATAACGGTGATGACGATGATGATGACGTTGACCGGACGCATGGCCGGGAAGATCACCCGGAAGAAGGTCTGGACCGCGTTGGCGCCGTCAATCTGGGCCGCCTCCCGCAGGGTCGGATCCACTCCCTTGAGCCCTGCCAAGTACAGGATCATGACGTAGCCGGCGTGCCGCCAGGTGGCGGCGAAGAGGGCAGCCCAGATGTTGACGCTGGAATCCCCGAACCAGTCGACGGCCTGGGGCGTGCCCGCCGTGCCGAGGACGAAGTTCAAGAGGCCGCTGTCACGGTTGTAGAACAGCTGCCAGATGATGCCGATCAGGGCCAGGGACAGCATCACCGGGGCGAAGAAGATGCTCTGGTAGATCCGCGTGCCGCGGATGTTCTGGTCCAGGAGGACAGCCAGCAGCAGCCCCAGCGGGGTGGCGACAAGTGCCAGGAACGCCAGCCACAGCACGTTGTGCTGCATGGCCGGCCAAAACGGCGGGTAATCCTGGGCGATGAACTGGTAGTTCTCGACGCCGGCGGGCTTGATGTCGGTCAGCTCCAGCCCGTTCCAGCGGGTGAAGGACAGCCCGACCGACATGAGCGTGGGGATCCAGACCAATACGAGCTGGATCAGCGTGGGGACGCCCACCATCAAGCCGAGCACCAGTTTGTCGCGGCCGGACAGCCGCCGAACCCGCCGCGCTGGGGCGGCGGCTGCCTTGCGCCCCCGCGCCGACGGATTGGTAGAGACACTCATGGAGATTCCTTGCCTTGGGAAATGCAGAGGGGAATGCTGTGGAAATTGCGCGTGCGAAACGCGCGGCCAGGCGCGCCGCTACTGGGCGGCGTACAGGGACTTGGCCTGGGCTTCCAGGTTCTTCACATCGACGGTGCCGTCCTTGATGAAGGACTGCAGGGCCGGGATCATCACGTTGTTGGCCATGGCGGGCAGGGCATCGCGGTCGAAGAACTGGCTGATGTTCTTGGCGCCGCTGATGGCCTCGGCCAGTTTCTTGTTGAGCGGAGTGAACTTAGACGTATCAGCGCCCTTGGCGGTGGCGATGTTGGACGAGTCAACCGAGGCGTACACGTCCTGTCCCTCCGGGGTGCCGACGTAGGCCAGGAAGTCCCGCGCGGCTTGGTTCTGGCCGCCCTTCTTGGAGAGCAGGAGGCCGTCGATGGGTGCCTCGATGGCGTCCTGGCCTTCCACCGCGACCTCGGGGAAGGGGAAGAAGTCGATGTCGTCGGCGATTGCCTTGTCCGTGTACTGCTGGGTGAGGAAGGAGCCGAGCAGGTACATGCCGGATTTCTTGTCCGCGAGGGACTTCGCCGAGTCCTGCCAGGTCATGCCGAGGGCGTTCGGGTTCTGGTACGGCAGCAGGGCCTTCCAGGTGTCGAAGACATCGCTGACCTTCTTCTGGTCCCAGCTTTCCCGGTGCGCGGTGAGGTCCATGTGGAACTGGTAGCCGTTCAGGCGCATGTTCAGGTAGTCGAAGGTGCCCATGGCGGGCCAGCCGTCCTTGTCCGCAAATTCAATCGGGATCAGGCCGTCCGCCTTCATTTTGGCGGCGAGGGTCTTCAGCTCATCGAACGTCGTGGGGACGGTGTAGCCCTTTTCCGTCCAGAGGCTCTTCCGGTAGAAGAAGCCCCAGGGGTAGTTGTAGTTCGGGATCAGGTACATCTTGCCGTCGGCGCCCGTCGAGGCCTTTTTCAGGGCGTCGGAGTAGTTTCCGCCGACCTTTTCCCAGACGTCGTCGATCGGGGCGAGCAGTCCCTTGCCGGCGTAGTACTGCATGCGGTAGCCGGCGAACCACGTGAAGGAATCGTCCGGGCTGCCCTGGAGGTAGGTGTTGATTTTGTTCTGGAAGTCGTTGTGCGCCACCACGTTGGTGGTGATCGTGATGCCGGACTTCTTCTGGAAAGCGTCCGTCACCGCCTTGTAAGCGGCCTTGGGGACCTCGTCCGAGGAGCCGGATCCGAAGGTGGCCGTCGTGGCACCGCTGCTGGCAGGTGCGCTGCCGCCCGTGCAGGCTGTAAGCAGGGGAATGCCGGCCATCGCGACTGCTCCGGCGCCGAATGTCTTCAGCAGCGTCCTCCGGTCCCACCCGCCTTGGCTGGAGGCCCGGAGCAGTGCGTCTTCGTGCATGGTCATAATTTCTCCTTTGAAATAATGCGGGGTCGCGTGAAGCAGCTCACATAATTAGCTATCATATTCGCACAATAAAGAACGTCAAGTAGCAAAAAAGAACATTACGATGCCCGCGGCCGGCGCTGTGGGTGGCGCCGCTGCGGCATTGTCGCTGTATTTCTGCCAGGGGCAGCTTTGTCCGTTGACTTAGCACCGACCCGCTCTTAGCGTTAAGCCCCTCAGGGTGCCGACGTGGTCCGCCGGTTGGCGGTGGTGCCCGGATCCGCGGATACATGGCGAAAACCCAGGTGCACCCATGAAGATCAAGTCCACAGCCGCCGCCACGCTGCTCATCCTGCTGTTCCTGGGTGGATTGCTCGGCGGCGCATCCGCGCCGGCCGCGGCGGTCGGTGCCACGTATTACGTGGGCGCGGACGGCAATGACGCCAACGATGGGACATCGCCACAATCGGCCTGGGCGACCTTCGATATGGTCAACGCCACCATTCTGCGGCCCGGGGACTCGGTCAGCTTTCGCCGCGGAGATGTCTTTTCCGGGGGCCTTGTGGTCGGCAACAGCGGCACCAGCCGGCTCAGGATCACCCTGAATGCCTACGGAAGCGGCGATCTGCCTGTCGTTACCGGGGGGCTGGCGGGTACTTGCGTCAGGCTCGACGGCGACTACATCACCGTGGACGGCTTGCGGACGGAATCGTGCGGCTATGCGGGCTTCAGCATCTACGGCGACCACGGTTCCATACGGAATTCCGCCGCGGACAAGAACGCCGCGGGTATCAAGGTGAGCGAGGGCTCCGACTTTGGCAGTTACGCCAACAACACACTCGCTGACAACAGCATCATGAACGTCAACACCCAGGGGGAGCGGTGCGGCACCGCGACAGCCGTGAAGTGCACCGATGATTCGGGTGCCTTCGGCTTCCTGGTCAACGGGAGCGACAATGAGTTCTCCGGCAACACCATCACCGGCTCCACCGCGTTGTCCTACGACTTTGGCCACGACGGCAGCGCGTTCGAAATCTTCAACGGCAACCGGAACAGGATCCACCACAACGTGGCTGTGGATAACAACGTCTTCTCCGAACTGGGGCGCGGAAGGGGCGGAACTGCCGACGGCAACACCTTTAGCTACAACCTCGTCCGATCCACCTGCGGCCCCAATTGTTCCCAGGCCATGGGGCTGATTGCGCGCGGCAGGACGTCGTCCTTCGGCCCGACCAACGGCACCACGTTCGAATACAACACCGTATGGCTGGACGGCCCGGACTCTCAGGCCTTTGTCTGCCACGCGTCATGCCCGGCTTCGACCGTCATCCGGGGAAACATCCTGGTAGCCGCCCGCAACGCGCTGTGGATGGACAGCTCTGGCTGGACGGAGCAAGGGAACGTCCTCAACGGCCCCATCAACATCGTTCCCAGCGCCACCTCCACCACCGAACCGGCCGACTTTGTGAATGCACCCGCCGATCTCCACCTTTCGGGCGTGAGCCCGGCCATTGACCGGGCCGGGATCAGCCCGTTCCCCATGGATCTGGACGGGCGGTCGGCCAACCAAAAGACCGACTGCCAGGGCGGTGGCGCGGCCGATGCGGGAACCTACGAATACAGGCCAGCCAACTGCTGAAACGCGTGGCGGGGCGGCTGCTCTGATGCCGGCCGGGCCGGCGCTGCGCAGTGCCCATCCTTGACAAGCAGCAACTGAACCGGACGTCGCCCACGCGGCCGGCGTCAGCAAGGGTGCCGTGCCTACGCCCTCAACGGCCAGCCCGGGGTGAGCCCGGACACCCGGGAGCGCATCCTCAGGGTGGCCAAGGACCTCGGCTGGAAGCCGAGCCTCCGGGTGAAAGGACTGTCCTCAGCAAAGGCCTATGCGCTGGGCCTGGTGGTGGCCCGGGACCCTTCCCTGCTGGGAACCGACCCGTTCTTCCCGGCCTTCATCGCCGGGATCGAGACCGCGCTCGCCGAGCACGACTACACCCTGGTCCTGAGCGTCGCCACGGCTCCGGGCGCCGAGCACAGCTAGCTCCCAACGCACTGTTTTGTTCCCGGCGGCCATCTCCCGGGCGGCCATGTTCCCGGCGGCCAGCAGACGTTACATACCTGCAACCGCCGGGACACCCGGGCGAAACTGGGTCAGGAGGATACTGGAACTACGCCCTCCCGAGGACGATTCTCATGCAGCATTGGGGACTATTCGAAGGACTCCGCGCATGCCCACTCCGCTCAACCAGTCCTTGGCTGACTCTGCCCTCCTGACCAAATCCCTCCCGCTGGGCCTGCTCCGGGCCTTCGTGCAGACTGACGCCGCCGACGACGGGCTGACGCCGCAACTGCTGGCTGAGCTCAAGATCCTGGCCCGCACCCCGGGGCTACTGGTGGCGTGCAACTATGGCGGAACCCTCTGCGCGGCGGAAGGGATCTCGACCGAGACCCTGCCGCTGGCCAGCGCCGCGATCGCCCTCCGCGCGCTCGCCGCCCTGCCCAATACGCACGCCGCCGTCATTTCCGGCCGGTCCCTCCGCGACCTCGCAGCAGTCTCACGCCTGCCCGCCGAGGTACATCTGGTGGGCTCGCACGGTGCCGAGTTCGACATGGGCTACGCCCACAGCCTCTCGCTGGCCACGGAGTCCGTGCTCCAGCAGGCCCACCAGGCACTCGCCGAAACGGTCGGCGCGTACCGGGGCATCAGCATCGAACGCAAACCCGTCGCGGTGTCCGTCCACACGCGGTCCGCGGCGCCGGACATCGTTGCCCTGGCCACCGGGAAGGCCTCGCACATCGCCCAGGACCTTGGGCTCCACTTCATCGTGGACGGCTCAGTGCTGGACCTTTCGGTCGTCGAACCGTCCAAGGCTGCGGCCATGGAGCACCTGCGCTCCGTGCTCGGCGTCAGTGCCGCCCTCTACGCCGGCGACGCGTCCAGCGATGAGCTGGCCATGGCAACGCTGCGCGGACCGGACATGGCGCTGCGCGTGGGGGAGGGGCCCAGCGTGGCGAACCACAGGCTCCGGGACACGGAGTCGTTTGCCCGGGTCCTGGCGATCCTGTTCGAACTGCGGCGGGCGTGGCTTTTCGGCGAGGACGCCGTGGGCCTGGAACGGCACTCCATGATCGGCAACGGCTCCTCCACCGCCCTGATCACGCCGGACGCGAAGATCTGCTGGATGAGCCACCCGCTGCCGGACTCGGGGTCGCTGTTTGCCCATCTCCTCGGCGGCGATGCGGCCGGCCACTTCTCCGTGGAACCGGTGAAGTCCTCCCAGGTCCTGGGCCAGCGCTACGTGGACAGCACCATGATCGTCGAAACCCGCTGGGCCGACGTCACCGTGACGGACTACCTGGAGCCGGCCCCGGAAGGCATCACCAGCCTGGTCCGGGTCCTCTCCGGCACCGGCACGGCGAGAATCGTCTTCGCGCCACGGCCGGACTACGCGAATGCGCCGTTCAGCATGGAGGCGCGCGGGCCGGAACTGCACGTCGTCGGCACCGCGGACCCCATCGCCCTTCGGGCGCCCGGGGTGGCCTTTTCCATCACCTCGGACGGCCGGCACGCCACCGCCACGGCCGACGTCGACCTGCGGGACGGGCCCGTGGTCCTCAACCTGCGCTGCGGCGACACGGAACTCCAGCCGGCGGTGCCCGAGGATGAGACCGGGCGTCGCGCCGCCGTCGCCCTTCATTCCCGGCGCTGGGTCCACGAGCTGCAACTGCCGGGCGTTAAGCCGTCGCTGGTCCGCCGGTCCGCGCTGGTGCTGCGGGCCCTGGTCCACGAACCCACCGGCGCCGTGCTGGCCGCGCCCACCACCTCACTGCCGGAGGGTATCGGCGGCACGCGGAACTGGGACTACCGGTACTGCTGGCTACGGGACGGGTCCATGACCGTCAACGCCCTCGTGGACCTGGGCTCCACCGCCGAGGCCGAGGGCTTCCTGGCCTGGCTGGGCCGGATCCTGGCCCACGCCCCGGGCCCGGAGTGGCTGCATCCGCTCTACTCGGTGACCGGGGCGCCGCTGTCCACCGAGGCCATCATCGAGAGCCTGCCCGGCTACGCGGGGTCCCGCCCGGTCCGGATCGGGAATGCTGCCGACCACCAGGTGCAGCTGGATGTGTTTGGCCCGATTGCCGAGCTGATTCATGCCCTCAGCGCCCGCCAGGGCGTGCTCTCAGATGACCACTGGGAACTGCTGGTCCAGATGGCCTCGGCCGTGCTGGCCCGCTGGCATGAGGCGGACCACGGCATCTGGGAGGCCAGACGGGCGCCGCGGCACCATGTCTACACGAAGGTGATGTGCTGGGTGGCGCTCGACCGGGCGCTGCGCACGGCCGCCCGGCATGGCCGGGAACCGCTGCCGGACTGGGAGCCCACAGCGGCGAGAATCCGGCAGGAAGTCCTGCGCGAAGGCTGGGACGAATCGGCGTCCTCCTACACCGTGGCCTACGACAGCCCGGACCTGGACGCGGCCGTGCTGCACATCGGCCTCTCCGGCCTGCTGGACGTCAACGACCCCCGCTTCCTGGCCACCGTCACGGCGGTGGAACGGGAACTGCGGGTGGGGCCCACCGTTTTCCGCTACCGGTACGACGACGGCCTGCCCGGCCTGGAGGGCGGCTTCCACATCTGCACCACGTGGCTGATCGAGGCCTACATCGCCGTCGGCCGGATCGAGGAGGCATGGGACCTCTTCGACCAGTTGGTGAACCTGTTCGGTCCCACGGGGCTGCTGCCGGAAGAATACGATCCCGGCACGGAAACCCACCTGGGCAACCATCCCCAGGCCTATTCGCACCTGGGCTTCATCCGCTGCGCCCGGCTCCTGCACGAGCACCAGAAGAACTGACCGCCACCGGAAATGACCGGACGCAGGGCCGGCCGCCACTACTCGCAGCCGACGCCGTCCCCGTCGCCGTCCAGCTTGCCGCTGTACCCCGGCTGGCCGACGTGGATGGGCGCCGCGCCGGCGGCGCGGACCGCGGCGCAGTTCGCGTAGGTCACCGCCGCAGGTGCTGCGGGGGCGGGGGCCATCTGGACCTGCGCCGGGGCGGGCTGCTGTGCGGGCGGTGCCTGCGCGGCCTGGCCTGGAGCGGAGGCCTGCTGGTTAGTGGGGGCCAGGGCGTCCGGGCAGTCGGAGAGGACCCGGGCCATGGCATCGTGCTCGGCTTGGGTCACCCAGAGCCCGTAGACGGATTTCACTGAAATCTGGCGGGCGACGTAGTTGCAGCGGTAGGACTTGTTCGGCGGCAGCCAGGTGGCGGCGTCGCCGTCGCTCTTGCTTTGGTTGGCCGGGCCGTCCACCGCCAGCAGGTTCAGGGGGTCGTTGGCGAAGGATAGCCGCTGTGCCGGACTGAGCTGCTGCGCGCCCTTCTGCCAGGCGTCGCTGAGGGCCACGACATGGTCGATCTGGACCGCGGTGCTGGTGGCGTTGCCGCGCAGGAAGTTGATGGCGGCGGCCGTGTAGGGGTCGGCCAGAACGCCGGAGAGCACCACGCAGTCCCGCGTCCCGGGCCTGAGCGCGAGGGCGGTGAGGTCGCGGCGGAGCATGTCATTGCGGGTGTCGCAGCCGTTGTGGTCGACGTCGGACCAGGCCGGGCCGAACTGCTCGCGCGAATAGCCCGTCTTGGGTGCGCGGCCCTTGACGGGCAGCGTCGCCAGCACCTCGAGGGCTTTGCTCGCAAAGGCTGGCAGCTGGTGCGGGGCGCCGACGCCGGGAACACCGACACCGGGTGTGGTGTCCGGATCCAGCGGGGCGCTGTCCGTGCCCGCTGACGCAGTGGCTGGGGCAGCCGTCACGCCGGGGCGAACGCCGGCACCAGCGGCCGTGGGGACTGCCCCGGGACCGGCGCACGCTGAGGTCGCCACCAGCAGCAGGCCGGCCAGGCCCCGGGCCATCCAGTCGACGGGGCCCATCGTCCGGCTGCGGGCACTTGTTGATGGCGTGCTGTTGGACTGGGCGCTGCCTGATTTGGTGCTGAGCAATTCTTCCCCACTTCATGCTGGTGCCCCTGGTGCCTGTGGGGCGGCTTAAGACCGGTCCCAGCCTACCGGCGTTGCTCCGGGCGGGACGTCAGGGGCGGGGGCGGGAGGCCGAGAAGATGGCCGGCGCACCGCCGTCGCCGGTGGCGAGGTCGGCCAGGATCCTGCCCACGGCCGGCGTGAACTTGAACCCGTGGCCGGAGAAGCCGGCGCCGATGACAACCGGGCCGATCCGGTCCAGGACAAAGTTCTCATCCACTGTGGTTGTGTAGGTGCAGCTGATGTCGGTGAGGGAGTCGGGGTCGACGCCGGGCAGCCAGTCCCGGGCGTAGCGCTGCAGGGCTGCCCGCTGTTCGGGCTCCGGAGCGAACGTCCGCCGGTCCGGGTCCACCACCGGGCCCACACCGTGCCATCCGGCCTTGATGCCCTCGCCCGGCGTTGACATGCCATAGACGGGGGACCGCCAGTACGCGTACGCATCCCCGCGGCCGGGCATGTGGTTGAACCCCGGCCACACGGCGCCGTCGTCTGCGATGGCGAAGTGCGCGGGCTGTTCCTGGGTGACCGTCAGCCGGGGGAGGGGCAAAACGCCGGCCAGCAGCTTCGTGGTCCAGCCGCCGGCGGTGACAACGGCCTGCCTGGCGGAGAGCACCTCCGTGCGGCCGCCGGACTCCACGGTGAGCCGGACGCCGTCGTCGAGCACTTCCAGCTCCAGGACCTTCACATGATGGCGGATCTCGGCCCCGAGGCCGGCGGCGAGGCGCTGCAGCGCCGGCAACGCGGCGTCCGGGTTCAGCTGGCCGCCGTCCGCCATGTGCAGCACGCGCGTCTCGAACCGGATGCCCCGCCAGCGCTCGGCGGCTTCCTCGGCGGAGAGGAACTCCGCCCGGAGCCCGGCGGCAAGCAGCGCATTCCGGACCTCGGGCAGCCGCGGATCGGCGCCGTGGTTCACGACGCCGGTGCGCGCCAGCAGCCGCGCGCCGGAGTCCGTTTCCAGCTCGCGCCACAGCCGTGCCGCCTCGGCCAGCATGGCCACGTAGTCGCGATCCGCGTAGCCGGGGTTGAAGTTCCGGGTTGTGCCGTGGGAAGCCCCGTTGCGGTGGCCGGGCCCGAACTGCTCCAGCAGGGTCACGTCCCGGCCGCGCCGGGCCAGCGCCCACGCGGCGGCGGAGCCCATCGCTCCGCCGCCGATGACCACGGTGTCCAAAGTTGTCTTCAAGGGTTCCTCCTCCGGGGTGTGGTCCCGGCCCGCCCAGATAGGTCAGGCCAGACGGGTCAGGCCAGCAGCAGGGCCACGCCGATCATGGCCGGGACAGCTACCACCGTAGTGATCAACACGGTGTCCTTGGCTACTGTGACGCCGGTGCGGTAGCGGCTGGCCGCAACAAACACGTTTTGGGCAGTGGGCAGGGCTGCCGTGACGACGGCGGCGAACAGCGCCTGCTCCTGCATGCCGAGGACAAAGCGGGCAAACAGGTAGGCCACCAGCGGGTGGACAATGAGCTTGAAGCAGCTCGCCAGCAGCGTGTCCAGCCGGCGGCCGGCCGCCGCCTGCAGCGGCTTGGAGCCGTTCAGGCTCATGCCGAAGGCGATCAGCATGGCCGGGATGGCGGCCCCGCCGATCAGGTGGATGGGCTCCATGATCAGCGGCGGTACCTGCCAGCCGGTTCCGGCCACGACCAGACCCAGCCCGGACCCCACGATCACCGGGTTCCGCAGGATCATGAGCACGAACCCCAGCGGCGTGGTGCGGTGCGAGCTGGTGGTGGCATCCAATGCCATGAGGAACAGGGGCGTGAAGAAGGCCAGCTGGAAGATGAGCAGGGGTGCCACATAGCTGGCATCGCCGAGCACGAAGACGGCGATGGGAATGCCGAGGTTGGCCGAGTTGGCCAGGGACGCGCTCATGGAGGCGATGAGGGCTTCCGGCACGGGCCGCTTGAGGGCGAAGCGCACAATGCCGAAGAACAGGACCGCCGTCGTCACCGCACCGACTGCCGTCACGAGCAGCGGTGCGGCAAAGACGTCGTGGAGTTTCGCCTTGCTGAGGGTCTCGAAGAGCAGGGCGGGGCTGGCGACGAAGAACGTCAGGGCGCTGAGGACGGAGCGCGCGTTCTCGCCCAGGATGTTGCGCCGGCCTACGAACATGCCGACCAGGATGATGACCCAGACCACAAAGAACCCTGCCAATACCCCTAGCACGCGGTTCTCCGCAGCGGGGCGGGAGGGCAGCGGGTAAGGGTCACCGTTCCAGAGTAATCAGCTTTATTCCGCAGACCGTCCTATTACGCACGACGGCGTGCTGCCGCGCCTTGCGCACGCCTGCTGCGGCGCTCGGGAGGCGGGGGTGGGGCGGCTGCCGCTAGTTGAGCGCGGCGTTATTGAGCGAGTGCGGCGGTCGCAGGAGGCCCGGGGTCATGCCCTCCGCAGGGTCGTTGCCGATCTGGACAATCTTGTTGTCCTGATCAACGTGGACCACCTTGGGGTTGTACGCCTTCGCCTCTTCCGTGGTCATCTGGGCGTAGGTAATGAGGATGACGATGTCGTTCTCGTGCATCAGGTGGGCGGCGGCGCCGTTGATGCCGATCACGCCGGAACCGCGCTCGCCGGCAATCGTGTAAGTCTCAAGCCGGGCGCCGTTCGTGACGTCGACAATCGCCACGAGCTCCCCGGGAAGGATGTCGGCCGCTTCCAGCAGATCCAGGTCCACGGTGACGGAACCGACATAGTGAAGGTCCGCGTGCGTGACCGTCGCGCGGTGGATCTTGGATTTGAATATTGTGCGATTCATAACGTCACCAGTCTAACGCGGGGCCACCGCACGCGCTGTGGCCCACCGCACACGCGCGGGCCTGTCCGCGCGTGCAACCATGCTGGCAGTCACGCGGGCCGGTCCTCGTGGGCCGGATCGAGGGCGCCGGCAGCGGCCGCCGGCACGATTGATGCCGCCGTTACCGCCAGGATTTCGCGTGCTGCCAGCAGGGCGGGCCGCCTGGCACTCGATCGCCGCACCGAGGTGAACACTGTCCGGTGCGGATTCCCGGGCAGGTCCAGGAGCTGCGCGCTGGTGCCGCGGCCGGTCCACACGAGGTCGGGCATCAGGGCCACCGCATTTCCCGATTCGATCAGCCGGATCTGGGCCTGCAGGTCGGCGGTTTCAAAGCGGACGTCGGGCTCGAAGCCGGCGCTCCGGCAGGCTTGCTCGGCCCAGTGCCGGGAGGCCGCTCCGCGCGGTTCCATCACCCAGGGCAGCCCGGCGGTATCGGCCAGCGTCCTGATGGCGTCGCGCCCGGTCGAAGCGGGCGGAACGGCGAGCCGGATGGCGTCGCGGGTCAGGGCCACGCGGTCCAGTTCGGCGTAGTGCGGGGCGGCATGGCCCGGGTACTGCTCCGCGATCACAAGGTCGAAGTCGCGGGCCCATGTCTCGTGAAGGGCGGTCTCCGGTTCCCGCTGGGTCATTTCCACCCGGACCTCCGGGTAGCTGGAGGACATCCTGGTCAGGGTGTCCGGCATCAGTGCCAGCGCGGCGGACTGGAAGACCGCAATCCGCACGGTACCTGTGACCGTGGTCAGCGACGCGGCCAGGTCCGCCTCCGCCTGCTCCAGGGTCTCCAGGAGCTGGGAGGTGTGGGCCACCAGGACTTCGGCCTGGGGCGTCAGCTGCACCCGGCGCCCGGTCTTGCGCAGGAGCTCCACTCCGGCCTCCTTCTCGAGGAGGGCCAGCTGCTGCGAGACTGACGACGGGCTGTACTGGAGCGCTTCGGCCACTTCGGCCAACGTGCCCCGGATCTTCAGTTCGCGCAACAGTCGCAAACGCCGGACGTCAAGCATCGCTATTCCTTTGTGAATTCTGATGGTTATTCGTTAAGAGAATTCACTTTATCTAATGCAATCAGGCTTGCATACTGTTGTCACTCGGTAACGCCCATCACAGGGTGGATTGATGGGCATCACACCTAAGCAGGAGGCCCTGATGGCTACACAGGATTCGGCACAGTCGATCATGCGGCGCAAGCCCATCGACGACATTGAAGAAGAAAACAAGCACAGCGGATTGCACAAGAGCCTGGGGCTCTGGCAGTTAACGGCCATCGGCGTCGGCGGCATTATCGGTGTCGGCATCTTCTCTTTGGCGGGCCTGGTGGCCCACGGCAGCGAGACCGAGCCCGGAGTCGGCCCGGCCGTGCTCATCTCATTCCTGATTGCCGGCCTGGCATCCGCCGCCGCGGCGCTGTCCTACGCCGAGTTCGCCGGCATGATCCCGCGGGCAGGCTCGGCCTACACGTACGGCTACGTTGCCCTCGGCGAGATTATCGGCTGGTTTATCGGCTGGGACCTGCTGCTGGAGTACATCGCCATCGTGGCCGTGGTGGCCATCGGCATCTCGGGCTACTTTGACGCGTTCCTCTCCGGCATCGGTATCCATATGCCCGCCTGGATGACCTCGACGCCGGATGAGGGCACGGGCGGCATCATCAACCTTCCCGCGATCCTCGTCTGCCTGCTGGTGACTTGGATCCTCTCCCGCGGCACCAAGACCTTTGGACGCTTCGAACTGATCGCCGTCGGCATCAAGGTGTTGCTGATCCTGTTCATCATCGGCCTGGGCGTCTTCTACGTAAACACCAACAACTACAACCCGTTCTTCCCCAGCGGCTTCGGTCCCGTGGTCGCCGGTTCCGCCACGGTGTTCTTCGCGGTGTTCGGCTACGACGCCATGAGTACCGCCGCGGAGGAGGCCACCGACGGCAAGAAGCACATGCCGAAGGCGATCATCCTCTCGCTGATCATCGCCATGCTGCTCTATGTCGCAGCCACCCTGGTGCTCACCGGCATGCAGAACTTCACGGAGATCGACCCCAAGGCCGGCTTCGCCTCCGCGTTCAACAGCGTCGGGCTGCCGGTGATCGCGACGATCATCTCCGTCTTCGCCGTCCTGTCCATCCTCACGGTGATGCTGACCTTCCTCCTCGGCGTCACCCGCGTCTGGTTCTCGATGAGCCGCGACGGCCTGCTGCCCGGCTGGTTCTCAAAGACGGACCAGCACGGCACACCGCAGCGCGTGACCTGGATTGCCGGTCTCGGGGCCGCAGTCCTGGCAGGCATCCTCCCGATCAAGGCCGTGGCAGACCTGACCAATATCGGCATCCTGGCCGCGTTCGTCGTCGTCTGCGTGTCGGTGATCGTGTTCCGCTACAAGAAACCCGACGCCCCGCGGACCTTCCGCCTGCCGCTGATGCCGCTGGTTCCGGCGTTCGGTGTGTTTGCCTCGCTGTTCCTGATGTTCCAGCTGCACTGGGAGACCTGGCTGCGGTTCGGCGTCTGGCTCGTGATCGGCCTGATCATCTACTTCAGCTACGGCCGCAAGAACTCGCTAATGAACCCGGACAGCCCGCGGCACGAGGAGATCGTGGAGATGCACCGCCCCCTGCCGTAACCACCCCACCTCCCCGTTGCGCTATCACTTATGGCTCCCATTCCCGGTGCTTCACACGTCTTAAGGCCCTGAAGTGATAGCGCAACGGGTTTTTAAGGTTTCGGGGTGGTTTCCGAACGTTCGGGCGGGAAAACAAAGCTTCGGTTTTTCTAACCGGTATTGCTCAGAAAACTTCGCTTTATCTTATGAAAATCCGGTCGCATACTGATTCATAAGAGGTCCACATTTTGAGAAAGAACGAGTTCCAGCCATGACCAACATCTCCACGGAGCCCGGCGCAATCACCGGAAACGCAGCAGGCAGCGCCGCAGGCAACGAAGCCACGCACGCCGCCGTTTCGGAAGGCTCTTCGGTCCTTGAGGCCGCAGCCCTCGCCGAGGACACCATCGCGCTGGTGCGCCACTGGCTCACCGAAGCCGCAAAGGTGCCCGTCGACGCCTCGGCCGAGCAGCTCGCCGGGGTCCTGAAGGACCCCAACGGCCTGGACTTCACGGTCGGCTTCGTCGACGGCGTCGTCCGCCCGGAGGACCTGCAGGTCGCCGCCCGCAACCTCGCCGCCCTGGCCCCCAAGGTCCCGGCGTTCCTGCCCTGGTACATGCGCAGCGCGGTCCGCCTCGGCGGCACGATGGCCCCGGTCCTGCCCCAGGTGGTCATCCCGGTCGCCCGCCGCGTGCTGCGTGAAATGGTCGGCCACCTCATTGTCGACGCCACCGACGCCAAGCTGGGCCCGGCCATCGCCAAGATCCGCAAGGACGGCATCAAGCTCAACGTCAACCTCCTCGGCGAGGCAGTCCTCGGCGAGCACGAGGCCTCCCGCCGGCTCGAGGGCACGCACACCCTGCTGTCCCGGCCCGACGTCGACTACGTCTCGATCAAGGTCTCCTCCACAGTGGCGCCGCATTCCGCGTGGGCCTTCGACGAGGCCGTGGAGCACGTCGTGGAGAAGCTCACCCCGCTCTTCACCCGCGCCGCCTCCTACGCCGCCGCCGGGCAGAAGGCGAAGTTCATCAACCTGGACATGGAGGAATACAAGGACCTGGACATGACCATCGCGGTCTTCACCCGGATCCTGGACAAGCCCGAGTTCAAGAACCTTGAGGCCGGCATCGTGCTCCAGGCCTACCTCCCGGATGCCCTGTCCGCCATGATCCGCCTGCAGGACTGGGCCGCCGCCCGCCGCGCCGACGGCGGCGCCGCCATCAAGGTCCGCGTCGTCAAGGGCGCCAACCTGCCGATGGAGCAGGTCGAAGCCTCCCTGCATGACTGGCCGCTCGCCACCTGGAACACCAAGCAGGACTCGGACACCAGCTACAAGCGGGTCATCAACTACTCGCTGCACCCGGACCGGATCCGCAACATCCGGATCGGCGTCGCCGGCCACAACCTCTTCGACATCGCCTTCGCCTGGCTCCTGGCCAAGCAGCGCGGCGTGGAGTCCGGCATCGAATTCGAGATGCTGCTCGGCATGGCCCAGGGCCAGGCCGAAGCCGTCAAGAAGGACGTCGGCTCCCTCCTGCTCTACACGCCCGTGGTCCATCCCGCCGAGTTCGACGTCGCGATCGCCTACCTGATCCGCCGCCTCGAAGAGGGCGCCAGCCAGGACAACTTCATGTCCGCCGTCTTCGAACTCAGCGAAAACGAGTCCCTCTTCGAGCGTGAGAAGCGGCGCTTCCTCGCCTCGCTCGCCAAGCTCGACGACGAGGTCCCGGCCCCGAACCGCCTGCAGAACCGCGCCCTCCCGGCCGCGCCGCTGCCGCACGACTCCTTCGAGAACACCGCGGACACTGATCCGTCGCTGCCCGTGAACCGCGACTGGGGCCGCGCCATCCTGGGCCGCGTGGCTACGTCGGCTCTGGGCAACGCCGCCGTCGAGGCCGCCACGATCAACGATGCCGCAACCCTGAACACGGTCATCGACACCGCCGTCGAGAAGGGCAAGGCCTGGGGCGCACTCTCCGGCGCCGAGCGCGCCGAAATCCTGCACCGCGCCGGCGACGTTCTGGAGGCCCGCCGCGCGGACCTCCTCGAGGTCATGGCATCCGAGACCGGCAAGACGATCGACCAGGGCGACCCCGAGGTCAGCGAGGCAGTGGACTTCGCGCACTACTACGCCGAGTCCGCCCGCAAACTCGACGACGTCGACGGCGCCACCTTCGTTCCGGCCAAGCTCACCGTCGTGACGCCGCCGTGGAATTTCCCGGTCGCCATCCCGGCCGGCTCCACCCTGGCCGCCCTCGCCGCCGGCTCCGCCGTCGTGATCAAGCCCGCCAAGCAGGCCCGCCGCAGCGGCGCGGTCATGATCGAGGCCCTCTGGGAGGCCGGCGTTCCCCGCGACGTCCTCACCATGGTCCAGCTGGGCGAGCGGGAACTGGGCCAGCAGCTGATTTCCCACCCGGCCGTGGACCGCGTCATCCTGACCGGCGGCTACGAGACCGCCGAGCTGTTCCGCTCCTTCCGCAAGGACCTGCCCCTGCTGGCCGAGACCAGCGGCAAGAACGCCATCATCGTCACCCCGAGCGCGGACCTGGACCTCGCGGCCAAGGACGTCGCGTACTCCGCGTTCGGCCACGCCGGCCAGAAGTGCTCGGCCGCCTCGCTGGTGATCCTCGTCGGCTCCGTGGCGAAATCGAAGCGTTTCCACAACCAGCTGATCGACGCCGTCACCTCCTTGAAGGTCGGCTACCCGGAGGATCCGGCGAGCCAGATGGGCCCGATCATCGAGCCCGCCAAGGGCAAGCTCCTGAACGCCCTCACCACCCTCGGCGAGGGCGAGACCTGGGCCGTTGAGCCGCGGAAGCTCGATGATACGGGCAAGCTCTGGAGCCCCGGCGTGCGCTCAGGCGTCCGCCGCGGATCCTACTTCCACCTCACCGAGTTCTTCGGCCCGGTCCTGGGCGTCATGACGGCAGAGACCCTCGAGGAGGCCATCGCGATCCAGAACCAGATCGAATACGGTCTCACCGCGGGCCTGCACTCGCTGAACACCGATGAGCTGGGGATCTGGCTGGACACCATCCAGGCCGGCAACCTCTACGTCAACCGCGGCATCACCGGCGCGATCGTCCAGCGCCAGCCCTTCGGCGGCTGGAAGAAATCCGCCGTCGGCGCCGGCACCAAGGCCGGCGGGCCGAACTACCTCGTCGGCCTCGGCGAATGGGTCAGCAAGCCCAGCACCGCCGCCGGCACGCCGGGCACTGCTCCCGCCCACTCCGGCGTCCGCCGGATCGAGGACGCGGCCAAGGGCTTCCTGACAGCCGACGAACTCGCACCGCTGCAGCGCGCGCTCGCCTCCGACGCCCGTGCCTGGGCCGAAGAGTTCGGCACCGCGAAGGACGTCTCGGGCCTGAGCGCGGAGCGCAACGTGTTCCGCTACCGTGCCCTGCCCGTCACCGTCCGCCTCTCGGAAGGCGAGCCGCTGGCAGGCCTGGTCCGGACCGTCGCCGCGGGCGTCCTGGCCGGGTCCGACCTGACGATCTCCACCGCCGTCGAACTGCCCGCCCAGCTGCGCGCGGTCCTGTCCGGGCTTGGCATCGCCGCCACCGTTGAGAACGACGCCGAATGGCTCGCTTCCGCCGGCACGCTCGCCGCGGCGGGCAAGCTTTCCGGCGCCCGGATCCGGCTGATCGGCGGGGACGCCAAGGCACTGTCCGAGGCCACGGGCGGCCGTCCGGACCTGGCGGTGTATGTCCACCCCGTCACGGAAGCCGGACGCGTGGAGCTGCTGCCGTTCCTGCACGAGCAGGCCATCAGCATCACGGCGCACCGATTCGGGACGCCCAACCACATCTCGGACGCCCTTATCTAGGCAGTTAGTCGTCTAGCCCGGGCGTGCTAAAACGCCATCGCCGCCGTGCAGGCACCGCCAGGTGCGGCACGGCGGCGACGGCGTTAAAGGGGGCCGCGCTGCGCAGTGTCAGTGGCGGCGGCAGCGGTGGTGGCATTGTAAGTGGCAGTGACGGCGCCGAGCGCCGGGGCGTTAGACGCCGTGCCGCTTAGCCGAAGTACCAGCCCGGCGGCGCCCACGAAGCCGGGACCGCGTGGGCGGAAAAGTCATCGCAGCCCGAGCAGAAGTAGGTGACCTCGCCGAGCTTGCTGACGGAGCCGTCCCTTCGGTGCGTGGCCGGGACGAAGGTCTCCAGGTAAATGAACTCGTCCGTGCCGCAGTGTTCGCAGAACGGACTGGCAACATAGTCGGAATCCGCCAGGGTGGCCGGGTGAATGTCCCGGTGGCCCAGGCTGGAGTGCAATGCTGTGCCCGGGTGGTGCATGGCCGCTGCGGGGTGCGCCGGCGCGGTTCCCGGACGGGCGGCCTTGGGCGCGTGGGGAGTGGACAATCGGGGGTGGTTAATGGCTGGCATCATTGGCGGCCTATCCCGAACGCTCCGGCGCCAGCCACACGGCATCAGCGACGGACAGCGTTCGTTTTTCGAATCGTTGTCGCGGGCCACTTCTTGACCTCGAACGGTTGATCGTAAGTAGTGACAGGATAGATGAAGTACCTGCACCGTTCAATGGTCAAGTAAGTACTGCTCCCGTCCGGGTAGTCCGTCCCGTAAGTACCGTGGAAGGATCCGCGCCGGGACGCGGCCCGCCAGGGCAGCAGGCCGGGCGCTTCAGGCCGGGCGCTTCAGGGTCCGGCCCACGATCGCCTGCGTGAGGGCATCGATCACCTCGGTATTGGCCAGCGGGTTGCGGATGAGCGTGAAATCGACGTCGCCCACGGGCGGCAGATCGAAGCGGCGGGTGATGATTTTCAAGTCCTCCGGCACCAGGGAGGAAGGCATGACCGCCACCCCAATGCCGGCCCGGACGGCGGCCAGCACGCCGCTGATCTGCCGCGTGGTGCAGGTGATCCGCCAGGTGCGGCCCGTGGCCTCAAGGGCGTCGATCGCCAGCTTCCGGCTCAGGCTGGGGGAGGGATAGGCGATCAGCGGAACAGGATCGGCCGGATCCAGCGCGGTCTGCTCCAGGCCGACCCAGGCGAAGGCGTCCTGCTGGACCACGGTCCCGTCTTTGGCCCCCGCCACCCACTTCACGAAGACGAGATCCAGCTGACCGGCGTTGAGGCGCTTGTAGAGCTGGTCGCTCTGGCCCACCGTCAGCTCGAGGTTGATCTGCGGGTAGATCTGCCGGAACTCCCGGAGGATGCGGGGCAGCCCGGTGATGGCGAGATCGTCGGCCGTGCCGAAGCGCAGGCGCCCGCGCATGGCGGATCCGGAGAAATAGCGGGCGGCGGAGTCGTGCGCGGAGAGGATGCTTCGGGCGAACCCGGCCATGGCATCGCCGTTGTCGGTCAAACGCACATCCCGGGTGTCCCGGGCAATCAGCACCCGCTTGGCGGCGGCCTCCAGCTTGCGGACGTGCTGGCTGACGGTGGGTTGGGCCAGGCCGAGGCGTTCCGCGGCCTTGGTAAAACTCAAGGTTTCGGCCACGGCCAGGAACGAGCGGAGCTGGGCGGGTTCGAACATCGGGGTCTCCCGGATCGGGTGCAGCAAACACCGCATTGCGTTTTGTAATGCGAGTTATGCCTGGAATAGGCTTCCATAATCTCTTGGGGCCAGCCTAGCGTTAAGTCCATCCCGCTCACCCGCTCATTTGAGGACTTTTCCGTGGCACCCCCTCCGCCGCTAGAGGCGAACGCAGCTTCCCTGCCGGACACCATCACCCAACCACTCGCCGTCGTCAACGAGCGCCTGCCCTGGCGGCACACATTCATTTCGCTGAAGGTCCGCAACTTCCGCATCTTCGCGATCGGGCACTTCGTCGCCGTGATTGCGCTCTGGATGCAGCGGATCGCCCAGGACTGGCTGGTGCTCCAGCTCTCCGGTTCCGTCACCGCCGTCGGCATCACCGTGGCCTTGCAGTTCCTGCCGTCCCTGTTCCTCGGCCCGTGGGCCGGCATGATGGCGGACCGGTTCGCGAAGCGGAAGATCCTCATGCTGTGCCAGTCGGTGGCAGCCGCGTTGGCCGCGGTCCTTGCCGTCCTGGCGCTCAGCCAGAGGATCGAGGTGGGGCACGTCTACGCGATCGCACTGGTGCTGGGCCTCGTGACGGTGCTGGACCAGCCGGCCCGTCAGGTGTTCGTCAACGAACTCGTGGGCCCCGGCTACCTGCGAAACGCGATCAGCGTGAACTCCACGATCTTCCAGCTCGGCGGCCTGATCGGTCCAGCGATCGCCGGGATCCTGCTGACCGCCGTGGGTGCGGGCTGGGCCTTTGCCGCCAACGCGGTGGCCTGCTGCTTCACGGTGGCCATGCTCCTGAGCCTGCGCAAGGACCAGCTGCATGTCAGCATGCCGGTCGCCAAGCGCCGGGGCATGCTGAGGGAAGGGCTGGACTATGCGCTCAGCAAGCCCACCATCTACTGGCCCTGGCTGATGGCCGGGTTCATCGCCGTGTTCGCGATGAGCCTGCCGGTGCTGCTGGCCGCGTTTGCCGACCACGTGTACGACGCCGGTGCCGGCGGCTACGGGCTGCTCAACACCCTCGTGGCGCTCGGTGCGCTGGCCGGTGCCATCACCTCGGCCCGGGGGCGAGCATTGCGGCTGCGCTCGGTGGTCCTGGGCGCCGGGATGTACGGGCTCATGCTGTGCCTGGCTTCCCTGGCGCCGTCGATGGTGTGGTTCGGCGCGGCCATGGTGCTGGCCGGGTTCTGGTGCCTGATGTTCCTGACCGCCGCCAACCAGCTGGTCCAGGTCAGCTCCAACCTGGCCATCCGCGGGCGGGTCATGAGCCTGTACATCATGGTGCTGATCGGCGGCCAGGCAATCGGCGGGCCAATGATGGGCTGGCTGGCCGAGCACGCTAACCCGCACACCGCTGTCCTGGTTTCCGGGGGCGTGCCGATGCTGGCCGCCGCGACTGTCGGCGTCGTGCTCGCCCGGCGCGGGCAGCTCATGCTCAAGGTGGACCTGAAGGACCGGCGCCGGCTGCTGCGGATCGTCCGGAACGAGGGCGGGCGGCCGGCAGCCGCCACGCCCTAGCTTTTCCGCACCGGGTTCCACGCCGGTTTCCGCACCGAAAAAGGACAGCCGCTGCGTGGATCCACGCAGCGGCTGTCCTTTTTCGTCGCGGAAAACCGGGAGAGGTGCGGCAGTACTAAGGCGCCAGGGGGCGGTGGGGGAACTCCGGCTCCCGCTGCTGGAACTGCAGCACGTCCGGGTTGAGGACCACGCCGTCGCGGATTTCTATCGCGCGGCGGATGGTCTCGTTCTCCGCCCAGGCCCCGGGGCCGGCGACCACGGTCTCGAGGAACGGCAGCAACGCCTCGCTGATTTCCCAGCTGGAGGAATTCCACAGATAGGACGGGCTGTGGTCCACGGCGTAGTAGTCGATGTGGTGGCCCACCTGGAACATCGGCTCGGCGAAGGTGGTGGTTTTCGCCCAGCTGAAGCCCATGCCCTCGTCGCAGGACACGTCCACGATCAGGCTGCCGGGCCGGAAGGCGGCCAGGTCCTCGGTGCGCAGGTAGGTCAGCGGCGCGTTGGGGTCCTGCAGCGTGCAGTTGACCACGATGTCGCTGCCGGCGAGGAACGGCGCCAACGGCACGCGCCCGCGCTCGGTAATGACCTCGCTCAGGAAGGGTGCCTTGTCGTCGTGGTCGAACTGCGCGATCCGGACCGAGTGTATGGGCGAGCCAACCGCGGCGACCCCGCGGTTGGTCAGCACCTGAACATCGTGGACGCCGTGGGCATTCAGCGCCGTGACGGCGCCGCGGGCGGTGGCCCCGAAGCCGATCACGACGGCGCTCAGCCGGCGGCCGTAGTCTCCGGTGGAACCGGTCAGTGCCAGGGCGTGCAGCACGGAGCAGTAGCCGGCGAGTTCGTTGTTCTTGTGGAAGACATGCAGGCCGAAGCCGCCGTCGCTGGCCCAGTGGTTCATGGCCTCGAAGGCGATGAGCGTGAGCTTCTTGTCGATCGCCAGCTGGGTGATGGCCCGGTCCTGGACGCAGTGCGGCCAGCCCCAGAGGACCTGCCCGTCCCGGAGTTCGGCCAGGTCCTCGGGCTGCGGCTTGGGCAGCAGGACGACGTCGGCGTCCGCCAGCAGCTGCTGTCGCGGCGCGATGCGCCCCACGAGGGGCGCGAGCTCGGCGTCGGAAAGGCCGAAGCGCTCGCCGTAGCCTTCCTCGAGGATCAGCTGTTCCCGGATTTCCGGCGCGATGCGGTCCAGGTGCGAGGGGTGGATGGGGAGGCGTCGCTCATCCGGTTTGCGTGTGCTGGCGAGGATGCCGAGGGTGAGGTGGTTCGAGGAACCGGTCACTTCTTTTTGGGGCTCGCCGTCTTTGTGGCGGTCACCTTGTCCAGGGAGCTGGCCGGCGCAGAAGCGGCCCTCTTGTCAGCGCGCTTTTCCTTGATGGATTTGCCGGATTTCTTGGATGCTGCTTGACGGGGGGACTTGTCAGCCATGATTGCTCCTGTAGCGGAACCGAAGAGGTTCCTGACTTCTGACGATACAGGTAGCTACCTAATAGGAGCCCTGGGAGCGGCGCGGAGCGCGGGAGTGGATTGGAGCGGCTGACGGGAATCGAACCCGCGTATCAAGCTTGGGAAGCTAGCGCTCTACCATTGAGCTACAGCCGCAGTGGGGCCAGCCAGCGTGCTGGACTTTGCCCCAGTGAAACAACGAGATTTACCTTACCCCAGCCGCGGGCGTTCTCCGAACAGGTCACGCGGTCGAAATCGTGGGCAGCGCACTCCTCCGTTTGCCGGAGATGGTCGCTAACCGCTCCGCAGAGCGGCCATCTCCGTCAAACGGGCGGGGCCGGCCGGTCCCCAGCCCCGGACCAAGCGGGCAGCGGCTTCGCCGGACGCGGCACGGCACCGGTTCGCGGAGCGTCATGGCCGTCGGGGCGCGCAGACCTCTATAGCCTAGATCCATGACTGTTCTCCCGAGGGAAGGCCGACGGTGGTAGAAGACCCAGCGCCGCCGCTGGACGCCGACCCGGACGCCGAGCCTGCCGCCGGAAGCGCCGTTCCCCGGCTGACCCCGCGGCACCAGCAGCTAATCGTCACGATTTACGGCCTGTATGGGCGCTCAAACGGCGGCGCCCTGCCCGTCTCGGTGCTGATTTCCATGCTGGACGACCTTGGCGTCGAGTCGTCCGGGGTGCGCTCTTCCGTGTCCCGGCTCAAGCGCCGCGGTGTGCTGGAGAGTGTCAAACAGGGCGGCGTGGCCGCCTACCGGCTGGCCCCCAACCTGGAGGATGTCTTCCAGGAGGGCGACCGCCGCATCTTTTCGCCCCGGCGGGCGACGGCGGCCGACCGCTGGCTCCTCATCGCCTTCTCCGTCCCGGAATCGCAGCGCCACCTTCGCCACCAGCTGCGCAGCATGCTGACCCGGATGGGCTTCGGTTCCGTGACGCCCGGGCTCTGGATTGCCCCGGGCAACACCTATGAGGACATCAGGCACCAGCTCGAGCGGACAGGGCTGATGGAATACGTGGAGTTCTTCAAGGCGGAGCACCTGACCGCCGAGGACGTCAAGGACAAAGTCTCCCGATGGTGGGACCTTCCGGCACTTGAATCGCTCTACGCGGAGTTCATCGAACGCTTCGCTCCGGTGCTGGAACGCTGGGAATCGGCGGGCGCGCCGGCGTCCGGGCCCGACGCCGACCGGGCGGCCTTCGCTGACTACGTCCAGCTCCTCACCCAGTGGCGCCGGCTGCCCTATCTGGATCCGGGCCTGCCCGAGGAGTTCCTGCCGCCGGGCTGGCACGGGCTGACCGCGGAGCGGATCTTCGCGGAACTGCACCGTCTCCTGAACGGCCCGGCCCGCCAGCATGCCGAGCGGCTGCTGGGGGCCACGGGCAGTTCCGCTACCGCGTAGTAGTCCTAGCCCTGGCCTGACACGACGGCGATGGCCTGGATCTCGATCAGCGCCTCGGCCTGCCAGAGCCGGGTGACGCCGACGCCGGCCATCGCGGGATAGTCGGTGCCCGCCATCTCGCGCCAGATCCGCCCGATTTCGCGGCCGTTCTTCTGGTAGTCCTCGACGTCGGTCAGGTAGATGGTGACGTTGACCAGGTCCGAGGGCATGCCCCCGGCCTCAGCCAGCGTGGTGAGGACGTTGGAGAAGCACTGACGGAACTGCTCCACGATACCGCCGGGAACAATGGTGCCGTTGTTGTCCATGGCCGTCTGGCCGCCCAGGAACACGGTGTTGCCGGCCAGGATGCCGTGGGCGAAGCCGGAGGGCTTGGCCAGGGCTGCGGGGTTGATGACCTTGTGGTTCATGGTGGCTCCTCATTGAGTCGGCGGTATTGAGTCGGCGGTGCTTTTGGTAAATGCGAGCGTAACTACGGGCTAGTCGGCGCCGGTCGGCGCCGGCCGTTGACCGGATCCGGAACCGAAGCGGGTCTACCCAAACCGGTGAATCCGTGTTAACTTGAGCATATGTGACGACCGTAAAAATGTCGACATACCCTCGTTGGGGATGGCGCAGTGGACACGTCACCGGAATCGGCAAAGGGGCCGGTTCCGCCGTCGAACCGGAAGTGAAGAAACATGCGCCTTGCGACCGTTATTACGGCAGCCCGCGACGCCAGGGGCGGCCCTGCCACCCGCGCCGCCGTGCAGTCCGGGGACCGGTTTGTGCTGCTGGCCGCACAGGACCTCAGCGAACTGCTGGGAAGCGCCGGCTGGCGGGAGCAGGCAGCTGCAGCCGTTGCCGCCGCGGAAACGGCTGGCGGCCTCCCGGGTGAGTCCATCCCCGTTAGCGCCGCCCGGTTCGCCACCGTGCTGCCGCGCCCCGCCAAGGTCATCTGTTGTGGCCTGAACTACGCGGACCACATCGCGGAAATGGGCCGGGAGCTGCCGGAGTACCCCACCCTGTTCGCCAAGTACGCGGACACCCTGATCGGCGACGGCGAGGTCATTGACGCCGCCGGGCACGGCGCCCGGCTGGACTGGGAGGCGGAGCTGGCGGTCGTCGTCGGCGCCCCGCTCAAGAATGCCTCGCCGGAGGAAGCCTCGGCCGCGATCGCCGGCTACACCGTGGCGAACGATATCTCCATGCGCGACTGGCAGAGCCGCACCCTGCAGTGGTTCCAGGGCAAGGCCTTTGACCGCACCACTCCGCTGGGTCCCGTACTGGTGACCCCGGACGAGTGCGACCCCGAGGCCGGCGTGCGGGTCCGCTGCCTGGTCAACGGCGAAGAGGTCCAGAACGGCAACACCAGGACACTCGTCTTCACCGCGGCCGCCCTGCTGTCCTATATCTCCACCTTCACCCGGCTGAGCCCCGGCGACGTCATCTTGACCGGCACCCCCGGCGGTGTCGGCATGGGCGCCGTCCCGCCCCGCTTCCTGCACGACGGCGACGTCGTCACCACCGAGGTCGAGGGCATCGGCACGCTCACCAACACGGTCCGTCTCTGACCGCCACCGGCTCACACGCACCCCACACCACCCAGTGGCGGCAACCCAGGCTGCCGCCGACAGAGAGGAAACACCATGACCGAACAGATCGCAGATCAGCTGACCGCGCAGGTTGTCCCCGTCGTGACCCGCAGGGGTGCTGAGCACCGCGACACCGGCCAGTCCGGTGGGGCCGTCCGGATCTCCGGTGTCAGCCAGCAGCACACCCCTGCTACAAAGATTTGGTACGGCCAGGTCAGCAACGAACCCGGCTACCGCTCCTTCCCGCACCACCACGGCGAAGCCGAGACCGGCGGCTACGTGCTGCGCGGCCACGGCCGGATCTACTTCGGCGAGGACTACAAGGAGTTCATCGACATGACCGAGGGCGACTGGGTTTTCGTCCCGCCGTACATGCCGCACGTGGAAGCCAACATGAGCATCACCGAGGAACTCGTCTGGCTCACGGCCCGCACCCCGGAAAACATTGTGGTGAACCTCGAGGACGTCGACGACTCCGTGCTCGCCGGGTACCGCCGGGCATGACTCCGACGTCGGAGATCCTGCTGTCCGCCCTCGAGCTGACGCCGATCGAACCGGAGTTCCTCGACGAGGCCTACACCGCCACGACGCAGTACGTGCCCTGGCCCAAGGCCTACGGCGGAGACATGGTGGCGCAGGCCGCGGCTGCAGCGATGCGCTCGGTGGGGGATGACCGCTCGCTGCACTCGATGCACAGCTACTTCATGCGGCCGGCGGACATCGGCGCCGAGGTCCGCTACGAGGTGGAGCGGCTCCGCGACGGGCGGGGCTACTCCACCCGGCAGGTCCGCGCCTACCAGGGCGGCAAGACCGTCTACGTGGCCATGGCCTCCTTCCACGCGGAGGAATCCGGCGAGGAATTCGCCCGTGCCATGCCGGCCGGGATCCCGGATCCGGAGTCGCTGCCGTCCTCCGCCGACGTGCTTGACGGCGTCGAAGGCGACGCCGCGGCCTACTGGTCCGGCGGCCGCAGTTTCGACATGCGGCATGTGCCGGGCGCCGTCTACCTCAGCGTTGAGGGGGAGCAGGTGCCGCACCAGGCAGTCTGGGTCAAGGCCTTCGACCGGCTCCCGGATGACCCGGATCTGCAGCGCGCGGCGCTGGCCTACGTCTGCGACTACACCATCCTGGAACCGGTGCTCCGGGTGCACGGCTACGCATGGGGCGATCCGGGCCTGGTCACGGCCAGCCTGGACCACGCCATGTGGTTCCACCGCGAAGGCCGGGTGGACGACTGGCTGCTGTACGTCCAGGAAGCAGTCTCCGCCCAGGCCAGCCGCGGCCTGGCGCAGGGCCACTTCTACGACCGGCAGGGCCGGCTCCTGGCCACCGTGGTCCAGGAAGGCATGATCCGGATGTCGACTGCTCCGTAACTGCCCTTTTGGGCCGCCATGACGGCCGTTACGGAGCAACCGATGAGCCGTTCCACCTCTTAGCTGTGACCTCTTATCAGTGACCTCTTATCAATGACGATACGAAAGGTTTGCCATGGAACTGACGCCCTCGGCGCACCAGGACACCTTCGCGCGTGACAATCTGCCGCCGGCAGAGCAGTGGCCCGCGCTGGAGTTCACCCTCCCGGAACTGCAGTACCCGCAACAGCTCAACGCCGCCGCCGCGCTGATTGACGCCGCCGTCCGCAGCTTCGGTGCCGAGCGCCCGGCCCTGCTCACCCCGGACGGCAACGCCTGGAGTTACGGTGAGCTGCAGCGCCACGCCAACCAGGTGGCCCAGGTCCTGGTTGAGGATTTGGGGGTGGTCCCCGGGAACCGGGTGATGCTCCGCTCGCCGAACAACCCGTGGCTCGTCGCGGCCTGGCTTGGCGTGCTCAAGGCCGGCGCCGTGGTGGTCACGATCATGCCGGCACTGCGCGCCAACGAGATCCGGACCCTGCTGGAGCTGACCGCACCGGCCGCCGCCCTGTGCGACAGCCGGTTCCTGGACGACCTCGCCGAGGCAGCCGGAAACGACGTGCCGGTGCTGGCCATGGGGGGCAGCACCGGCACGGACCTCACCGCCCGCTGTGCTGCCAAGAGCGGCGAGTTCAGCGCCGTCCCGACCGCCGCGGACGACGTCGCCCTGCTCGGCCCGACGTCGGGCACCACCGGAACGCCGAAGATCACCATGCACTTCCACCGCGACATCCTCGCCAACGCTGACACTTTCGCCCGGCACATCCTTGCGCCGACGCCGGAGGACGTCTTCGCGGGGTCCCCGCCGCTGGCCTTCACCTTCGGGCTGGGCGGCCTGGTGGTCTTCCCGCTGCGCTTCGGGGCCGCCTCGCTGCTGACCGAACGAGCCACCCCGCTCGAACTGGCGCAGGCCGTGCACGCGGCCAAGGCCACCATCCTGTTCACCGCACCGACGGCCTACAAGGCGATCCTCAAGGAAGGCGCCGAGGGGCTGCTCGCCAGCCTCCGCACGGCAGTCTCAGCCGGTGAGCACCTGCCGGCCGAGACCTGGCGCGCGGTCCATGAACGCACCGGCCTGAAGCTGGTCAATGGCATCGGTGCCACCGAAATGCTGCACGTCTTCATCTCCGCGGCAGGGGAGGACATCCGCGCCGGCGCCACCGGCACGGCCGTCCCCGGCTACCGCGCCACGATTCTGGACGACGACGGTGGGGAACTCGGCCCGGACGCCGTCGGACGCCTCGCCGTGATCGGGCCCACCGGCTGCCGCTACCTCAACGATTCCCGCCAGCTGGACTACGTCGTCAATGGCTGGAACGTCACCGGCGACACCTTCCGCCGGGACGAGGACGGCTACTTCTACTACCAGGCCCGCTCCGACAACATGATCGTGTCCTCCGGCTACAACATCGGCGCCCCGGAGGTGGAAGCCGCGATTGACCAGCACCCGGACGTGATGGAAAACGCCGTCGTCGGCAGGCCCGACCCGGACCGGGGCAGCGTGGTCTGCGCCTTCATCGTGCTGCGCGAGGGCGTCGAGGCCGATGACGCGAAGCGCAAGGAAATCCAGGACTTCGTCAAGCAGGCCATCGCCCCGTACAAGTACCCGCGGCAGGTGAACTTCGTTGACGGACTGCCCCGCAACCCCAGCGGCAAACTCCAGCACTTCCGGCTGCGCGAGCAGCTGGCCGCTGACGCCGCCACCCCCGAACACCAGAACGCCTGAGAGGCACCACATGAAAATCGCAATCATCGGCGGCGGTCCGGGCGGACTGTACTTCGCCGCCCTCATGAAGCAGCTGGACCCGAACCACGAGGTCACCGTCTGGGAACGCAACGCCGCAAGCGACACGTTCGGCTTCGGCGTCGTCTTCAGCGACGAGACCCTGGGCGGCATCGGCAACGCGGACACCGTGATCGCCGAGTACATGTCCGAGCGCTTCGCCCGCTGGACCGACATCGACATCCACTTCAAGGACGCGCAGCACACGGTCGGCGGGCAGGGCTTCGCCGCCATGAGCCGCAAGGAGCTGCTCGAGCTGCTGCAGCGCCGCTGTGCCGAACTCGACGTCGACCTGCGCTTCAGCACGCTGGCGCCCGACGTTGAGGAACTCAGCCCGGACTACGACCTGGTCCTCGCCGCGGACGGCCTGAACTCCGCCGTCCGCTCCCGCTTTGCAGAGGTGTTCCGGCCCAGCCTGGACGTCCGCAAGTCCAAGTACATGTGGCTGGGCACCGACCTCGTCTTTGAGGCGTTCAAGTTCTTCGTCAAGGACACCGAGCACGGCGTCATGCAGATCCACGGCTACCCGTACTCGGACGAGGGCAGCACCTTCATCGTCGAAATGCACGAGGACGTGTGGCGCAACGCCGGATTCGACGCCACCGAGCACAAGGTCTTCCGGCCCGGCGAAAGCGACGAGGCGGCCGTCGACGCGATCCGTGCCATCTTCGCCGAGGAGCTTGAGGGCCACGAAGTCCTGGTCAACAACTCCAAGTGGATCAACTTCACCACGGTCCGCAACGAGTCCTGGCGGCACGGCAACATCGTGCTCCTCGGCGATGCCGCACACACCGCGCACTTCTCCATCGGCTCCGGCACCAAACTGGCCATGGAGGACTCCCTCGCCCTGGCGGCCTGCCTGCACGAGCACGCCGAGCTCGAGGCCGCCCTGGCAGCCTACGAAACCGAGCGCCGGCCCGTGGTCGAATCCACCCAGCGCGCAGCCCAGGCCTCGCTGGAATGGTTCGAGAACATCGGCATGTACAAGGACCAGAACCCGGTGCAGTTCTGCTTCAACCTGCTCACCCGCAGCCGCCGGATCACCTACGACAACCTCAAGCTGCGCGATCCCGAGTTCGCGGCCCGCGTGGATGAGGAATTCGCCCGCACGCAGGGCATCGCGTCCAGTGCCCCTGCCATGTTCCAGCCGTACCGGATCGGCGGGCTGGAGCTGAAGAACCGGATCGTCGTCTCCCCGATGGACATGTACTCCGCCACCGACGGCGTCCCGGGCAACTTCCACCTGGTCCACCTCGGGGGCAAGGCCCTCGGCGGCGCCGGCCTGGTCATGACCGAGATGGTCTGCGTCTCCGAGACCGGCCGCATCACGCCGGGCTGCAGCGGCCTCTACAACGAGGCCCAGCAGGAGAGCTGGCGCACGATCGTCGAGTTCGTACACGAGCGCTCGACGGCGGCCATCGGCGTCCAGCTTGGCCATTCCGGCCGCAAAGGCTCCACCAAACTCATGTGGGAAGGCATCGACGAACCGCTTCCCGAGGGCGGCTGGGAGCCGGTGGGCCCCTCGGCTATCCCGTACGGCCCCGGCAGCCCGGCGCCGCGGGAAATCAGCCGCGCTGAAATGGACCGGGTCCGGGACGAGTTTGTCGCCGCCGCCGTCCGTGCGGCCGCCTCGGGCTTCGACCTGCTGGAGCTGCACTGCGCGCACGGCTACCTGCTCTCCTCGTTCCTCTCGCCGCTGGCCAACCGGCGCAGCGACGAATACGGCGGACCGCTGGAGAACCGGCTGCGCTACCCGCTGGAGGTATTCGACGCCGTCCGCGCCGCCTGGCCGGCGGACAAGCCGCTGACCGTGCGGCTTTCGGCGACGGACTGGGCCCCCGGCGGCAACGACGAGCACGACGCCGTCGCGATTGCCCGGGCGTTCGTGGAGCACGGCGCCGACGGCGTGGACGTCTCCTCCGGCCAGGTGGTCAAGGAGGAGAAACCAGCCTACGGCCGCAGCTACCAGACGCCGTTCGCGGACCGGATCCGGCAGGAAGTGGCGCACAAGGCAGGCGTCGCGGTGATCGCGGTGGGGGCGGTGTCCTCCTACGACGACGTCAACTCAATCCTGCTGGCAGGCCGCGCGGACCTCTGCGCCCTCGGCCGTACGCACCTGTTCGATCCGCAGTGGACCCTGCATGCGGCGATCGAGCAGGACTACCGGGGGCCCGGCGCCGCCTGGCCGCAGCAGTTCCGGGCCGGCAGCCGGAAGCCACCGGCGGCGCGCACCGACGCGGTCCGGCCCCGGCTGGCGCTCGTGCGGGAGCCGGAGGCCGCCGAACTGCCGACGCACCTGCGCTGGACGCCGGCCAAGGTGCCGGCGTCGGTCTAGCGCCGGTTGGAGGGCCGCTGCCCGGGCCCAATGCCCGGTGCCGCAAAGGCGCGGTGCCGGGCAGCGTCCGGACGGGTTAGTCCCGGCCGGAGGCCTCGCGGGCGGTGACCTTGGCCGTCAGCTCCGCCGGCCACGGGGTGGCGGCCGTGCCGCCCTGGGCCACATGGGCGGTGACGAAGGACCCGTGGGCGGCAAGGGCGCGGGGTTCGCCGCGGAACGGCTCGCCCCACACTTCAAAGCTGAACGTCATGGACGTGCGGCCGATTTTCTCCACCACTACGGTGGTGGTGACCTGCTGGCCGAAGTACAACTTCGCCCGGTAGTTGACCTCGTGGCGAACCCGCGGGGCCGTCGGGAAATACTCCGGCAGATCCAGGTCCCGGAACAACTTGGCCTCGCAGGCCTCAACAAAGCGGAGCACCGCCGAATTGTGCTGGTGCCCCGCGGCATCCGTATCCACCCATTCGATGGTCCGTTCCAGAGTCGCCGTCGTGGCCGTGCACGGAAGGGACTGGGTGGGGTTCATGGATGCCGCCTGGAAGTTCGAAGAGCAGTCAGCAGCAGTGCGGCACTCAACCAGTGCAGTACTCAACCGGTGCATTACTCAATGGAAGGTAAGTCCATGGTAGTAGCTTCACACATTTCCCCCGGCACCTTTGAAGCCTCCCGCGAGCCCGTCGAAGCGGCACGGGACACGGCCCGGGACACAGACGGGGCTCCGGCGCAGCAGGCAGCCGGGACGGTCGCCCAGCTGGTGGGCCGGACCCTGGCGGAGCTCGGCGTCGGGCATGTCTTCGGCGTCGTCGGCAGCGGCAACTTCGAGGTGACCAACGCCCTGCGCCTGGCCGGGGTGCCCTTCACCGCCGCCCGGCACGAGGGCGGCGCCGCCACAATGGCCGACGCCTACGCCCGGATGTCCGGCCGGGTGGGCGTCGTGAGCACACACCAGGGCTGCGGGCTGAGCAACGCCGTCACCGGGATCGGGGAAGCCGCCAAGAGCCGCACGCCGCTGATCGTGCTGACGGCCGACACCCAGGGATCCGCTGTCCGCTCCAACTTCAAGATCGACCAGGACGCCCTCGCCCGCAGCGTCGGAGCCGTGAGCGAGCGGATCCATTCCCCGGCCACCGCCGTCGCGGACACCCTCCGGGCCTTCCGCACCGCCCGGAACGAACGCCGCACCGTGGTGCTCAACCTGCCCCTCGACGTCCAGTCCGCCCCGGCGCCGGCAAGCGCACGGGCGGCAGCGCACCCGGCCGCCGTCGCCGAAGCCCAGCCGGTCCGCCCCGCCGCCCCCAGCGTCCGGCGCCTGGCACACCTGATCAACGCCGCGGAGCGCCCGGTCTTTGTGGCAGGCCGCGGGGCAAGGAATGCGCGGGAGGAACTGCTCAGCCTTGCCGCCCACGCCGGTGCCCTCGTGGCCACGTCCGCGGTGGCGAACGGGTTGTTCCACAACGAGGAGTTCGCCCTCGGGATCTCGGGCGGATTCTCCTCACCACTGAGCGCCGAGCTGATCCAGGGCGCCGACCTGATCGTCGGCTGGGGCTGCGCCCTGAACATGTGGACCATGCGGCACGGCCACCTGATCTCGGACGGGACCGCCGTGGCCCAGGTCGACGTCGAGGACTCCGCGCTTGGTGCCAACCGGCCCATCGGCCTGGGCGTGGTGGGGGATGCCGCGCTGACAGCGGCGGATGTCCTCACGGAGCTGCGGACGCTCCAGCCGGCCCCGGCGCAGCGGTACCGCACCGCGCGGAACGCGGCGGCCATCGCAGAACGCTCGCGCTGGAACGACGTCGAAACGCCGGACCTCTCCGGCGGCGGACGGATCGATCCGCGGGAGCTGAGCCGCGAACTGGACGCCATCCTGCCGGCGGAGCGGATCGTCTCGATCGACTCCGGCAACTTCATGGGCTATCCCAGCACCTATCTGAAGGTCCCGGACGAGTTCGGGTTCTGCTTCACGCAGGCCTTCCAGTCGATCGGTCTCGGGCTCTCCACCGCGATCGGGGCTGCGCTGGCCCGGCCGGACCGGCTGCCCGTGCTCGGTGCCGGGGACGGCGGCTTCCTGATGGGCATCAGCGAACTGGAGACCGCCGTCCGGCTGGAGCTGCCGCTCGTCTGCATCATCTACAACGATGCAGGCTACGGGGCGGAAGTCCACCACTTTGGCGCGGGAGCTGCGGACGGTAACGGTCCCGCCGTCGGCCCCGCCGTCGATCTGAGTACCGTGACCTTCCCGGACACGGACATCGCCGCGATCGCCCGGGGCTTCGGCGCGGACGCAGTGACGGTCCGCAGCGTGGCGGATCTCGAGGAGGTCCGCGCCTGGGTGCGCGAGAGGCCCGCCCGCCCGCTGGTCATCGATGCCAAGATCTCGTCCGACGGCGGCGCCTGGTGGCTCGCCGAGGCGTTCAAGGGCCACTGACGCCGGCCGGATAATACCTGACGATCGTTACGTAAACGATATATACTGACTTGTTTACTGTCGGAATCAAAGCGTGACACAGTGGGCACAGCATGTGAGCCACCGCACAAATCCCCATGAAATCTCAACGAGAGGTAGATCCATGACGCAGTCAATGTCGACTGAGTTGCGCAACGAGGCCACGACCCGCTGGAAGGGCCACGCCGTCCTCATCCTGTGTTTCCTGGCCATCGTCTTTGATGGCTACGACCTGGTGGTCTACGGATCCACCGTCCCCACGATCCTGAAATTCCAGGAATGGGGCGTCACCCCCGCGCAGGCCGGCCTGATCGGCAGCCTCGCCCTGGTGGGCATGCTGGTCGGCACGCTCTCGGTCGGCATCCTGACAGACAAGCTGGGCCGCCGCCGCATCATGCTCGCCTGCATCGCGTGGTTCTCCATCTGCATGCTGCTCACGGCCTTCGCGCCGTCCGCCGAGGTGTTCGGCTTCCTGCGGTTCCTGACAGGCCTGGGCCTGGGGGGCATTGTGCCGACCTGCATTGCGCTGACGGTCGAATACGCCCGCAAGGAGCGCCGCCAGATCGCCAACGCGGTGATGTTCAGCGGGTACTCCGTGGGCGGCGTCGGCGCCTCGCTGCTTGCCATCAACCTCCTGCCGCACATCGACTTCCGCTGGATGTACGCCATCGGCGCCCTGCCTCTTCTCACCCTGCTCCCCGTCGCCTGGAAGGTCCTGCCCGAATCGGTGGCGTACCTGGCCCGCAAACAGCGCATCGAAGAAGCCAGGGCCACCGCGGACCGCTACGGCCTGGTCTACTCGGACATCGTCACCGCAGAGGACGTCAAGACCGGTGCCGAGGCGCCGAAGTCAGCCATGAAGACCCTGTTCACCCGCAAGTGGCTCCGCTCCACCGTCCTGTTTGCGCTCGCGAACTTCTGCGGGCTGCTGCTGGTCTACGGGCTGAACACCTGGCTTCCGCAGATCATGCGCCAGGCCGGCTTCCAGCTCGGGGATGCCCTGACGTTCCTGCTGGTCCTCAACGCCGGCGCGATAGTCGGCTCCATCAGCGCCTCCGTGCTGGCGGACAAGATCGGCATCCGCAAGGTGGTCACCGGCTCCTTCATCCTGGCCTTCGTGGCGATCCTCATGCTGAGCCTCCAGCTGCCGCTGGCGATGCTGCTCGTCATTGTCGCCTTCGCCGGCCTCGGCTCGGTGGGAACCCAGATCCTGGTGGGCGGCTACTGCGCCACCCACTACCCGCAGTCCCTGAGTGCCACCGCCCTGAGCTGGTCCCTGGGCATCGGACGCATCGGCGCCATCTGCGGGCCGCTGATCGGCGGGCTGATTGCCGGGATGGCCTTCGGCTGGCAGCTCAACTTCTACATGTTCGCAGCGTTCGCCGTGATCGGGGCCATTGTGGTGTTCTCGGTGCCGAAGCTAACCGAAAAGTAGTCCCTGTAGCAGCCCCTGCGAAGCAGTCACTGAGCGACACGCAGCCTGGATGCAGTCCGGGGGCGATAACTCTTCGATAAAGGCCCGTCCCGCAGCCGCGCGGGGCGGGCCTTGCTGTCTATCCTGAAATGGTTAGCTGCAGTTCGGGGGAAGCGGGCTACGCCCATTTGCCGTCCGCCGAGCAAGGATTTTCGTGGCATTCGCAGAGTACGACGTCATCATCCACCGTGACGCCCTGAGCGTGTACAACTTCCTCCTGGACCCGGTCCATCTGCCGCTGTGGCGGGAAGGGGTCAGGAGCGTGGAACTGCTCTCCGGCGCCGCCGGTGCCAAAGGTGCTGTGTACCGGCAGACGGTCGCAGGGCCCGGCGGACGTCCCGTGGCCGCGGACTTCGAAATCATCGCGGCCCGGACGGGCGCGGAGATCCAGTACCAGGTCCTCGTCGGCCCTGCCCGGCCGCACGGCGGCTACTACCTGAGCACGGAGGGTCCCAGTACCCGCGTCCGTTTCGCCCTGAACTACGAGCCCAAGGGATTCATGGTCCGGATGACCAGCCCGTTCCGCCGGCGGATGAAGGCCGAGGTGGGCCAGCTCGAACGGCTCAAGTCCCTCCTCGAAGATATGCCTGCCGCGGAATAGACGTCTGGGTGCAGACGCCCCGGGGATGTCACACTGGGCGGCTGCGTCCGTCCGTGCGGCCCGGCAGGGCGCCGTGCGGTATTTTTGAACCTGTGCTGATCTCTGACCGCGACATTCGAACCGAAATTGACTCCGAGCGGATTGTCCTCGAACCGTTCGACCCCGCCATGGTCCAGCCGTCCTCCGTGGACGTCAGGATCGACAAGTTCTTCCGGCTGTTCGATAACCACAAATACGCCCACATCGACCCGGCCGAAGAGCAGCCCGAGCTGACCCGCCTGGTGGAAGTGGAGTCCGGCGAGCCGTTTATCCTGCACCCGGGGGAGTTTGTCCTTGGCTCCACCTACGAGACCGTGACGCTGCCGGATGACATCGCGGCCCGCCTCGAGGGCAAGTCCTCCCTTGGCCGGCTCGGCCTGCTGACGCACTCGACGGCAGGCTTCATCGATCCCGGATTCTCCGGCCACGTCACGCTGGAACTGTCCAACATGGCCACGCTGCCCATCAAGCTGTGGCCGGGCATGAAGATCGGCCAGCTGTGCTTCTTCCGGCTGTCCTCCGCCGCGGAGCACCCCTACGGTTCGGGGGAATACGGCAACCGCTACCAGGGCCAGCGCGGTCCCACTGCCAGCCGCAGCCACCTGAATTTCCACCTCACCGACATCTAGCCCATTTCAGGCGCTGTAATCTGACGCCGACATCCAGCGCCGCGGCTCGTACCGGCGGCAGCCTCACGCCGGGCCGGAGGTCCTGAACGCGGGTCCCCTCACCGGACGGCGCAGGACCCGGACCAGCGGCTCCACGAAGCGGGCGGCCAGCGGCCCCACGATCGCCATGATCAGGACGTAGGCGGTGGCGAGGGCTGCCAGATCCGAGGGCACCACGCCGGAGGCGACAGCCAGGCCGGCGATGACAATCGAGAACTCGCCTCGCGCGATCAGGGCGGCCCCCGCACGGTAACGGCCGGGAACGCCGATTCCGGCCCGTTTGGCGGCCCAGAACCCGGTGATCATCTTGGTGGCTGCCGTCACCACGGCCAGCAACAGGGCCCAGCCAAGGACCGGCGGGATGGACCGGGGGTCTGTGTTGAGGCCAAAGACAACGAAGAAGATCGCCGCGAAGAGGTCACGGAGCGGTTCCAGGACACGGGTGGCGCTGTGGGCCGTGGCGCCGGAAATCGCGATACCGAGCATAAACGCTCCGACGGCCGCGGAAACCTGCATGGCGGCGGCGAGCCCCGCCACAAGAAGCGCCGCGCCCAGCAGGTTGAGCAGGAACACCTCGGAGTTCTCGCTGTGCACGGCCTTGGACACGTGGTGCCCGTGCCGCAGGGCCACCACCAGGACCAGGGTGACGACGGCCAGGGAGATGCCCACGGTCTGCAGGCCCATCAGCAAGCTGACGCCGGCCAGGGTGGCGGTCAGGACCGGCAGGTACACGGCCATGGCCAGGTCCTCGAAGACCAGGATGGACAGGACCACCGGGGTTTCCCGGTTGCCGATCCGGCCGAGATCGGTAATCACCTTGGCCGCGATCCCGGAGGAAGAAATGTAGGTGACGCCGCCCATCACCATCGCCCCCACGACGCCCCATCCCAGCATCACCGCGAGCCCTGCGCCGGGCAGGAAATTGAGCAGCAGATCGAGGATGCCGGCTTGCCAGGACCGCCGCAGCCCGGTGACGAGTTCGGTTGCCGTATATTCCAGTCCAAGCATAAGCAGGAGCAGGATCACGCCGATCTCGGCGGAAAGATGGGCGAACTCGTGCATGCCTTCGAGTTTGACGAGGCCGCCGGCCCCAAAGAACAGCCCGCCCACCAGATAGAGCGGGATGGGCGACATGCCGATCCGCCCGGCCAGTCTGGCCAGCAGGCCGAGACAGAAGACGACGGCCCCCAGCTCGATCAGGGTCAGGGCGAGCGGATCCATGCCGCTTATCCGTTGCGCAGGATGCCGGCCGCCGTGTCCAGGCCTTCTTGCGTTCCCACCGCAACGAGGAGGTCACCGGGGTGAAGGACGACGTCGGGTCCCGGGGAGGGCAGGACCTCGCCTTCGCGCATGATGGCCACGATCGAGACCCCGCTGCGGGTCCGGATGCACGCTTTGCCCATCGGCTGGTTCTGGAAGGGGGACTCGGCGCTGATCGAGAACTGGCGCGTGACGATGCCGGGAATTTCCCGGTGGGCTTCGGAGAGTTTCATTGCAAGGCGCTGGCCGCCCAGGAGGTTGCCCAGGGTGGCGGACTCGTCCGCGGTCAGCGGGACGGAGGCCTGGCAGGTGTCAGGATCGTCCCAGGTCGAGACGATGAGTTCTGTCTGGCCCTCCCGGTATTCGACCACGCCGATCCGGCGTCCGGAGGCAGTCATGAAGTCCTTGCGCCGGCCGAGGCCGGGGAGGTCCGTCTCATCCACGTTCATATGATCAGCCTAGTGCGCGAACCGGCTTTTCGGCCGCCTCACGCCTCGGGGACCACCGCGATTTCGGTCTGGTCGGGGGCCTTGACCGGCAGGAGCACGAGCAGGCCCGCGAGCAGCACCACCATGATGCCGAGGATGCCCCAGCGCTGGGCCTCGCCGGCTTCCACGAAGGGAGCGGCGACTGTGATGCACAGGGTGAAAAGGGCGGGGGCGAGGAAACTCACGGCCCGGCCCGTGGTGGCGTAGAGGCCGAAGAGCTCGCCGGATTCGCCGTGCGGGGCGAGCCGGGCGAGGTAGGCGCGGGAGGACGACTGGGCCGGTCCCACGAAGAGGCACAGCAGCAGGCCGAAAATCCAGAATGTGGTGGTCCCGGCCCAGGCCATGCCAAAGAACTCGTAGCTCCCGTTGCCGAGGACCAGGATTGCCGTGCCCGCCACCAGCAGGCCGGCGAGGGACGCGATGATCACGGACTTCGGCCCGATCTTGTCATCCAGGAAGCCGCCGAGGATGGCGCCGACGGCCGCCACGACGTTTCCGAAGATCGCGAAGAAGATGACGTCCTTGAGTTCGAAGCCAAAGGTGCCGGCCGCGATGATCCCGCCAAAGGTGAAAACCGCGGCCAGCCCGTCCCGGAAGATGGCGCTCGCGAGAAGGAAGTAGATGGTGTGCGGGCTGGTCCGGTAGATCGCCTTGATACGCCGGACCAGCAGGCCGTAGGAGGCGAGGAACCCAATGCCTGCGCCCCGCTCGGAGCGTGGCAGCTCCGGCACCGCAAACAGCACCGGCAGGGCAAAGATGAAGAACCACAGGGCCGAGAACACTGCCACCAGCCGGATGTTCAGGCTGTCCGCGGTGGAGGCGCCAAACCAGTCGAAGCTGGGCTGGACAAAGAGCTGGAGCACAATCAGCAGCGCCACGATGCCGCCGAGATACCCCATTCCCCAGCCGAAGCCACTGACCTTGCCGATGTTGTGCGGGGTGGAGATCTGGGTGAGCATGGCGTTGTAGTTGACCCCCGCAAATTCGAAGAAGACGTTGCCCAGTGCTATCAGCGTGACGCCGAGGATCAGGAAGTCGGGCCGGGGAAAGACGAAGAAGCACAGCCCGGTCAGGAGCGCGACGGCGGCCGTGTTGACTCCCAGCCACAGCTTCCGCCGGCCCCCGGTGTCCGAGCGCTGCCCGGTGACCGGGGCCAGGAGGGCGACGGCCACACCGGCGGCCGCCAGCGCGGCGCCCAGGACCGCCGAGGCCTGGTCCTCCCCGCCGAATGCCTTGGAGGTCAGGTAGACGGTGAAAACAAACGTTGTCATGACGGCGTTGAAGGCAGCCGAACCCCAGTCCCACGCGGCCCACGCGAGGACCCGGCCCCTGTGCGAGACAGGGCTTCCCGATTCCAGTTCCGAGGGGCGCATTGCCTCTGGGGCGGCGGCAGTATTCATAGCCTGAATGGTAACTGCCCAGGGTCTCCTCCGCGGGGCAGCGTGCAGGGTCTCCGGCGGGTTTTGCCCGGCATTGGTAAGCTCCGGCGCCGCTTTGGCTTCGAATTGTTCAGCGGCCGGTGTCCCTGCCAAAAGAATTTGTACACGCTTGGTAAACTGTCGGCACCGAACCTAACAAATGACCCGCCTGCTCCAACTTGCTGACAATCGACTTTTCTGACGTTGCGGAGATACCAGTGATCACAGTCCTTGCCGTGCACTTTGCGGTGGCTGCTGTGGCCCCGCTGCTGTTCCGAAAGTTTGGCAGGAATTCGTTCTTCGCCCTGGCCGCGGTCCCCGCGGCCTCCTTTATCTGGCTGCTCCTGCAGCATGAGGCAGTGTATTCAGTTCCAGACGGGGCGATCACGGAAGTGGTGCCCTGGATTCCCGGGCTGCAGCTCGATCTCGCGTTCCGGATGGACGCCCTGGCCTGGGTCATGTCCCTGCTGGTGCTGGGAGTGGGTGCGCTGGTGCTGGTCTATTGCGCCCGCTACTTCGAGAACAAGGACGAGTACCTCGGCGGTTTCGGGGCCCAGCTCCTGGCCTTCGCAGGTGCGATGTTCGGCCTCGTTACCGCCGATGACCTCCTGCTGATGTTCATCTTCTGGGAACTGACCACGGTGCTGTCCTACCTGCTGATCGGCTACGCCCGCACCCGGCTCTCCGCTCGGCGCTCGGCGCTGCAGGCGCTGGTGGTGACCACCGCCGGCGGGCTGGCCATGCTTGTGGGGCTCATCATCCTCGGTTCGACGGCCGGAACCTACCGGATCCAGGCCATCGTGGACGAGGCACCCGCCCTTGTCGCCGGCCCCGCGGGCGGGGCCGTGAGCGCCGCCGTCGTCCTCATCCTGATCGGTGCGATCACCAAATCCGCCCTGGTGCCGTTCCACTTCTGGCTCCCCGGCGCGATGGCCGCCCCCACACCCGTCAGCGCGTACCTGCACGCCGCGGCCATGGTGAAGGCCGGGATCTACCTGGTTGCCCGGATGGCCCCCGGATTCGCGGAAACCGCGCCCTGGCTGCCGATCGTCCTCGGCCTGGGCCTGGCCACCATGCTGGTGGGCGGCTACCGGGCCCTGCGGCAGACCGACATCAAGCTCATCCTCGCCTACGGCACCGTGAGCCAGCTGGGCTTCATGATCATGGTGGTGGGCCTGGGCACCCCCGAGGCGGCGCTCGCCGGGCTAGCCCTGCTCCTGGCGCACGGGCTGTTCAAGGCCACGCTCTTCCTGGTGGTGGGAATCATCGACCACCAGGCCGGGACCCGGGACATCCGCGAGCTCTCCGGCGTCTACGGCTCGGCCCGGGCACTGGCGATCGTCGCGGCGATCGGCGCGGCCTCGATGGCGGGCGTACCCCCGCTGGCCGGCTTCGTCGCCAAGGAATCGGTGTACGAGGCCTTCATCCAATACAGCTCGGAGTCCGGGACCGGGCCCTGGCTGCTGGGAGGTGTGGTCCTGGGCTCCGTCCTGACCTTCGCCTACAGCGCCCGGTTCATGTGGGGCGCCTTCGCTGTCAAGCCCGGCGTGGAGCCCACGTCCTTCAAACCGATCAAACCCGCCTTCCTGGCCGCGCCTGCGATCCTGAGCCTCCTCACGGTCCTTTACGGACTATGGCCCGCCCCCGTGGACGGCTGGATCCAGCCCTATGCGGAGCTGTTTGTGGACGGCTCCACGTCCTCGCCCGGGCACCTGGCGCTGTGGCACGGCATCACCCCGGCCCTGGGGCTGACCGCGGTGACGTTCGTCCTGGGCCTGGCCATGTTCTACGGCCGCAACGCCGTGGCCCGGCTGCAGGCACTGGTGCCGGGCTGGATCGACAGCGACCGCGCCTACCAGCACACGATCGGCGCCCTGGACGACGCCGCGGTCTGGATCACCGGCCGCACCCAGCGAGGCTCGCTGTTCTTCTACCTCTCCGTCATCCTGACCGTGGCGTTCGTCCTGCCGCTGACGGCGCTGTTGATGGCCAACAAGCCGCTGCCGGAGGGTCTGTATTTCATCGATCCCGGTGCGCCGCTGCAGTTGGTGGCCGGCGCCGGGATCGTGATCGGGGCGCTGGCCGCGGTGCGCGCCAACAAACGGTTCCTGGCCGTCCTGATGGTGTCCGTCACCGGCTACGGGATTGCCCTGATGTTCGCGCTGCAGGGGGCCCCGGACCTTGCCCTGACCCAGATGCTGGTCGAAACCATCATCCTGGTGGCGTTCGTGCTGGCCATGCGGAGCCTTCCGCCGGGGCTGCGGGACCGCACCGGCGGCAGATACCGGGTCATCCGCGTGGTGATCGGCCTGGCCTTCGGCGTCACCATGATCTTCGTGGCCATCTACGCCCTCGGCGCCCGGGTGGCAGCGCCGGTCTCCCTGCAGTTCCCGCAACTGGCCTATGAAGGCGGCGGCGGCCTCAACGTCGTCAACGTGACCCTGGTGGACATCCGGGCCTGGGACACCTTTGGCGAGATCTCCGTCCTTGCCCTGGCCGCCACCGGCGTGGCCAGCCTTATTTTCGTCCGGGGCCGCGGCGACCGCCTCCAGACGTCCGCGTCGGTCGAGGAAGGGACCGTGGGCCGGCGGACCGGAGCCAGGGGCAGCACCAGGGATGATGCCGCCCTGGCGATGAACCGGCGGTTTGCTGCCGCGACGCGCGACGCCTGGCTGGTGGCCGGCCGGACCCTGGCACCCGAACGCCGCTCGATCATCTTCGAGGTGGTCACCCGCCTCATCTTCCACTCGATCATCGTGTTCTCCCTCTATCTGCTCCTCGCCGGCCACAACCTGCCCGGTGGTGGCTTCGCCGGTGGCCTCACCGCCGGCCTCGCCCTGACCATCCGCTACCTGGCAGGCGGCCGCTTCGAACTCCGCGAAGCCACGCCCGTCGGCGCCGGCACCCTGCTGGGGATCGGCCTGGCCACGGCGGCGGCCGCCGGAATGACTCCGCTGCTGCTGGGCGGCCAGGTGTTCCAGAGCGCCATCGTGGAGCTGTGGCTACCGGTCTTCGGTGACATCAAGTTCGTCACCTCGACCATCTTCGACATCGGTGTGTACATCGTGGTGGTCGGACTGGTCCTGGACGTGCTGCGCAGCCTCGGTGCGGAAATCGACGAGCACTTCGAAGAGCCCGCCGAGCCCTCCGAAGACGAGGACAGCGGCGGAGTCCCCGCCGGGGCCCCCGTCGAGGCCGACGACGCCGAAACCACTTCCAGGGGGAGAACATGAGCGTCAACCTGACCCTGCTGACGGTCATGGGCGCCCTCTACGCCTGCGGCATCTACCTGATCCTCGAACGCAGCCTCACCCGGGTCCTGCTGGGCCTCATGCTGCTGGCCAACGCCACCAACCTGCTGATCCTCGCCACCGGCGGCTACGCCGGGCTGGCGCCGATCTTCGACAAGGACACCCCGGCGGGGGACTACAACGACCCCCTGCCGCAGGCCCTGATCCTGACTTCGATCGTGATCTCCTTCGCCGTCACGGCGTTTATGCTGGGCATCATCTACCGCACCTGGGTCCTGGCCCGCCAGGATGAAATCCAGGACGACGCCGAGGACCGCCGCGTCGCAGAAACGCCCAGCTTCGATGCCGAGGACGACTCCGTGATCCCGGCCGAGACGTCAGAGTTCCCGCTGGCCATGGTCGGCTCCGACGGCGCCGGAACCATAGACAAGGCCACAGCCTCCGCTCCCGCTCCCGGCACAGGGGGCGGCACGGCCGCGGTCATGTCCGGTGACCGCCCCGTGCGGGCCGACAAGGCCGCCTCTGAAGAGCAGCCCGGTTCCCTGAACGTTGACCCCAGCCCGGAAGGAGGCGAAGAGTGAACATCACCAGCTTTGCCCCGCTCGCCGTCGTACTCCCCATCCTGGGCGCCGCCCTGACGTTCCTGCTCATCCATCACACCCGGGCCCAGCGCGCGATCAGCATCGCCGTCCTGACCCTGACCCTGCTGCTGGAGTGCTGGCTGCTGGCCTCCGTCTGGGAAGGCGGGACGGCCGCGGTGGACATCGGCGGCTGGCTGCCGCCCTGGGGCATCGTGCTGGTGGTGGACCAGTTCTCCTCGCTCATGCTCGTGGTGTCCTCGACCGTGAGCCTTGCGGTGCTGATCTACGCAACGGGACAGGGCATGGCCGACGGCGACCGCGACGCGCCGGTCTCGATCTTCCACCCGACCTACCTGATCCTCGTGGCCGGGGTGTCGAACGCCTTCCTCTCCGGAGACCTCTTCAACCTCTACGTCGGCTTTGAGATTCTGCTGACGGCCAGCTACGTGCTCATCACCCTCGGCGGCACGGGCCCGCGCATCCGGGCCGGCGTGACCTACGTGGTGGTTTCCGTCGTGTCCTCGGTACTGTTCCTGATCGCGATCGCCATGGTCTACGGCGCCACCGGAACCATCAATATGGCGGATCTCGCCATCAAGCTCGGGGACCTCGACCAAGGCACCCGGACGCTGCTGCACGTCATGCTGCTGGTGGCCTTCGGCATCAAGGCCGCCGTCTTCCCGCTGTCCTTCTGGCTCCCCGACTCCTACCCCACTGCACCGGCCCCCGTCACCGCGGTGTTTGCCGGGCTGCTGACCAAGGTGGGCGTGTATGCGATGGTCCGCACGGAGACGCTGCTTTTCCCGGGGGATGCGCTCAACGCCCCGCTGATGGTCGCGGCGCTGCTGACCATGGTGGTGGGTATCCTCGGCGCCCTGGCCCAAAGCGACATCAAGAGGCTCTTGTCCTTCACGCTGGTCAGCCACATTGGCTACATGGTGTTCGGCCTGGCCATGTCCACGGTGGCCGGCCTGGGCGCCGCGGTGTTCTACGTGGCCCACCACATCACCATCCAGACCAGCCTGTTCCTGGTGACCGGACTGATTGAACGCCGCGGCGGCAGCTCATCCATGGACCGCGTGGCCGGGCTGGCCAAGCTCTCCCCGGTCTTGGGGGTCCTGTTCTTCATTCCCGCCATGAACCTGGCCGGAATCCCGCCGTTCTCGGGTTTCCTGGGCAAGCTGGGGCTGCTACAGGCAGGCGTCGAACTGGGCACACCGCTGGCCTACGCCCTGGTGATCGGCGGCGTGCTGACGAGCCTGCTGACCCTGCTGGCGATCGCGAGGGTCTGGAACCGGGCGTTCTGGCGCAAGCCCGGGGACGCTGAGCACCCCGATCCGGTGCTCCTGGCGGCACCGGCCGACTCCGCCACCGGGGACCGGGCCGGGAGGACGAACGTGACCCTGCTGCCCCGCACCATGGTGGGCTCCACCCTGGGCCTGGTGGTCTTTGGCGTGGCCCTGACAGTCTTCGCCGGGCCGCTGTTCAGGGTGGCCGACCAGTCCGCCGGGGAGATGCTGGACAGGTCCTCCTATATCCAGGCCGTGCTTGGCGAGGACGCGCCGGTGCCGCCGGTGCCTCCGGCGGCCCAGCCCGGGCAGGGCGAGTTGCAGGGTGGCGGCAAATGAACCGGAAAAGGATCTCGCTGCGCCAGGAACTGCCGCTGCTGGTGTGGCTCGTTTTTGTCTGGGGCGCGCTGTGGCAGAACTTCAGCCCGGGCAATCTCCTCTTCGGGGCCCTCATCGCCGTGCTTGTGGCGCGCATCTTCTATCTGCCCCCCGTGGAGCTCGGCGGCCGCTTCAACGTGCTCCGCGCCGTGCCCTTCGCCCTCATCTTCCTCGGAAAGGTCGTCGCGGCAAGCTTCCAGGTCCTGTACCTCGCCGTGGTCCGCGGCCCCAACGTGGTCAGCGCCATTGTCGCCGTGCCGCTCCGGAGCCATTCCGACCTCCTGGTCACTGCCACCGGGCATGTGATCTCGCTGATTCCGGGATCCCTCGTGGTGGAGGTGGACAGGTCAACGTCCACGCTCTACATCCACGGCATCAACGTCCGCAATGCCGAGGACGCGGCCAAGCTGCGCAAGGAGGTCCGGGACACCGAGGCCGGGCTGATCAGGATCATGGGGACCAAAGACGAACTGTCCGCCCTCACACAGGAGATCGCCGCATGATGCAGACCGTCCTGACGGTGACCGCCGTCGTACTTTCCCTGGCCGCCGCGGGGGCGATCGTCCGGATCGGGCGGGGCCCCTCGCTGCTGGACCGGGTTCTCGCCGCCGACGTGCTGCTGGCCATTTTTGGGGCGGCCCTGTGCATCGACATGGCCGTCAACCGGCACCTCAACAACCTGATGCTGCTCGTTGCGATTTCCCTCATCGGGTTCGTCGGCTCGGTCACTGTGGCCCGGTTCGTGGCTGAGAGAAGGGAGAGCGTCCGTGAATCCTGAAACAGTGATCGATGCCGTCTCCGCCGTGTTCATGGTGACCGGCGCGCTCATGTCACTCGGCGCCGCGATCGGTCTGTTGCGGTTCCCGGACCTCATGAGCAGGATGCACGCCGCCACCAAGCCGCAGGTCCTCGGCCTGTTCCTGCTGTTGGCGGCGCTTGGCCTGCAGATGCGCAGCTGGTGGGTGTGGCCCGTCCTGGTGGTGGCCTGGCTCTTCCAGCTGCTCACCGTCCCCGTGTCGGCCCACATGGTGGGCCGGGCCGGCTACCGGACCAAGCACCTGCATCCGGAACTGCTGAGCTCCGACGAGCTCGAAGCCATAGTTCAACAGGCAGCGGGCCAGCAGGCGGCCAAACACGGAGTGGACGACGACGAAGCCGGCCGCTGAGCCCGTTCGGTGACCGGCGCGGCAGCCCGGCACATCGACCGACGCTTCGACCGGCGCCGCCGCTAGTCGAGTCCGGTCAGACGATGTCCTGGGTCTTGGCGAAGCGGGTGATCGCGCGCTGGGTGCCGCGGTTGGCGAGCACCTGGATGATGGCGCTGACCGATGCGGAGATCAGGGCGAACGTCAGGGCCGAGCGCAGCGTGGTGGGGACGTCGTCGTCGTGGCCCTTGGGCGGCTTGTTGCCCGTGGACTTTTCCCAGATAGTGTCCACCAGCTTGGTGCCGGCAAAGCCGGCCAGGAGGCTGATGCCGGTGCCGAGCAGCTTGATGATGATGTTCATTCTTCGGTCTCCTTGGGACGGGAACTGGGTCTCTCCCTAGCCTAGCGTTCCGGTATGAGGACCATCCGCAGGGCCTCGACCACGAGTTCGTGGTCCGCCTTCTGGGGCAGGCCGGAGACGGTGACGACGGCGACAGCGCCCGTGCCGCGCACGTAAATGGGGAACGCCCCGCCGTGGGCGGCGAACTCCGTCTGGTCCCACCAGGCGTTGTCCTCGATCATTCCGCCGGCAGCGCGGGCCCGGAGGCCCACCAGCAGGGACGGGACCTCGTACCGCATGGCGGTCCGCTTCTTGGCGTTGATCCAGCGCTCATTGTCCGGCGTGGCACCGTCCAGCGCTGCGTGGAAGAGCACCTGCTCGCCCTTGGTGATGTCGACCGCGATGGGCAGCGAGCGTTGCCTGCCCAGCTCGACAAGGAGGAGCCCGAGGTCCAGGGCGTCGTCCTTGCTGAACGACGCGAACTGGAGCGCGTCCATCTCGGCCAGTACCCGGCCGATGAGCACCGCCAGGGATCCCTGCGGCTGCGGCTCCCTCGAGTCAGGGTCGTATTCCCCGGAGGGATCTTGTGTGGCTGGTGTCTGCGTCAAAATAATCCAGCTTTCCGGTGGGTGACGAGGCCGCCCGCTGGCGGGTCCGGGTGTCCGACACGTCGACTCTACCAAGCGGGGCGTTCCCGGCCGCGGAGACCGGCTTTGCCCCGTCCCGGATTGTGACGGCACGCCGCTGAAAACCCGGCCCTCCGGGTGTAAACTGAGCCAGCCCACAAGGGCGAAACAATTTACGACAGGGGAGCGCCGCCGTCGGGCATCACCGGAAAAATCCGGGGAAACCTTAGGTGGGCGCTGAGAGTGCGGACAGCCGCAGACCCTCGAACCTGATCCGGTTAGTACCGGCGCAAGGGAGTCGAGTTCTCAGGGTGCGCGGAGGGCGGCGGAAGCCGAAGCCGGCCGGAGCACCCTCCCCTCCTGTTCCTCAGGAGGACGACATGACAGATATTTCAGCACAGCATGGTTCCGCCGGCCCATCATCGGCCCGGCGCAACTACACCTGGCGTGTGGTGGACATTGTGGTGGCCGCGTTGATCGCCGTTGCCGGCGGCGTCATCTTCTGGGCCTGGTCCCAGGGCGCGAACCTCATTTCGGTCCCGGTCAACGCGCTCTACCCGCCGCTCAGCGGACTCTACGCCGGCGGCTGGATGATCCCGGCGGTGCTGGGCATGCTCATCATCCGCAAGCCGGGCGCAGCGCTCTTCTGCGAAACCGTCGCGGCCACGGGCGAGCTCATCATGGGCTCGCAGTACGGCACCACGGTGCTGATCTCCGGCATCCTGCAGGGCCTCGGCGCGGAACTGGTCTTCGCGGCCTTCCTCTATAAGAAGTTCAACCTGCCGGTGTCCCTGCTCGCCGGAGCCGGCGCGGGCCTGTTCTGCGGCCTCAACGATTCCTTCCTGCCGTGGGGCTGGAACATCGCCTACGCAGCCGGGGACAAGCTCGCCTACATCGCCTTCACCACAATCTCCGGCGCAGTGATTGCCGGCGGACTGTCCTGGCTCGCCACCCGCGGCCTGGCCAAGACCGGAGTGCTGGGCTCCTTTGCCTCCCGCAAGGCCGCCACGGAGCCTGTTTTCTCCTGATCGCTTCTCCAGAACCCTCTTATCCTGAACTCTGCAGAGCACCCATGAGATCTTCAACAGGCGTCCGGCCGGCCGCCGTCACGGCCCGCGGCTGGGGCTGGCGGCACGCTGGAAGGCCCCGGCCCGCCGTCAGCGGCCTTGACCTGGACATCCGGCCGGGGGAGCGCGTGCTCCTGCTGGGCCCCTCCGGCGCCGGCAAATCGACGCTGCTCCACGCCCTGGCCGGCGTGCTGGGCGACGGCGCGGCCGGCGCCTCGGGGCCGGCCGGCGACTCCGAAGACTCAGACGAGACCGGAAGCCTGCTGATCGACGGTGCCCCACCACGGGCGCAGCGCGGCCGCGCCGGGCTTGTGCAGCAGGACCCGGAAACCCAGGTGGTGCTTTCCCGCCTCGGCGACGACGTCGCCTTCGGGGCGGAGAACCTCGCCGTCCCGGCGGCGGAGATCTGGCCGCGCGTGCGCGAGGCACTCGACGACGTCGGGCTGGGCCGGCTGCCGCTGGACCACCCGACGTCGGCACTCTCCGGCGGACAAAAGCAACGGCTGGCGCTCGCCGGGATCCTTGCGATGCGGCCGGGGCTGCTGCTGCTCGACGAGCCGACCGCCAACCTCGATCCCGCCGGCGTCCTGGAGGTCCGCGACGCTGTGGGCCGCTGCCTGGACAAGACCGGCGCCACCCTGGTGGTCGTGGAGCACCGGGTGGGGGTCTGGAAAGACCTGGTGGACAGGATCGTGGTGCTGCAGCCCGGGTCCGCCACGGACTCCGCCGTGCTGATTGACGGACCGCCGGACCGGGTCCTGGCCGAGGCGCGGGACATGCTCATCGGTGCGGGCGTCTGGGTGCCGGGCTACGTCCCGGCGACGCGGTTGCGGCTGCCGGCATGGGACGCAGGTCAGCTCCTGCTCGCGGCCGACGGGCTCGCGGTGTCACGCGCGCGGCCGCGGCGGGCCGGGCTGCGCGACGGCTTCCGCACGATCGCGCCGCGTCCGGTCCAGTCCGGAGTTTCCGTCCAGGTCCACGCCGGCGAGGCCCTGACCATCACGGGACCGAACGGCGCGGGGAAGTCCACCCTGGCGCTGACGCTGGCCGGCCTCCTGCGGCCCGTTGCCGGAACGGTCTCGGCCGCGCCGAAGCTCAGCGGTGACGCCGGAACCGATCCGTACCGGTGGAAGGCCCAGCAGCTGATCGCCAGGATAGGCACAGTGTTCCAGGAACCCGAGCACCAGTTCGTCACCGGCAAGGTCCTGGACGAGCTCATGTTCGGCCCCCGCCACCTCGGCTACGGCGCAGACCGCGTGGACGAACTGCTGGAACGGCTGCGGCTCAGCGAACTCGTGGAGGCCAACCCCTACACGCTCTCCGGCGGCGAGAAGCGCCGCCTTTCGGTAGCCACCGTGCTGGCCGCGCACCCGCAGCTGCTCGTCCTGGACGAGCCCACCTTCGGCCAGGACGCCAATACCTGGGCCGAACTCGCCTCGTTCCTGTCCGAGCTGCTCGACGCCGGCACCGCCGTCGTCTCCGTGACGCATGACGCCGAATTCAGCGCCGTCCTCGGCGGCACCGAACTCCGACTCCGGCCGCGGGAAACTGCCGCCGCGGATGCTCCCGGCCCGGATCTTGAGCTGCCGGAGGGGGCCTCGCCATGAGGGACGCACTGAGCCTGCGCGGCAACCATGCGCTGCTGACCCGCGCCAACCCGCTCGCCAAGTTCACCGCGGTCACCCTGATCACGCTGGTCCTGGCGCTGTCCATTGACTGGGTCTCGGCGTCGGTGGCGCTGGCCTTCGAACTGCTGCTCCTGCCGCTGGCCGGCCTGACCCTGGCCTTGCTGTGGCAGCGCGGCTGGCCGCTGATCCTCGCGGCGGCGCTGGGTGGCTGGAGCACCGCCATCCTGGCGCCCGACGCCGGATCCGTCCTGCTCGACGCCGGGATCTGGTCCATCAGCGCCGGTTCCCTGCAACTGGGGATCGGCTTCATGCTCCGCGGGCTAGCGATCGCACTGCCTGCGGTGCTGCTGATGAGCTGCACGGACCCCACAGACCTTGCCGACGCCCTGGCCCAGAACGCAAAACTGCCGCACCGGTTCGTCCTGGGCACCTTGGCCGCCATGCGGCTGGTCGGGATCATGGCCGAGCAATGGCAGACGATCGGCATGGCCCGGCGGGCCCGCGGCGTGGGATCGAGCGGCAACCCCTACCAGCGGTTCCGCGCCGCCCTGGGCCAGAGCTTCGGCCTGCTGGTGCAGGCGATCCGGAGCGCTTCACGGCTCGCGGTGACCATGGAGGCCCGCGGGTTTGGCGGCGCGGCGCGGACCTGGGCCAGGCCGTCCACGTACAGCGGACTCGACGTCTGGGTACTGCTGGGCGGACTGGGCATCGCGGCAGCCGCCGTCGCAGCGGCCCTCGGCGCGGGCACCTGGAACCTCGTTTTCCTCGCGCGCCAGTAGCGCGCCGCCAACTGTTTCCGGCTCCGCGGCGCGCCGCAAGCCGCCGGTTATCGCATGATGCGGGTATCCCTGTGAGATTAACGGCACTCCGGCGGGAATGCCGGGGGTTAATAAATCATCCGTGATATTTTCGGGACATGACTCAACCGACTGCTGAACACGTAGGCCTCCTGCTCCGCGAAGCCCGCGGCGCGAAGGGCTGGACCCAGGGACAACTCGCCGCCGAGCTCGGCACCAGCCAGAGCGCCATCGCCCGGATGGAACAGGGCAAGCAGAACCTGAGCCTGAAGATGATCCAGCGCCTGGAGGCGATCGTCGGACACAGCATCGTCAAGGTGGGCCGGCCCCAGATGACCCACCTCCGTGTCGAGGGCGGCCGCACGCTCGCCGGCGCGGTGGACGTCAACAGCAGCAAGAACGCCGGCGTCGCGCTGTTGTGCGCCAGCCTCATCAACCGCGGCACCACCACGCTGCGCCGGCTGGCCCGGATTGAGGAAGTCAACCGGATCGTGGAGGTGCTGACCAGCATCGGTGTCGAGTGCACCTGGCTCAACGCGAACGACCTCCAGATCCGCCGCCCCGCGGTCCTGGACCTGGCATCCATGGATGTGGAGGCGGCCCGCCGGACCCGCAGCGTCATCATGCTCCTGGGCCCGCTGCTGGACGAGGCCGACACCTACCGGCTGCCCTACGCCGGCGGCTGCGACCTCGGCACCCGCACCGTGCAGCCGCACATGCAGGCACTGCGCCAGTTCGGCCTGAGCGTGGAGGCGAAATCCGGGTTCTACGCGGTGCAGGCGCCGCCGTCGGACGGTCATGACCGCTCCTTCGTGCTGAGCGAACGCGGCGACACCGTCACCGAGAACGCCATCATGGCCGCAGCCCACCGCCGCGGCACCACCGTCATCCGCAACGCCAGCCCCAACTACATGGTGCAGGATCTCTGCTTCTACCTGCAGATGCTCGGCGTGGAAATCGCGGGGGTTGGCACCACCACGCTGGAGATCACCGGCCGCCCGTCGATCGACGCCGACATCGAATACTTCCCGTCCGAGGACCCGATCGAGGCGATGAGCCTCATCACCGCCGGCATCGTGACGAACTCGGAAGTCACCATCCGCCGCGTCCCGATCGAGTTCATGGAAATTGAACTCGCCACGCTCGAACAGATGGGCCAGCGACTCGAGGTTTCCGGGGAATACTTTGCCCGCAACGGCCGCACCCGCCTGGTGGACGTCACCACCAAGCCCTCGGAGCTGCGGGCGCCGGAGGACAAGATCCACCCCATGCCCTTCCCCGGCCTGAACATCGACAACCTGCCGTTCTTCGCGGTGATCGCCGCCAACGCCCACGGCCAGACCATGATCCATGACTGGGTCTACGAGAACCGGGCCATCTACCTGACCGAGCTCAACAAACTGGGCGCCCAGGTGCAGCTGCTCGATCCCCACCGGATATACGTCAACGGGCCCACCAAGTGGCGTGCCGCCGAGGTTGGCTGCCCGCCGGCCCTCCGCCCCGCCGCCTGCCTGCTGCTGGCCATGCTGGCGGCCCGCGGCGTCTCGGAGCTGCGGAACATCTATGTCATTGAGCGCGGCTACGAGGACCTGGCCGAACGGCTCAACACCATCGGCGCGAAGATCGAGTACTTCCAAGACTGATCCCAGACTGATCCCGTGTTGGTGTAGGGGCGTTTCTGCGGATCGTGACGCACAATAGATTCATGCGCACATTCGGCGTGGAGGAAGAACTGCTGATAGTGGACCCCGAATCGGGGATGCTGCTTGCCCTCGCCGACCTGATGCTGCCCAGCCTGGTTCCGCCAAAGAGGCAGGACGCCGCCCAAGTTCTCCCAGGGCAGCAACCGGTCCACGAGGGCGCCGACTTTAGCTACGAGCTCAAGCTCGAACAGATTGAGACCCAGACGCGGCCCTGCCTGGACTACGCAGACCTTCTCCGCCAGCTCAGGCAGAGCCGGGCCCGGGCGGACCAGGCCGCCCGCGCGCATGGCGGCCGCGTCGCAGCCTTGGCCACCTCGCCCCAAGGCGCCGCCACGCACCTCACACCGAATCAGCGGTACATGACCATGCAGGAACGCTTCGGGCTCACGGTGCGGAACCAGCTGACCTGCGGCCTCCACGTCCACACCTTTGTGGAGTCCCCGGAGGAGGGCGTGGCCGTGATGGACCGGATCCGCGACAAGCTTGCAGTGCTGCTCGCCCTCAGCGCGAATTCCCCGTACTGGAACGGCGCGGAGACGGGATTCGAAAGCTACCGCACGCAGGCGTGGAACCGCTGGCCGGGGTCGGGCCCCACCATGATCTTCGGCAGCCTGCCCGTCTACCGGCGGCTGGTCACCCGGCTGGTGGAAAGCGGCGTCCTCATGGACGAGGGGATGGTCTATTTCGATGCACGGCTGGCCCGGTTGCATCCCACCGTGGAAGTCCGGGTCGCCGACGTCTGTCTGCGGGCCGAGGACGCGGCGCTGATCGCCGTGCTGGTGCGCGCCCTCGTGGAGTCCGCGGCGCGGGAATGGAACGACGGCGTCGACCCCGCCCCGGTGCCCACGCTGCTGCTGCGGATGGCCGCGTGGCAGGCCAGCAATTGCGGACTCCGCGGACAGCTCCTGGACTTCGGAACATTCACCCCTGCCCCGGCCGCGGATGTGGTCTGGGCCCTCGTGGACTTTGTGGCCCCCGTGCTGGAGGAGCAGGGCGAGCTGGATCTGGTGCGCGAAGGCGTCGACAGGATCCTGACGGAGGGCACCGGCTCGCAGCTGCAGCGGGGCCCTCACCGGGAAGGCGGGCTGGCCGCCGTCGTCGAACGGGCCGTCGAGGTGACGACCCAAGGGGCTGCCACCGGGGAACCGCTCGGCGGGAACGTGCCCCTGGACCGGCTGCACCGGGGCTGAACCGGATGGCCGCACGGCCTTCCACGGTCTCGACGGCGACGGGGTTCCCCGGCGAGGAGGCCTTCGGACTCTACCGGTGGTCCAGGGCTGGCCAAAGAATCTGAATATCAATGGTCTGAGGCGAAAGGGCGCCGGTCTTGATGTGGGGCTATGGCATGAATATGGGCTGGATGTGGCTGTGGGGCAGCCTCCTGCTCGTTGGAATAGCGCTGCTGGTATTGGTCGCGGTGCGCATGTTTGCCGGAGGCGGGAGTCAGGGCGGGATGCAGGGACCGCCGGGGCCCTACCCGGGCAGGAGCCGGGCCCGGCAGATCCTCGATGAACGCTTTGCCCGGGGTGAGCTGACCGCGGAGCAATACCGTGAGCAGCTAAAGGTTCTCGCCGAGGACCAGTAGTGCGCCCAATGAGCCGCCGGGATGCGCTCCTGCTGGGAGGCCTCGGCACGGCAGGCATCGTCGCCGGCGGGGCCGGGCTCTGGTGGACGGTGAGCTCCCGGTTCTCCCCCGTAGCGGGCGCTGAGTTCACTGAGCCGGAGGCGCTGCGCAGCAGCAGCGGACGGCTGCAGGTCCGGCTCGAGGCTTCCCCGGGTTCGGTGCGGCTCGGCGGCCAACAGGCATCGGCGCTGGGCTACAACGGAGGAGTACCCGGCCCAACCCTGCGCTTGCGGGGTGGAGACGTGCTGGCCGTCGAGCTGGTCAACAGCATGGCCGTCCCGACCAACCTGCATGTCCACGGACTCCACGTCTCTCCCCAGGGCAACGGAGACAACGTGTTTGTTGTGGTTCAGCCGGGCCACTCGTTCAGCTACGAGTACCGCCTCCCCGCGGACCACCCGCCCGGCGTGTACTGGTACCACCCCCACCATCACGGCATGGTGGCGGATCAGATATTCGCTGGCCTGTTTGGCGCGATCATCGTCGAGGACCCTGACCCCGTGGCCACCAGCCGGGAACGTGTCATGGTCATTTCCGACATCACCCTGGACGGGTCCGGGACCGTCGCCGACGCCTCGCCGATGGACAGAATGACCGGCCGGGAAGGTGACCTCGTCCTGGTCAACGGACAAAGCAACCCGAAACTCTCCGCCCGGCCAGGCGAGCGTGAGCGGTGGCTCATCGTGAATACCTGCGTGGCCCGCTACCTGCGGCTGCGCCTGGATGGGCAGCAGATGCAGCTTCGCGGCATGGACTCCGGCCGCTACCCCGCGCCCGGGACTGTGGACGAGTTGCTGCTGGCGCCGGGCAACCGTGCGGATGTCCTGGTCACAGCGGCCGCGGGCGACGCCACTCTCAGGGCTGCCTACTACAACCGTGGCGGCATGGCCGGCATGATGGGACCGGCAGGGCCAGCGCCAAACGGCGGCCAGGGCACAGCGGACATCGTGCTGGCGACGCTGTCGGTGTCCGGCGCCCCGGCCCCGGCTCCACCGGCGGTGCCAACTCAGCCTGCGCCGGCGGACCTGAGGAACGCGGTCGTTGCCGCGCACAGGCAGCTGACCTTCGCCGCCGGCGGCATGGGTATGGGGATGGGCATGATGAGCTTCACCATCAACGGCCGCGAATTCAACGCAAGCCGGACCGACACCACCGCGGCCGCGCAGACAGTGGAAGAGTGGACCCTGATAAATCCCAGCCCGATGGACCATCCTTTTCATCTGCATGTCTGGCCGATGCAGATCATCGAGGCACGAGGCACCACCCCGGACGCACCCCTCTGGCGGGACGTCGTCAACGTGCCCGCCAATGGACAGGTGAAAGTCAGGATCAATTTCAAGGATTTCGCCGGCCGCTCCGTGTACCACTGCCACATCCTGGACCACGAGGACCAAGGAATGATGGGAGTGATCGAGGTCCGCTAGGCACGGCAGCACGTGTCCCGGCAACGGCCCGGCCAACACCCGGCATGTAGCCTTAGCCTGTCCGACATCCGATCACTGCTGTCCGGAGGGAGAATGCCATGGCCGCAGCGTTCATGCACCATGCCGCAGCCGCGCTTCGCCGCGGATTCCTGCTCGTGGGCTTGCTTGCCGTCATGGCCGGATTCCTAGGGATGCACATCATGACCGGTATGCATGGCGCTCATGCCATGACGGCGGTGACTTCCTCCACGGACCCCGCAGGGTTGTCCTCCCAGACGGCACACAGTTTCGCATCCGATCCCGCGGCCCATTCCCCGCGGGCCGGGGCAACTGCCCATGACGCGATGGCTCCGCCGCCTGCGACCAGTCCGGGTCCCGGGCTGACAGGTAGCGGCAGGGCCGCCCTGCCATCGGCGTCGTGTGTGTGCCAGTCGAGCTGCACCGATCCTGCGTCGATGCACCCGGCCTGCGTGCCGTCGGCGGCCGCGGGCTCCCTGGCCGCTCCCCCTCCCGGCATGGCTCCGGCGTCGCTCCACAACCCGGACGCGCGCGCCGGCGGCGCGATCCTGACCTACTCGTATCTGCCCGCAAGTCCTTCGCCGGGCGATCTGTCCATCAGCCGGACGTAAGACGGGGCCTTGCCGTGTGGTGCCCGGCGCCCCTCCTTACCCCACACGTTCCGGCCGGATTTTTCCCCCGGCGCGGGCGTGCCATCCGCAGGCGTGCAACAACGCCATTTTGGCTATTGAAGGACTTGACCCCCATGAAGAAGACCCTGACCATTTCTGCCCTTGGCATCGCCGCCGCCATCGCCCTTGCCGGCTGCGCGGGCAACTCCGGAAGTTCACCCGCCGGCACCATGCCCGGCATGAGCGGCGGCATGGGCATGTCGTCCAGCCCGGCCCCCGCCGCCTCGGACCACAACGCGGCAGACACCATGTTCACCCAGGAGATGATCCCGCACCACGCCCAGGCCGTGGAAATGAGCGACATGATGCTCAAGAAGCAGAGCATGGACGCCCGGATCGCCGCACTCGCCACGAAGATCAAGGCTGCACAGGCACCCGAAATCGAAAAGATGACGGTCTGGCTCAAGACCTGGAACGAACCCACCCAGATGGCCGGCGGCCACAGCATGGGCGACGCAATGATGGGCGGTGACGATCTCACCAAGCTCGACGCCGCCCAGGGAACCGATGCGGCCAAGCTGTTCCTGACCCGGATGATCGCCCACCATGAGGGCGCGGTGATGATGGCCAAGACTGAAAGCAGCCAAGGCAAGAACCCGGAAGCCCTCATCCTCAGCAAGGCAATCGTGACCTCCCAGGAAGCTGAAATCCAGGAAATGAAGGCCCTGCTGGCAAACCTCTAGCCCGCGTCCCGGCCCCGGTCCGGTTTTCGGACCGGGGCCTTCCCGGCCACCCCGCCCGCGTTGGCCCAGACCTGCGTTGGCCCAGACCTGCTTGAGCGCTAGACCTGCTTGAGCGCTAGACCTGCTTGAGCGCCTGGCCGAGGTCGCGGATCAGGTCCTCCACGTCCTCCAGGCCCACCGAAAGCCGGACCACGCCGTCGCTGAGCCCGATCGCCGCACGGCCTTCCGGGCCCATCGCGCGGTGCGTCGTAGTCGCAGGATGCGTGATGAGCGTCTTGGCATCACCCAGGTTGTTGGAGATGTCGATGATCCGCAGCGCGTCCAGCAGCGCGAAGGCGGCCTGCTTCGCGGTGCGTCCCGGCGAGGGCGAAAGCTCCAGCGTGAGCACCGTCCCGCCGGCCTTCATCTGCTTCACGGCGAGTGGGTACTGCGGGTGGGATGGCAGCAGCGGGTACTTGACCCAGCTGACCGCAGGCTGTCCCTCGAGCCATTCGGCCAGCCGCAGGGCGGAGGCCGAGGAATGGTTGACGCGCAGGGCCATGGTCTCCAGGCCCTTGGTGAGCACCCAGGCATTGAAGGCCGAGAGCGCCGGACCGGTGTGCCGCATGAGCTGCTTGACGGGCCCGTCGATGAATTCCTTGGTGCCCAGGATCGCCCCGCCGAGCACGCGGCCCTGGCCGTCGATGTGCTTGGTGCCGGAGTAGACCACCACGTCCGCGCCGAGCTCTCCGCAGCGCTGCAGCAGCGGGGTGGCGAAGACGTTGTCGACCACCACCGTGGCCCCGGCCGCATGCGCCAGTTCGCTCACCGCGGCGATGTCCACGATTTCCTGCATGGGGTTCGACGGCGACTCGAAGAATACCGCCGTGGCCGGCTCGGACAGGGCAGAGCGCCATTGTTCCAGGTCCGGGCCGTCCACGAAGACCGTCTCGACACCCCAGCGCGGCAGGATCTCGTTGAGGATCACAAAGCACGAGCCGAACAGCGAGCGGGCTGCGACTACGCGGTCGCCGGCAGCCAACAGCGCGCCCAGCGCGGTGAAGACGGCGGACATGCCGGACGCCGTCGCAAAACACGCCTCGGTTCCCTCGAGCAGCCGGAGCCGCTCCTGGAACGTGGCGACGGACGGATTGCCGTAGCGGGAGTAGACGAAGCGCTCGTCTTCCCCGGTGAAGGCACGCTCGGCGGCGGCCGCGGACTCGTAGACGAATCCGGAGTTGAGGAAGATCGGCTCGGTGGTTTCCTGGAAGCCGGTGCGGTCAAGGCCGCCGCGGACAGCCTGGGTGTCGGCGGCCCAGCCGGCGGCGTCGGGATTGAAAGTCATCAGATCTTTCCAAGGTTGGTGGGCAGGCCGCGGTTCTTCCAGCCGTTGACGGTGCGGTCGCCAAAACGGTCGGTCTCGCCTTCGAAGCCCTCAAGAACGTTGTACGAGGTGTATCCGGCGGCCGTCGCGGCCGTCGCGGCGGCGATCGAGCGGACACCGGAGCGGCAAAGGAACACCAGTTCGACGGCGGAGTCCTCCGGTGCCTCTCGCCTTAGCTGTTCCACGAAGTGCGGGTTCGGTACGCCGCCGGCGAGGTTCCACTGGATGAAAAGCGGATCGTTCCGCTTTCCGCCCGCGGACGTCGTGTCCGGGATGCCGATGTGGGCCCATTCGCCCTCGGTCCGGACATCCACCAGGAGGGCTCCAGCCTCCAGCTTGGCCCACGCCTCATGGGGGCTGAGGTCTCCGGCGTAGCTCATGCGTGGCCCTCGAATGCCCCAACAGCGTCAATCTCGTCGGCATCGAGCTCATCGACTGCATTGGCCACGGCGGCGTCCGCGCTCGCAATCGCGGCCGGCAGGACCAGCGCCTGCGCCACGATCACGGTGCTGCCGTTGAAGGTGGCGGCGGGGCTTCCGTGCAGGACATAGCCCTCGGCCAGGGCGGCGGACACGCGCTCACAAAAGGCGCGGTCATCCGTGCCGGTGAACAGCCGGTAGGCCAGTCTTTCCTCGCCGGCAGGTGGTGCACTGCGTGCTGTGGTGCTGAGTATTTCGGGTACCGCGGGTGTTGACGTGGGGGGCACGACGGATCTCCTCTTTCACGCTTGCAGCTCGAATTCTCGATTGCCGAGTATTCACCTGAGGCACCCCGCCGCGAAAAGGGAGGGTTGCCGACCGGCCAGTCAGGGCTTGGCACCGGTTCTCATTACTCCCCAAAAACGTAACACCTACGACGCCGGCCCGCACCGCCGTCGTCGTCATGTTCCGTAACCGGGCCACGCCCAGGCGCTGGCGCCGGCCGGGCCCAGCGTGGGGCGGGGCGCGGCCGAGTAGTGGCGGGCTCCAATTTCGGGTACAGCCCACTCGTGTGTGCGCGGACGATTCGCCGTCTACTGGAGGACATGGCCGACGTGTCGGCCGGATTCTCAGGTTATTCGGGCTGTCCGTGAATCGAGCCGTCTGTCCATCAAAACAAGTTGTCTGTGAATCAGTGGCCGGAACCGTCGGAGCTACAGCCATGGCCCGGCCGGTGACGGCGGAATGGAGCAATTGTGGGCCCGCGCATACTGGTTACCGGGATAGCAAGCGCCGCCGGCCGGACCGTCGCGGCCCAGCTCGAAGCCCGCGGACTCCCGTATCTCGGCTCCGACGCCCGCGCCGACTCCCGCCAGGCGGAGGATGCCCCCGCCGCGGCCGCGGTCAGGCTCCTGCCGGCGACGGACCCGGACATGATCCTGGACCTGCGCCGGCTGGTGGACCGTGAAGCCATCAACGTCATCATTCCGACCCTGACTGTGGAACTTCCGGTCCTGGCCGCGGCCCGTGCCGGTTTCGCCCAGGACGTGCGGATCATCGTGGGCGACCCCGCCGCGGTGGCCCTCGCCAACGACCAGCTGTTTACCACCTGGGCGTTGCAGGCAGCCGGGATTCCGGTGCCCCAGTTCGCGGTTCCGGGCGACCTCGCCGCCGCGCCGGCATCCCTCGCCTCCCTCACCGGGCCCGTGGTGGTCAAGCCGCGGGTCTTCAAAGGCTCCCATGGTGTCCACGTGCTGGCCGGAACCGCCTCGGTTAGCTGGAAGAACATGCCGGCGGGGCAACTTGTCCAGGAGTTTGTCCCGGGCGCCGACTACGTGTGCCTGGTGTTCGGCACTCCGGCACGCAACGCGATGGCGCCGGTGGCGGTGGTCCTCGAGAAGACCAGGACCCCGTATGGACACGCCGGCAGCGACGAAGTCAGCCGCAGGGTGCCGGCGAGCCAGGCCGGGGACGTGCGGAAGCTGGGCCTGGCCGCCGTCCGCACGCTCGGGCTGACCGGGCCGGTCCAGGTCCGGATTCGCCGCCGCGCGGACGGAACCCCCGTGGTACTGGGCGTCTGCGCGACCCTGGGAGAGAACAGCACCTGGGCCCCGGAAATGCTCGACGCCGTGCTGGCCACGTTCATGCTCCCGGCGTTCAACCCGGCCTCGTTCCGGCGGTGCCCGGCGGTTCCCGCGGACGCCCTGGGGTGAAGCGCGGCCCGGCAGAACGGTGTGCTCACGCAGTCGCTGAGTCTCCCCACCTTTGAGGCCGGAGGACGGCGTGTTCCCACAAACCGCCGTCGTTACTGCGGTCCCTGGCCGCAAAACCGGTGAGTATCAGCGGCGCCTGCCGTGCAGCACCGGCCTGGCCGCACTATTCGATGGTGGCGAACAGGGCGTTGAGTTCGGCCGTGAGCTGGCGTCGCAGTTCCGGGGTGCCGATTTCCTGGCCGTCGATGTGGTTCACCGGGGCCAGGAGCCGGATGCTGGAGATCAGCCAGACCGCGTCGGCATCCAGCAGGTCCTTCGGCTCCAGCGGGCCGTAGCCCAGCTCCCAGCCGGCGGCCTTGGCGGCGGTGAACAGGGCGCCCTGCGAGGTCCCCGGCAGAATGCCGCTGTCCAGCTGCGGGGTGATGAGCCGCCGGGTTGTGCGGACGCCACCGGCGCCGTCGTCCGCGGTTTCCAGGTGGGCCAGCAGAACGGTCGACGTCGGTCCCTCCAGGACCCGGCCGTCCGCGGACGTGAAGATGACGTCGTCGGCGCCGTGCCGGTGGGCGTAGCGCAGCGCCGCCATGTTCACGGCGTAGGAGAGGGTCTTGGCGCCGAGCAGCAGCCAGGGGGCGCGCTCGCCGACTTCGCTGTCGTAGCCACGGTCCAGCAGGATGACGTCGATTCCGGTCTCGCGCTGCCGGCGGCCCGCGGCCGCGGGCGCGGAGGCCTGGACCCAGCACGTGGGGGCGGCGGCGCCCTCCGGCCCGCGGGTCACGAGCAGCTTCACCACAACCTCGTCTTCGTCCGCGCCGCCTGTTGCAGCCGCGGCAGGATCCTTCCCCCGGAACTCGCGGAGGACGGTTTCCACTGCCCGCCGCCACGCGTCCTCGGCAGGGATGTCCAGCTCCAGCAGCCGGGCAGAGCCGGCCAGCCGGGTCAGGTGCGCCTGGATCTTGCGGGGCCGGCCGCCCACAGCCAGGAGGGATTCGAAAACGCCGTCGCCGCGGGTGGCGCCCAGGTCCGTGGCCATCAGTTGCGGCTGCGACGCGTCGGCAACGCGGCCGCCGTCGAACGCCGGGTCGAGGAAGACCAGCACGGTCGCGGGCGCAGGAACAGGGGCTGCAGAGATCATGGCTCCAGCTTAGTCTCGGTGGTCCCGGGATAGGATTTGCTCGTTGCCCGTTCCGGAACTGTTCCGCGGGCTTGTACTTTTAGGGGTTCGCCTGTGCTGTGGCCATTTCCGCTGGCGGAAACTTTACCGTCCTGGGCGGTTTTGATCCTGACGGTAATCGACTTCGCCATCCGCGTCCTGGTCCTGGGCATCATCCCAGGGAACCGGCGGCCCACCACAGCGATGGCGTGGCTGCTGGGCATCTTCATTGTGCCCATCCTTGGGCTGGCCCTGTTCCTGCTGTTTGGCAACTTCCGGCTCTCCCGCCGGCGCCGTGCCCAACAGGACGCTGTCAACACCCGGATCCGGGCCGGGACGTCGGACTTGGAAGAAGTCGAAAGCCGCTACGACGGACCCGAATGGGTGGCCTCCGCCGCTGAACTGAACAAGACGCTGGGCTCGCTGCCAATGGTGGACGGCAACAGCGTGGAGCTGCTGCCCGGCTACCCCGACTCCATCAAGGCGATGGCCGCGGCCGTCCGCGGCGCCAAATCCTTCGTCAACGCCGAGTTCTACATCATGAGCACCGACCACGTCACGGACGATCTGTTCACCGCAATGGAAGAGGCGGCGGAGCGCGGCGTCGAGGTCCGCGTCCTGTTCGACCACCTCGGCAGCCTTCGCATCAAGGGCTACAAGCAGCTCAAGGCCCGGCTCAACGCCAGCAAGATCCGCTGGCGGCCCATGCTGCCGCTGAACCCGTTGCAGGGGCAGTGGCGGCGGCCGGATCTCCGCAACCACCGCAAGATCATGGTGATCGACGGCGAGATCGCCTTCACGGGATCCCAGAACCTGATCGAGCCGTCCTACAACAACCCCAAGCACCGCAAAGTGGGCCGTGAATGGGTGGAGCTCATGGCCTGCATGCGCGGGCCGATTGTCACCACGCTGAACGTAGCCTTCGCGACCGACTGGCTCAGCGAAACCGACGAATCCCTTGAAGGGCAGCTGGAACACCGGCCCGAGCCCCACGCCGGAAACATCACGGCGCAGGTGGTCCCCAGCGGCCCGGGTTTTGTCACCGAGAACAACCTGCGGCTGTTCAACACCCTCATTTATTCGGCGCAGCACAGGATCTCGCTCTGCAGCCCCTATTTCGTCCCGGACGACTCGCTGCTCTACGCGGTGACCACGGCGGCGCAGCGCGGCGTCGAGGTGGAACTGTTCGTCTCGGAAAAGGGCGACCAGTTCCTGGTCCACCACGCGCAGCAGTCGTACTACCAGGCCCTGCTCGAGGCAGGCGTGCGGATCTACCTCTACAAGGCGCCGTTCGTGCTGCACGCCAAGCACTTCACCATCGATGACGAGGTTGCCGTGCTGGGCTCCAGCAACATGGACATGCGCTCCTTCTCGTTGAACCTCGAGGTCTCCGTGATGCTCCTCGGCGAGGACATCGTGCAGAGGATCCGCGCCGTGGAGGACACATACCGGAGCATTTCGCACGAACTCCTGCTGGAGGACTGGATGAAACGGCCCATGAAAGCCAAGTACGTGGACAACGTGGCAAGGCTGAGCGCAACCCTGCAGTAGTCCGGCCGCCGGCGGGGCAGCCTTCGGAACGTCAGGCGTCGTGAACGTCAGCCGTCGTGAACGTCAGCCTTGGGGGAACTCGGCACCGAGCGCCGAGAGCACGCCGAACGCCTTGGCCCGGACTTCCTCGTACTCCTCCTGCGGGGACGAGTCGGCGGTGACGGCGCCGCCGACGCCGAGACTCACGTCGGCGGTGCCGTCGCCCAGGGCGCTGATCACGAGGGTCCGGATCGCCACGGAGAGGTCGGCGGCCCCGTTCAGGGAGAAGTAGCCGATCGCGCCGGAGTACACGCCCCGCGGCGCGGCCTCCAGCCGGTCCAGGATGGCCATGGTGCTGACCTTCGGGGCGCCGGTCATCGAGCCGGCGGGGAAACAGGCGGCGACCGCCTCGGCCCGCGGCAGTCCGGGCCGCAGCCGGGCATCGATGGTGCTCACCATCTGGTGCACGGTGGCGTAGCTCTCGATCGCACACAGCCGGCTGACGGCCACCGAGCCCGGGACGGCGAAATGGCTGAGGTCATTGCGCAGCAGGTCCACGATCATGATGTTTTCCGCGCGGTCCTTGGCCGAGGACTCCAGTTCCTCCCGCAGGGCAGCGTCCGCGCCCGGTTCCGCGTCCCGGCGGCGCGTGCCCTTGATAGGTTCGGCCCGCATCCTGCCGTCCGCGGCAATCCGCAGGAAGCGCTCCGGCGACGTGCTCGCCACAGCGAGCTCGCCGAACCGCAGATAGCTGGCGAAGGGGGCCGGGTTGCGGCGCCGCAGGTCCAGATAGGTCGGCCACGGATCCATCCCCTGACGGCCCGCAGGCGAGGCAGCGGTGAGCGCCGTGGTCAGGCAGACCTCGTACGTATTGCCTTCCGCAATCTCACGCTGGGCCTCAGTGACCTTTGCCTTGTAGCCGGCTTCCGTGTCCCGTGCAGTGAAACGCGGGGCAGCCAGTTGCCGGGCACTGAACGTGGACGTGGACGTGGACGTGGACGCGGACGGCGCGGATGCGGGCGCCGATGCGGCCGCGGCGACGGCCGCGCGGGCCGCCTCGAGCCAGTCCCCGGCGTCGGGCGCGTCCAGGGTCAGCAGCCAGGCTGTGCCCTCGGCGCGGTCAAGGACCACGGCGCGGCCGGCGAAGATCAGGCAGGCGTCCGGGGTGGCGGCGGCCACGTCATTGCCGCCGGTTTCGCGTTTGAGCTCATAGCCGAGGTACCCGAGCCAGCCCAGGGTGAACTCGCACGGGTAGGCCGCGGGCGCATGGAGCGCCCGGCGCCCCCAAACGCCGTCGAGCCAGCGGAAGAACGGGCCGTCGGTGGTCGCTGTGGCCCGGCCCGTACTGACACGGGTCCGTCCGGAACTGTGCCGGACGGCCTGGCCGAAGCGGCCGCCGTCGTCGGCCAGGATGCTGAAGCGGCTGCGCTCCGCGGCCTCCGGGGCGAGGCCTGCCGGGTCGAGGGAGGAGTCGAGCCATACGGCGTTGGCCGAATCGCCGAAAAGCGCCGCAAACAGCTGCTCGGCCTCGGGCTGGGCGTCGATCCGTTCGGCCAGCAGCTGCAGGCCGCGCCGGGCGGCGCGTTCAGGCAGCAGGGCGGGGGCGACGGCCGGGATGTACTGGAGGGCCTGGAGGACGTCGTCGGGGGCGGTGCCGTCCGCACGGTTAAGTACGTGCACATCCGCGCGGGCCGGGACGTCGTCGGCCGCCAGCCACTCCGCTTCCTGGGCCGCCCACTGGTCCCAAAACGGTTCGTAGGTGTCGCCGTCCCGGGCCAGTGCCCTGGCCCGGCGGTCGTCGTCGGAGGAGTCCGCCCAGATCACGGCGTCCAGCAGGGGGAGTGCCGCCGCTGCGGCGGCGCCGACGCCCTCCACCAGGACGATTTCGGCAGGGCGGGTGGTGCGCGCATCGCCGTCGTAGTGCCGCTCCCAGTCCCAGCTGACCCATTCCGCGCTCTCCCCGCGCCGCAAGGGCGAGAGCACGGTGGTGACATAGCGTTCAATCCCGGCGGCGAGCCCGTTCCAGCCCGGATAGATGTCCTCGAGGTGGAAGAGCGAGACTTTGTGGTGTTCCCTGAGCCGCGCCGCCAGTTCGATGGCCAGGGTGGTCTTGCCGGAGCCGGACCGTCCGTCGATTGCGATGATGACGGGTGCGGGGCTCATGAAATAGAGCGTACCCGCTGACCTTCGCTGCCGTGATGTTGCCCGTTCTGCCGCTGAAGCTCGGTGCGCACGTGCTGCACGATCCCCGGAACTGAGGCCCGGATGAGGTTCCAGGTGGTGTCGAAGTCGGTGTGGCCGCCGTACCACGGGTCCTCGATGCCCTGCTCCAGCGGGTCCTTGTCCGCCACGGCGGGGTCGAAGCTGCGGAGCATGAGGATCTTGGCCAGGGATTCCTGGTCCGGTGCTGCCTGCCGCAGCCAGCCGTAGTGGTCGACGTCGAGGGCCAGGATCAGCTCCCGGTTTGCGAACCATTCGGGCCGCCATTCGCGCGCCACGTGGCGGTCCGATGCGATGTTGTGGGCTGTGAGTTTGCGCGCGGCCCGGGGATCGATGGGCCGGCCGGCCTCATACGCGGTGGTGCCGGCGGAATCGACCACGGCCCCGGTGAGGTGCCCGGCCCGGAATGCCTCCGCCAGCATGAGTTCGGCCATCGGAGACCGGCAAATGTTTCCGGTGCAGACCGCGATGATCCGGTACTGGCTCGACATTGAGGTCATAGCTAAGCATGAACGATCCCGGGCCTGTTGGCTAGCTGGCCCCCGCGAAGTATTACAACAAATGTCAACCTATATTCAATTTTTGTCACGCCCTCCCGTCGGCGGGCGCATCGCGGGCTGCCGGGCCGAGCCCAAGGTGCCGGACCAGCGCGTCGAGGACCGGCAGCTGGCCCTTGACCAGCCTGGACCGGGCTTCGGGCTCGGCGGTCCATTCGGCGCGGTCGATTTCGGGGAAACTGCTGATCGTGCCGGATCCTCTCGGCCACTCCAGCGTGAAGGTGTTGCTCACGATTCGTTCCGGCTGAAAGTCCGATTCGGCCGTGAAGACCGTGATGATCTTGCCGGAGGGCTGGCGGAAGTCGCCGAGCCGTTGGTAGTCGGCAGCGGGTGCCGGGGTGCCGATTTCCTCCGCAAATTCGCGGTGCGCAGCCGTCAGCGGGTCCTCGTCAGCCGGGTACTCACCCTTGGGGATGGACCAGCCTTGAGCTTCCTTGCGGGCCCAGAACGGTCCGCCCATGTGCGCTATCCAGACCTCAAGCTGCTGAGCGCTGCCGGAGTGGGGCGGCGCGCCGCTGGGCGGGGATGCACTTCCTAGCCGGTACAGCAGAATGCCGGCGCTCCGAACGGTCATGGCTCCTCCTGCCCCAAGGCTATGCCCCCGGCCCGGAATCAGGCCCGCGATCAGGCCGCTGGCCCCCACAGCGCCTTGCGGAGCAGCCCCTTGAGTGTGGCGATCTCCGTGGCGCTGAGGCCGGCCAGGGCGGCGGATTCCGCGTCCCGCGCCGCCGCCTCGGCCCGCCGGAAGACCGCTGCCCCCTCCGGGGTCGAGGAGACGATCTTGGCGCGCCGGTCCAGCTTCCCGGGCGCCCGGATCACCAGCCCGCGCTGCTCCAGCTCATCGAGCAGGGCGACAATCTGGCTCGGGTCCAGGCTGAGGAATTCGGCCATCTCTCGCTGGGTTGGTTCCAGCTCGCTGTTGGCCAGGGCCAGCACCGAATACGAGCGCTCCTTGAGATCGAACGCGGCCAGTGCGTGGTTGTTCAGGACCGACCCGCCGGCATGCAGCTTGGCCAGCAGGAAGCCCGCGTCCTGGCTGATGGTCGCCGCCATGAGCTTCTCCGCCGGCTCGCTGCCCGGCTTGTCGTCAACTTCGGTCGCCATGCCCAACTCCAATAGTCCAAAAAATAAATCGTTGACTTTTTCAACTATCCATATTTTCATGGATACAGAACAGCATCCCATGCCGCGGGGCCGGATGCACAAGGCAGCTAGCAAAGGAGCGGCAATGAGCCTGTCAGGAAAAGTAGCAATCGTCACCGGAAGCGGACGGGGCCTCGGCCTAGCCTACGCCCGGGAACTGGCCCGCCAGGGCGCCGCCGTCGTCGTCAACGATGTGGACGCCGGCGTCGCCGCCGATGCCGTCCGGACGATTCAGTCCGACGGCGGCCGCGCAGCCGCCGTCGTGGCCCCGGTGGGCAGCTCCGACGTCGCCAAGCAGCTGGTGCAGGCGGCCGTCACGGAGTTCGGCCGGCTGGACATCCTGGTCACCAACGCCGGCATCCTGCGCGACAAGAGCCTGCTGAAGATGACCGACGAGGACTTCGACGCCGTGATCAACGTCCACCTGCGCGGCACCTTCACCTGCGCCCGGGAGGCGTTCGGCCACTTCAAGGAGCACGGCATTGCCGGCCGCATCATCACCATCGGCTCCCCGACCGGCCAGCGCGGCAACTTCGGCCAGACCAACTACGCCGCCGCGAAGGCCGGGATCGTGGGCATGGTGCGCACCTGGGCCCTGGAAATGAAGAAGGCAGGCGTCACCGCCAACGCCGTCATTCCCGTGGCCGCCACGGCCATGACCAAGACCGTCCCGTACTTCCAGAAGGCTGTCGAGGCCGATGAGCGCGGCGAGGCGATGCCGGCCTTCTTCCGCCACGACCTCGGCTTTGGTACGGCCGACGACGTTGCCGGGCTGGTGGCCTTCCTCGCCTCCGACGCTGCCGCAGGCGTCACCGGCCAGGCGATCGGCGCCGGCGGCGACCGGCTGCAGCTCTGGACCCACCCCGAGGCCGCCGCCACCGAGTACCGCGAGGGCGGCTGGGGCTACCAGGACCTCGTGGACAACTTCGGCGCGCTCTTCGGGGACAAGCTGCAAAGCGTGGGCGAGGACTTCCTGCCGCTGCCGGCGGACCTGCAGCCGGCGCAGCCCGCACCCTCGCAGGCGGCACCGGCCGCAGTAACGGCACAGGTCCGCTGAGATGGCCGCGCAGCGCTACGAACTCGGCATCGACGCCGCCGCCCTGGATGCGATCGACATGCACGTCCACCTCGAAGTGGACGGCCACGGCCACGAATCCCTTCCTGCGGCCCTGACCGAGGCCTCCGCCAAGTACTTCAAGGCCGAGGACCGCAGCCCCTCGCTGGACCGGATTGCCGAGGTCTACCGCGAACTGAACATGGCCGCCGTCGTCTTCACCGTCGACGCCCGGACCCAGCTCAAGCACGAGCCCAACAGCATCCCCGAACTCATCGCCGGCGCAGCCCGGAACAACGACGTCCTGATCCCCTTCGGCAGCGTCGACCCCCGGACCGGCACCGATGCCATCGAGGGCGCCAAGCACCAGGCCGTGGACCTCGGCGCCCGCGGCTTCAAGTTCCATCCGAGCCTGCAGGGCTTCGACCCTTCCAGCGAGCAGTTCTACCCGCTCTGGGAAACCCTCCAGGAGCTGGGCCTGCCGGCCATCTTCCACACCGGCCAGAACGGCATGGGCGCCGGTCTCCCCGGCGGCTACGGCATCAAGCTGGCCTATTCCAACCCGCTCCTGCTCGACGCCGTGGCCGCGGACTTCCCGGAACTGCAGATCATCATGGCCCACCCCTCGGTGCCGTGGCAGGACGAGGCCAACTCGATCGCCACGCACAAGGCGAACGTTTTCATCGACCTCTCCGGCTGGTCTCCGAAGTACTTCCCCGAGTCCCTGGTCCGCATGGCCAACTCGGTCCTGCAGGACAAGGTCCTCTTTGGCACCGACTTCCCGCTCATCACGCCGCAGAAATGGCTGGGCGCCTTCGCGGACCTGCCGCTCAAGGACGAGGTTCGGCCCAAGATCCTCAAGGACAACGCTGTCCGCCTGCTCGGGCTCGGTGGCTGAGGTGTCCGTGGAAACCGCCCCCCAGAAGACAGCGCAGGAGCGCCTCTACAGCGTGTGCGACTACTACGATGCCGAATCCCTCCTCACGGACGGGGAGCGGAAAGTGCTGGGGCGGCTGCGGGAGTTCCTGGACACCCAGGCCCGCCCGCTCCTGGCCGACTACTGGGAGCGCGGCGAGTTCCCGGACCAGCTGGCCCGGCCGCTGACCGATCTGGACCTCATGGAACCGGCGGAACTGACCGGCGCTCCGGGTGCAGAGCCGGTACCCGCCCGGGGAATCTACCAGGGGTTCCGGATCTTCGAACTCGCCCGGACGGACGCCTCGCTGGCCACCTGGTACACGGCCCAGGCCGGGCTGTTCCGGACCGCCATCCGGGTCGGCGCCTCCGCGGAACAACAGGCCGAGTGGATGCCCAGGGTCATCGACTTCTCGCTCAAGGGCGTCTTCTCGCTGACCGAGCCGGAGTCCGGCTCGGACATCGCCGGGGGACTCGCGACCACCGCCCGCAGGGAGCCCGGCCCGGACGGCGACACCTGGGTCCTGGACGGCGCCAAGCGCTGGATCGGCGGCGCGGCAACGGCCGACGTCCTGGCCGTTTTCGCCCGGGACGTCGCCGACGGGCAGGTCAAGGCCTTCCTCGTGGACCGCGAGGCCGCCGGCGTGACCCTGGAGAAGATCCGCGGCAAGACCGCGCTGCGGATGATGCAGAACGCCCACATCACCCTCGACGGCGTCCGCGTTCCCGAGGCCAGGCGGCTCCACAACGTGAACTCGTTCCGGGACGTGGCCGCGATGCTGCGGGCCATGCGCTCGGACGTCGCGTGGATCGCCACCGGCATCCAGGCCGGGGCCTTCGAAGCGGCACTGAAGTATGTCACCCAGCGGCAGCAGTTCGGCCGCCCGCTGGGCTCCTTCCAGCTCGTCCAGGAGAAGCTCGCCCGGATGCTGGGAAACCTGACCTCGTCGCTGTCCCTCGTGGTCCGGCTGACCGAACAGCAGGCCAAGGGCATCTACCGCGACCAGGACTCAGCCCTGGCCAAGATGCAGACCTCCCTGCTGATGCGCGAAACCGTAGCCCTGGCCCGCGAAGTGGTGGGCGGCAACGGCATCACGCTCGCGTCCGACGTCGCGCGGTTCCATGCCGATGCCGAGGCCGTCTATTCCTACGAGGGCACCCACGAGATCAATGCCCTGATCGTCGGCCGCGCCCTCACCGGCGAAAGCGCCTTCACCCGCTGACGCCCTTGACCCGCTGACGACGGCGCGTCCCGCCGCCGTCGTTCGACTCATCCAAACCATCACAGGAGCCAAAGATGCCCAACCTCGTCGTCGACTTCGACAAACTGCTCACCCTCGCCGGCACCGACCTCGGCGTCACCGACTACCGCGAAATCACCCAGGAACAGATCAACAAGTTCGCCGACGCCACGGGCGATGATCAGTGGATCCACGTGGACCCGGAACGCGCCAAGGACGGCCCCTTCGGCGCCCCGATCGCCCACGGCTTCCTCACGCTCTCGCTCATCATCCCGTTCTGGGGCGAGCTTTTCGACGTCGACGGCGTCACCACCAAGGTCAACTACGGCCTCGACAAGGTCCGCTTCACCTCGCCGGTCAAGGTGGGTTCACGCATCCGCATGCGGGCCACCATCGCAGAGGTCACCGAGGTCAAGGGCGGCGCCCAGATCAAGGTGGCCAACACGATCGAGATCGAAGGCCAGGAGCGCCCGGCCGTCGTGGCCGAGTTCCTCGCCCGCTTCTACAAGTAAGCCGCCCCAGCCACTTCACCATCCCTCTGCCTCATCCCTCTGCCCACAAGGAACAACGATGTCCCAAATTTCGCAGTTGCAGGCCATGGACGCGGGTACGCGTCGCCGTGAAGCACGGACCGTCATAGCCTCCAGCTATCTCGGCAGCACCATCGAGTACTACGACTTCCTGCTCTACGCCACGGCCGCCGCCGTGGTCTTTCCCAAGGTGTTCTTCTCCGGGGCGGATGAGTGGGTGGGCGTGGTGGCCGCGTACGGGACGTTCGCCGCCGGCTATGTCGCGCGGCCCCTCGGCGGCATCATTTTCGGCCACTTCGGCGACAGGCTTGGACGCAAGAACATGCTGATCGTCTCGATGCTGGTCATGGGCATCGCCTCCACCCTGATCGGGCTGGTGCCGGGCGCCGCAGTGGCCGGCGCCTGGGGTGCCGTGATGCTCGTATTCCTCCGCGTGTGCCAGGGCATTGCCGTGGGCGGGGAGTGGGGCGGTGCCGCCCTCATGGCGCTGGAGCATTCGGAATCGGGCAAGCGCGGCTTCGCGGCCTCGTTCGTCAACGCCGGCGCCCCCACCGGCGCGGTGCTGGGCACCCTGGTCATGGGCGTCTTCGCGGCCCTGCCCAACGAGCAGTTCCTGGCCTGGGGCTGGCGCGTGCCGTTCCTGCTCTCCTTCGTCCTCCTGGGCATCGGCATGTTCGTCCGGCTCAAGGTCTCCGAAAGCCCCATCTTCAAGGCGGCACTGGAGCAAGAGAAGGCCGAACAAGAGAAAGCCGAGCGGGAGCAGGCCGAACAGGACCACGCCCAGCCGCAGCGGAGGGCGCAGGGCAGCGCGCCGGTGCGCCGCGAGATTCCCCTCCTGCAGGTCCTGCGCCGGCCCAAGACCCTGATCTTCACCATGCTGGCCGGCGCGGCCGGGTTTGCGCTCCAGGTGGTGCTGGCCACGTTCTCCGTGACCTATGCCGTGTCCAAGGGCGCGGACCGGCAGGGCGTGCTCTACGCCTTCGCGGCAGCTTCGTTCGTATCCATCGCCTTCGTCATCATGGGCGGCCGGCTCTCCGACAAGCTGGGACGGCGGCCCGTGATGATCGGCGGCCTGGTGCTGTTCATCCTGTACCTCACGCCGATGTTCCAGCTCCTGTCCTCCAACAACATCGGGCTGATCTTCGTGGCATTCGCCGTCGGCCTGATGATCCACTCCACCCTTTTCGGCCCGCTCGCGGCCTTCGTATCCGAGCAGTTCGGCACCACCTCGCGCTACACCGGCGCCTCGCTGGGCTACCAGCTCGCCACGCTCCTTGGCGCGGGATTCACGCCGGGCATCGTGGCGCAGATCTTCAAGGATTCCGGACAGGACATCTCCTCGGTGGTCTGGTACCTGGCCATCATGTCCGTCGTGTCGATCGTCTTCATCCTGCTGACGCGCGAGCCCAAGAACAACGATCTGCAGGCTGTCGGGTCCTGACCGGCCCGCAGGCGCTACCGTCTAACTAGAAAGGATTTGCCGTGGAGAATTTTGGCATCGGCTCGTGGCTGCAACGGCGCCGCCCGAAGTCGGGCACCAAGAGCGCCGTCATCGCAGGGGACAGGGAGCTGAGCTACGCCCAGCTCGCGGATCGTTCCACCCGGCTCGCCAACGCCCTCCGGGACCGCGGTGTGGCCAAGGGCGACAGGGTGGCCTACCTGGGCGAAAACGATCCCTCCTTCCTGGAGACCCTCTTCGCCGCCGGCCTGGCCGGGGCGGTCTTCGTCCCGCTGAACACCCGGCTGGCGCCGCCCGAGATCCAGTTCCAGCTCCGGGACAGCGGCGCGGTCCTGCTGGTCCACTCGGCGGCGCTCGCGGTGCTCGCGGAACGCGGCTCGGCGGACACCGCGGTGGGTTCGCGGATCGTCGTCGAGGATTCATCAGTGCCCGACAAAACAGGGCCCAACGGCATCGACGGCGGTGCGGCCGGCGGAACCGGCGTTGAGGTGTTTGAGACGGTGATCGCCTCCGGTGCGGCGCTGCCGCCGGACGAGCCCGTGGGCCTGGACGACGCGGCCATGATCCTTTACACCTCCGGAACCACCGGAAACCCCAAAGGCGCGCTCCTGACGCACGGCAACATCACGTGGAACTGCGTCAACGTACTGGTCGATTTCGACTTTTCCTCCACCGACGTCGCCCTCATGATCTCCCCGATGTTCCACGTCGCCTCCCTCGACATGGGCGTCCTGCCCACCCTCCTGAAGGGCGGCACGGTGGTCCTGGAGGCCAAGTTCGATCCGCGCCGGACGCTGGAGCTGATCGAGCGGCACCGCGCAACGACCATCAGCGGGGTGCCCACCACGTACCAGATGCTGTGTGAACATCCCGACTGGGACGCCACGGACCTCAGTTCGTTGAACAAACTGACGTGCGGCGGGTCCGCCGTGCCGATGCGGGTCCTGGAAGCCTACGAGCGGCGCGGACTGCGCTTCTCCAACGGCTACGGCATGACCGAGACGGCCCCGGGCGCCACCACGCTGCCGGCGGCCCGGTCCAGGGACAAAGCCGGGTCCTCGGGGCTGCCGCATTTCTTCACCGATGTCCGGGTGGCCGATCCCCTGGACCCGGAGGCGGGCCCCGCCGCGCCCGGAACCGTAGGGGAGATCCAGATCAAGGGGCCCAACGTCATCCACCAGTACTGGAACCGGCCCGAGGCCTCGGCGGATTCCTACACCGCGGACGGCTGGTTCAAATCCGGTGACATGGGCTACAAGGACCCGGACGGCTTCGTGTTCATCTCCGACCGGCTCAAGGACATGATCATTTCCGGCGGCGAGAACATCTACCCGGCCGAGGTGGAACAGGCGATCGCCGAGCTCGACGCCGTCGGCAGTGTCGCGGTGATCGGCGTGCCGGACGAGAAATGGGGCGAGGTGCCGCGGGCCGTGGTGCTGCTCCGGGACGGGGCCCGGCTCACCGAAGAGCAGCTGCGCTCCCACCTGGAGGGCCGGCTGGCGCGGTACAAGATCCCCAAGTCCGTGGTCTTCGTGGACGAGATGCCCCGGACGGCCAGCGGCAAGATCCGGAAGGCAGACCTGAGGAAGCTGACGCCCGGGCACGTCTGACGGGAGCAGGGACGCCCCCGGCCTTTCCGTGTGTCGGGGAGGCGGGCGGCCGCTAATCGACCGTGAAGATCCTGATGACCACCCGCCCGGGCTGCCGTTCGCCCGTCCCGAGCATGAGGCGTGTATTCAGCCATTCCAGGGCCGGGGACGCGGTGGTGAGCCGCGGCCAGCAGCGGAAGTAGATCTTTGAAGGATCGACGGCGGCGCCGGAGTTCAGCAGTTCGATGTCCCCGGCGCTTCCGTGGCGCAGCGCTGAATTGTGCACGAAGATCCGGTGGCCGTCGTCGGTTTCCAGGACGTACCGGGCGTCCAGCTCCGTCAGCGTGGCGCTCCGGAGGAGCTGGTAGTCCGCGCCGCCCGGGAGGACCCGCCCGTTCAGGGCCGGCCCGCTGACCGTTCCGCCCGTGATCGGGATGACGCGCCGGTGGCCCTCCGGCGTTGGCCCGACGTCGATCGGCTCGCCGACGGTGACCGAGAGTTCCGCGAGGAAGGTCAGCCCCGGGGCTTCTGGGGCTTCAGGCGATGGCGCGCTCACAGGATTCCAGCCGTCAGCCGGCTGGGGTTGTTAGCACCGAACAGTACGCTCTGCGTGGCCACCACCGCGTCGGTGGAGTCATAGGCCAGCTTGCCGGTGTTGAGGTTGCGGTCCCAGCGCGGGTGGCAGCTGGACGTGACCTGGACGCGGAGCCGCTCGCCGGGGGCAAAGGTGTAGGCCGTCTGCCAGAGGTTTACGGTGTATTCATACGGCCGGCCGGGTTCGATCAGCGACGGCGCGTGGCCCGGCTGGTACAGCCCTGTCCCGGCGTGGCTTTCCCGCCAGGAGGCGCGGACAATGCCGTCGGCAAAGCCCAGGGATGTGCCGTCCGGAGCGACCCGGCAGAGCCGCACCACGAAGTCCGTGTCCACGGCGGTGGAAGACGCAAAGAACGTGGCGCTGACCTCGCCGAACAGGGTGACCGGCTCCTCGAACGCCTCTGAGGTAAAGGTGAGGACGTCGGCGCGGGACTCCACGGCGTGCTGCATGGCTGGGCCCGCGGGAAAGACCCCGTGGATCATGGTGGCGCCGCCCGCGGTGGGGACCGGGTCCAGGGGGTCGTAGTCGTATTCGACGGAGCCGCCGGATCCCGGAGTGTCCTGCAGCGACCCGTCCGCGCCGAAGAACCAGGAGCGGTGGCTGCGGGGCGAAGGCAACTCATCAAAGCCGCGCCACTGGTTTTCGCCCATGAAGTAGAGCAGCACGGCCGGGACGTGGTGGAGCCGCTCGGGTTCGTCCTTGAGCACGGCGTCGAACCAGGCCGTCTGGAGCCCGGAAAGATCCCCAAGGCCGTTCATCATCCCCCCGGCCGCGCTCAGTCCGAAGCTCACCTCGGGGTAGCTGCCGGAGAAGTTCGTGTGGGCCCACGGGCCCACGACAAGCCGGGGCGCAGGTGCAGCCCCCGTTCGGCTGTGCTCGAGCTGCATCGCGTACTGGGAGAGGGTGCTGGGGCAGAAGATGTCGAACCAGCCGCCGATGTGCAGTGTAGGCAGTGACACCGGCTTGATGGATGCTTCGTCCCACAGGCGCGTGAAACTGTTGCCCGGCGATTCTCCGGCCGAAGGAAGGACATGGCGGTTCATGAATGTGCCAAGCTGTGCCGAGAGTTCCCGCAGCGGCAGGGTGTCGAGGGCGCTGCCGTCGGAAAATGAGCGGTCCAGATCCAGCCACGCCTGGAATTCCTTGCCCTGCAGTTCCGGGTCGCCCGCATATTCGCGGAGGAGTTCGTTGGCTGAGATAGAGGCGTGGCCCCAGCTGAACCGGCTGCCGAGCTCGTAGGCGCCGCCGCGGTACAGGGAGCCGTTGTTCGCGTTGGCCCCGGCGGAGATTCCGAGCGAGAGGGCGGTGAGGCCGTTTGGAGCCAGGGACGCTGCCCGCCACTGTGTCTCCGCGAAGTAGGACCGGCCCCACATCCCCACGGCACCGTTGGAGTACGGCAGCAGTGCGGCCCACTCGACGGTTGCGGCGCCGTCGGACGCTTCATTGGCGGACGGGTCGAAGACCCCGTCGGAGCCGAAGCGCCCGCGGCAGTCCTGCATGATGACCACGTAGCCCGCGGCCGCGACGGTTGCGGGGTTGAAGTAGGCGGAGTTGACGGAGAGGTCGCGTCCGTAGGGCGTCCTGGTCAGCAGCACCGGGCACGGTTCCCCGTCCGCCGGGCGGTACACCGTGGATCGCAGGATGGTGCCATCCGGCATCCGGGTTTCGACGTCTTGTTCAATTAGCACGGGTTTTAGCGCGGGGCGCGGTGTCACGGAAGGGTTCCTCACTGCTTTGGTCAGGGACTGTGGTGTGTTCGAGGGCTGTGGGTTGTTCGGGAAGTGCGGAGGGGAGCGGCCAGATGCTGCCCGGCCGCCCCCTCCGCACTGTCCGGGAATCAGGATCTAGGCGTTCGCGGATTCCCTGGTACCCAGCGCCTCGGTGGGGACGTTGTAGGTTTCCTTGACCCAGATGGCGGTCACGGCTGCCGAAGCAAGGCAGCAGGCCGCGGTGAAGGCGGCCACGGGAATCCACCCGGTGGGGCCGGGTTGGACAATGGCCGCGGCGATGGCCGGCGCGAAGCCGGTGACAACGAGGCCCAGCTGCGAGGCCGTGGCGGCACCGGAGTAGCGGATCTTCGTCGGGAACATTTCGGCCGTCATGGCCGGGCCCAGCGGGTTGACCATCCCGTAGCCGACGGTCATAAAGAGGATCCCGCTGGCGAAGATCAGCGGTATGGACGCGGTGCTGATGGACCAGAAGTAGGCGAAGGCGGCCACGGCGCAAATGATGTTGCCGGTGATGAAGACCGGCTTGCGGCCGATCCGGTCGGCCAGGATGCCGGCATAGGGCTGGGCGATGATGCCCAGGGCGGCCGTGGCGATGGTGACCCCGAGCATGACAGCGGACGGGATTCCGAATTTTCCGGTCGCGTAGGCCAGCCCGAAGGCCGCGAAGACCGACGACACCACGCTCCAGAGCCCAAAGAAGATGACTTTGACGATGGTGCGCCAGTGATCGCGGAGGACCACCTTGATGGGCAGTTCCTTCTCGGTTTCCGCTTCCTTCGTGGCTTCGAACACCTCGGATTCGGGCAACCGGAGGCGGATCCAGAGGCCGACGGCGACCACCAGGATGCTGGCGAGGAACGGCAGCCGCCATCCCCAGCTGAGCAGGTCCTCCTGCGGGAGCAGGGACACTGCCAGGAAAGCCAAAGAGGCGAGCATGATCCCGGCGACGGCGCCGGTGTTGACCCAGCTGCTGTAGAAGGCCCGCTTGTTGCTGGGGGCATGTTCCATGGTCATGGTGACGGCGCCGACGGATTCGCCGGCGGCGGAGGCACCCTGAAGTGCGCGCAGGACGACCAGGAGGACCGGGGCGGCCGCACCGATGGCGGATGCCGGCGGCAGGCAGCCGATGAGGAAGGTGGCCACGCCCATGACCACGAGCGTCAGGACCAGCATCTGACGGCGTCCGAGGCGGTCGCCATAGTGGCCGATGACGCTGGCCGCGAGAGGGCGGATGACGTAGCCGATGCCGATGGTGGCCATGGACAGGATAGTGCCGAGGGCGGGATCGATGCCGGGGAAAAAGATCTTGTTGAAGATCAGGGCGGACGCCGAACCGTAGATGAAGAAGTCGTAGTACTCCAGGGTGCTGCCGATGAAGCTGGCGGTGGCGGCGCGGCGGGCATGTTTGGTTCCCTCGGGGGAAACGGGGCGGGCCTGGTCCGCGGGCGGCGTCAACGGCGTCGGCGGAACGATGGGACCAGCGGTCATTGCGGATCTCCTAGGTGGGCAGGGATTTAGCGGGGAAAGGTGAGGCTGGGGGAAGATCTTGGGCTCGCATGCTGAGCAGGGCGGGCGGGGTCGGCTGTGGCCTCCGTCACTCTGGTTGCAATAGTATGCACTTGATTCAGCGTCCGTCAATGTAAGTGCAAAATAAAAATGGCGGCGAATGTGACTGGCATGATGGAGTCGTGATGAGCGAGCGGCCGGCCTCCCTACCCGGCATGGACCCGGACCTGGCCATCGACTTTCCGCGGCCTTTGAAGGGGCCGTCCACCCAGCACCAGCTGCTCACCCTGCTGGTTGACTACTGGTTCAAGAGCGAGGAATGGCTGCCGTCCCGGCTCATCGCTGCCCTGGCCGCGGGTCTGGGAATTACGGCCTCGGCGTCGGCGACGGCGCTGAGCCGCCTGGCGTCCCGGGGTGTGCTCGAACAATCCAGTGCCGGGCGTACGTCGCGCTACCGCATCACCCAGGGCGCGCGCAACCGGCTCCGTCACGGCCTCGAGCAGGTCTCCGTCTTCGGCGAACAGTCCCGCCAATGGGACGGCCACTGGACCGTCATCGCGTTTTCGATTCCGGAGACGTCGCGGGATGTCCGCGAGATGTTCCGCTCACGCCTGCGGTGGCGCGGATTCGCGCCGCTGTTCGGGGCGCTGTGGGTCTCTCCGCGCGACCACTCCGAGGAACTCGAAAAAACCTGCAAGGGCTATGGCGTGGACGACTACGTCATCTTCCGAACCGCTGAATCCAGCCTCCGCGGCAAACGGCTCGTGGAGGCCTGGTCACCGCAGGAGTTCAGGGAACAATACCGGCCCTTTACCGAAAAATTCACGCCCTGGGCTGAACGCCTCGACGCCGGAACGGTCAGCCCGGCGGAGGCCTTCAGGGTCAGGACTGAACTGATGGATGCGTGGCGGGCGTTCCCCTGGAGTGACCCGGATCTTCCCGCCGAGCTCCTGCCGGAGGCCTGGCCGCGGACAGAGGCCAGGGAACTCCTTGTCCGCCTCTACGACGGGCTCGCCGACGCTGCCACTGCCTACGTCGAGGAAATCGTGGCCCGGGAAGCCCCCGAGCTGGCGGGTACGGCGCGGGCGCTGTCGGTGACACCCGGGCTCTGACCCGGACTGGTGATCGGGCTGTGATCCGGTCCGGGCGGCGGCCCCCGAACTTAGTGGAACGTGCCTAGTGGATCGCCGCCAGCAGGATGCCGACGCCGACAAAGAGCCCTCCGAATGTCCGGTTCAGCACTTTCTGTCCGCCGGCGTCGCGGGTGAAGCGCTGGAAGGATCGGGCCGCCGCCGCGAAGAAGAACCACATGACGAGGACGTCGATCACGATCACGGTGGCGGCCAGGACCACGTACTGCGGCAGCAGCGGCTGCTCCGGCCGGATGAACTGGGGCATGAAGGCCAGGAAGAAGACCACGGCTTTGGGGTTGAGCAGGTTGACCCACAGGCCGCGGCGGAACATGGAGAGGCCCGGTTCGTTGCGCAGGGCGGCGGCCTTCTCCTGGTCCAGATCCGGCTTGTGCAGGAACTGCCGGATGCCCAGGTAGACCAGGTAGGCGGCGCCGGCGTAGCGGATCACGTTGAAGGCGACCGGTGAGCTCGCCACGAGCACCCCGACGCCGAGGGCCACGATCAGGATGTGCACCACGAGGGCGGCCTGCTGGCCCAGGATGCCCCAGAGGGAACGGCGGAATCCCGAGTTCAGGGAATTGCTCATCGTGTTGATGGCGCCCGCGCCGGGAGTGAAGCTGATCAGGACGCCGGCGCCGGCCAGGGCCAGCCAAAGGGAGGGTTGCACCCGCCAAGTTTACGGTCCAGGCCGCCGCCGGCCTGATTGATGACGGGAGTCAGTCTCGGCGGAGGCCGTAGCTGAGGATCATGTTGCCTTTGCTGGTCTGCTGGGACGACTGCAGCTCCAGCCGGGTGAGGGGATCGCCGTCGTTGAACAAACGCCGCCCGCTGCCCGCGATCACGGGATGGACGATCAGCATCAATGTGTCGAGCAGCCCGGCGAACAGCAGCTGGTGGACCAGAGAGATGCTGCTGAAAACCCCTATTTCGCCGCCGTCGCTGTCCTTCAGGCCCGCAACAAAGTCCTCCAGCGGGCCCTCGATCAGGCGCGAATTCTGCCACTCCAGCTCCCCGGTCAAGGTCCGGGACGCGACAAACTTCGGCAGCGGATTGATGAACCCGGCGAAGTCGGCGTCGCTCTCGGCGTTTGGCCAGTACTCCGCCCACTGCTGGTACCCGACGCGGCCCAGGAGCGCGGTGTCGATCCGGCCCATCATCTCGCCCATTCCGGCACCCAGCTCTTCGTCGAAGCTGTCGAATTGCCACAGGAACGGGTCTTCAACCACGCCGTCCACTGAGCAGAAAAGGCCGGCCGTCAACTTGCGCATGGGGTTCTCCTTACCGTGGGTCTCTAGCGGGTCTCTAGTGCACCCTATCCGCTGATCCGGAAGCACGGAATGGCTGCCGAAATCTCGTCAGCGACCCGCCCCGGAGGCTGGCTGCGCCGCCAGCCCCGCGAGCCTTGGGCGTGCCCGGGGCGCGCCCAAGGCCCGCTGAGGGTTAGCCGTTGGAAGTGTACCCATCCGTGGCGGTGCTGCCCGGGCCGCCATGGCCTCCGCCGGGGCCGCCCTGGCCTTCCTGGGTTTCGGTCACGGTGAAGTTCGCATCCAGCAGGACGGTAGCGCGGGTGCCGTCCGCCTTAGTGATGTGGGCTTCGTAGGTTGCGCCGTCGGCGTCGGTCTCCATCCTTTCGATCGTCGCGTCCGGCTGGGCGGCCTTCACCGCAGCCTCGACCTTTGTGGCGGTGTCGCCGGTAAGGACCTCCTCCGTCTTGCCGTTGGCCTGGTGCGGGCCCCGCTGGCCGCCGGTGCCGTACCCATCGGTGGCCTGGGTGGAGGACGAGCTGCTGGTCGAATCGGCAGCCATCGCGGGGATGGCCGACGCGCCGATGGCGCCGCCGCCAATCACCGCAGCGAGCATGATGCCCGCGGTGGTCTTGTTGATCTTTGCCATTGTGAAACTCCTTCGCAGAGGCCCGGATGCCGGACCGGCCGAGTTTTCGGCCTGGAACCAGCCTTAGACGTGGAGTTATGGCTGCGCTTTCGGCATGCTGTGCCGGTCCTGTGACCGCCTACGGCCGCTCAAGCCCGGGCGATGACCTCGCCGTTGGGAATCAGGAACCAGCCGTCGTCGGTGGAGCCCCACCGGTGCCAGCCCGCGGAAATCCGGGCCAGGTCCGCCTCGCTGGCCAGGCCGTACTCGAGCGCCTGGTCGGCAAAGGACGAATGCAGCACCCGCTCGCCCCACACCCGGGCCTGCCAGCGCCGCTCATGCCCAGTGGCGTAGAGCCAGTTGCTGCTGGACGGCGCCACATCCGTGAAGCCGGCGGCCTGCGCCCAGGACACGAGCCGGCGGCCGGCGTCGGGCTCGGCGCCATTGCGGCGCGCGATCCGCTGGTAGAGCTCCATCCAGTCGTCGAGCTCGGGGATGGCCGGGTACCAGCTCATTCCGTGGAAGTCGGCGTCGCGCACCGCCACAATCCCGCCTGCCTTGGCCGCCCGGCGCATCTCCCGCAGCGCCGCGACCGGGTCCGTGAGGTGCTGGAGGACCTGATGGGCGTGGACGACGTCGAAGGATTCGTCCGGGAAGTCGAGGTCGTAGATGTTGCCGGCGGCAAAGCCGACGTTGTCCAGGCCCCGCTCGACGGCGAGGGCCGCGGCCTGGGCGATGATGTCGGGGGAGCGGTCCAGGCCCGTGACCATGCCCGGCGCCACCAGCTCCGCGAAGTCGCAGGTGATGCTGCCCGGGCCGCAGCCGACGTCGAGGACGGAGGTCCCGGGCATCAGATGCGGGAGCACGAACGCTGCCGAGTTCTCCGCCGTGCGGGAGGCATGGGCACGGACCACCGACTCGTGGTGGCCGTGCGTGTACACATCGTCAGGCTGCTGCGCACTCATAATGGAACGCTACCCTCCCGCGCCCGGAAAAGGGTGTACCCCCAACTGCCGCCATTCCCGACAAGTGCCGGAGTAGCGCAGCGATGAGGCGGCCCCCGCCCAGGCAGTGGGAGTGGATCTGGGAGGCCAAGGCAGGGCACGTACGTGGGGCTCGCCCAGGCGGCGCAAACGCTGCACCGCAGCTTTCCATTCCGACGAAAGGCTTGGGAGCTGCAATTCGTGCTGGCTCCTACGCCTTGATCTGCGCCCGCAGGTAGAAGCAGTGGTGTCTGACCGTTAATTTAGGCGGCCGGATCCATCTACCGCCGTCAAACGACCGCTGCTGTGGCGGCGGAGGTCTTCGCGGCGGTGGTGTAGCCGGTCTTGGTTCCGGTGACGGTGACGGTGAGGGTTTTGCCGACGTCGGCTGCAACAGGCTTGTAGGTTGTGGCGGTCGCGCCGGTGATGGCGACGCCGTTGGCTTTCCACTGATACGTCAGGGTCACCGGTGACGGTCCCCAGGTTCCCGGCGTCGCCGTCAGGATCAAGCCGACCTTAGCCGTGCCCGTGATGGTCGGTATCGGCGCTATTAGGGAGCCTTTCGCGACTGCTGCTGTGGCGGCGGAGGTCTTCGCGGCGGTGGTGTAGCCGGTCTTGGTTCCGGTGACGGTGACGGTGAGGGTTTTGCCGACGTCGGCTGCAACAGGCTTGTAGGTTGTGGCGGTCGCGCCGGTGATGGCGACGCCGTTGGCTTTCCACTGATACGTCAGGGTCACCGGTGATGGTCCCCAGGTTCCCGGCGTCGCCGTCAGGATCAAGCCGACCTTAGCCGTGCCCGTGATGGTCGGTATCGGCGCTATTAGGGAGCCTTTCGCGACTGCTGCTGTGGCGGCGGAGGTCTTGGTGATGCTGGGGTACCCGGCCTTGCTCCCGGTGACTTTCAGAGTGATGATCTTGCCGTAGTCGGCGGCAAGCAGGGTGTAGGCGTTCCCTGTCGCCCCCGTGATGGCGGTTCCGGAGCGGAACCACTGGAAACGCAGTACGTCCGGCGTGGGCGACCAGGTTCCAGTAACCGCGGTCAGGGTCCGGCCCACTTGGGCAGTCCCGGAGATGCCTGGTACCGGAGTTGTGGACCAAATCCAGCCCAGGTTGAGGGTGTAGGTCTTGCCCCAGCTTGCCTGGCTGTTTTCGCCGTAGATTTTGATGTAGGCGCGGCCAACGGGGAGGTTGATTTGTTGGCTGGCGAGCGAGGTTCCGTCAGCGTCGGTGCCGTCGAGGTCGAAGCCGTAGAGCTCGGTGCCGTTGGCGCTGTAGATCCTGAGCGTATAGAGGGAACCGGTGCCGAGGCCGGCGGGGAACTTGAAGTTCAGGCCGGCCCTGCCTGCCTTGGGCAGGTCGATCGCGTAGTAATCGGTGTCGTAGTAGTTTGCGCTAAGTGTTGAACCGGAAATGGTGGTTCCAAGGGGCACCACTGTTGCGGCTGCGGTGCTGCTGTTGGGTTCGAGTTCGCCGGTCCCCGCGGTCAGGGTGGTGTTGAGGGTGTAGGTCCTGCCCCAGCTTGCCTGGCTGTTTTCGCCGTAGATTTTGATGTAGGCGCGGCCTGCGGGCA
>NZ_JBEGIG010000078.1:0-117184 GCF_040676555.1 Arthrobacter sp. LAR12-1-1.1 | reverse complement strand
TGTAAGTGGATCCGGTTCCGAGGCCGGCGGGGAACCTGAAGTTCAGGCCGGCCCTGCCTGCCTTGGGCAGGTCGATCGCGTAGTAATCGGTGTCGTAGAAATTTGCGCTAAGTGTTGAACCGGAAATAGTGGTTCCAAGGGGCACCACTGTCGCGGCGGCGGTGCTGCTGTTGGGTTCGAGTTCGCCGGTCCCCGCGGTCAGGGTGGTGTTGAGGGTGTAGGTCCTGCCCCAGCTTGCCTGGCTGTTTTCGCCGTAGATTTTGATGTAGGCGCGGCCTGCGGGCAGGAACGTGCCCTGGCTGGCGAGCGAGGTTCCGTCAGCGTCGGAGCCATCGAGGTCAAAGCTGTAGAGGTTGGTGCCGTTGGCGGTGTAGATGCTGAGCGTGTAAGTGGATCCGGTTCCGAGGCCGGCGGGGAACCTGAAGTTCAGGCCGGCCCTGCCTGCCTTGGGCAGGTCGATCGCGTAGTAATCGGTGTCGTAGAAATTTGCGCTAAGTGTTGAACCGGAAATGGTGGTTCCAAGGGGCACCACTGTCGCGGCGGCCATGGTGCCGTTGGGTTCAGCCTCGGACGTCGCAGCCAGGGAGGGCGCAGCTGTCAGAAGTGAAAGAAGCACCGCTAGGAGCGCTATGAGTGCTGTGCGTGCCGGACTGAAAATGTGACGTATGGCGCCGATCCCATGTGATGCCAATTTGTCCCCCTGAATTGTGTACTAGCCCTATTGCAGTCGACAAAGTATGTCGAGAGTGTCCACGCAAGATAATGAAGTGCCCGAATTGTCATGCAGAATTTCGCCGGATTCGTCAAATCGAAGAAAGCTGTCAAGTCGCTTGAGTCGCGGCTTGTTGGTTAGGTGCGCGCGGGTAACTCGCTTTGCTGGGGTCGCGCCTCGCTACTCTTGGGGAGAGATGACGTTGTGGCGTGCCGTTGGCTGCGTTGCTGTGCCACCACGTAAGGCTAGGTTTTTAACCTGTATCTTTTCTTGACTTGCCGTCGGAACCGAGTGCTTTCCATGATGAAGCGCCTTCGCAAAGAACGGCATGGTGGTCAACTCCGGCCTCCGCGAATTAGATAGATCGACTTCATTCGTCGACATCACCAATTCAGCATCCTGCCAGTCTTCTCGCCCATTGATCCCGCAACTGACCAGCAATATATCGATGAAAGGGAGCCTTCACCGGCGTTGCCGCCGTAGTCACCGGCATGCAGTTCCAGTTTGGGGAGGCGCTTCCCGGTCGCCGGCCGGAAACCGCCGCCCACCCGTGACGCCCGGGCCGCGAGTCAGCCGGGGCGCTGCTCCGGCGCTTGCTCCGGCCCGGGGCCGTGGGCCGCTTCCTCGCCCGCCCGGACAGTGGCATCGATCATGGAGTTCAGGAACCGGGTGACGATCTCCAGTTCCTCCGGCGTGAAGTTCGCCATGGCTGCACCCATGTGGCGGGCCAGCGGCAGGAACATTGCGCCGCCGTCCCGGTAGGCCTTGGGCGTCATGCGCAGCTGCACCTGGCGGCGGTCAGCGCCCTCGCGCTCACGGTCCACGTGGCCGGAACTGTGGAGCCGGTCGATCAGTGCGGTGGTGGCCGGGGAGCTGAGGTTCAGCTCTTTCCTCAGCACCCCTGGAGTGACAATCTGGTCTCGCGCCGCATGCCGCATGATGACGGCGAGGGCGTTGAGGTCCGTGCGGTGCATGTCATTGCGGCCGCCGGCGGAGTCCACATAGCGGTTGGCCTCGAGGGTGAATTCCTGCAGGAGCCGGACAAGGGGCGGCGGACCGGCGGCTTCGGGCGGGACTGTGTTCCTGGGCGAGACCGCGTCTTCGGATAGGCCTGCGTTTTCGGATAGGCCCGGGGATTCGGCTGACACGGCGGACCTCCTTCGTCCCTTGATCCTGCACCGGCGGTCTGACCGCGGCAGGTCGGCGCTGTCGACGGCGCCTTCGGGAGTCTACTGCAGGGTCTGCGCAGCGGCCTGACGCCGGCTGTCTCTATTCTCCTCCGGTGCCCCCGGTCATTGGGTTATCTCTATGATGGAGATAGTCTACTATGGAGTTGATCTCTGCTCCCACTCCGAGGCGCACCCTGGAAGGAAACATGAAAACGACTTCGTCCGCGGCGATCCGTGTCCCGTTCTGGCTGCGTTGGCTGGTTCCCGCAGTGCTCGTCGTGGCCTGGCTGGCGATCGCCGGCGTCGGCGGCCCGACATTCGGCCGCTTGAGTGAGGTGTCATCAAACGATCAGGCATCATTCCTGCCGGCCGGGGCGGAGACCACGGACGCCGCGGACTGGCAGGCCAAATTTCGGGACTCCAAGGAGATCCCCGCCGTGATCGTGATTGAGAGCGGCTCCGCCTTCACTCCAGCCCAGCTGCGCGAGGCCGCGGCACTCAAGGACAGGCTGGAGGCCCTGCAGGGCGGCAGCACGGTGATCGGCCCCATCCCTTCCGAGGACGCCAAGGCGGTCCAGTTCGTGGTGCCCATTCCTTCCTCTGCGGAAGTGAAGACGGTGGTCAAGGAGCTGCGCGACGAGGTTCAGGCGTCCGCGCCGGCAGGAATGCAGACCTTCGTTACCGGACCGGCCGGGCTCACGGCGGACTTGGTGAGTGCTTTTGCCGGAATTGACGGCATCCTGCTGCTTGTGGCCCTCGGGGCCGTGTTCCTGATCCTGCTGATCGTGTACCGTTCCCTGCTGCTGCCTGTCATGGTGCTGTTCACGTCCGTGTTCGCGCTGTGTGCCGCGATCCTGCTGGTGTTCGGGATGGCCAAGGCCGGCTGGATCCAGCTGAACGGCCAAAGCCAGGGCATCCTGTCCATCCTGGTGATCGGCGCGGCAACCGACTACGCCCTGCTGTACGTGGCACGGTTCCGCGAAGCCCTGACCCACACCACCGACCGGACGGCGGCCGCCCTCACCGCATGGAAGGCGGCCTGGGAACCGATCCTGGCCTCCGGCGCCACCGTGATCATCGCACTGCTCTGCCTGCTCTTCTCCGACCTCAATTCCAACAAGGCCCTCGGCCCCGTGGCGGCCGCGGGTATCCTCTGCGCGCTGTTCGCGGCCCTGACCCTGCTGCCGGCCCTGATGGCGCTGCTGGGCAGGGCGGCGTTCTGGCCGTTCCGGCCCAAGCTGCTGCCGGAAACCCAGCGGGAACCGGAACTGGTCACCGGGCTGGAGGGCCAGAAGGGGCTCTGGCGGGCCACCGGTTCACTGGTTGCCCGCCGGCCGCGCACCGTCTGGGTCGCCTCGGTCCTCCTGCTCCTTGTGGCCGGTTCCGGCATCCTGCAGCTCAAGGCCAGCGGCGTAGCCCAGACTGACGTCATCCTCACCGCCTCCAACGCCGTCGACGGACAAGATGCCCTGGGCCGGCACTTCGACGCCGGGTCCGGCAGCCCGGCGGTGATCGTGGCCGACCAGGCAAGGGCCCAGGAGGTCCTGGATCGGGTCACGGCGAGCAACGGCGTCGGGGACGCCTATCTGCTGGCCGAAGGCGGCGTTCCCATCATGACCGGCGCCCTGGCCAACCCGGCCAACCCTGCCACCCCGGGCGCTCCGGGCGCTCCTGGCGCTCCTGGCGCTCCGGCGGCCCCGGCGGCACGGGACGGGAAGGTCCTGATCAACGCGACGCTGGACTCCGCCGCGGACTCCACCGAAGCCGAAAACGTCGTGGTGTCGCTCCGCCAGGAACTGAAGGAGATTGACGGTGATGTGCTGGTCGGCGGCGTGACGGCGACGGCCCTGGATACGAACACCACCGCCCAGCGTGACCTCGTCACGATCATTCCGGTGGTCCTGGGTGTGATTCTGGTGATCCTCATGCTGCTGCTGCGCTCGGTGCTCGCGCCGGTCCTGCTGGTCGCCTCCGTGGTCCTGTCCTACGCAGCGGCGATGGGCGTCTCAGCCTTCGTGTTCAACAACGTTTTCGGCTTCCCGGGAGCGGATGCAACGGTGCCCCTGTTCGGCTTCGTCTTCCTCGTGGCACTGGGCGTTGACTACAACATCTTCCTGATGAGCCGGGTCCGGGAGGAATCCCTCAAGCACGGCACCCGGCCCGGCATCCTGCGGGGCCTCAGTGTGACCGGTGGGGTCATCACCTCGGCCGGGGTGGTCCTCGCCGCCACCTTCGCTGCCTTGGGCGTCATTCCGATCATGTTCCTGGTGCAGCTCGCCTTCATCGTCGCGTTCGGCGTCTTGCTGGACACGGTGCTGGTCCGCTCCCTGCTGGTGCCCGCGCTGGCCTACGACATCGGCCCGCGGCTCTGGTGGCCCGGCAAGGCGGGCCAGCCGGGGAACGATGCCGCGGCCCGCAGCGGTGCCCTTTCCTCGCGCGCGCCGTCCTCCCGGCAGGAGGAAGAGGAAGCCGGAGTCCGCTAGGGGGAACCGAAAGCCGCAGCCGCCGTCGCTCTCCCTGTCATTGTCCCCCGTCCGCCCACCAGGCGACCGTGGCGGCGGCTGCCTCGTGCAGCGGGGTCGGGGCCACGCCCAGGGCGGCCTGGCTCGCGGTCGAATCCATCACGAACGGGCGCTCGAACTGGTACAGCGTCTCGGCGATTTCCCGCATGTCGGGGGAGAACACCCCCATCGCCTTCAGCGCCCATCCGGGTATCGCCGTGACCCGCGGGGCCCGGGCGCCGGCTGCCTTGGCGAATGCCCCAGCAAGCTCGCGCTGGGTCAGCGCAGGTCCGGTAGGCGCATGCCACACCCGGTTCCACACCTTCGGCTTGTCCGCCGCGGCAATCATGGCGGCCGCGAGGTCGGGAACGTAGGTAAAGGAATGCGGCTGGTCCGCCCGCCCGATCACCTGTACTGGCTTGCCGGCCGCGACAGGACGGACCATGCGCTCGCCGGCGTGCGACATGCGGACCCGCGGCCCGAAGAAATCGCCGGCCACCATGCTCACGGTGGCGGTGGCGGATGCCGCGCGGGCGGCGAGCAGCTCGGTTCGGACGCCGCGCTTGCCGCCCTGCGCCTGCCGGGGGCTGTCCTCGGCCATGACATTCTCCGGGGCGCTGTAGGAGTACAGGCTCTCCGGGAAGACGACGACGGCGCCAGCCTCGCCCGCCGCGGCGAGCACGTTCTGCTCGGCGGCCGGCAGTTCCCTGGCCCACACGTCGGCGTTGTACCGCGAGCCGTGGATGCAGTGGAAGACCGCCGTGGCGCCGAGGAAGGCCTCACCTAGTTGGGCGGGCTCCGAAACATCAATCGACAGTCTTTCGACCAGCGGGTGGGCGGGTCCGCTGCCGGACCTTGTCAGGATGCGTACGCGGTGGCCCGCCGCGGCCAGCTGTTCCGCGACGGTCCAGCCCACCGGGCCGGCCCCCGTGACGACATAGAGCCTGGCCGATGGGCGCCCGGAGGCAGCAGGGTCGGACATTTCGATCTCCTTCGATGATATGAGAGCAGTGCTCTCCCTTCAGGATGCGACGCCCGGAGCGGCAAGTCAAGAGCGGTGCTCACTTTTGTTGACAGTGCTCTTGTTTGTGAAATGCTGGACTCATGCCAGAAGACAGGATTGAAGCCGACGCTGATGTTTTTCCGGCAGCCGCGGCTTCCCGGCCCCGCACCCCGCGCGAGCGTGCCCGGGCCCAGACCGTCGCCGATATTGTCCGGCTGGGCCGGGAGCATCTGGCCGTGCACGGGGCCGCCGCGCTGTCCCTCCGTGCCGTGGCCCGGGATCTTGGCGTGGTCTCCTCGGCGGTCTACCGCTACGTGGAGAACCGGGAAGAGCTGCTGACCCTTCTCCTGATTGATGCGTACAACGAACTTGGCGATGAAGTGGATGCCGCCGTCGGGGCGCTGCCGGAAGCAGACTTCGGCGGCCGCTTTGCGGCGCTGGGCCGCGCGGTGCGGGACTGGGCGCTGCGCGAGCCCTCCCGCTACGCACTGCTCTTCGGCAGTCCGGTGCCCGGTTACCAGGCCCCGGCCGAGCGGACCACCGGTCCCGGCACCAGGGTGATTACTGCCCTCATTGGAATCCTCGACGGCGCCTTCCGGGCCGGGCGGGTTGTCGCGACGGGTCGGCGGAGTCCTGCCGTGGCCGCCGGGCTGGCAGGGGATCTGGCGAAAATCCGGGCGGAGTTCGGTCTGGCGGTGCCGGATGACCTCCTGGCCCGCGGCGCCCTGGCCTGGACCTCACTCTTCGGCGCCGTCAGCTTCGAAGTCTTTGGCCAGTACGGCGCCGGCACGTTCACTGCCCGGGAGGAGCTCTTTGACCACCAGCTGGCGGTGCTGGCCGACGTCGCCGGACTGCCGGCGGCCGGCGCTGCCGTATGAACCAGGTTCCCCTGTTGCCCCGCGGTGGCGCTCGATAGACTGCCACTGCGCCCGCACGGGCGCGCCCGATGCGTCCAGGAAGGATCCATCCATGTCTGAACAGAACAGGCCCGAAGATAGCAGGCCTGAAGAGAACTTGTCTGAAGAGAACGTGTCCGGAAAAGCGGTGTCCCACGACGCCGATGCGGGTCCCACTGTGGATGAAGCGGAGGCGGCGGCGCCGGAGGGGCAGTACGTCGAGGGCGACTACGGCTCCGCCGGCACGGCAGGCGAAGTCCCGCCCACGGCCGTCGAGGGGGCGTACGCGGCTGGGGACTACGGCAGTGCCGGCGTGGCCGGAGCGGCCGTCGTTGGCGAGGTGGAAGGCGACTATCCCGAGGGCGACTACGGCGAGGGCGGGGTCTCCGGTGAGCCCGCCGGCGTCGCCGAGGAGGGGGAGTACCCCGAAGGTGACTACGGGACCGCCGGAACGGCCCGTCCCGAGCAACCCGGCCGGCCGGCAGTGGGGGAGTCGGCCGACGAGGACGCCGCGCGAGGCGATAGCTAGCGCGAAGGAAGCTGGCGGCACCAGCCGGCGCAGGCGTCGGCTGGTCTGCGGCGCGGGCCAGTGCACAGGGAGCGGGCCTCTGCGGGTGGTCAGTGCACGGGTTCGCGCAGGGCGAAATGCTTCCTAGGGAAGCGGCGGAGGGGCTGGATTCCGGGGAATCTGGGCGGTGATGAGCGGCCGCGGGCCGGACGCGAAACAAAGTTGAGTCGATGTCGCTCAACTTTGAATTGACTTATGACCGCGTCTGGGTAAAGTTGAGTGCAGATCGCTCAATAACGGTCGGACCCGGTTGGAACCACTGTGGGTCCGCGGCCATCTCCGCAAGATTCCAAGGAAGTAAGGAAGCAATCCATGTCACGTGCAGTAGGTATTGACCTCGGAACCACTAACTCCGTCGTCTCCGTTCTCGAAGGTGGCGAGCCCACCGTCATTGCCAACGCCGAGGGTGGCCGCACCACGCCGTCGGTTGTTGCCTTCTCCAAGTCCGGCGAGGTCCTGGTCGGCGAGATCGCCAAGCGCCAGGCCGTCAACAACATTGACCGCACCATCGCATCCGTCAAGCGCCACATGGGCACTGACTGGACGGTCGCCATTGACGACAAGAAGTACACGGCGCAGGAAATTTCCGCCCGTATCCTCATGAAGCTCAAGAACGACGCCGAGTCCTACCTCGGCGAAAAGGTCACCGACGCCGTCGTCACCGTGCCGGCCTACTTCAACGACGCCCAGCGCCAGGCCACCAAGGAGGCCGGAGAAATCGCCGGCCTGAACGTCCTGCGCATCGTCAACGAGCCCACCGCGGCCGCCCTGGCCTACGGCCTGGACAAGGGTAAGGAAGATGAGCTCATCCTGGTCTTCGACCTCGGCGGCGGAACGTTCGACGTCTCCCTCCTTGAGGTCGGCAAGGACGAGGACAACTTCTCCACCATCCAGGTCCGCGCCACCGCCGGTGACAACCACCTCGGCGGCGACGACTGGGACCAGCGCGTCGTGGAGTACCTGCTGAACCAGCTCAAGGTCAAGGGCATCGACCTGACCAAGGACAAGATTGCCCTGCAGCGTCTCCGCGAAGCAGCGGAGCAGGCCAAGAAGGAACTCTCCTCCTCCTCGAGCACCAACGTTTCGCTCCAGTACCTGTCCGTCACCCCGGACGGCCCGGTGCACCTGGACGAGCAGCTGACCCGCGCCAAGTTCCAGGACCTCACCAAGGACCTGCTGGACCGCACCAAGAAGCCGTTCCAGGACGTCATCAAGGAAGCCGGCATCAAGCTCTCCGAGATCGACCACATCGTGCTCGTCGGCGGTTCCACCCGCATGCCGGCCGTCTACGACCTCGTCAAGGAACTGGCCGGAGGCAAGGAGCCGAACAAGGGCGTCAACCCGGATGAGGTAGTCGCCGTCGGCGCAGCCCTGCAGGCCGGCGTCCTCAAGGGCGAGCGCAAGGACGTGCTGCTGATCGACGTCACCCCGTTGTCCCTTGGCATCGAAACCAAGGGCGGCATCATGACGCACCTGATCGAGCGCAACACCGCCATCCCCACCAAGCGCAGTGAGACCTTCACCACCGCGGATGACAACCAGCCGTCCGTGGCCATCCAGGTCTTCCAGGGCGAGCGTGAGTTCACCCGCGACAACAAGCCGCTGGGCACGTTCGAGCTGACCGGCATCGCTCCGGCTCCCCGCGGCGTCCCGCAGGTCGAGGTCACCTTCGACATCGACGCCAACGGCATCGTGCACGTTTCGGCGAAGGACAAGGGCACCGGCAAGGAACAGTCCATGACCATCACCGGCGGCACCGCGCTGTCCAAGGAAGACATCGACCGCATGGTCCACGACGCCGAAGAGCACGCAGCCGAGGACAAGGCCCGCCGCGAGGCAACCGACACCCGCAACACGGCCGAGCAGCTCGCCTACTCCGTGGACAAGCTGATCGCTGACAACGCCGACAAGCTGCCCGAAGAGGTCAAGACCGAGGTCAAGGCCGACGTCGACGCCCTCAAGAAGGCCCTCGAAGGCACCGATGACGCCGCCGTGAAGACCGCGTTTGAGAAGCTGCAGGCTTCCCAGACCAAGCTCGGCGAAGCCATCTACGCCCACGCCGGTTCCCCCGACGGCCACGCCGGTGCGCAGGGTGCCCCCGCAGGCGAGCAGGCAGCCGGCTCCGGCTCCGACGAGGACATCGTCGACGCCGAAATCGTTGACGAAGACGAGAAGAAGTAATCATGCCGCACCACGGTAACGAAGAAGAGCACGGTTCTTCCGAGGGCCGGCGCGACGCCGAACAGCAGGAGAGCGAGTCGCAGAAGCCGGTGATCCACGATCACCGCAAGGTTGACCCGAAGACCGGCCAGGCCCGCCACCCCGGCCAGGAGCAGGCCGGCGCTGCGGACTCCCGTTCCGGGGATGCCCTGTCCCAGGCGGAGGACATCCTCAACAGTGTTGAGGTGCCCGCCGAGGAATCGGTGGCGCAGGGCGTTGACGCGGCCGCGGCGGAGGAGCTCAGGAATGACCTCCGCCGGCTGCAGGCCGAGTACGTCAACTACCGCAAGCGGGTCGAGCGCGACCGTGCCGTGGCCGGCGAGATGGCCGTCATCGGCGTCCTGAACGCGCTGCTGCCGGTACTGGACGACGTCGACGCCGCCCGCCAGCACGGCGACCTCGCGGACGGTCCTTTCGCCGCGATCGCCGCCAAGCTGGAGGCTGCGCTGAAGACGTACGGACTGGTCCGCATCGATGAGACCGGCGTGGAGTTCGATCCGACCATCCACGAGGCCCTCATCCAGCAGCCCGGCACGGATATCGAAATCGACACCGTCAGCCAGGTGCTGCGCTCGGGCTACAAGTCCGGCGAACGCGTGCTCCGCGCGGCCCAGGTGATCGTGGCGGTTCCGGCGTAGTCGCCTGTCGCGAAGCGATACAAGGGGCCCCGCCCCTCCGCCGGGTGGCCAAGGATCTGCGATCCTCGGCCACCCGGCTCCGGCAGGCCCGATGCCACTCCCGGGCCCCTTGTCTCGCTCCGCTCAGCGGTTGTCTCGCCTAAGGTGAGATGATCGCAGCGGAGCTGGATAGGGGGCCGCGGCGTGGCGGGCACCGCGAAGCGGGCACGGCCCCCTATCCAGCGGAGCTCAAACGCAACACAAAGAATTTGAAAGGAAACGCCATTGGCTAGCCAGGACTGGGTGGACAAGGACTTTTACAAGATCCTTGGTGTCGCCAAGGACGCTTCCGACGCCGACATCAAGAAGGCCTACCGCAAGCTTGCCCGGCAGCACCACCCGGACAGGAATGCCGGTGACTCGGCGTCGGAGAGAAAATTCAAGGACATCTCCGAGGCCTATTCCGTGCTCTCGGATCCCGATGAGCGCCAGCAGTACGACGCCATCCGGGCCATGGGTGGCGGCGCACGCTTTGCCCCCGGCGGAAGCGGCGGGGCTGCCGGCGGAGCGGGCTTCGAGGACCTCTTCGGCGGGCTCTTCACCGGCGGCGGGGGGCGCCATTCCGGCGGTTACAGCACGGCCGGCGGCATTCCGCCCGAGTTCGCAGATCTCTTCGGCGGCGGCGGGTTCGGCGGCGGGGGCCAGTCCTTCCAGCGGGCTCCGCAGAAGGGCGCGGACCGCACTGCGTCCACGTCGATCTCGTTTGCCGGGTCAATCCGCGGCACCACGATCGGCCTGCGCGAACCGGACGGCGAGGTCATCGACGTCCGCATCCCGGCCGGAATCAAGGACGGACAAAAGGTCCGTGTCCGCGGCAAGGGACAGTACGCTGCCGCCGGCAATGGCGACCTCATGGTCACCGTCTCGGTGAAGCCCCACGAGTTCTACGTCCGCGACGGCGACAACCTCCGCATCCACGTCCCGGTGTCTTTCCCGGAGGCGGCCCTGGGCGCGGATATCGAGGTTCCGACGATCGACGGCGACAAGGTCAAGGTCAGGGTCCCCGCAGGGACGCCCTCGGGCCGGACGCTGCGCGTCAAGGGCCGCGGCGTCAAGCACGCCAAGGCCACCGGCGACCTGCTGGTGACAATCGACGTCGCTGTTCCGCGGAGGCTGAACAAGGAAGCGGAGGAGGCCGTGAAGGCCTTCGCCGCGGCAACCGCCGATGAAGACGTCCGCGCGGGCCTGGCAGCCAAGGCCCGGCTCTAGGAACGGGATCCAGCCATGGCCATCGACTTCGATCAGCCGATCTTCGTCATCTCCGTTGCCGCAGAACTGGCGGACATGCACCCGCAGACACTGCGCCAGTACGACCGGCTGGGAATCGTCTCGCCCAGCCGCGCCCCGGGCAAGTCGAGGCGCTACTCGCAGCGGGATGTGAACATGCTCCGCGAGGTCCAGAGGCTCTCCCAGGAGGGGGTCTCGCTGGAGGGCATCAAGCGGATCCTGCAGCTGGAGAACCAAGTGGCCGCCCTGCAGCGCCGTGTCAGCGAACTGACGCAGGAGCTGGGACGGCGCCGCCAGGGCGCCGATTCGCGGATCTTCGCCGCCGGAACGGCTGGCGACGTCGTCAGCCTGGCCCGCGGCAAGCGCCCCCAGGCGAGGTCGCAGGCGCTGGTGGTGTGGCGGCCGCGGGGCATCGACTAGGACAAACAACAGTGCCCGGGACCAATGGTCCCGGGCACTGCTGTCGTTGCGTGCGGTGGGGTGCTGCCGCCGGGGCCTACTTGCCGGCCGCGATGAGCTGGTCGACGGCGGCCCGTTCGCGCTTCCCCCAGGTCTCCCGGGTGACCAGGGCGGCAATGAGCCCGATGGCTCCGCATGCCATATAGACAATTGCCACGCCGCTCCAGCCCCAGGCCGCTGCCGTGGCTGCTGCGATGAGGGGGAGGAAGCCGGAGATTGCGGCCGAGAGCCCTGCTCGGCCTGCCTACCGTGTGGCTGCGTGACTGTGCTCCTCAGCGTCACGTCCTTCGGTTACTTCGAGGCGTCCGGGCAAGTAGTCGCGGGAGCGGACTGAGTACACCGGAACGCGAACAAGTACCCGGCCATCCGATAGTCGGGTACCTGATTTGCGTGACTTCATGCCCGTGCCGCGCGTTGAATTGGAGTGTCAGAAATGCTGGCATGACATGCTCACAGCTCCTACGGGAAGCCCGGGCGCGGAGCCAGCGCAGGAGCAGCGTAGACGCCGGGGGGCATCGCATGCATGATTCAGCCGAATTTGATCCGTCCACTGGCGATCCTTCGCAGTTTGATCCGCCCAGGTTTCATTCGCCCCTCCGGGGCGGGTCCTGGCTGCGGCCGGCTGCGTTGATGGGCACGCCGTGAGCCCGGGACTCCAGGCGGCCGTCCTGTTTGCCGGCTCCCTGCCAGGGCACATCCTGATGTCCCTGGGACAGGCCCTGGTGGTCGTCTGCCTGTGCTTCGACTTCGTCCGCGCGGTGTCCGTGCCGCGGTCCCGCAGCCGGTACGTCGCCAACACCTGGTTCCGGACACTTGCCCTGCCTTCCATCCTGGTCATGGCGTTCAGTGTGCTCATCGACGCCGCCTCCGGCTCCTGGCAGGACGTGGGCGCCGGGGTCTTCATCCTGGTTGCCGTGATCTTCCGGTGGCACTATGACACCGACGAAGACAGCTGGTGGAAGGGCAAAGGCCGGGCCCTGGGCCGTTGGCTCAGGACTCGGGCCGCCTCGGGGTCCATGGCGGCCCCGGCCACGGCGTGAAAAAGCCCTTGCTGTCCGGGCGTCCCAGGGTGTCCAATCCTTAACACAAGGCCCTGCGGGGCACGAGTGGATGCGACGCCGGGAGGTTCTCATGCCGTCGAAGGGCGCCAAAACCCCGTCAAGGGGCCCGGTCCGGGGTACCTCTGACCTCCGGCGGGCCGACGCCAATGGCGCCGCGCCGCCGGAGCAGCCGGACAAGATCCGCAATGTGGCCCTCGTGGGGCATTCGGGTTCCGGAAAAACAATGCTCACCGAGGCCTTGCTTGCCGCCACCGGAGCCATCACCCGTAAAGGCTCGATCGCCGAGGGCACTACGGTGAGCGACTCGGATCCTTCCGCCATCACGCAGCAGCGCTCCGTGGCGCTGGCAGTGGTGCCGGTGACGGTGGGGGAGACCAAAGTGAACCTGCTGGACACTCCGGGCTATACGGATTTCATCGGCGAGCTGCGTGCAGGGCTCCGTGCCGCGGATGCAGTGCTGTTCGTCGTCTCGGCCACCGACGATGTCGACGCCGCGACCACCGCGCTCTGGAATGAGTGCCAGCGGCTCGGCATGCCGCGGGCAGTGGTCATCAGCCGGCTGGACCATCCGCGCGCGGATTTCGACGCCGCCGTCGCCCGCTGCCGTCTGGCATTCGGCGACGCCATCGTTCCGCTCTACCTCCCGGTCCGCGCGGACGGTGCCGTAACCGGGTTGCTGGGGCTGCTGACCGGGACGGTGTCCGAGTACGGTGCGGCGGAACCGGCGTCGGCCACCCGGGCCGCGACCGGCGTCGAACTTGCCGCGGCGGAGTCAGCGCGGGGCGCGCTGATCGAGGGGATCATTGCCGAGAGCGAGGACGAGGCGCTGATGGACCGCTACCTAGGGGGTGAAGAAATCGCTCCCGATGTCTTGATCGCCGATCTGGAGACGGCCGTGGCCCGCGGGTCCTTTCACCCGGTGCTGCCGACGTCAGCGGAGTCCGGGCTTGGCCTGGCGGAGCTGCTCGAGGTTCTGGTTCGCGCGTTTCCGACCCCGGCGGAGCACAGTGTTCCAGCAGCCACGGACCTCGACGGGGCGCCTGCCGGCCCGCTCGGCTGCAACCCCGACGGCCCGCTGCTCGGTGAAGTGGTCCGCACGACGATCGACCCGTTCCTCGGCCGGGTCTGCCTGGTGCGTGTTTTCTCCGGCGTTGTGCGGGAGGACGCAGCCATCCATGTGGGTGGCCGCGGAATGGCGGACCGCGGCCATGAGGACCACGACAGCGACGAGCGGGTCACACACCTGTACTCGCCGCTGGGATCGGGACTGCGGCCGGTGCCATTCTGCGTCGCCGGGGATATCTGTGCGCTGACCAAGCTGGGCACCGCCGAGACCGGCGACACGATTTCGGCCAAGGAACTGCCGTTGCTGGTGGCCCCCTGGGACATGCCGGACCCGCTCATGCCGGTAGCCATCGAAGCTGCCACGCACGGCGACGAGGACGCCCTGGCCAGGAACCTGGGGAAAGTCACCGCCGGCGACCCGACGCTCCGGGTGGAACGCAACTCCGAAACCCACCAGCTGATCCTGTGGTGCATGGGCGAGGCGCACGCCGACGTCGTCCTGGGCAGGCTGCGGGACCAGGGTGTGAACCTGCAGACCGTCCCAGTGATCACGCCGCTGCGGGAGACGTTTGCCGCGCCGGCGGCCGGGCACGGACGCTATGTCAAACAATCCGGCGGCCACGGCCAGTACGCTGTCTGCGACATCGAGGTGGAACCCCTCGACCGTGGCGCCGGGTTCGAGTTTGTCGACAAGACTGTGGGCGGGGTGATTCCCGGGCCGTTCGTCACGTCGGTGGAAAAGGGCGTGCGGACCCAGATGCAGAAAGGCGTGTCGGCCGGGTTCCCCGTGGTGGACATCAAGGTCACGCTGATCGGCGGCAAGACGCACAGCGTGGATTCCTCGGACGCGGCGTTCCAGGCGGCCGGCGCGCTGGCCCTCCGGGAAGCGGCGGCAGCAACACGCATTCAGTTCCTGGAACCGGTTTCGTCCGTGACCATCAGCGTTTCGGAGGACCACGTGGGCGCTGTGATGAGCGACTTGTCCTCCAGGCGGGCACGCCTGACCGGAACCACCTCCGCCGGGGCCGACGGCACCGAGATCAGCGCCGAGGTTCCGGACCAGGAACTGTTGAGGTACTCGGTGGAGTTACGGGCCCTGACCGCCGGCAGCGGCCGGTTCCGGCGCAGCTACTTGCGGCACGAACCCGTGCCGCAAGCGCTGCACTGATGGCCCTAATAAGGTCAGCCGTTGATGACCTGCGGAACGCCGAGGGCCTTGAGGCCTTCGACGCCGAATTCGAGTCCGTAGCCGGACTGCTTGGCACCGCCGAAGGGGACGCGCGGGTCCACGGCGCCGTGCTTGTTGATCCAGACTGTGCCGGCCTCGATCCGGGCCGCGACCTTCCGGGCTTCGGCGGGGTCGGCGGACCAGACGGAGGCGCCGAGCCCGACGTCGAGGGCGTTGGCCATGGCGACGGCCTCGTCCACGGTGCTGTACCGGATGATCGGCAGGGCGGGGCCGAACTGTTCCTCGGCGACGAGCGGGTTGCTGTTGTCGATATCCGCCACGATCGTGGCGGGGTAGAAGTGGCCGGGCTGGTCCTGGTCCGGGTTGCCGCCGAGCAGGATCCGTGCCCCGGAGTCGCGGGCGGCTTCAACGAGCCTGGAGACGATGTCGAACTGCTGGCGGTTCTGCAGCGGGCCCAGGACGTTGTTCTCGTCGAGGCCGTTGCCCATAGGCATGGCCGCGGCGACGCTGGTGAGGGCTTCGCAGACGGCGTCGTAAATGGCGTCGTGCACGTAGAGGCGCTTGAGTGCCGCGCAGGTCTGGCCGGTGTTGATGAACGCGCCCCAGAACAGGCCCTCGGCGATCGCTTTCGGGTCGGCGTCGGGCAGGACGATGCCGGCGTCGTTGCCGCCGAGTTCCAGGGTGAGGCGTTTGACGGTGTCGGCGGAGGATTTGATGATGGCCTTGCCGGTGGCGGTGGAGCCGGTGAACATGATCTTGCCGATCCCGGGGTGTGAGGCGAGGGCCTCGCCGACGTCGCGGCCGCCGGAGACCACGGACAGCAGGCCCTCGGGGAGTTCCTGGTTCAGGACATGGGCCAGGGCCAGGACGGAGAGCGGGGTGTATTCGGAGGGCTTGATGACGACGGCGTTGCCCATCCGCAGGGCGGGGGCGAGCTGCCAGACGGTGATCATCATGGGCCAGTTCCAGGGCCCGATCGCGCCGACGACGCCGATGGGCCGGTAGTGCAGTTCGGCGCGGGTTTCGCCGTCGTCGACCACGGTTTCCGCCTCCAGCACGGTGGCGGCGGCGACGCGGAGCCAGGCGGCGCAGGCGCCGACCTCGAAGCGGGCGTTCGGGCCGTTGAGCGGCTTGCCCTGCTCGCGGGAGAGCAGCCGGGCGAGTTCCTCGGCGGAGCGTTCGACGGCGTCGGCGGCCCTCAGGAGCGCGGCGGACCGGGCGTCGTGGCCCAGCACGGCCCACCCGGGCTGGGCGGTTGCCGCGGCGGCGATGGCGGCCTCGAGGTCCTCAACGGTGTGGACCGGGGCCTGCCCGACCGGCTGGCCGGTGGCGGGGTCCAGGATGGTCCGGGTTTCCCCGGACGTCGGGGCGATCGCGGCGAGAAGGGCGTCGTAGGTTTCCATGGGTGTACTCCACATCGAGTAGTTCAGAGAGCGCGGCCGGTACGGCCTAAGAGTGCTGCTCCAAGCGTGCTCCGGCGAGGCACCGACGGTCTTGTCAATCCGCGAAGAGCTGTTGTGCGGGAGCGAACGGAACGCCGCGGGCATTCCCTACGGCTGCGGACCGGAGGGCGTCCGGAGCAGGAGTATGTCGTGGACTTCCTCGAGAGACGCAGCAATGGTTGACCGATCGACGCCGGCCAGGTACTGGAGAACGAGGCCGTCGAGGGCGGCAAAAAGTGTGCGGGCCACAACCCTCACGTTGCCGGTCAGGCCTGAGGCCGTCAGCCCGTCGGCCAGGGCGCTGACGTAGTTCTCGTAGAGGGCGGTCACCGCTTCGGAAAGCTCGGGGCGCCGGCGGGCCTCGAGGATCATCTCGTACTGAAACACCTGCAGTTCCGGTTCTGCCAGAAGTAGCTCCAGCAGCGAGTCCGTGAATGAGTGGCCCAGCGTGGCCGCCTCCCGCAGCTTGGACGCACTGATGGATTGCTCGGCAGCCCAGTCCAGGGCTGCGGCTATGAGGGCGTCGCGGGATCCGAAGTGGTGGGCAACCAACGTGTTGTTGACTCCGGCAGCTTCCGCCACTGAGCGGTAAGTCAGCCCCCGCAATCCCTTGGCAGCCACCACCGAAACGGCGGCGCGCAATAGGGCTTCCTTTCCGGTTCCGTACTTCGAAGGCGTGGCAGTCATGGACCGAGTCTATCGAGTTCGCCGCGGTGCACCTCGGAGCTATTGACATAAAACTAAGCAAATGCTGAGATTGAATTCCACGTGAGACAGATCACGTCGCCTCACGGCCATTTGCCATTCCATTCGGCCCCCTAACGGCGCTCGGCGCCCACAACTCCATGGAGTCAGCATGCCTCTCACCCTGGCCTTTACTACTTCCTCTGCACTCGACGCCAACAAGAACGAGCCATTCGAACTGGGATCTGTTCAGTGGATCCGTCGCTTTGGTGACGGAGAGCGGCCCGCCCTTGCCTGCGGCTACTGGCACGTCACACCCGCCGAGGCACCCGAGCCTTTCGACCTTGTGATGGAGGCCGACGAGACAATCTCCATCGTCCAGGGCCACCTAACTATTGAGGTGGAGGGCGGAGACGTCTATGACCTCTTGCCGGGCGGTGCCGCGTCGTTCAACAGGGGCGCCCGCACCCGGTGGACAGTGCTTGAGCCGACCATCGAATTTTTCGTCTACTCCTAGGAAGTGTCCGAATGAACAACGTAGAGACGTTTGACGTGGTTGTGGTCGGCGGCGGATTTGCCGGTCTCACCGCTGCCCGTGAGCTCACCAGGCAGGGCGCAACTGTGCTCATCCTGGAAGCCCGCGACAGGATCGGTGGCCGCACGTGGGTGGATAAGCGCCTGGGACGGGACCTGGAAATCGGCGGCACTTGGGTGCACTGGACCCAGCCGCATGTCTGGGCTGAACTGACGCGTTACGGCTTGGAGACCACACCCAGTCCCGAGCCGGAACGTGCCTTCTGGTGGGCGGACGGCCGCCGTCACGAGGGCGGGCCCGACGAGTTGCTCGGGCTCATCGCCCAGACAAACGAGGAGTTCGTCCAGGACTCCCGCAAGTATTTTCCGGAGCCTTTCAGGCCGCTGGCCCGCGACGATTTCAAGGCGATCGACGATGTGTCCGTCCAGGAGAGAATCCGTGAGCAATTCCCCGCCGGCGGAACCCGGGACATCCTCGAATCATTCTGGGCCCTGAACTTCAATGGTCCGCTGGACAACGCGGCCTTGACCCAGGCACTGCGCTGGGTTGCCCTCACCAACGGCGACTGGGCGGTGAACTTCGAAGCGTGCGCCACCTACAAGATCGTTGGCGGCACGGCCGCCCTGGCGGCAGCGATCCTCGCGGATTCCGGGGCCGGCATCGAGTACGGCTTCACCGTTGAAACCATCTCGGATGACGCGGCATTCGTGAACATCCGGGGTGCGGACGGCCGGAACGTCCGTGCCCGGACGGCGATTGTCACGATTCCGCTCCCTGCCCTGGCGGCGGTTGACTTTGAGCCGCCCCTGCCATCGGCCAAGGCCGAAGGCTCCAGGTTTGGGCAGGTCTCCAAAGGTGCCAAGGTCTGGTTCAGGCTTCGCGGAAAGCATGCACCTTTCGTAGCGCTGGGGGGTGCCGACTGGCCCCTGAATTTCTTCCAGGTGGAGTACACGCTCGACGGCGACACGATCGCCGTCGGGTTCGGTCCTGACGCCTCGAAGATCGACGTGGAGGATCCAGTTGCCGTCCAAGCTCAGCTCGCACGTCTGGTGCCAGCAGTCGAGGTGGTTGCGGTAGCCAGCCACAACTGGGTGGACGATCCGCTATCCGGTGAAACCTGGCCCATGCACCGCGCCGGTTTTCTCTCGACCTACCTCCCGGCCATGCAGGCGGCGCACGGTCTGGTGCTGTTTGCCGGCTCGGATATCGCCAACGGCTGGTGCGGATTCATTGACGGCGCAATCGAGAGCGGCATGAGCGCCGCCCGTGACGCAGCCTCCCTCTTGGCGCTGCACAATTCCTGAACGTCACTGCTGTTCTCAACCAAACTTCGCTCATGAACAACAACCGATCGCTGATCGACAAGAGGGTGACGGGCGTCACCTGCCATGCTGGATTTCACGGTGCAACGCACCCCCATATTCCCAGACCGAAATTCCCCAGACTCATGACCGTTAAGAAGGATCCGATGAGTATTTCAAAATCCGAGTCCCGGACCGCAGAAGACAGTCCCCGCACGGAGCACTCCACTGCGCTGCGCGCCGGCAGCGTCGGCGTCATGGGCATACTTTTCTTTGTGTTGTCCGCCCAGGCGCCGTTGACCGGAATCGTCGGAGCATCACCGCTGGCCGCGGCCCTCGGCAACGGCCCCGGCGCGCCCGGCGCGTATCTGGTGGTGGGCATCGTGATCGTGATCTTCGCCGTCGGGTTCGTCGCAATGAGCCGCAAGATCCAAGCCAACGGCGCCTTCTACGCCTATGTCACCGCCGCCTTTGGGCGGAAGATCGGCGCGGGAGCGGCATGGCTCGCGCTTCTCGCATACAGCACGGTCCAGGCCGCGATGTACGGGCTGTACGGCGCCGCATTCTCAGGCGTCTTCGGAACCGCAGGGATCGTGGTTCCCTGGTGGCTGCTGGCCATGGTCACCATGGCCGGCGTGCAGGTGCTGGGATCCCTCAACATCGAGCTCGGGGCGCGGGTCCTGGCGGTGCTCGTAGGCTTGGAGGTCGCGATCCTGCTCATGTTCGGGTTCACCGTGCTGTTGCGGGGCGGCGGACCGGAAGGGCTCAGCCTGGCGGCGTCGTTCTCTCCCGCGGCGATCGGCGCAGGGGCCCCGGGGGTAGCCATCATGTTCGCTGTCGCCTCCATGTTCGGCTTCGAATCCACAGCCATCTACTCGGCCGAGGCCAAGGACGCCCACCGCACGGTGGCCCGTGCCACGTATCTTTCTGTGGGCGTCATCGCGGTCTTCTTCTCCTTCATTTCGTGGATGCTGGTCAGCTACTACGGCCCCTCGCACGTCATTGATGCCGCGGGCGCGGCCCTCGAATCGGGCGACTCCACCTCCTTCGTGTTGACGCCGATGGTGGAGCTGTTCGGGCCGTGGGCCGGGACCGTCACCGGCATCCTGCTCGTGACGTCCCTGTTGGCCGGCATCATCGCCTTCCACAACGGCATCAACCGCTACCTCCATTCGCTGGCCCTGCGCGGGTCGATGCCCCGCGTCGTGGCCCGGACCAACCGGCACAAGGCCCCCGCCGTCGCCGCACGAATCCAGACGGCGGTTGCGTTCCTGCTCGTTGCGCCGTTCGCCCTGCTGTCCCTGGATCCTGTCCTGACCCTCTTTTCCTGGTTCAGCGGGCTGGCCGTGGCGGCGCTCCTGGTGCTTTACATGCTCTGCTCCCTGGCCGTCGTCGCGTACTTCCGGCGCGAAAAGGTGGCCGGCCAGATCTGGCAAACCGTGGTGGCGCCGGTGCTCGCCACTGCGCTGCTTGGCTGGGTCCTGTCCCTCGTGATCAGCAACTTCACCGCACTGATCGGCGGGAGTGCGGAAACGGCCGTGGGCCTGCTGATGACCGTCCCCATTGTGTTTGCCGCCGGCGTGCTGGTGGAAGTTGCCGTGGAGCGCCGGGCCGCGCGCGCAGGGGTTCCTGCCTAACGATCGGCCCTGGACGCCGGACTTAGACACAGAAGCGGAAGTGCCTGAACCGCACCCCGAAAGTTGGACTTGAAAGTAAGAGTCCAAGTTTCGGAGGTGCGGTTCAACGTCGCCTTATCCCAGGGCGCTGACCTACTCCGGATGTCTTATTTCGACACGTTAAATCCTCATCGCTGCAGCCCGGTCCGTAACATTGGAACTAATACAGGCTCCGGCTTGCCAAGTTCGCTGTAAAGGACTAGTTGACGTTGTCACTCGAATCATTGCCCGTCCTGGACTTCTCTCGATTGAGTGCTGGCCCGGAAGAGGCCTCCCGGTTTCGGGACGAACTGCGCAATGCCATGCATGAGGTCGGGTTCCTCTATCTGGCCGGCCACGGCATCCCGCAGGAGCTCATTGACGCCATGCTCGACGTCTCCCGCCGCTTCTTCGAACTGCCGGACGAACAGAAGCTCGCGGTCGAGAACGTCCACAGCCCGCAGTTCCGCGGCTACACCCGCGTCGGCGGTGAACTCACGGATGGGGCGGTCGACTGGCGCGAGCAGATCGACATCGGCGTCGAGCGTGACGCCGTGGAGCCGGGCGCCGGCGTCGCTGATTACTGGCGTCTGGAGGGACCCAACCTGTGGCCAAGTGGACTGCCCGAGATGCGGGCGATCGTCCATGAGTGGACCGAGCGGCTGAGTGCCATCTCCCTCGCTCTTCTGCGGGCGCTTGCCGTGTCCCTGGGAGCGCCCGAGGACACCTTCGACGCGGCATTCGCCGCACGGGCGTTCCCCCTGCTCAAAGTTGTGCGCTATCCGGGGGAGTCCAACCCGGAACCCAAGCAGGGTGTCGGGTCCCACCGCGACGGCGGTGTGCTGACGCTCCTCCTCGTGGAACCCGGAAAGGGCGGACTCCAGGTCGAGTACCAGGGGAAATGGATCGACGCACCCCAGGTGCCAGGAACATTCGTGGTCAACATCGGCGAGATGCTTGAGCTGGCCACGAACGGCTACCTTAAGGCGACTCTGCACCGCGTGATCTCGCCCCTTCGCGGCACTGACAGGATTTCTCTCCCGTTCTTCTACAACCCGGCGCTGGACGCGACCATGCCCCAGCTCGCGGTGAGCCCGGAGTTTCAAGCCAAGGCCCGCGGCCTGTCGGTTGACCCGACGAACAGCCCCATTCTGGAGACCTACGGGGATAATGCCCTGCGCTACCGGCTCAGGGCCCACCCAAACGTTGTCGCAGTTCACCACGCGGATCTGATGACGAACTGACGTCGGTGCACACTCCTGAATCCGGCCGGAACCCGTGCCCGTTCTCTCCGAAGGCCAGGCCGGGATTCGTAGCAAATCTGGCCGGCGAAACCAGCCCGCGCAGCTGCTCCGGCAGCCTCCCTGGCAGCAATGAGGAACCACAGCGGGCGCTGACAATGGCAGGTGCTCTCAGCGGCGGGTGCAGGTCAGGCTCAGGCGCCGCGCCGCCAGTCGCTGGGAGACTCGCCGAAGGCGTCCCGGAAGGAGCGGCTGAAGTGGGCCGCATCCAGGAAGCCCCAGCGCCCGGCCACGGCCCCCACCGTCAGGCCGGCCAGGAGCGGATCGCGCAGCTCGCGGCGTGCCCCTTCCAGCCGCTGGGTCCGGATCCAGCTCGCCACGGTGGTCCCGGATTCGTGGAAGACGTTGTGCAGGTGCCGGGTGGAAATGAAATGGGCTGCAGCGATGGAGGCGGGCGAGAGCAGCGGATCGGCCAAGTGCGCGTCGATGTACTCACGCACGGATGCCGCCAGAAGGGCCTGCGGCCTCATCCGGTCCGGGGACATGTCCAGTTCCGAATGCAGCATCGTGGACACGAGATCGAGGGCGTTCGTGGCAAGGCGTGACCCGCTGGGGCCGCTCAGCGCATCCAGGTTCTCCGCGAGGTGGGAGATGAACGGCCCGACGATCGCGGCGAGGCCGCCGTCCGCCGCCATCCGCACGGCCGAAAGCTGAGCGATGCAGTCCGGCGGCAGGGACAGCGCGTCCCAGGGGAACATCACCACCATGAGCCGGGCGTCCCCCTCGAACGCAAGCGTGTAGGGGCGGCTGGTGTCGTAGATGGAGAGGTCGCCCGGGCGCAGGAGCGCCTCGCGGTTGTCCTGGATGAGGAGTCCGGTGCCCTGCAATTGGAGATTGAGCTTGAAGTAGCGCTGGTTGGACTGGGCGATCAGTGCCGGCGTGCGGTGGACCTCATGGCTCGTGGAGGAGACCTCGACGACCGCCACACGGTCCAGCCTGCGGGCCCGCATGCGGCCGCGGAAGTTGTCCGCATCTGTGCTCGAGGCGGCCAGGGGAACGAAGGACTCCGCGACGAGGTGCCTCCAGTGGTCGAATGAGGCTGCCGTGCTGGTAATGACATCCTGTCCGGCGGGGTTGGCCACGGGGCGGGCTGCAACTGCGGTCATCGAAGATCCTGACGCCGTCGTATTTCTGGGACTGTGTCGTGGGACACAGTCCCTTCAGGGTAGCGCCGCAACCCGCCGATGTCATCTTTTTTCGACAACCGGCGAAAAAAGATTGAGCCGACTGCCCGCCCGGTGTGCCGGCCGCGCCTAGCTGGCCAGCAGTGCCAGGAAGCCCTCCAGCTGCTCGTTCAGCCCTAGCTCCACCTGGCCTTCGGGGGCGAGTGCCGCCGCGATCTGCGCCCCGAGGAGGAAGTTGAGCAGTTGCCCGGCCAGTGCGGCGTCGGCGACGGCTGTGGTGACGGCGCCGGATTGCCGCGCATGGGCAAGGTGCTGACTGATCGATGCAAGCCACTGCTGCATCGAATCCCGGTGGATCCGGGCCTTGCCGGGATCGTTGATGGCCTTTTGCCAGAAGGGAATGACGATCCGGGCCTCGTTGATCCGCTCCTCATCCAGGGGCAGCACCTCGACACAAAACGACCTCAAAGCCGCCAGGCCGGACTGCCCGGCGGTGACTTTCGCGATGCGTTCGTTGGTGCGGTTGAAGACGTGCCCGAACGCGAACGTCAGCAGGTCATCCTTTGTGGGGAAGTACGGTTTGAGGGCCCCGTTCGCGAAGCCGGCCTCGAGGGCGATTTCGCGCATCGTGGCGCTTTCAATGCCGAGTCGGGCGATGGTCCGCCACGTGGCGTCGACGAGTTCGAGCCGCCGCTGGTCGTGGTCGACAATCTTTGGCACCGGATAGCTCCCCAATTTTCTTGCGTCGGACTCTTGTGGCACAGCTTACATTTCCGTATTCTCTACAACTATAGAAAATAAAGTTCCGACCCGCCAGGGTCCCCGAACGAAGGCCGTCATGATGACCGCACTAACCGACATCCGCACCCCGTGTAGCCCGTACAGTCTGGCCACGAACGCCGAAATCACCGCAGTCCAAAGCATTCTGCGCACCGCGGGCCTGCTGGGCGAGACCAAGCGCATCGCGTACCTCGGCCTCGTGGACCCCACCAGGAACGCGCCGGCGGGAACCGAGGACCGCCGGTTCCGGGTCTTCCTGCACGACATCTCCGGAGGGAGGCCGGCCGACGTGACCGTCTCGGTTTCCAGCGGCGCGGTGATTTCCGCCGTCGAGCTGGACACGGTACTGACCGGCGAGCTTCCTGTCCTGGAGGAGGAGTTCGAAGTCGTCGAACAACTCCTGGCCACGGACCAACGGTGGCTCAAGGCGCTGGCCGGCCGGGGCCTGGACGTCAGCAAGGTCCGCGTCGCCCCGCTGTCCGCCGGGGTGTTCGAGTACCCGGAGGAACGTGGCCGCCGGATCCTGCGTGGCCTGGCCTTCGTGCAGGATTTCCCCGAAGACAGTGCCTGGGCGCACCCCGTGGACGGGCTGGTGGCGTACGTCGACGTCGTCAGCCAGGAAGTCACGCAGGTGCTGGACACCGGCGCCGTCCCGGTTCCCGCCGAACACGGAAATTACACCGATCCGGAACTCACCGGCCCGCTGCGCACCACGCAGAAACCCATCAGCATCACCCAGCCGGACGGACCCAGCTTCACCGTCACCGGCGGCAACCACGTCGAATGGGAAAAGTGGAGCGTCGACGTCGGCTTCGACGTCCGCGAAGGCGTGGTGCTGCACAACCTTGCCTTCCAGGACGGCGACCGCAAACGGCCCATTATCAACCGGGCATCCATCGCCGAAATGGTGGTCCCGTACGGGGACCCGTCGCCGATCCGGTCGTGGCAGAACTACTTCGACACCGGCGAATACCTCGTGGGCCAGTACGCCAACTCGCTGGAACTGGGCTGCGACTGCCTCGGCGAGATCACCTACCTCAGCCCCGTCATCAGCGACGCCTTCGGCAACCCCCGGGAAATCCGCAACGGCATCTGCATGCATGAGGAAGACTGGGGAATCCTGGCCAAGCACAGCGACCTCTGGACCGGGATCAACTACACCCGCCGCAACCGCCGCCTGGTGATCTCCTTCTTCACCACCATCGGCAACTACGACTACGGCTTCTACTGGTACCTCTACCTCGACGGCACCATCGAGTTCGAGGCCAAAGCCACCGGCGTCGTCTTCACCTCCGCCTACCCGGAAGGCGGCTCGGCCAACATCTCCCAACTCGCCCCCGGCCTGGGCGCCCCGTACCACCAGCACCTGTTCAGCGCCCGCCTGGACATGGCGATCGATGGCTTCACCAACCGGGTCGAGGAAGAAGACGTGGTCCGGCAGGCCATGGGCGAGGGCAACGAACGCGGCAATGCCTTCTCCCGGAAACGCACCGTCATTGCCCGCGAAGCCGAGGGCGCGCGTGAGGCCGATGCCCGCAGCGGCCGGACCTGGGTCATCTCCAACCCGCAGTCCCGGAACCGTCTCGGCGACCCCGTGGGATACAAGCTCCACTCCCAGAACCAGCCCACCCTGCTGGCCGACCCGGAGTCCTCCATCGCACGGCGGGCCGCCTTTGCCACGAAGGATCTCTGGGTGACCCGGTTCGCGGAGGAGGAGCGTTACCCCACAGGCGACTTCGTCAACCAGCACGCCGGCGGAGCCGGGCTGCCGCAGTATGTGGCACAGGACAGGGAGCTGGACGGCCAGGACATCGTTCTGTGGCACACTTTCGGCCTGACCCACTTCCCGCGTCCCGAGGACTGGCCCATCATGCCGGTGGACACGGTCGGCTTCAAGCTCCGGCCCGAGGGCTTCTTTGACCGCAGCCCCGTGCTGGATGTGCCCGCGAGTGCACAGCCGGCCGGCCACTGCCACAGCTAGCCCGGCGCCATGAGCGTTGCAGGCGGCGTGGGCGTTGCGGGCGGCGTGGGCCGGCGGGGCGGCATCGTTTTCCATTCGCGGATCTGTTCCGCCGTGACGGCGGCGTCGTGCCTTACCCACCTGGGGCTTGCCGCCGGGAACCAGCACGGGACATGGCTGAACCTGCTCATGCTCGCCATGGTGGCAGTGTGCCTGCCGTGCGCCGTGCACATCTGGCGCCACGGAAGGATCACGGCCCTGCGCCAGGTGATGGCCGCGGCGCTGGCCATGACCGGGGTGCACGCGGTCCTGCTCCTCGGCACCGGATCCGGCGGCTCGGGCCACCTTCACTCCGGAGCGGGAACCGCTGCCGCAGTGGCCGGAGCGGTGCCCGCAGGCTCCGGGGCGCTGCTGGCGGTCATCGCGCTGGAAATGACGACGGCGCTGCTCGCCGCGACGCTCGTGGCCCGGTTCCGCGCACAGGCCCACGACTGAACAGTGTTAGTCGTTGAACAGTGTCAGTCGTGAACCGCGTCAGTCGTTGAACAGCCCCGCGAGGTCTTCCGCCGTCAGTGCGGAGCCGGTGAGCGCATCGCCTTCCATGACGTCGGCGAAGAGCTGGGATTTCTTGGCCTTGAGCGCCATGACCTTCTCCTCGATCGTGTCCTTGGCGACGAGCCGGTAGACCATGACGTTCCGGGCCTGGCCGATCCGGTGGGTCCGGTCCACGGCCTGGGCCTCCGACGCCGGGTTCCACCAGGGGTCCAGCAGGAACACGTAGTCGGCCTCAGTCAGGTTCAGGCCGAAGCCGCCGGCCTTGAGGCTGATGAGGAACACCGGCGCGGCGCCGTTCTTGAACTCGTTCACGACGTCGGTGCGGTTGCGTGTGCCGCCGTCGAGGTAGCAGAACTCGATGTTCTCCTCGACGAGCCGCTCCCGGACCTTGCCCAGGAAACCGGTGAACTGGCTGAAAATCAGGGCCCGGTGTCCTTCGGCCACCAGGTCCGCGAGCTGCTCGAACAGGACATCGAGCTTGCTGGAGCGCACACCGGACAGTGACGGATCGATCAGCGAGGGATCCAGGCTCAGCTGCCGGAGCAGGGTCAGTGACTGGAAGATGGTGAACCGGTTCTTGTTGACATCCTCGATCAGGCCCAGGATCTTTTGGCGCTCCCGCTGCAGGTGCGTCTGGTACACCTTCTGGTGCCGTGGATTCAGCACGACTTCCAGGATCTGCTCCTGCTTGGGCGGCAGATCCCGGATGACCTGCTCCTTGGTGCGCCGCATCATGAGCGGCCGGACCCGCCGCCGGAGCTTGTCCAGCTGCCCCTTGTCGCCGTTCTTCTCCACGGGCTTCTGGTAGTACTCGGCGAACCGTTTGGGGCTGGAAAAGAGTCCGGGGGCCACGATCGAGGTCAGCGCCCAGAACTCCATCAGGTTGTTCTCCAGCGGGGTGCCCGTGATGGCGAGTTTGAAGGCGGCCGGCAGTTTGCGGGCGCACTGGTAGGCCTTGGACTGGTGGTTCTTGACGAACTGCGCCTCGTCCAGGACCAGGCCGGCCCAGGCCTGGGAGGCGTAGGCCTCGTAGTCGATCCGGAACAGGGCATAGGAGGTGATGATGATGTCGGCGCCGGCCATCGCCTCGGCCGGATGCGAGCCGCTCTTGGCGAAGGTTTCGCCGATGGCGCGCACGCTCAGTCCCGGCGCGAACCGTGCCGTCTCCGCCTCCCAGTTGCCCACCACGGAAGTGGGGGCGACGACGAGAAACGGGGCGGTCCCGGCGGAAGGGCCCGCCGAGGATTGGCCGGCAGGGAGTGCGTCGGATTGTGCATCGGGGTCTGCAGCGGTCCCGGCGGCGTCTTTCGCGGCGCAGATCAGGGCCAGGGCCTGCACGGTCTTGCCCAGGCCCATGTCGTCGGCCAGCACGCCGCCGAGGCCGTGGCGGTACAGGAAGCTCAGCCAGTTGAAGCCCTCCAGCTGGTACGGGCGCAGCTCGGCGTTCAGCGTCCCGGGCAGGGGAAGGCCCTTGATGCCGCCTTCGAGTAGGCCACCCACGGACTCGCGCCACGCGGCCGCCTGTTCGTCGACGATGCCGAGGTGAGCCAGCTCGTCCCACAGCCCGGCCTGGAAGCGGCTGATCTGCAGCGGAGCGTCCTTGTCGCCGGGGTTGTCCTGCAGGGAGCGGGCCTCGTCGATCAGCGCCCGCAGCTGGTGCAGCTCTGGCAGGTCCAGCGAGAAGTACGCCCCGCTGGGCAGCAGCATGCGGGTCTGGCCGGCGGCGAGGGCGGAAAACAGCGCCACGAAGGAAACCGGCTGGCCTTCCAGGGTGATGACGATGCCCAGATCGAACCAGTCGCGGCTGTCCGTCGCCTTTGTGGAGATCGCCACCACCGGGGCTTCTTCGGCTTCGCGGTAGTCAGCAATCTCGCCGGACGTATCCACGGAGACGTCGGGGAGGTCGCGGAGCCGGGGAAGCACGTCCTCGGTGAAGGCTAGCGTGTCCAGTCCGGCCAGTTCTGCCGTGGCTGCCAGGCGCGGCGTGCCCCAGCCGCCGGTCGCGGATTCGCCCAGGGCCGGTACCACGTCCCAAGGTTGCCCGACCCCCTCAAGGATGCGCGCCTCGGCGGGGTCGTCCCGGTAGCCGTGATCGCCCGGATGCCGCCACAGCGGCTGCGCCGTGACGAGGTTCCCGGACGTGTAGTGCCATTCCCAATGCAGCCGGACCCGGTGGTCCGCCCCGTAGTTGGCCAGCAGGGACAGGGTGGGGACCGCAAGGGTTGGCAGTTCCACGGACTCGTCGGAGGCGGTGACCCGGGCGGTCTGCTTGAGCTTGGGGTAAAAGCCGGTCAGGAAGCGGCTTTCGTCCCGTGCGGGGATGTGCAGGGTGGTCCCGCCCGTGACGAAGGTCAGCAATTCCTCGCTGAGACCGCTTTCCAGCGGGGCAAGGGTGATGACGGGGTCGGCGGGGGCGATGCCGGGCAGGGCGTCGCCGTCGGAGGCCAGGAAGATCCCGTGCGCCGGGCGGCCGATGGTCCCGACCGACGCCGGATCCACCACTTCGCCTTCGACCGTGATGGTCGGCGCGAGCTCGAGCCCGCCGTCGTCGCCGCCGGTGCCGAATCGCGCCAGGTTCAGCCCGACGGCGGCAGGCTGCTCGACGAACCGCACCGCCTCGTCGCCGCGACTGTGGACCAGGGCGACGCCGATCTTCTTGGCCTGGGACAGCAGGCTCCACAGGTTCTTGCCGGCGTAGGTGTTCAGTCCCAGCCACAATCCGGTGCCGGAGTGCTGGCGGTTCGCCACGGCTGTGTGCGAGGCGAGGAATTCCTGCATCCACTCAACATGCGCCTCGTTGCATTCGCGCCGGTAGTTCAGGTAGCTCAGCGTGCTCCAGGAGACATCGCCGCGGATCCACTTGCCCTTGGCCCCCATGATGACGGGGCGTGCCTTGAGCTGGCGGACGCTGCGGAGCGGATCGCGGCGGCCCGTGTAGGAGAAGTGCGGGGCGGGTTCCTCGACGTCGAACTGGAGTGCAAGCGGGGTGCCGTTGGCGGACGGCGTGATCCCCGGGTGGGCGATCAGGGGGCCAAGGGCCTGCTCCCAGTCGGCCATTTCCGGCGGCGCGCTCTGGCGGGACAGCCGTGTACCCTCTGCGGGGGCCAGCAACTGCTGCCGGGTTGCTGGGTTGTCTTCGGCCGCGAAGAGCAGGGCCGCCACGTGCTTGCAGTCCTTGCGGACCGGGCAGCTGCAGACACCCACCGTGCAGCTCCATCCGCCCGCCTTCCGGACAAGCTTCGCCGTCGTGGAATAGGGCACGTCGGAACCGCCCCGCACTTTGCCCAGCAGCAGGCCGGTGGCGGCATCGAAGGAGATCCCCGAAACGCGGCTCCCCATGGCGTAGGCAAGCCCGGCCGCGAGGGAGCGGTCGTTGATCGCGGGAGTCTGAATTGCCAGTGCCGCACTCTCGTCCGGATGGGATGGCATGTGCGTGCTACTTTCGGCAGGTGGTCATCTGATCCATCTTACCGAGCCTTAGCAGGCGCTGGAACTTCGCCGGTGGCCGCGGAACCGCCGCTCAAACTTCGCTTGACGTTCAACTGGGGCTCGGCTGCCCGCCGTGAAGACGGACCTACCGTGGAGAGGTCCGGAGTATCAGCAGTGCCAGCAGTAAGGATTCCGCATGACCAACGGTGTGCCCACCAATCAGTCCGCCCACAACTACCCGACCGTGCTGACCACGGAAAGCCTCAAAGGCGGAAGCCAGGACGTTGTCGACGCGAACGTCAACGTGGTCAACGCCATGTTCGAGGAGTTGCTGGACGCGGACGAGATCTCCCCGGCCGCGCTGCGCAGTTACTACGTGGACTTCTACCTGACGCAGGCGCTGGCCGGCGGCTTCGCGCAGTACGTGTTCACGGCGCCCGAACGGGAGGAAGTCGATCCCTACGTCCGCGAAGGCCTGGCGGCCATGGGTGCCGCCGCGCACCTGGATCTCTTCAACCGCACGGTGGCCGCCTTCGGCGCCCTGACCGACACCGACGTCGACACTTACCTCGACGGCGGCAGCGGCTGGGACGCCGGAGGCGACACAGAAGGAGAAGAACCGGGGGACGGAGTCTCCGACGCCGTTCGGCGCATCGAAGAACTGGACGAGGAATTCGAATCGGTCCTCGCAACAGAGGACATCGCGGCGCTGAACGCCGCCTGGCTGCGCGGCCAGGCGGACTTGCTGGTCCTTGGCGACGACGACCTCGACGTCCACATTGCCGGGCGGGTGGCTCGGCTTTCCGATCTCGCGGAGCGCCAGGCGGCAGCCGCCGAGGAAGCGCTCTTGGACGCGCCGGAGTTCGAACAGATTATCCGGGAGCTGTGCGATATTGCCGGCCACAGCCTGGAGCGGATCACCATGGGCGATCCGAACTACGAGCACAACGGGGAAACCACCCTGGCCTGGCACTTCACCACGGAACAGGGCGAATTCCTCATGCTCGAAGACGACGAAGAGGCCTTCATGCTCAACCCCCGGACCCAGGAAATCCTCGCGGCCGTCGAGTTCGAAGAAGCCGTGCAGTTTGAAGAGGCAGGCGCGTAAGCGGTCTTCCCCCGGTACGGCCGGCGCCTGCCCCCAAAAACAGGCGCCGGCAGTACGCCGCCCGGTTCGCCGGGTCAGAAGAGCCGGACTGGACGGAACCGCGGCCTGTGAGCCTACCCTGCGGGCGGTGCGGTGATCATCTCCCCGGAGGGCGCCACGAGGTACCAGACTCCACCGACGCCCTGGCCCGTGATGTCTCCCGCGGCCTTGTCCTTTTCGTAGTAGTAGATCGGCATCCCGTTGATGGTCACCTGCATCTTTCCATCGGCCGTGGGGATGGTTCCGACCTTGCCGGTGACGCCGTTAACGGTGGGGGTCGCCGTCGTCGAGGTGACCGGGGGCCACGCCACCAGGCAGTCGCCGGTGCAGGCGCTGGTCCCGGAGTCCTTCGTGTCCTTGGTGAAGTAATAGACACTCAGTCCTTGGCCGGCCACCACGATCTGGCCCGCCTTGGACTCGCCCACCGAGAGCTCCGCAGCGGACATGGACGCGGGGGCCGAAGTCGCCGGTGCGCTGGATTCTGCGGGAGCGGAGGTGGCCGGTGCCGCCGATGTCGGCGTCGTGGTCGTTCCGCCGCCGCAGCCGGACAGTAGCGCGGCAAGGGCGAATGCGGACAAGCCAATGCTGAGGTGCTTCTTCATTTGCTGCTCCTAGGCTCGAGCCAGCCCAACTCGGAGGCCGGCGCTACGAGATACGACGCCATTGAGCGCGGAATGGTTCAAGGCGGAGCTGACATGTTTATGTCGGGGCTGTCCTGGGGGCACACTGAACTATTGGGTGCGCCCGTACGTCGTACAGGGGCAGAACAAGAAATCCCGGGAGGTGGGACATGCCGCTGGACGAAGACGTCGTGGCTGCTATTTACCGCGACCATGGGACGGCCTTGAAGCGCTTCGTCCTTAGCGCCTCCCGGGATCCGCAGCTCGCCGACGACGTCGTCCAGGAGACCGTGCTGCGGGTCTGGCAGCAGGCGCCGCAGATCACCGGCAGCCTGCGCAGTTACCTGTTCCGAACGGCCCGCAACATCATGATCGACAACTACCGCAAGGCCCAACGACGTCCGCAGGAAGCCGGCGAACGCGATGTCCCGGACGTTGCGGACGGCGCCGGGCGCATCGATGACCTGCTCAACAAGGTCCTGATGGAGGAGGCATTGCTGCGGCTCAGCGCGGAGCACCGCGAAGTCCTTGTGGCGCTCCACTACCGCCGCTACACAGTCCAGGAGGCATCCGCCCAATTGAAAGTCCCCAGCGGCACGGTGAAGTCCCGGGCGTTCTACGCCGTGCGGGCCCTACGGACGATCCTCGACGAAATGGGGGTGCAGCGGTGAACGGGACCGAGCTGCATCAACTCCTCGGCGCGTATTTGCTCGGCGGGCTGGAGCCAGCCGAGGCCGCAGCCTTCGAACAGCACCTTGCCGTGTGTGCCGACTGCCGCCAGGAGCTGGACGATCTCGCCAGCCTCCCCGCGCTGCTCGACGCGATCCCGGTGTCCGACGCCATCGCGCTCACCGCGGCGGCTGCGGCTGCCCGCGAGCGGGCACTTGTTCCGCCGGAACCGGTACCTGTCCCGCGCCGGCTCCTGGACGAGCTCGCCGCCCGCCGCCGGCGAGTGCGGCGCCTGTGGGCGACGGCCGTGGCCGCAGCCGCCGCCGCATGCCTGGTGCTGGGGGTCATGGCCGCTCCGCTGCTGAACCAACCCGCCAAACCGGACGCGAGCTATTCCGTTGAGGCCAGCAGCGGACTTGAGGTTACGGTGGGGCTTGTCAAGAAAACCTGGGGCACCGAGCTGGCGGTGGACGGACGGAGCCTGCCCCACGACGGGACCCTCTCGCTGTGGGTGAAGGACCGTGACGGCGGCGAAGACCGTGCCTGCGCGTGGACGGCGACGCCGAGCGGCAGGGTGCGGATCACGGGGGCGACGCCGGTGCAGCTGGCCAGGATAGCCAGTGTCGAGATGCGCGACGAGCAGCAGCAGACCGTAGCTGTTATCGCCGTGCCTCAGGGCTAGCCCTACATCTTCGCGAGCTTGGCGCGCACCGCCATGTAGATGCCGTAGCAGATCAGGCCGACCCCCACGGCGGCCAGCAAATACACACCGAACGGCTGCTCCCGCAGGGCCTTCAGGCTGCCGTCGAGCCCGGTTGATTGTTCGGGGTGTGCCGTCACCGTGGCGATGATGATCAGCAGGCCCACGAGCAGCAGGGCGAAGCCCTTCGCGACGTAGCCGACGACGCCGATGACCGTCACAGCAGTACGCGCCTGCTTCTGGGCCGGCATGCGCAGGTACTTGAGGAAGGACTTCCGGAAGCCGCGGATCGCGTAGACGATCCCCGTGACGGCTACCGCGGCGCCGATGACCATCAGGAGCGCCACGCCGCCCGGGGCCTTCATGAGGTTTACGGTCATATCGGAAGTTGACTCACGGTTATCGGAGCCGGCCCCGGTGGCGACCGACGCCAGCGTGAGCGCGAAAAAGGCGTACACCACGGCCTGCAGGGCTGCCTTGAGTTTCTTGCCGACCTTTTTCTTGGTCGGCAGGTGCCCGAAATCGAAAATCGCGTCGGATGCTTGCCAGATGGCCAGCGCAACGCAGGCGGCAAAAGCGGTCCAGAGCAGCAACGGCCCGGCCGGCTGCGCGGCGAGCTCTTCCACCGCGCCGCTGACGTCGGCCTGGCCCCGGCCACCCATGGCGAGCCGGATCGCGACCAGCCCGATCAGGAAGTGCAGCAACCCGGACACAGCGAAACCGGCCCGTGCTGCGATTTCGAGGGGCTTCGAATTGGTGACGTCCTCGGCGACGTCCGCGGCGTCCTTCATTTCTTCTTTGATGATCGTTTCCTTAGTGCTACCCAGCGTGGTTCGTTCCGTAATCGTGCCACGCCAAGCCGCTCAGGAACAGATGCCTGCGGGGCCCGGGGTGCCTAAATTCTGCGGTAGCTGAGATCGAAGATCAGGCGCCCGGCCTCGTGCGCCTTGTTCTCGAAGCTGGTCAGGATCCGGCCGTGAAACCGCGGCGCCCAGCCGCCGGTTCCGTCGACGCCCTCGTTGGGCCCGGTGTGCTCGGTGCTGACGGGTGCCCGGCCTTCCTTGACGGGCGCCCCGCCCACGCGGGACTCGACGCCGGATTCCCACACCTGGGTCAGGGGGCTGTCAGCACCGGCGCGTTCACCCTCGTGCAGGTTCTCGAACTCCGCCGAGCCCGCCATGACCTCGCGGACGTGAACGGCGTAGTTGGACCAGTCGGTCGCGATCCGGAAGATGCCGCCGGGCTTGATGGCCCGGGCGGCGAGATCCACGAAGTCCGGCTGAATGAGGCGGCGCTTGTGGTGCCGGGACTTGTGCCACGGGTCCGGGAAGAAGACCCATAGTTCCGTGACGGAGCCGGCGGGGAGCATGGTCGCGAGCACCTCGGGGGCGTTCGCCTCCACTACCCGCACGTTGCTCAGTTTGCGGCTGTTGATCTTGATCAGCGTGTTGGCCAGGCCGGGGGTGTAAACCTCCACGGCAAGGAAGTCATTGTCCGGGTTTTCCTCCGCGGCGTGGCATACGGCGTCGCCCAGTCCGGAGCCAATCTCCACAATCAGCGGAGCCGTCCGGCCGAATTCGGCCTCCGCGTCGAACATGTAGTCCGGGTGCACTGAGGTGTTGGCGACATGGCGGGGGACCTCAACCGCCCAGCGGTCCGCGTGCTCCTCCCATGCGGCCTGGCGGCGGCCCTGCAGGCGCGTGCCGCGGCGCACAAAGCTCACCGGACGGCCTCCGTACGTGCCGAACGAGGCCTGGCTGCCGGGGGTCACGGGGCGCGGAAGTCGGGTCTCTTCAGGGGTGCCGGGATCCGGGTCTGCCGGGGTGCCGGGGGATTCTGGGGATTCGCTCATCCCTACCAGAATAGTTGAGTTTGCGGGGCCGGGGCGCCCCCGGGGGGACCCCGCGACCTCCCGGCGAAGGGGCGGCGGGACGGGGCCTGCAAGAATTGGGCGGGTGACTTCAGCTGGGAAAACTGACGAGCAGGACCTTTCGGCCAGCGTTGCTGTCCGGGATGACACACCCGGAGCGCCCCGCGCCCCCGGCCGCCGCATGCTCGCGTACATGGGCCTCTGCCTTGTCCTGATCGGGCTGAATCTCCGCACCGTGTTTTCGAGCTTCGCGGCGGTACTGCCCGAGGTGACGGCCGACGCCGGGCTTCCGGCCTGGGCGGTCGTGCTGCTGACCACTGTGCCGGTGACGCTGCTGGGTGTGTTCGCCCCGCTGGCCCCGTGGCTGGCGCGCCGGTTCGGCGCCGAGCGTGTGCTGCTGGGTGCCATGGCTGTGCTCACGGCCGGGCTGCTGCTGCGGCCCGTGGAGCTGCCCGCGGCCGGCCATCTGCCGGCCCTGCTCGCCGGAACCGCCGCGTGCGGCGCCGCGATTTCGCTGTGCAACGTGCTGCTTCCCGGGGTCGTCAAGCGTGACTTCCCGCACCGCCTGGGCCTCATGGGCGGCCTGTACACCACGGCCATCTGCGCCTCGGCCGCCCTTGGTGCGGGTTTCACGTTCCCGGTTTTCCGCGCAACAGGGCAGTGGACGGCCGCGCTCTGGTTCTGGGCGCTGCCGGCCGGCGTCGTCCTTCTCTTGTTCCTGCCGCCGGCGCTCCGGGCAGGTCCCGGCGGGCCGCCGCGGCCAGCCGGAGGCGTCAGCGTCTGGCGCTCCGCCGTGGCCTGGAACGTGACTGCGTTCATGGTCCTGCAGGCCATGATGTCCTTCAGTGTCTTTGCCTGGCTGGCCCCGATCCTGCGCGAACGCGGCGTGGACGGCGGCACGGCCGGCCTGATCGTCTCGGCCTCGATTGTGCTGCAGATGCTGGGCTCGCTGTTCGCGCCTGCGCTGGCCACGCGGTTCCGGGACCAGCGCGGCATCAACACGGCCGTGGCGCTCATGACCGGGGGAGGGTTCGCTTTGAGCATCTTCGGCCCCCTGGACTTGATCTGGCTGTGGACCGGGCTGCTCGGCCTGGGCCAGGGGAGCCTGACCGCCGCGGCGCTGACCCTGATCATGGTCCGCACCCGCGACGGGCACACCGCGTCCCAGCTCTCCGGGATGATGCAGGGCGTGGGCTACGGGCTTGGCTCCAGCGGCACCCTCCTGGTGGGCCAACTCCACCAGTCCACCGGGTCCTTCGCCGTAGCGGGCGTGCTGTTCTTACTGGTGGGCTCGCTCGCCGCCGTGTTCGGGTACAGGGCCGGGCGCGACCGTTTTGTCGGCGGTTGACCGCCCTGCTGCCCCCCAACTGACCCCAAAAACACGTTGAGCTATCAGTTGTTGCTGTCCTGAGCCTTCCAGAACAGCAACAACCGATAGCTCAACCTGGCGGGACAGGATCAGAGGGTGAGGTCCTTGCCCTTCGTTTCCGGGATGGTGAAGACGAACATCGCGGAGATGGCGAGGAGAATCACGGCGTACACGTTGAACAGCTGGGGCATCTGCACGGTGGTGCCGAGCCACTGCTGGAGATAGGGCGCGGTTCCGCCGAACACCGCTACGCAGATGGAGTAGGGGACGCCGACGCCCACCGTGCGGATGCTCGTGGGGAACAGTTCGGCGTACACGGCCGGGACGATCGCCGCGCTGGCGGCGATGAAGATCAGCATGACGGACATGCTGACGGCCAGCTGCCAGGCGGAATCCTTCAGCAGGGCGGTCATCGGAAAGTGCATGACGCCTGCGCCGATTGCACCGGCCCACAGCACTTTCTTGCGTCCGATCCGGTCGGACAGCTTGCCCCAGAACGGCAGCGCCGCGATGAATACGATGTTGCCGATCACACCGGCCCACAGGGCCTCGCCGCGGTCAATCTTCAGGGCGGTGGTGGCGTAGCTGGGGGCCACGACGCCCCAGATGTAGTAGATGACGGTCAGGCCGACGGTCAGGCCGATCACCTGGAGGGCCTGCTTGCGGTGGCGGACGATCTGCGGCCAGATCGGGGCGCGCTTTTCCGCAGTGGCTTCGCCCTCAAAGACGTCCGTTTCATGCAGCCGTGACCGCATGATCAGCGCGTAGAGACCCATGGCCGCGCCGATCAGGAACGGGATGCGCCAGCCCCACGCGTTCATGACCTCGGTGCTCAGCGCCATGTTCAGCACGGCACCAAGCAGGGTTCCGAACAGGATTCCCACAGTGCCGGACGTGTAGATCAGGGTGGCCCAGAAGCCGCGGTGTTCCTTCGGCGCCATTTCGGACAGGTACGTCTGCGACGACGGCAGCTCGCCGCCATGCGCCAGGCCCTGGATCAGGCGTGCCACCAGGAGCGTGAGCGATGCCCATACGCCGACGGCCGCGAACGTCGGCGCGATGCCGATCATCAGGCTGCCCACCGACGCGAGCCCCACGGCCAGGGTCATGGATGCCTTGCGGCCGATCCGGTCACCGATCCACCCGAACAGGAAGCCGCCGAAAGGGCGGGCAACGAAGCCGACGGCGAAAATTGCCAGCGTGGACAGCACCGCGGACGCAGGATCCGACTTGCTGAAAAGCTGGCTGGCGATGAACGGCGTGAACGTGGCGTAGATGGCCCAGTCGTACCATTCGACAGCGTTGCCGATGCCGGTGCCGATGATCGTCTTACGGGTGGACGTCCGGGTCGCCAGCGGCGTGCTCGCGGTTGTAGTCATGGTCTTCTCCCTCAGGGGGTGGGCTAGGAAAGGGTGGAGGAAGCGGCGGTGTTGGCCGCGGCGGGAGCATCGGCCGCCGCAAGTGCGGCCAGCCTCGAAATGGCGAGTTCCGCATAGAGCGCGGCGCCGTCGGCCAGCACGCCGTCGTCGAACGTGGCGTACGGGGAGTGATTGAACGCGGATGCGGCGTGGTCGGCGTCCCGGGGGACGGCGCTCAGCCCGATGAACGTGCCGGGGACCTCGGCGAGAACCCTCGAGAAGTCTTCGGAACCACTGAGCGGGGTGGCCCAGCGGGAGAGCCGGGAATCCCCGAACAGGCCCGCAATGACATTTTCCGCGATGTGCGTCTCGTCCTCGTCCGTGATGGTGAGCGGGTACTCCTGCTGGTAGTCGACGTCGACGTCGAGGCCGTGCGCCGCCGCGATTCCCTTCAGCAGGCGCGGCACGGCGTCCATCATCTTCTGCCGGGCTTCCTCGGAGAAGGTCCTGATAGTGGCCTCGATGCGTGCGGTTTCCGGGATGATGTTGCGCTTGGTGCCGGCCTGGAGGACCCCCACGGAGAGGACTACGGGATCGAACATGTTGAACTGGCGGGTGACCATGACCTGGAGGGCGGTGACCATTTCGGCAGCCGCCGTCACGGGGTCCTTGGCAGAGTGCGGGGCAGACCCGTGGCCGCCGGCGCCGAGCACGGTGACCATCAGGCCGTCGGACGAGCTGAGCATGACGCCGGGCTTGGTGCAGAACGTGCCGTGTGGTTCCAATGCGGAAAACACGTGCATGCCGTAGGCGGCGTCCACGCGCCGGCCGGCGGCATCCAGCACGCCTTCGCGGATCATGTGGCTGGCACCGTCGAAGCCCTCCTCGCCGGGCTGGAACATCAGGACGACGTCGCCGGCCAGCCGGTGCCGGCGTTCGGCCAGGAGCGTGGCGGCCCCTGCCAGCATGGAAGTATGCAGGTCATGACCGCAGGCGTGCATGGCGCCGTCGATCCGGGACGTGTAGTCCACGCCTGTTTTCTCCTGGACGGGCAGGCCGTCCATGTCCGCGCGCAGCAGCACGGCCGGGCGGGAGCCGGCGCCGGTTCCGGACGCCTGGCCGCGAAGTACCGCGGTGACCGACGTCGTGTCCTGGCCCAGGGTGATCTCAAAGGGAAGCCCGTCCAGGGCTTTGAGCACCTTTTCCTGGGTGCGGGGCAGCGTCAGGCCGATCTCGGGTTCCCGGTGCAGTTCATGGCGGAGCCGGGCAAGGTCCGCCTGCATTTCCCGGGCATCTGCGGTGATCGGCACGTGTTCTCCTTGTTTGTCGAAATCTTGTTTGTCGAAGTCGCTGGGTTGTGGCACTGGCTTGGGATTTAGATTGTGATTTGGCTTGGTTCGCGTCCGGTGAGGACGTCCTGCGTCTATTCTCAAGTGACATGGTTCACATGCGGTTCAAGGCCAGAAAAAATGCAAAAAAGTGCCGCCACCGCAGGTTTCGTGCACGAATAAAGGGAAGAATGATGGAACTCAGCGAGGACGACCTCGCCCTGATCAACGTCCTGCAGATTGCCCCGCGCCTGAGCTGGGCGGATGCAGCCCAGGTGCTGGGCGTTCACGCCACCACGCTCGCCGCCCGCTGGGAGCGGCTGCTGGCATCTGGCGTTTCCTGGGTCACGGCCCACCTGATCGGCGACCCTCAGCAGATGTGCCTGGCATTCGTCGCCGTGGACTGTGAAATGCACCGGCGCGAGGAAGTCACCGCCAGGCTCGCCGAGATGCCGGAAATCGTCACGGTGGAGGAGGCGGCCAGCAACCGGGATCTCATGCTGACCGTCATTACGCCCTCCCTGGACGATTTCAGCCTGAAGGTCATCTCGCGGCTGAAGGAGATCGACGGCCTCCTCAAATATCAGACCGCCCTGTGCACCAGGTTGCACGCGAGCGGCGGCTCCTGGCGGCTCAATGTGTTGAGCCGCGCACAGCAGGCTGCCGTGCGGGCATTGGCCGGCCCCGAGGCCACCGGGGTTGCCCGGGCTGCCGCCCGGGAAGCGCTGCCGGACAGCCACCTGGCGCTCCTGCCGTTCCTGGCCAGGGACGGACGGGCCACGGCGGCGGACATTGCCCGCGGGCTGGGCAGGCACCCCGCCACCGTCCAGCGCCAGCTCAACCGCGTGCTCGCCAGCGGCATCCTGTCCTTCCGGTGCGAGGTGGCCCAGAAGTTCTCGGCCTTCCCCGTGACCTGCCAATGGTTCGTCAATGTCCCCGCGGGGCGGCACGAGGCAGCCGCAGCCGAGCTGAGGACCATGCGGAACGTACGGCTCAGCGCCTCCACCACGGGGCCCACGAACTTCGTGATCATCATGTGGCTGCAGTCCCTGGCGGACGTCATGAACATCGAGGTGGCGCTGCAGCAGAAAGTGCCCGGGATCGTGCTCGTGGAAAGCGTCGTCATGCTGAGCACCGTCAAGCGCGTGGGCTGGATGCTGAACCCGGACTCAAGGGCAAGTGGCGCCGTCGTGGTTCCGGCCCAGGGGTCCGACGCGGCAGGCTGACCGCGGCGTACCCACCGGGGCTGACTGACAGCTGAGAACCGGGGCACGGCGTGCCGCGGTTCCAAGTTGTGGCATGCTTCCCGTAGGCGCCCTGCACCTGCTTCACTTGCTGCGTCAGGAGCCGCGCCGCCAGCCCCGTTCCCGCCCGGACTGGCCTTGGCCTCAAGCCGAGTTGAGGTTTTAGGGCTGCGTCCATGTCTACCGATCAGGTCCCGCCCGTGTCCCGAACCGACCCACCATTTCAGAAATCCAGTCCGAAACCCGTCCCGGAATCGGCCGGAATTTTCCACCGCCGCTACCTGATGGTGACACTCGGCGCCTGCGCGCTGGTGTTCCTGGCGGCCTTCGAATCCCTGGCGGTGACCACCATCATGCCGCTCGTCAGCCGGGAACTGGACGGCGCGAGCCTCTACGCATTGGCCTTCGCCGGACCGCTGGCCACCGGGGTGATCGGCATGGTGGCCGCAGGAAGCTGGTCGGACCGCAAGGGGCCGGTGGCGCCGCTCCTGGCCGCGGTGGGCATGTTCGTGCTCGGCCTGCTCATCGCCGGTACCGCCGGAACCATGCCGGTCCTTGTGTCCGGGCGGCTCGTGCAGGGACTCGGCGGGGGCGGGCTCACCGTGGCCCTGTACGTTGTCATTGCCCGGGTCTACCCGCCGGTCCTGCATCCGAAAATCTTCGCCGCCTTCTCCGCGGCCTGGGTCATCCCGTCCCTCGTGGGTCCGTTCGCGGCCGGCGCCGTGGCGCAACTGGCGGGCTGGCCGTGGGTCTTTCTCGGCGTGGTCGGACTCGTGGTCCCTGCCCTGCTCCTGACGGCCCCGGCCCTTCGCGGTCTGAACGGAAGCTCCGGCGCCGCCGCCCCGGGAAGCGTGGAGACCGCAGCCGGCGGCCCGCCGGGCGGCCTTGCAAAGCTGGGGCTGGCGGCGCTGGCAGCGCTCGCCGTGCTGGGCCTGAACCTGTCCGCCGCGGTACCGGGGGCCGGCGCGGTGCTGGCGGCGGCCGCCGTCGCCGTCGCACTCCTGGCCGTCCGTCCCCTCATGCCGCGCGGAACGCTGACCGCCCGGCGCGGCCTCCCGAGCGTGATCCTCACCCGCGGGCTCGCGTCCGCCGCCTTCTTCGGCGCCGAGGTGTACCTGCCGTACCTGCTCGTGGAACGCTACGCCTTCGCCCCGACGTTTGCAGGCCTCACGCTCACCGGCGGCGCCATCGCCTGGGCGGCGGCCTCGGCCATCCAGGGCAGGCTGGGGACCCGCCTGGAGCACCGGAGGGCGGTGCGGATCGGCTCGGCCCTCGTCCTTGGCGCCGTCGTCCTGGCCCTCGTGACAACGGTGCTGGCCTGGCCGGCCTCCGTCGCGATCGGGGGCTGGATCTTCGCCGGGGGCGGGATGGGCCTGATGTATCCGCGCCTTAGCGTCATGACCCTGGCCCTCTCCACCAAGGACACCGAGGGCTTCAACAGTTCGGCCATGTCCATTTCGGATTCCCTCGGCGGCGCCCTGGCCCTCGCCGGCACTGGGATCGTGTTCGCCGCATTCGCGACGGCGACTCCGTCGGCCTCGTTTGCCGGAGTCTTCGCGCTCACTGCGGTGATCGGCGTCGCCGCCGTGGCCGTCGCCCCGCGCGTGGCCGCCGTCAGGACAACCATGTAACGGGCACGGCACCATAACGGCACGGCACCGTAACGGCACGGCACGGCAAAGGAGCCCCGGCCGGATGATCCGGCCGGGGCTCCTTGTGTATCAGAAGTAAGGGTCAGGCAGCCGCGCGGGCTTCCTCCTGTGAGCGGACGGCCTTCCATTCCACAATCCGGGCCTGCTGCAACGGGGTTTTCCGGTTGAAGTGCCAGGCCGCACCCAGCAGCAGGAACCACACGGGTGTCACGAAGAGTTCCAGGCGGGTGTCATCGGCCTGCGCCAGCGCCACCAGCATGAAGACGAAGAACGCGAGCACCACGTACGGCATGAAGGCGGAGCCGGGCATCTTGAAGGCCGAAGCCTCGTGCAGTTCCGGCCGCCGGCGGCGGAAGGCGATGTAGCTGATCAGGATCATGGACCACACAAACATGGTCAGCACGGAGGCCACGGAAGTGACGATCGTGAACGCGCCGATTACGGAGTCGCCGGCATAGAGCAGGACCAGACCGGCCAGCAGGAAGATGCAGGAGAACAGCAGCGCGTTCTGCGGTACCTTGCGGATGCTGAGCTTTCCGAATGCCTTGGGCGCGTTCCCGTCCTGGGCCAGGCCGTAGACCATCCGGGACGTTGAGTAGATGCCGGAGTTGGCGCTGGAGGCGGCGGAGGTCAGGACCACAAGGTTGATGACCACTGCGGCGATCCCCAGTCCGGCCAGGGTGAACATGCCGATGAACGGGCTGCTTGCGGGGTCGATGGTGCGCCACGGATTGACCGCCATGATGACCACCAGGGCGCCCACGTAGAAGAGGAGGACGCGGACCGGGATGGAGTTGATAGCCCGCGGCAGGTTCTTCTCCGGGTCCTTGGTTTCGGCGGCGGCTGTGCCCACCAGTTCGATCCCGGCGAAGGCGAAGATGGCGATCTGGAAGCCGAGGACGAAGCCGAACATGCCGTGCGGGAACATGCCGCCGTCGTTCCACATGTTGGCGAGGTTGGCTTCGGCCCCGTTCGGGGACGTGAAATGGGTGGCGATCATGACCGCGCCGGTGATGATCAGGGCCACGATGGCGACCACTTTGATGATGGCAAACCAGAACTCCGCCTCACCGAACGCCTTCACGGTGGGGAGGTTCAGGAGGATCAATACCACGGGCGTGAGCAGCGCCGGGATCCACAGGGGCGTGCCGGGCGCGAGCTTGTCCACGTATCCGGCAATGGCGACGATGTCCGCCACCCCGGTGACTACCCAGAAGAACCAGTAGGACCAGCCGGTGAAGAAGCTGGCCCAGGGGCCGAGCAGGTCGCCGGCGAAGTCACTGAAGGATTTGTAGTTCAGGTTGGAGAGCAGGATCTCGCCCATCGCACGCATCACGAAAAACAGCATGAAGCCGATGATCATGTAGACGAAGATGACGGACGGCCCGGCGAGCGAGATGGTCTTTCCGGAACCCATGAACAGGCCGGTGCCAATTGCGCCGCCGATGGCGAGCAACTGGATGTGGCGGTTGCCGAGGGCGCGGGCGAGGTGCGGCTCGCGGCTCCCGGCGCCGGAGTCACCGTTGGCGGAGGCGGCAGTGTCAGATTCTGAAATGGCCGGAGCGGCCGAGGTGGTGCGTTCAGACATGAGGCTTCTTCCTTGTCACAGGCGGTCGCCCCGGGCGGGGGTTCCGCAGTGCGGGCCGCACAGATCCGTCAGTGTGTGACGGAGGTAACAGTTTTGGCGGGTAAATCAAGGTTAGGGCCGGTATTTCGCGGTCCGTGTTGTCGCGACGGCCCGCGCAGGTGGCCCGGCCGGCCGGTGATCTGCCGTGGCGCTCCCGGCGGAACGGACCTCCCGGAAGGCGCCGGAGCAGGTCCGGAGTCCACATCCTTCGCGGGCCCTAGGGGAATATGCGGCGCCGGCACGGGCCGCCGCCTGCCGGCTCCGGTTTCGCGTTTCCGCAAATCAGCCGCCGTGGGCAGGTTCGACAACTGTCGATCATCTTAGCTTCAGTTGTCGTCCGCTGTCCTTTGTCACATTTTTGCGCGGCGACAACTGCGACGACGGCGGAAACGGGACGGCCCCGCCTTGGGCGGGGCCATCCCGTTGCGGGGGTCAGCTGCGGGTTTCAGTTGCGGGGCTCAGCTGCGGGTTTCAGTAGCGCGGCTCAGTAGCGCGGTTAAGTAGCGCGGCTCAGCAGGGCAGTTCAGTTGCGCCCGCTTGGGCCGGGCCTGCTCATGCTGGCCATCGCGCTTGAGGTCCTCATTGCCAGTCATCGTGCCGGTACCTTCTTTGGCTGCACCGATGTGGTGGATGACCGTGAGTTTGGCCTTGCCGTCGATTCCCATGATGTTCCCTTCCCCTGATTGCTAGGTCATGCGGTGTTGCTGTACGTCCACAGGGCCAACGGGCGCGGTCAGGTCCAGCCACATTGGGGATTCGGAACAGAACCCGAAGTGGATGGCCCGGCAGCGTATCGATTTCGACGGTGGGTTCAGCGACGGCGTCCGCGATCCCGGGGGATGCTCCCTCGACCGATTGCCCGGCAGCCTACCGGGCCGCCAGACGGGTGGCCCGCAGCACGGCATCCGTGAGGGACACTGCCTCGCCCTCGGGCCCGATGGCGCTGCGTTGCCGGCTGTCCAGGGCCGCGACGCGCCACAGCGGCTCCTCGATCCGGAGCTCCCGGGCAAGGTCCTCGGCGGTGAAGAACTTCTCCGGCGTATGGTGCGCGCCCCACGGAGGCAGCCCGTCGGGGTGATGGCCGACGATCAGCAGCGTCCCGCCGGTCCGCACCGCGGCCGCGGCGAGCTGCAGTGCCTGTTGCCACGGCATCTGGGTGGAATGCAGGAACTGTGCCGTGACGAGGTCGAACAGCCGGTCCGGGACCCACGTGGCAAGATCCTGCTGCACCCACTCGATGGAAGCATCCTGGCCGTGTTCCCGGGCGTGGACGGCCGCACGCTCCAGGGCGACGGCGGAAACGTCCAGGCCCGTCACGGTCCAGCCGCGGGCAGCGAGCCAAATGGCGTCCGCACCTTCGCCGCACCCCAGATCCAGGGCGTCGCCGGGAGGCAGGTCCGCCACCTCCGCGACGAGTTGCGGGTTCGGATCCCCGCTCCACATCTTGGGGCGGCTGCTGTACTTTTCATCCCATACCCTGGCCGCGGTGCCGGGCGCCGCATGCTCGGCGGCGTCGTGCTCGTGGCTGGGGGTGTGGCTGTTTCCTTGCCTGTGGCTCTGGCTCTGGCTGCGTTTTGTCATGGTTTCCCCTCATCTCGTTAGTCCGACGGGTTTGGCTGGCGGTCTTCCTGCGGGCCGTGGCCGGCACCGGGCGCCACGGCGGGCGCCACGACGGCGGTGACGAACCCGGCCGGCGCGGACCGCCGTCGGGTCTCCCGGCCGAAATTCCGGTGCTCCTCCAGGACCAGCCCGAAGGACCCAACAAAGTCCGCGGCGCTTTTCCTCGCCGGGGGAGTGTTGTCGATGCCAAAGGTCAGCGGCTCGCCGACGAATCTCGCCGCAGCCCGGGCGTACCGCATGTAGGGCGAACGCGAGGCGATGGTTTCCCTGGAGAAGTAGTCAAAGGCCACGACGCTGCCCGGGGCGGTGCCGGCGATCCTGCGCAGTGTTGCCTCGACCGAGTCGCGGTCCAAATACATGGTCACCGCTTCCCACAGGAACAGTGCTGGCCTGCCGGGGTCGAAACCCGACGCCACGAGCTTGTCCATCCAGTCCTCGGTCTCGAAATCGGCGGACACGTAGGTGGCCAGGCGTGCCGACAGGCCCGCTTTCTCGAGCATCGCGAGTTTGTAGGCCTGCGTCCTTGGCAGGTCGATTTCAAAGCAGCGCACACGGTCCTTTGATGACAGCCTGAACGCCCGGGTGTCGAATCCCGCACCGAGGACCACCAGTTGGTCAACTTCGGCCAGATGCCGCTGGAGGGCAGCATCGTAGTAGCTGGTCCGTGCTGTCGACTGATGGCGCATCGGTGCCCGCCCTTGGTACGGATAGCGGTAGATCCTGGGAACGAATCCCGTCAGCAGGTGTCCCACGAGCGTGGGGGCCGTCTCCAGCCGGAACCCTTCCTGGGACACATTCGGCATGACCGCCATGAGCCGGGCCGCAGGCTCATCCGCCCTCGTCCCCAGCCGGTGCTGCATGTAGCGCGTGTAGAGGGAGGCGAACAGTGTGGCCGAAACGCCCGCACGCCGGCTGTAGTTAAGCAGTCGGGGGACTGATGCGGCATAGCCGGCCGCCCCTAGGGGCAGCAGCGCCACTTGGATGACCCGAAAGAAGCCAGCGGCGAGAATTCCCGGCATCGTGCCCCGTCTCCTCTCGTCGCCTTGCCCGCCCACCATGCTCCTCCGGGACGCAATGGTGGTCAATACACGCTCTGGGCTTGCCTTAGAACGACATGAAGGCGGAGGGACACGTAGAAATCACCCCCCGGAAACGAATCCGAAACCTGTGTCGTGAATGCTGGGCACAAGACATTGAACACTGGGGAGGCAATGATCATGGACGTTGATGAAGCACGGAAAATCCGCAGCTCCGCTGAATTGAACGTAGGGGACCAGATCGAGGCTTGGCACAACGGGAAGCTCTTCCACCGGGGCGCGGTAACCCAGACCGTCACGGGCGTGGACCTGTTTTGGATCCTGGATGCCCGGACGGGATCCCGCCGGCTCATCGACGCCGAGGCGCTCGTGATCCTGCGGCCCGCCGGACCCGGCTCGGCCGAGGCGCCGTCACGGGCACCCGCCCACACTTCCGCCCGCACGCCCACCGAGACGTCCCACATGCCGCTGTTCCAAGCCCCCAGCCTGGCCGGCTAGGAGCCGAGCCGATGGCCCCGGATACGGGACCCTGCCCCGCCAGATGGTAGACTACTAAAACTTGATGTGCAGTGATGCCCACTTTGATTCGGTTGACCGACTTCGGTCCGTCAACGGGATCCCTGCCGGTTTCCTTCGGGAATCCACACGCAGGCAGTGGGATTTTTTCATGTGAGAGGCACATCCTGCGTCGATGAACGCGTTCCATTTGGTCCCGGCGGCCGCTTGCTGAAGTTTGGCAACAGCCCGGTTGATCACCTGACTTTTCTTCGGCGAACCCTTGAGCCAACCGGCATCGGGGGCCGATATCCGCACGGATACCGCCTGAAAGACTTTGAAACACATGACTACATTTGCTGCCCTCGGCACGCCCAAAGCACTTGCCGACACCCTGACCGCCCAGGGGATCGTGGAGCCCTTCCCGATCCAGGTCAAGACCCTCCCTGACACCCTGTCCGGACGCGACGTCCTGGGCCGCGGCCGCACCGGCTCCGGCAAGACCATCGCATTCGCCATCCCGCTTGTGGCACGCCTCGCCGAGCGGGAAGCCAAGCACTTCCGCAAGCCCGGCCGCCCGATGGGCCTGGTCCTGGCCCCGACCCGCGAGCTGGCCACGCAGATCAACGCGACCATCGAGCCGATGGCCAAGGCCATGGGCCTGACCACCACCGTGATCTACGGCGGCATCTCCCAGGCCCGCCAGGAAAAGGCCCTGCGCGCCGGCGTCGACATCGTCATCGCCTGCCCGGGCCGCCTGGAGGACCTGATCCGCCAGCGCATCCTGACCCTCGAAGCAGTCGAAATCACCGTGCTGGACGAGGCCGACCACATGGCCGACCTTGGCTTCCTCCCGGTGGTCAAGAAGCTCATGGACATGACCCCCACCCAGGGCCAGCGCCTGCTGTTCTCCGCCACCTTGGACAACGGTGTGGACAAGATCGTCCAGCGCTACCTGTCCAACCCGCTGACCCACTCCGTGGACGACCCGCAGGCCGCGGTGACCACCATGGAACACCACGTGCTGGTGGTCAACGACCAGACCGTCAAGAAGCAGCTGATCGTCGAGCTCGCCTCCGGTGCAGGCCGCCGCGTGCTCTTCATGCGCACCAAGCACCACGCCCGGAAGCTGGCCAAGACCCTGACCGACGCCGGCATCCCCGCCGTCGATCTCCACGGCAACCTCTCGCAGAACGCCCGTGACCGCAACCTGGCCGAGTTCTCCTCCGGCGACGTCCGCGTCCTGGTGGCCACCGACGTCGCGGCCCGCGGCGTCCACGTCGACGACGTCGAGCTGGTCATCCACGTGGATCCGCCCACGGAGCACAAGGCGTACCTGCACCGCTCAGGCCGTACGGCCCGCGCCGGTTCCGACGGCACCGTGGTCACGCTGACCCTGCCCGAGCAGCAGTCCGACGTCAAGAAGCTGATGAAGGCTGCCGGCGTCGAGGTCAACTTCGAGCGCGTCACCGCCAACTCCCCGCTGGTTGCTGAACTGGTCGGCGAAATGGCCGACAAGATCGATCCGCGTACCCGCGCCGCGCTGCTGGCCGCCAAGGCCGCGCAGCACGGCGGCGGCACCTCCACCGGTGCCAACGCCGAGCGCAAGCGCGCCCGCCGCACCACCCAGGCAGCACCCACCGCGGGTGGCCGGGGCGGCCGTGGCGGACGTGGACGCGTCGGAGCCGAGGCTCCCCGGACCGATCTGCCGCGCGCCGAGCGCCGCGCCGTCGCCTACGAAGGCAAGGCCGCTGCCCGCAACGCCGCCGACCGTGTCGCCGAGCAGAACCAGGACCGTGCCGATGCCGAGCGCGCCGAGCGCCGGAATGCGCGCGGCCGTGGCCGCGTGACCGCCTACGGGCACCACAACGATGTCCCGGCTGCCGGCGGCCGTGCCGCGGCCGGCCGCGGTTCGGACGGACGCGCCGCCGAGGGACGCAGCGACGCCCGGGGCGCTTCGGCTCCCCGCAGCGGAGCACCCCGCACGGGAGGCGCTCCCCGCACGGGCGCTTCGGCCGGCGGCCAGCGCGGCGGACGTCCGGCAACCGGGCAGCGTGCAGCTGCTGGTGCCAAGTCCGCTGGGAGCAAATCCGGAGGCAGCGCGGCTGTCTGGTCCTCCAACACCGGTGGCACCTCCGGCGGATCCTACGCCGGCGGCGGCAACGGCCGCTCCGGTGAGGGACGTCCGGCCCGCGGCGCCGGCCCGCGCCGCGCGTCGGCTCCGGCCTCGAACGAACGCCGCAGCCGCTAAGGTTCCGGGTTTCCGCCGGCCACAATAGCCGGCGCTACGCAAACGGAAGGCCGCTACGGGGATCCCCGTGGCGGCCTTCCGAAAGCGTGGCGGCCTTCCGAAAGCGCGGCGCAAAGCTGAGACTTACCAGCCGCGGGCGCGCCACTCTTCCAGATGCGGGCGTTCCGCACCCAGTGTGGTGGGCTTGCCGTGGCCCGGGTGCACCACGGTGTCATCCGGATACACGTCGAACAACCGCTCGCTGACATCGGTGATCAGCTGGGCAAACCGCGCCGGGTCCTTCTGCGTGTTGCCTACTCCTCCCGGGAAGAGCGAATCGCCGGAAAAGATGTGCGCAGGGCCCGCGGGGTCCCGGTACACAAGGGCGATCGAACCCGGTGTGTGGCCCCGCAGATGCACAGCCGTCACGTCGAAGCCGTCGAAGTAGCCGACGTCCCCGTGATCCAGCAGCACATCCACCGGCACCGGAAGCGCCGGGGCATCCTCTGTCCCGGCCGCCGTTTTCACACCCGTGGCTTCCACCAGGGACGGCAGCGCCCGCACGTGGTCCCAGTGCTGGTGGGTGGTGGCAATCAGCGCCAGCTTCGGCGTCGCGGAAGTATCCGCGGCGGCGTCCGCGAGCAGCGCCTGGATGGCGGCCAGATCATCGGCCGCATCGATCAGGAGCTGCGCGCCGGACGCCTTGGCCGTGAGCAGGTACACGTTGTTGTCCATCTCGCTGACCGAAATCCGGCGGATGGTGATGTCGCGTAAAGAGTGAATAAGCGAGTCCATGGGCTTCAGTCTACGGAGGGGCTATTCACGGCCCTGGGACACCCAGTTGGGATCCGCGGAGCGGGAGCCGACGACGGCGTCCGCGGCGGCGTCGAGCGTCTTCAGTTGCGCTGCGGTGAAGACGAGTGCCAGGGCGCCCAGGTTTTCGTCGATCCGGTCCGCCTTGCGCGTGCCGGGGATGGGGACCACGGGGAGCCCCAGTTTCCGGCCCTGCGCGAGCAGCCAGGCCAGTGCCACCTGGGCGGGAGTTGCAGCCCGCCCGGCAACGCTTAGTTCCGCAGCGACCGCCCGCACGGCGTCCACCACACCCTGGTTGGCGACGGCAGCGTCCGCGGCGAAACGCGGGATATTGCGGCGGAAGTCGTTGCTGCCCAGCGTCGAGGCGTCCACGGTGCCGGTGAGGAATCCCCGGCCCAGCGGCGAATAGGGCACAAAACCCACCCCGAGTTCGGCGGCGGTGGGAACCACGTTGCGTTCCACGTCGCGGCTCCAGATGGACCATTCGCTCTGGACCGCGGCGATCGGGTGGACGCTGCTGGCCTCGCGCAGCTCCTCGGCCGTCACCTCTGACAGGCCCAGATGCCGCACCTTGCCGGCCTGCACCAGCCCCGCCATGGCCTCCACGGTTTCCACTATCGGAACGCGGAGGTCACGGCGGTGCATGTAGTACAGGTCGATCGAGTCGGTGCCCAGCCGTTGCAGGCTGCGGTCCACCGCCTGTTTCACGTAGGCGGCGTCGCCGCGGATGTCGGTGTAGCCCGCCGAGGGGGTGCCCACAAGGCCGAACTTGGTGGCCAGCTGGACTTCGCCGCGGCGTTCCTTGAGCAGCCGGGCGATCAGCTCCTCGTTGCTGCCGCCGCCGTAGATGTCCGCTGTGTCGATGAAGCTGACGCCTGCGTCCACCGCGTGATGCAGGGTACGCAGGGCCTCGGCCGGGTCCACCTCGCCGTACACAGGGGTCAGGGCCATGCCGCCGAACCCCAGGGGGCTGACCGTGAGGCCGTCGCCGAGCTGGACTGTTGCTGCCGTCATCTGTTTCTCCATTCGCGCACTGAGTGGTTCCGTCCCTGCCAAGAACCCCGGGGCGCGCGCGGCTATTCCGGCTCACGCTTGTTGACCGGTCGGTTGGCCGGGCCGACGATTCTCCCCACCTTTGACCGTGGCGTGGCCAGTACGACGGCGCGTCGTGGGGACGCGCCGTCGTACTGGCTCATACGTGGGGAGATTGCGCGGGGGACGGTGACTGCTCTGCCTCTTTCGCCGCCCGTTTCTCGGCCGGCAGGAGCTTCAGGCCTGCGGCGCAGCCGACGATCCCGGCGATGAACAGCAGCTTGAGCGGGCTGGCCGGTTCGACGCCGGTGGCCATCGCCCAGCCCACCGTCAGTGCCGCGCCGATCCCCACCCAGACGGCGTAGGCGGTGCCGAGCGGGATGCGCGTTACTGCCATGCCGAGCCCAACCATGCTCAGGGTGAACGTCACCGCGAACACGAGGGTGGACAGCGGGCGGGTGAACCCGTCAGACAGGCCCAGCGCCGTGGCCCAGACCGCCTCCAGCACGGCGGAGGCGAGCAGGATGATCCACGCGAGGGCCGGAGTTGAACGGTTTTCCTGGGGGTAGTTGGCGGCCATCATCACGCCACCAGCTTCAGGCCGACGACACTCGCGGCAATCCCGCCAAGCAGCAGGATGCGGGCCGCCGTCGCGCGCTCAACTTTGGCGATCATCGCGTAGCCGGAGGTCAGGACGACGCCGACCCCCACCCACACGGCGTAGGCCGTTCCGGTGGGGATGGACTGCATGGCGACGGCGAGCCCGCCTGTGCTCGCAATGACGGAGACGAGGAAGACCAAGCCCGGGACCAGCCGGCGCCGGCCGGTGGCCTGCGACGTGCGGTGCAGGGCGGCGGCCCAGACGGCCTCCAGCGCTCCGGAAAGAATGAGAATTAACCACGACATGACGGCTCCTGTGGCCAGTCTTGTCGCGTGCCGGGTACTGAACCGTCGTCCGGAGGCCCGGAAGAAGGGGCCTTGGCCTCCAAGTCTAGCAAAACCGCGTCGCAGCCGGTCGACTTACAGGCCGACGGCGTCGCTCCAGAGCATGAATGTGCGCCCCACAGGGTAGTGCACGCACGGCTCGTCCGGCGAGATAAGGTCTCCGGGCGGTCAAAGGTAGGCAGTCAAGATCGTGGCTCAAAGGTGCGGTGTCGGTCAATAGCGTTTGGCCTGCTCGGTCAGCAGCCAGTCGGTGGTGGCCGAGATGAGGGCCTTGACCCCCGTTTCGGCGGCGCCTGGATCGTGGGCCTCAATGGCGGCTGCCACGTCCTCGAGGATTACCGTGGTGCATCCGCGGTACCCGTCGTCCGTGCAGGGCAGCAGCGTGAGGGTGCCAAGATCGGCCTGTAGCCGGATGAGCTCGCGGGCGAGCCGGGCGGAACGTGCAATGGCCGCGACTTCCAGCAGGAACTCCGAGAGGGCCAGACGCCAGCTCAGGGAGTCATCGTCGGCTGAGGGGATGAACGAGCGCAGCGTGGCGATGTCGGCGGCGTCGGAGCGCCGGGCCGCCACCCCCGCGCAGGCCGCGGCGATCGCCTGGTAGTGCAGCGCGAGGTCCCTGATCTGCAGCCGGCTCAACTCGTGCAGTTGCGCCAGTGCCCGTTCCCGGGAGGGCAGCACGTTGTCGGCGATGAAGCTTCCGCCGCTGCGGCCGCGTGCGGTCCGGATGATTCCCGAGGCACGCAGTTGGGAAAGGGCCTCCCGCGCCGTTACTGCGGACACTCCGAGAGCCGCGGCAAGCTCGGTTTCGTTCGGCAGCCGCTGGCCGCTGGTCAGCAGCCCGGTTTCCACCGCCTGTTCGATCCGGCCGCACACTTCATCGACGAGCCCGCGTGATTTGATCGGAGTGAAGACCGCAGCCAGGCTCCGGGAGGCGCCATTCGGCGACAACAACATCCGGGCCTCCCTTCCCTTCGGCGGTATCCGCCCCCGCCCCGTCCGGGGCGTCCGTGCAGCTTCCGCGGGCGGCGCCGCCGCGCGTCGCCGGGGCTGATGTCATCCTAATGCGGGCTTTGCCGGAGGGTCTATGCATAAAACCTATGAAGTAATAGCATTTGGCCAAGCAGCCCGTGTGGACTGGCTCACATTGCGCTGTGTGGCTCTCTGGTGGACGATCCGGCAACGGAGTAAGGCGCACCCCATGACCGAAACACTGGCCGCCGGCAGCTCGACCGGAACCGAAGAGGTTCCGGCGATTCGCCTGCGTAAGCTCACCAAGGTCTTCGGGGATACGGTCGCGGTAAATGGCGTGGACCTGGACATCCGCCACGGGGAGTTCTTCTCCATGCTTGGCCCGTCCGGCTCCGGTAAGACCACGGTCCTGCGCTTGATCGCCGGCTTCGAGCTGCCCACCTCCGGCAGCATTGAACTCGACGGCAAGGACGTCACGGCGATGGCACCGTTCCAGCGGGACGTCAACACCGTTTTTCAGGACTACGCCCTGTTCCCGCACATGTCGCTCGTGGACAACGTCGCCTATGGGCTGCGGGTGCGCGGCATGCCCGGAAGCCAGCGCCGGCAGCGGGCCAGGGAGGCCCTGGACCGCGTTCAGCTCGGGAAGTTCCTCGGCCGCAAACCCGCCCAGCTCTCCGGCGGCCAGCGGCAGCGGGTTGCCCTGGCCCGGGCGCTCGTGGTCGAGCCGAAGGTCCTCCTGCTGGACGAGCCACTCGGCGCCCTGGACCTCAAGCTCCGGCAACAGATGCAGGTCGAACTCAAGGAATTGCAGCGCTCGCTGGGCATCACCTTCATCTTTGTCACCCACGACCAGGAGGAAGCCCTGACCATGAGCGACAGGATCGGCGTCTTCAACAACGGCAGCATCGAACAGATCGGTACCGCGCACGAAATCTACGAGCGGCCCGGTGGCATCTTTGTGGCCACCTTCGTCGGCACCTCCAACATTTTCGACGCCGCCCAGGCCCAGGCGGTCTATGGCCGGCCAGATCCCTTTTGCATCCGTCCCGAGCGGCTGCGCGTCGCCTGGACCGGGAAACCCGAGCACCGTTCCGGCACCACCTCCCGGCCCGGGACGGTGACGTCGTTCGTCTACGTCGGGCACGCCACCCAGGTGCGGGTGCAGCTCGACGGCGGGCCCGCCGTCGTCGCCCTTGTGCCGGAAAAGCTGCCCGGCAGCGACGCGGAACTGGTAAACGGGCCTGTCACGGTCAGCTGGGACGACGACGCCGTCGTTTGGCTTCCGGCCAGCGGTTCCCACACCGATTCACCGCAGACCGATTCACCACAGATCGAAAGGTAAGGATCATGGCTCCTGGAACAAAGGCCTCCCTCGTGGTCGGGGTGGTCGCGGCGGCAACCCTCGCGCTGTCAGCCTGCGGAACGAGCGGCGGATCGGGTACCTCAGCGTCGGCGCAAGCTACCAAGACTGAGATCGGCACCGGTGAGGGCCAGCTGTCCATCCTCGGGTGGCCCGGGTATGCCGAGGACGGCAGCAACGATCCGGCGGTGGACTGGGTGCATCCGTTCGAACAAGAGACCGGGTGCAAGGTCAGTTTTAAGCCGTTCGGCACCTCGGACGAGGCCGTGACGCTCATGCGCACGGGTCAGTACGACGTCGTCTCGGCCTCCGGGGATGCCTCGCTGCGCCTGATCGCTGGCCAGGATGTGCAGCCGGTCAACATGAGCCTGCTGAAGAACTATCCGGACATCTATCCGTTCCTGAAGGACAAGGCCTGGAACACCGTCAACGGTGTGAACTACGGGATGCCCCACGGCTGGGGCGCCAACCTGCTGATGTACACCACGGACAAGGTCACCCCGGCGCCCACCTCCTGGAGCGCGGTGTTTGACGATGCTGCCCAGAACACCGGCAAGGTCACGGCCTACGATTCGCCGATCTACATCGCCGACGCCGCCGTCTACCTCATGGCGCACAAGCCGGACCTGGGCATCAAGAACCCTTATGCCCTCGACAAGGACCAGCTGGCCGCCGCCGTCGACCTGCTCAAGCAGCAGCGCGCGCACATCGGCGAGTACTGGAGCGACGTCCTCAAGGAAGTCCAGGCCTTCACGTCCGGGAGTACCGTGGTCGGCACCACCTGGCAGGTGGGGGCCAACATCGCCACGGCCGACGGCGCCAAGGTCGCAACCCTTGTCCCTGACGAGGGTGCCACCGGCTGGTCGGACACCTGGATGATCGGGTCCAAGACCAAGAACGTGAACTGCGCCTACAAGTGGCTTGACTACATCGCCAGCCCCAAGCCGAATGCCCAGGTGGCCGAGTACTTTGGCGAATCCCCGGCCAACGCGAAAAGCTGCGAGCTGACCACTGACCCTAAGCACTGCGAGACGTACCACTCCGGTGATACGGCCTACGCCGAGAAGATCTGGTACTGGACCACCCCGGTCGCCCAGTGCCTCGATGGCCGCAAGGACGTCAAGTGCACCGACTATTCGGAATGGACCAAATCCTGGACGGAAATCAAGGGCTGATTCCGGACATCGGGCCGCAAGGGATCCGGAAGAAACGGCCGGCCCGAGGGTCGGCAGAAACAAAGGCGAGATGGCACAACAATTGCAGCAGCTTCCGCCCGGCTCACCGCAGAGTGCCGGGGCTGTACCCCGGGCGAAAGCCAATTCCTTCTCGGCGCTGCTGCACCGCTCGCCCAGGCTGCGGCTTGCCGGGCTGCTCACGGCCCCGGCGCTCTGGCTGGTCCTTGTCTATGTCGCGGCCCTGGCGGCACTGCTGATCACGGCGTTCTGGACCGTGGACACCTTCACCGGAGAGGTGTCCACGGAGTGGACCACTGAAAACATCGTCACGGTCCTGACGGATCCGGTGTACCAGCGGATCACTCTGCGGACAGTGTGGATTGCCGTGGCGGTCACCGTGATCGACATGATCCTTGCCCTGCCCATCGCGTTCTTCATCGCCAAGGTGGCTCCGGCCCGCTGGGAGAAACTGCTCGTGGTGGCCGTGCTGATGCCGCTGTGGGCAAGCTACCTGGTCAAGGCCTACGCCTGGCGGAATGTCCTTTCCGAGGGTGGCCTGCTGGAGTGGCTGGGGGCGCCGATCGGCCTGTCGTCGCCGGGCTACGGCGAGACCGCCGTCATCGTGACCCTGTCCTACATCTGGCTGCCGTACATGATCCTGCCGATCTACGCGGGCTTTGACCGGGTGCCCGACTCCCTGCTTGAGGCCTCCGGGGATCTTGGCGCGAAGCCGCTGACCACCATGCGCCTTGTCATGCTTCCGCTGCTGGTCCCTTCGATCATCGCGGGCACGATCTTCACGTTCTCCCTGTCCCTGGGTGACTACATCACCGCGCAGATCGTCGGCGGGACCACCCAGATGCTGGGCACCGTGGTTTACGCAAACGTCGGGGCGGCGAACAACCTGCCGTTCGCCGCCGCGGTCTCGCTGGTTCCGATCGCCATCATCATGTTCTATCTCTTCATCGTCCGGCGTACCGGCGCCCTGAACAGCCTGTAGCGAAAGGCGCCTCATGAGACTTTCCCGTAGCGCCAAAGTGGTCCTGGGCGTCATAACCGGGCTGGTGCTGTTGTTCATCTACACGCCGCTGCTGCTGGTGGTGGTGAACTCGTTCAACGCGGACCGGACGTTCGGCTGGCCGCCCAAGGGCTTCACGCTGGAATGGTGGGGCAAGGCTTTCGACTCTCCCGGCGTACGGGATGCCGTCGTGTCCTCCGTGTGGGTGGCATTGGTCTCGACCATCGTCTCGCTGGTGCTGGGAACGCTGCTGGCGATCTCACTGCAGCGCTATGAGTTCTTCGGCCGCGACGTCATCAGCCTCCTGGTGATCTTGCCCATCGCATTGCCCGGCGTTGTCACGGGCATCGCCCTGAACAACATGTTCACCACCATCCTGGGCGTCCCGCTGAGCCTGTGGACAGTGGTGATCGCCCACGCGACCTTCTGCATGGTGACCGTGTTCAACAACGCGATTGCACGGCTCCGCCGCACCAGCGCCGGCCTGGAGGAAGCGTCGTCCGATCTCGGCGCCGGCGTCTTCACCACCTTCGGCTTGGTGACCTTCCCGCAATTGCGCTCTGCCCTGCTGGCCGGCGGCCTGCTGGCCTTCGCGCTGAGCTTCGACGAAATCATCGTCACGACGTTCACGATCGGGGCCGGGGAGACCACGCTGCCGATCTGGATCCTGCAGAACCTCTTCCGCCCGAATCAGGCGCCCGTGGTCAATGTCGTGGCCGTCGTGCTGATCGTGGTCTCGATCGTCCCCATCTGGCTCGCCCAGCGCTTGTCGGGGGACTCGGTGGGAGTCAGCGAGGCCAGGGTGAAGGCGGACGGGCGCTAGTCCGAGCCGGCCTCCGCCGCCGGATCGATGGAAACGACCGCCAGGAAGCCACGGCCCAGGATTTCCGGCGTGGCGGTATCAGCGCCGACGACGGCGTCATAACGGTTCAGCTCGACGCGCTCCGGCTCAGCAGCGACGGCGCCCGTCGGCGCTGTGGGGATCGGCGCCGTGGGGACCGGCTCTGTGCCCGTGTCGGCTGCGGGCGCGGGGCGGCCCGCAGTCCCGGGGCTGACGGTCCCCTGGCCCTGCAGGAGGATGCCGAACTGGCCTTCGAACACCGGATGGGCGCGTTTCTTGGACAGCTCGATGATTGACGTGTAGCCCTTGAAGGCGCCGTTGCGGGTGATGACGTTCAGATCCCGGATGTCGCCCGTGGGCAGTGCCCCGGCCGAGGCCGCGTCGCCGGAGAACCGGAATGGCCGGTACTTCTCCAGCGGGTGCTCGGCGCCGTCCACGTTTAGGAGCAACAACTCGCCGTCAATCACCGTCAACACGCGGTCCATTCCGGCGAAGGCGGAGAAGGGGCCGGCCTTGGATACCTCGGCAATGCTAACTCGCCAGTCCCATGCGTTTTCCTGCGCGGCGGTTTGCGCGGACGAGGCCCGCGGATGGCGTGCCACTTCGCGCGTCACCCCGCCGCCGTTGCGCCAGGGGTGGGCTTTGAGCTCGGCATAGCGGATGATCTCCATGGCCCCAGCCTATCGGCCCGGCTCTGGGCCCCGGCCGCCGTGGCTCCTGCCGGCGCCGCCGCCGATGCCGATGCCGACGGCGATGCTCCTGCCGGCGCCGACGCGAAGTCGGCGGCGGCGGTCCGGTCTTGCTAACGTCAGAGGCAGGAAGCATGCGGAAGGAGCCTGAATGTTTGTCAAAGTGTGCGGCCTTAGCACCGCGGATGCGGTCCGCGTCGCGGCAGGTGCCGGCGCGGACGCTGTCGGCTTCGTCCTGACCCGCAGCCCCCGGGAGGTCACGCCGGAACAGGTCAGGAACCTCCTCGCCCACGTCCCGAACGGGTTGCCCGCGGTGGGCGTGTTCCGGCACGAACCGGCCGCCGACGCCGTCGCCGTCGCCCGTGAGGCGGGCCTGGTCTGGGTCCAGCTCCACGGCGACCGTTCACCGGCGGACGTCCGGACGGTGCACGACGCCGGGATGAAGCTGATCCGGGGCGTCACCATGGCTGCCCCTGCGGAAGCCTTCGACCATTGGGGTGAGGAGCTGCTCCTGATCGACGCCGCTGTCCCCGGCTCCGGGGAAGCCTGGGACTACGGCTCCGTCCGGGCCAAGGCACTGGCCGGACGCAAGTGGCTGCTCGCCGGTGGCCTGGATCCCGCCAACGTGGCCCGGGCAGCGGCGGAGGCCGGGGCCTGGGGCGTCGATGTGTCTTCCGGTGTCGAGTCGGCGCGCGGCATCAAGGACCTTGCCAAAATTGGGGACTTCGTGCGGGCGGCCAAGGAGTCCGAATGAGTCCGGACCGCCCGCCCACTATCGGAGGGAGCTAGGAGCGTTTGATGATGACGTCATCGATGTATTCGTCGCCCTTTTGCCGGTTGTGCTCGGCCCCGAGCTGAACTTTGCTCAGGCTGCTCCCCAGCATTTTGACGCTCGAGCTGCTGTATCGCTGCACGCCGTCGAACCATACCTGGATTGTTGAGGCGCTGCCGTTGGCGGTCACCCGCATGCTGACATGGTGCCAGGCGCCAAGGGAGATGCTCCCTGAGATCAGTTTCGTATAGACAAAGGTGCCGCTCGGTGAGGTGACGCGGAGCCACAGCTGCCCGTTGCTGTTGTAGCGGTAGATGTCCGCGACGCGGGTGGAGCCAGAGAAGAAGCGGAAGTACGGGACGTCATTGCCGGAAACGCCGGCCACAGTGATGTTGAACCAGCCGTCTGCGTACGAGGTCTTGGTCCCCGAGGTGAAAGCCGGGGCGGAAAGGTTTGCGAGCGAACCGGAATCCGTGGTCACGTGCAGCTTGGCTGAATGCGTCCCGGTATGCCCCCGCGAACTGGAAATCGTTGCCGTGCCGGTGCCCGACACTTTGGGGATGAGGCCGCAAAAGCCGCCCGCTTCAAAACTCGTGGCGAGCACAATGGTGCCGGGATAGGAGTTTTTCGGCGCGGGGCTGCACGTTGCGGCGGTAGCAGCCTGGGCGGAACCGAAGACAAGGGAACCGGCTACGAGCAATCCGAGCGTCCCAACCATGCTGAGGGTTCTTAGTTTTCTCATTGAAGATACTTTCCGTGATTGGTTCGACTTGTTGTGCCCTTAGTGCCGCGGCACCGGGAGGGCGGCTTCTGTCATGCAAGCTGCGCCAGATGCACCAACTGCACGACCGCCGCGACGCCGACTATGGCCAGCAGGGCTGCGGTGATGATCACCACGGCGCGCGGCAGTGCCTTGTCCGGCTTCAACACGCGCAGCACTTCGCAACTCACGAGTGCCGTCACTGTGGCCAGCCCTGTCAGGAAAATAATCATTTCGCACGCACCAGGGCCCGCTTTGGCCTTTTGAGCTCAAGGCCCAGGAAGGCGAGCGTTACCAACGACAGGACGCAGACGCCTGCCGGGGGCGACCAGAGCCGTGCATAGATCATCGCCGTCGCCACGAGGGTGGACATCGCGAGGCTGAAAGCAATTGCGATGGCGATGCTGAGGGGCAGCGCTCCAGTGGCCTGGGCTGAGCGCGGGGGGTCGAAGCGGAGGAGCAGCACCAGCGCGGTTCCAGGCCCGGCCAGCATCAAGAGGCCGATCACCGCCAGGCGCAGGCCCTCGGGACCGACAAACGAGAGCGGTAAGGCGGCTAGGGCGACGGCTGCCGTCGCATAGCTCACGTAGCTGCGTTCAGTTGCCATTGCTAACTCCTTCGATGTGAAAAATCACGCCGCCGGCGTTTTCATAAACCTTCGTCCAGCCAGGACTGGTGGCGCATATGGCGGTAAAACGTTGAAGATCGCCGATGGGAGTCGAGCCGCGAAGTTCGCCTGCCTCCTTCTGGCTTTCGGTCACGATGAGGTACGCGCCCGCTTTGTGGGCGATCTGGTTGACCGCGTCACAGCTGAGCGGCGCGGCGTTAGGAATGGGCTCGGCAGCAACGAGCGCCCGGTAGTCATAGTCCGCGTAGTGCTGGTATCTCCACGGGGTGTTGCGAACTGCTTCAATGAGGACGGCGCCGGTGGGCGCAGTCGAATAGAGGCGGTTCACTACGGCGATTTCGTCGTCGTTGAAGCTCTCCATGCCGTCGTTTCCGTAGCGGGAAACGACCGTGGCCGTGGCCAGTACCGCGCCCATCAGCAGCAGCCCAAGGGCTCGGCGCAGGCTCAGCCCGGCAGTGTTTTCTGACATCAGCGGCAGGACCGCCAGGCACACGGCAAACGGGAGGCTGAACAGGTACAGGCGCAGGAGCAGTTCGCCGCCATATGGCTGGAGGGGAATCAGGACCAGCGGCGCAAGCGCTGCGGCCGCGGCCGCCAGCCACGGTGCCTTCCGGCGGTAGCCCACGATGGCACCGGCAACGGCGAGGATCCAGACCAGCGCCACCTCGGCCATGCGCGTGTAGACGACGAACACGTGGGCATCGCTGCCTGAGACCCTGGTGCTCAGCGCACCGAGGCTGTTCGCGCCGATGTCACCGAGCGAGCCGAGCAGCTGGCCGAAGTGCCCCTCCAGGAATGTTGAAGCCGCAAAGAGCAGCCAGCCCATGGGCAGCACCACGGCCAGGACTGGCAAGAAGCGCAGCCGGAGACGGCCGGTCAGCAGCAGTACGGCGAGGATGGGGATCACGGCGAAGGGGCTGAGCTGATGCGAAGCCGTCATGGCCAGCAGGAGCAGCGCGCAGACCACGACGAGCACCGCCGTGTCCGCCCGGAGCGGCTCCACGGCGCCGTACCGCGGGACTGAGCTGTCCAGCTTGCTGACATTCCGGGCCAGCCACCGGGAGAACTTGGTGCGCTCCGTGGGCCAGGCCCAGCCGCCGAAGACGCTGAGCAGGCAGGCAATTAGGGTGAGCAGGAGGACGAACGAATATGCCTGCGGCGACAGATAGTCCTGCCCAATCCAGCTGGCCAGGTAGAAGATCCAGACAGCCGCCCACGCCTGGCGCGGATTTGCCGTCAACCGCCGTGCCAGGGCCAGCAGCGGGGCGAGCAGGAGGATGTTGATTCCCACCGGCGCCCACGTTGCGATGCCGAAAAGGTCCTTGGCGCCCGTTGCGCCGGAGAGCATTCCCAGCAGGTTGAAGAATCCGGGCCAGTTGAAGTACGCGTCCAGGGTCGGATCCAGCTGGCCCGATTGGCTAATGGTGTCGGCAATGCCCATATGCCGGAAACTCGCCTCGAGCCGGGGCAAGCCATGGATGATCGGGTCAGCGCCATCGAGGAGAACCACCGTGACTATGAGCTGCCAGGTCAGAAGTGCCGGAACCAGGCGGCGGAGGCTCAACGAGGCGACAAATCCGGCCAGGCTGAGCGCGAGCGCAACGAAATAGGCGGGCGGGAGGGCGCCAATGAGCCCGGCACCGCCGATCCGAAGGGGATCGACCTGGGTCATGCTCCAGACGCCGAGGGCGAGGGCAGCCGCGGCCGCCGCGGCCAGGGCACCGATGTGCCACGACGGCGTCAGTCCGAGGTTGCGGTGGGTGGGCGGTTTGGCGCCGCCGACATGTGCATGCGCATGCGCCTGCGCCTCGTGCCGGTGGGCGGTGCGCACCGGGAGACTTGTTGCCGTTTCGTGTGTCATCATTTCTCGATTCAGGTCGGCTGGTGGCGCGCCGCTGAAGGAATCTCGCCTGCGGTGGTGGCGGGCTTCACTCGGGTCAGGGTGATCAGTCGCCAAGCGGCAGCCAGCGCAGCCGTCGCTTGGGCAATGGCCCAGAGGACGGAGACGCCGGTGAGGCCAAATTGCTGCGCCACGGCCGCGGCGGGTGCCACGACCAGGATGGCGGCAAGGATGGCGACTGCCGTGGATTCGAAAAGCCGCCCTTGGGCCCGGCACAACCCGTAGTAGACCTGGGTCACGCAACTCAGGAGGAGTGCCGGAACGAGTACAGGAAGAAGGACCCAAGCGGACGCGTACTGCGGCCCGAGGAAGCCCAGAAGCAGTGGCCCGGCCAGCATCAGTATCAGCCCGGCCAGGAGAGTCAACAGGAAGCTGGCCCGCAGCGCGGAGGCGAGGAGGCCCGGCCGTGCCCGCGTCCCCGCGAGGGCCGTTTGCAGGGTAAATCCGGCCGACTGCGGCACGAAGAACACCGCCGAGGCCATCATCCACACCACGTACCAGGCGGCAGTCGGGGCGGGGCCCAACGTAGCTGCAACGATGAGCGGAAGCAGGTAGCCGGGCGCGCGGTCGGCGAGCGTGAGGGCGTGGTTGGGGAGTCCCGGCTTCAGGAGTTTTAGGGCCGGGCGCGGCCGGAGGCCATGCCTCCAGTCCGGGGACACATGGGCCCGGCCAAGCTGGCGCAGGCCTACGAAGACGCTGGCCAGCGCGCCGGCGGCAACGGCGCCCACAATCACCGCCAGGTCACGGAGTCCGACGGCGAGCGCGGCGGCCAGGAAGACGAGCTGCACGAGGCTCTGCGCGAGGCTTCTGACCAGCGTACGGTCGGCCCGTTCCTGGGCTACGCCCACGTGGTCAAGCTGGTAGGCGGTGGCGGCGAGCAGGGCCGTGGCCAGGAATAGGACCGTGACCAGGGGGTCGACCCAGGCTTCGCCCACACCTGTGCCGAGCCAATAAGTGATGGCAACCAGCAGGCCAGCGCCCAGCAGGGAGAACGTGGCGACGGTAAGCAGACTGGTGGCGATGAGGCGCCGGCCGCCATCAGTTTCCGCGGGAAGAAGCGTAAGGGTGGCGGGCCCGACGCCGAGCATCCCCAGCTGCACGGTCAAGAGCGCGGCCGAGACCACCGCGGAGCCAAGACCTATTTGCTCCGGCGGGAGCGCGATGGCCGCGAGGGCCCAGAACAGGAAGCCCGCCACCATGGGGGCGATCCTCGCAGCAGCCAGCCATGCGGCGTTCCCTCCAACCGAGATGGGTTTGTGGGCCGGCCGCAGGAGCTCGCCGGCCATGGCGCGGTAGTTGTAGAGCAGGAAGCCCATCCAATACGGCAGGAAGCGGGGTGCGCGGACCAGGGACAGGCCCACGCCCCGCACAGTGGCCAGCAGGGGTAGAATCACCAGCCAGATGTGGCCCGTGTGCTTGCGGACGGTCCGGGCCATCCCGGCCCCGTCCTGGAGCCACTGGTCGCGGGCGTAATCGAACGTGTCGTCGAACCGGTGCCTGACCACTACGGAGTCGGAGACGCCGAGCCGGTACCCTGCCTGCTCCAGCCTGATCCTGAGCTCCACATCTTCCCCGGAGCGGAACTCGTCGTCGAACCCGACATCGAGCAGCACGTCGCGGCGCATCAGCGTGGCGCTGACGCCGAACCACTTGCGCACCCGGCTGTGGTTGTGGTGCCAGGCCAGCGCGGCCCCCCAGTACCCGGGCCCGTCGGCTTCGCTGGCGAGCCCGAATTGCAGGCCGTCGTAACCGCCGGCCTCGAATTCGGTCAGCAGCCGGGGCAGGCTCTTCGACGGAAGGACGACGTCGGCGTCGATCAGGGCGACTACCTCCCCGGTGGCGCTTCGGGCGCCGAGCATCCTTGCGGCGGGCAGGCCGCGTCCCTCATCGGAGATGACAGTTGCCCCGCAGCCGCGGGCGATTGCGGCCGTGTCATCCGTCGAGCAGCCATCGACCACGATCATCTCGTGCGGCTGTTGGCTGCGGATCGACTCCAGGCACTCGCCCAGCCAGGCTGCGGCATTGCGCGCCGGAACGACAACCGACACCTTCAGATCGCTCACGTGGCCTCGCCTCACTCATCCAGTTTTGAACGAACCAGATTCGCGATGAAGTCAGAGGCCTGGTCCGCTGACCAGGCGGCGGGCAGCCGGAGCAGCCAGCAGGGAACGTCCTCCAGAGCCCGGCGCACCACGGCCGCCTTCTGGCCAAAATGCTCCTCCAGGGGGACCAGACTGGTGGCGCCGAGGGCCTCGACGAGCCGCCGCGAGACCATGGGCAGTTCCGAATGGAAGTTGCCGACGATCCGGGACGTCATCCACTCCGCACTTCGTGCCTCCAACCGCGCGTCCGCGCCGTCGAAGCGTTCAAGGAAGATGGCCAGCTGTGCCGGCGCCGCGGACGAAATCCGCTGCGCCCCGAAGACATGCTCCGGCTGCACCATGCGGTGCTCGGGGGACCAGCGCCGGGTGAAGGCGGCTGTTTTTGGATAGCGGACAATCACCGGATGGACCGCCGTGGCCAGGTGGGCGACGGGCGTCGTCAGCCATCCAGGGGCCAAGGGCTTGCGCGTCCCGCGGAACATGTCCGGGTAGATGGCGCGGTGGTGGGGCTTGATGAACATCGGCTTGGCGTAGCCCATGAGCATTCCGCCTGCGCCCATGAAGGCCCAGTCGTCCGCCATGAACCGCACGTCGCGCATGGCCACCAGCTTCGCCACTGTGCTGGTTTTTCCGACCCCGCCCCAGGCCGGGAGGAGAACCCCGGAACCGCGGAAGTCCACAACCGCTGCATGGATCATCGCCGTCTCCTCCTGGACGCACAGCCGGTCCAGCAACGGAATCACAGAGGTCAGGAGCTCGCCGGCGCCTTCGATCCGGTACCCGTCCTTCGTCTCGATAATCTGGACGCGGTCAGCCGGAATATAGAGGGACTCCCCGGTGAACCGGTAGGCATCCTCCGCATGCGACTGGCTGGAAATGGGCGATATCGTGGCGCCGATGGTGATCCGCCGTGGCGCGCCGGAGTTCCCCAGGAACGGGGCGAGCATGTCCCTCAGTTGCGGTTCCCCCGGCGTCCCGGCCTCGACATCGATGCCCACGATCCCGTGGACATCGAAGGAGGCTCCGGCAGAGGCGCCAATCGGCTGTTTCACGTCGCGTTCAGGTTGGCTCATGATCCAAGCTTTCTGGGGTCGGGTTCCTGCGGTCAGGTGGTTCCGCGTGCAGGGGCTGCACGGGGCGGTGTACGGGGACGGGCACGTAAATTGCGCGGTTCACTGGACTTCCCTCCAAGGCTCTTCCGTCGACACCGCGGCAGCTTTCAGCGGCGAGGGCGCGGCGGGCAGGCGGCGGCCGCGTACATAGCCGGTCGCGGTGGCCGCGAGAACGGCGAGGATGGTTGCCGCCCGGGCGAGACCGGCGCGGTCCCCGCCGCTGAGCCAGCCGCGGATTCCGGCAAACACTGCACGTGGCAGGACCTGCCGGACATAGCGCCGTTCGGGGCCGAGCGCCCGTTTGTGGCCGACCACCCTGCTGACCTGCGCCTTGGAAATCCCTTCGCCCCAGGAGCGCGCAAGGATGTAGCGCAGGGTGCCGCGTTCGACCGGAACGTGATGGTGCACCAGGGCCGCGGGCTCATAAACCACCCGGGATCCGGGAGCTCCGATCACCGCGCGGATGCACAGTTCGGTCTCTTCGCAGCCCAGCGGGACGGCGTCCTGGCGTCCAAGGGCTGTGTTGAAACCGCCGACCCGGTCCAGGACCTCGGCGCGGAAGGACATGTTCGCGCCAATGACATTGCGGACCTCGGCGGCGACTTTGGGCATCCCCCGGTACGTGCAGCCGACAATCCAGTCGAGCTCCTTGGCGAAGTGGCCCGGGCGCCCGGCTTCCCAAAGCGGCTCTACCCGGCCGCCAACAGCCAGAACATCGGGATCGTCGTACAGGGCCGCGAGCCGCTCGAGCCAATCCGGCTCGGCTTCGGCGTCGTCATCGAGGAAGGCCACGATCTCCGCCTTGGCGATGCCCGCTCCGGTGTTGCGGGCGCCGGAGAGGCCCTTGGGCCCGGTGTTCTCGACAATTACGGCGTCCGGGACGGTGAAGATGAGGCGCTTGTACAAGTCGACGTTGTAGTCGACGACGACGATCGTCTGCTTGGGCGGGACAGTTTGGGTGCGGACCGAGTCCAAGGCGCCCATCAGCCTGTCCCACCGGTCCTCCGAGTAGGAGCAGATGACCACGGATACTGCCGGGAAGCTGGAGTCTTCGGACATCCTATTCGCCTGCCCGTACGCCCAGAACGCTGCTGGGATCGGTGGGAACGTGCGGGAACATTTCGCTGGGGTACTTGTACTTGACTCGACGCAGGGCTTCGGGACGGGCTCCGGCGGTCGGGGCCTCCCAACTCACGCGCTCGCGGGCAAGGGTGCGCAGGACCCGCCAGCCGTCCCGGAACGTGTGAAGATTCGACTGGCCCGAGATGCGGGACAGTTCATGACTGGGAACCTCGGCGATGCGGAGGCCGGCCCTTGAGGCCCGCACAATCAGTTCAGTTTCGATCTCGAACCCGTCCGACTCCAGCTCCAGAATGTCCACGCATTCGCGGCGCAGGGCGATGTAGCCGTAGCAAAGGTCTGAGTAGTCGCTGTGGAGAACGGCATTGGCGAGCCCGGTGAGCATCTTGTTTCCCCCGCTGCGCAGCCACGTGAGATCGTCCGAGCCGCCGCCAGTCACATAGCGGGAGCCTTTGACGAAGTCGTATTCATGCTGGAGCGGACTCACCAGCCAACCGATCTCCTGGGGGTCCATGCTGCCGTCACCGTCCAGCATGACGATGATGTCGCCGGAGGCCGCGGCAAATCCGGCCCGCACGGCGTTTCCTTTCCCGGGGCGGGGTTCTGCCACCACCACGACGTCCAGGCGCAAGGCCCGGGCCACATCGACTGTGCCGTCCAAGGAACGGCCATCAACAATTACCACCTCATCTACGTAGGAGGGCATGCGCCGCAGCACCCACGGCAGGTTCATTGCCTCGTTCAAGGTGGGGATCACCACACTGACTGAGGGATTTGCCGGCGGGGGCGTCGTTTGGGGGCGCACGTTTGGCTTGAGATTCGGGATGGACACTGGCCTCACCACTCAATAACGTATTCTGCTCGTCTCAACTGCAGCGCTTTTCCGACTCCTCCAACCGGAAAATAGACCCATCGCTGACGCTGAACAGTTGTGGACAACTTAGTGATATACCCCAGGGTTAAAGTCTGCTCACGGCACCTTGCATTAACCTTGGATTAACTTGATAATTCAACTAAAAATGTAGGAAATCTGTTGATGGACGGTTACCTCCATGCGACACTGGGCGGATGCGGACGCGCGTTATAAGGGGGCGCGTACCGGCAAGCCGCCGGCGTCTCCTCACCTCCCGGTTCATGGCGGTTCCCGCCATGGTCCTGGGCCCAGTCCTGGCCCTGGCGGCCTGCGTCGCGGATGGTGCTCCACGGAGCGAGCGGCCGCTCTTCACGTCGATTTCGGCGTCGCCGGCCGGACCGTCAGGCGCCACGGACACAGGCGCCACGGACACTGGCTCCACGGGCACAGGCGTCACGCCGGGGGCGCCGACGGGAGCTCCGGAAAGTGGTGCCGTGACTGGGCCCGCCCCGTCGCCGGGAAGTCCGCCCGCGCCCCAATCCGCACCCGGCCCGGCACAGCTTCCGGTCCCGACCACGGATGTGACAATGACAGGTGACCTGCCCGGCTGGAAGCAGGTCTTTGTCGAGGATTTCTCCGCCGGCGACGTCCCGCTGGGCCGCTTCCCCGGCCCGCTCTACAACGCACGGTGGAGCGCCGGGTACAAGGACGGGACGCCGGATACTGCCGGACAACGCAGCGGTGGAAAGTCCGGCTACTACCCGTCCAAGGTGCTTAGTGTCCGCAATGGCTCGCTGGACTGGTACCTGCACTCGGAGAACGGGATCTCGATGGGGGCGGCGCCGACGCCCAAAATCCCCAACGCCAGCTCCAACCCGCCGCGCGCCAACAGTCTCCTCCACGGCCGGTACTCGGTCCGCTACCGGGCTGATGCACTGCCCGGATTCAAGACGGCATGGCTGCTGTGGCCGGACAGCGGCGTCTGGCCCCGGGACGGCGAAGTGGACTTCCCCGAAGGGGACCTGGCCGCAATCATTTACGGCGCTGTCCACTATGACCGGAACGGCGCGGACGCCTTCGAGAAATTCGATTCGGACCAGTCCGTGACATCGTGGCATATAGCCACGATGGAATGGAGTCCCGGGCGGGTCGAGTTCTTCCTCGACGGGCGTTCCCTGGGCGTCAGCACCAAGGCGCCGACATCGCCCATGCACCTTATCCTGCAGACCGAGTCCTGCCTGACCGGCTGCCCGGCCCCGGCAACCCAAGGCCATGTCTCGCTCGACTGGATCAGCGTCTGGGTGCCGGCTTGAGACTCAGTCCCCGGCGGATTACACGGCAGATTACCGGTGGCCGAATGCTTGTGGCGGATCACTTGCGCCGGAGCGTGAAAGAATCCGAGAAGGTGTAGCCGTCCGCAGGAACGAACCGGGCGGCAAGTTGATCCACGGTGGCCTTGACGTCCAGGGTCCCAAAGGCCGGTTCCCGGTTCTTGCCGGATGTGCTGGCGAAATAGCGCATTTCCGGGTCATCGGATCTGACGTTGTAGAGTCCCACGCCGCCAACGCCAACGGTGGCGAACACGGTCCCCGAGCCCTGGACCATAGTGCCATCGGTATCGGCCAGGCATCCGGAGGTGAAGCTGGCGGGAACGAGTTCCGCGCAGCTTCCGCCCGTGGCCAGCTGATGCGTCCGCTGATAGACGTGGTCGTGGCCGGACAGGACCAAATCCACGTCCTTTTCGATCAGCATGTTGGTGAAGTCCTGCCCCGCCTGGCAGTCATAGTTGCCGACGCTCAGGCACGGGGTATGCATGCCCACCACGGTCCAGGGGATGTTCTGCGATTTGGCCTCGTCGATGGCGTTCGCGGTCCAGCGCCAGCGCTCGCTGCCCCTTGAGTAGTCCAGCGGCTCCCCGCCCCGGAACTCGATGCCGGGGGAGACAAGAATGAAGCGGACAACGGGATTCTGCTCGGGGACATCGACGCGCCACTGGGTGCCGTATTCGCCCTGCAGGCCGGGCAGCTTGTTGGGCAGGCACTGGACAAATTTCTCGATGTCGCCGTCATGGCCGTCACTCTCGTGGTTGCCGGTCACCAGCTGGTAGGGGAATTCGTTGCCGAGGCGGTCAGTGACCATGTCGCAGAACTGCTGTTCGAGCCCGGCTTTGTAGGTGAAGTCACCGAGGGCGAGGTTCAGGTGGGGATTGAGGCCGGCAACGACGTCGAGCACCTTTTTAGCGCCCGCGCCCACGCCGATGTCCCCCTGGGCGGTGAAGTGCACGGGCTCGCCAGCTGGTGGCGCGGCAGGCGACGACGGCGGCGGTGCGGACGACGGCGGTGCGGACGACGGCGGTGCGGACGACGGCGGTGCGGACGACGGCGTGCCCGGGCTCGGGCGCGGTGCGGGTTCCGGCGGGCCGGGCAGGCAGGCCGAAAGCAGCAGGCCCAGGCTCAGCAAGCAAGCGCCGATGCCCGCCTTGCCACGTTTCCCCAGGGACCCGGCCACGATTCCTCACATCACTTGGTTGATCAGGACTGTGCGAATAGTTCTGCGAAATTTGGTGATTGCCCGGCATTTATAGGCCAGAGTAACCCGGCCGCGGAGCGAAGGCCAGAGAACGCGTCGGTCCCGGAAAGCGGAATCCGCCGTCGGAAATCCGGAAGTCCCAAGGCAGCGTGCCCGCTGGCGTGTCGCGAGTCGCGTGTCCCGCATCTAAGGCCGGTCGGACCTAGCCCGGGGCGGGCTTCCTCGTTAGCATGCAAAGTGGGGAAACCCCTCCCATCACCCCCGGCGGGACAGACCCCGCCACCGCTCGAAGGAGACCGTTGTGACTCTGCCCGAAGGTTTGACCCCCGGTGTGTGGACGCTGGACATGTCCCACAGCGAAATCGGCTTCAGCGTCCGCCATGCGGGCATCAGCAAGGTCCGCGGCCGGTTCAACGAGGCCTCCGCCGAGGCGCGGGTGCGCGAGTCGCTGGCGGACGCCAGCCTGCACGCCACAGTCAAGACCGCCAGTTTCGATTCGGGGGACGCCAACCGTGATGGCCACGTCCGCGGCCCCGACTTCTTCGATGTCGAGACGTACCCCGACATGACGTTTCGGGCCACAGGGATCCGGGGCGACGGGGATGACTACGTGCTGACCGGCGAGCTCACTATCCGCGGTGTTACCAAGCTCGTGGAACTCGAAGTCGAGTACACCGGCGTGGCGGTGGACCCCTTCGGCGCCACCCGGGCCGGATTCAGTGCTGAGGCGGACATCAGCCGGAAGGAATTCGGCCTGACCTGGAATGCCGCCCTCGAAGCGGGCGGGCTGCTGGTCAGCGACAAGGTCAAGATCAACGTTGAGGCCGCCATGGTCAAGCAGGCCGAGACGTAAGCGCCGAAGAGGCCGGGCGCAACCAGGAGCCGGGACATGGAAGCCGGTTGCCAGGTGCCGGACACGGGCCGGGCGCGAAAGTCAGGGATTTTTCCGGGTGAACCATTAATCCGAATGTCACTCCTACGGGCGAGAATGAATCCATGAAGACACTCCTGAACATCATCTGGCTGTTCTTTGGCGGCTTGTGGCTGGCCCTTGGATATTTCCTGGCGGGCGTCGTCTGCTGCGTGCTGGTGGTCACCATTCCGTGGGGGGTCGCCTCGTTCCGCATCGCGTCCTATGCCCTGTGGCCCTTCGGCCGCATGGTGGTGGACAAGCCGGGCGGAAACGGCGTGTTTGCCCTGCTGGGAAACGTCATCTGGCTGTTGGTGGCAGGCATCTGGATCGCGATCGCGCACGTCGTCACGGCCTTCGCCATGGCCATCACGATTGTCGGCATCCCGCTGGCGATCGCGAACCTCAAGCTCATCCCTGTCTCGCTGATGCCGCTCGGCAAACAGATCGTTCCGAGCAATTCGCGCTATGTGGTCGCCTACAGCCCCAGCCGACGCTAGGGCGGCAGCGCAGCCAGGGGGCCGAGGGGCACTTCCCCTGTCAGTCCAAGCAATCCGAGGGAGAAGACCATGAGCGAACCGGCGTCCGGGGACACGGACCTCATGCTTGTCATTGTCCGCGAGTTCAGGGCCCCGATCCGGGGCGTGTGGTCCGCGTTGACGGACCCGGACCAGGCTCCGCAGTGGTGGGGTCCGCGCGGCTTCCATGTCCCGCGTGAGAGCGTCGACGCGGACCTCGAAGTCGGCGGCCTGTACCGCGCCTGCATGATCCAGGACAGTACCGGGCAGCAATTCTGGTGGAGCGGGGTGCATACGGATGTTGAGCCGCCGCACCTGTTCGTGTTCACCCATGCCTGGGACAGGCCGGACGGCACCCGCGGCTTCGAGACCGAGGTGACCATCCGGTTGGAGGAGATCGACGGCGGCACTCAGATGACATTTACCCAGGGTCCGTTTGACTCCGCGGCCAGCCGCGACCGCCACGGCGAAGGGTGGCGCGAGTCGTTCGACCGGCTGGCGAATCACCTCAGCGTTGCCGCCTGAGCCTCACCGGCTGCGGCTGGGCTGCCGGGTGCCTGCCGGTGGCCCGCCGGTGACACCGTCAGGCGAGCTCGCCCTGCAGGTTACGGCGGGCTGGCTCCAGCCACAGACCGCGGGCGCGGTCAGTATGGAAGAGCGGATCAAGCTGCAGCAACCGGCGGACGACGGCGGCGCGGCCGGCGGCGAAGTCGGCGTCGCCGATATGCGCGAAGTCTTCCCGGACGGCGGCGAGGTAGCGGGCGTAGGCCTCCGGTTCCCCGCCGAGGACGGAGAGATCGGCGTCGCTGAGCAAGGCGCCGCCGTCGTCCCCGGGCTCCGGACGGTGGTCTGCCGTCATCAGCACCAGGCGCACCACTTCGTCCACCTCGGCGGCCGGGAGACCGGCATGCCGGAGCCGGTCTTCGGCCAGCCGCGCCGATTCTTCCTCGTCCTGTCCCGCCACGCCGCGGTAGACGGCGTCGTGGAACCAGGCGGCCAGCACCACGGTCCGGGGCGGATCGGCCGGATCGCACAGCAGGTCCAAGGCCTCCAGCACCGCCAGCAGATGGGTGCGGCCGTGGTACTTCCGGTGCTCCTCGCCCCAGCGGTCCAGCAGGTCCAGGAAGAGGGCGTCGTGGCCCGGCAGCGCCTGATTCCAGCGGTTCAGGAGCGGGACCCGGAGGGCCTTGCCGCGCCGGCGGGCCGGGATCCGCAGCCCGCTGTCGATCAGTTTGCGGACCAGGACCCGGCCCTCCACTGGAATGGCACCGGCTGAGACCAGGGCCTTGTACCGGTCCTCGGCGACGTCGTAGTGGTCGCCGTCGAACGCGCGCCCGGAGATGCCGGCGGCCGCGGCGAACGTGTGCAGCTCCTCGAGCGAGGTGTCCGAAACGAGGTGGGAAAAGTGGGTTCCGTGGGCAGGCCAGAGGGGCGGATCGACGTAGACGGCCATGGGGGCATTCTAGCCCCGTCCGCGGGCACGAACTCGGCGCCGGCGCGGGCGGGGACGTGCCCCGGCCGGCGTCGGACGGGCGCGGGCCGGGGTCACACCGCGACGGCGGGGGTCGCACCGCGACGGACTGGTTTACGCCGCGGCGGCCTGGGTCACACCGCGACGGCGGGGCGAATGTTCTGGTTGCCGCGGAAAACGTTCCCGGGGTCAAACTCGCGTTTTACTTCTGCCAGCCGGTTGTAGTTTTCGTCGCCGTAGGCCGCGCGGATCCGGGCTTGTCCTTCTTCGCCGATGAAGTTCAGCCAGACGCCTCCGGTGGCGTAGGGGGATATGTCCCGCCGGAAGCGTTTGACCCATGCCTTCGCTTCCTGCCCGCCCTGCGGGGTGTCGCCAAGGCCGAACGGGTGGCTCACCCAGCTGGCACTCCGGTTCAGGAGCGGCGTCGCCGATGCTGCAGGCCCGCTCACCGCGCCGCCCCAATGGGCTATCAGTTGCTGGGAACTTGGCCCGGGGAGGTTCCGCGCCGATTCGATGATGACATCCAAGGCGTCGTCGGAGAGTTCGTCGTGATAGTCAGCGCTCCAGTAGTTGTACTTGCCCGGCGGGTCGTCGAGGGAGCACTGGAAATCTGCGTAGCCAGTATCCTCCACCAGGTCCACAACAGGGCCAAGCTCCCGGTAGGCCTTGGCATGTTCTTTGCCTTCCTCGGCGTCCCCGGCGAAGACATACACGACATACACCGCCATCTTGCCCACCATGTTCGGGGGCACGAAGGGTTCCGCCGGCGCAATCCCGTAGATGAGGGTGGCGGACTCTTCGTTGGGGGCCGCGACGGCCAGGTCCCGGTACCCGCGGCTGAGTTCCGGCGCCGCGTCCCCCGGCCACATCAGCACTCCGGCATGTACTTTTGGCCCGAGCTGGTGCAGGCCGAAGGTGAACGACGTGGCGACGCCGAAGTTCCCACCGCCTCCGTGCAAGGCCCAGAACAGCTCGGGATTCTCCCGGGCGCTGGCCGTCACCTGCTCACCGGCGGCCGTGACCAGATCCACGGAGACGAGGTCGTCGCACGCGAAGCCGAAGGCACGCTCGAGCCAGCCTGACCCGCCCCCAAGCGTGAAACCGGCGAGACCTGTCGTGGAGACCCGCCCGCCGGTGAGTGCTAGGCCGTATTCCTGAGTGGCGCGGTCAAACTCGCCGCAGGTGAGCCCTGCACCCACCGTGGCAGTGCGGGCCTCCGGGTCCACCCGGGCGGATTTCATCGGACGAACATCGATCACAAGGCCGCCGTCGTTCATCGACACGCCGGCCACGGAATGGCCGCCGGCGCGGACGGCGACATCGAGGCCGTGCGTCCGCGCATACGCCAACGCGTCGGCCACCCCTTCCGCGTCGGCACATGGGGCAATGACGGCCGGATGGCGGTCGATCATGGCGTTGAAGAGTCGTCGTGTTTCGTCGTATTCCGGGTGACCCGGCCTGACCCACCTCATGGCAGTGCTCCCTCGGTGACCGCGGCTCCGCCCCACTTTCCGAGCTTACGACCGTGCGCCAGCTGTGGCTACCGCCAGTTGTTTGGCCAGCCGCACCTCGTTGATGACTATGGCATCTCGGACGCTCGGATGCGCGCCGACCGGGCGTCCTGGAGGGGTGTCCTGGCGGTTAGCCGCGGGCGGGTCAGCCTGCTGGCGGGTTCGGAACGGCGGCGCGGAGCCGGTCAGTCGCGGGCGGGTCAGTCGCGGGCGGCGCTGACCGGGTGCTGGCTGACAATCGAGACGCGGTTGAACGCGTTCATCGTGATCGCCAGCCAACTGACGGCGGAAAACTCTTCGGCCGTCAGGTGCCGTCGGGCCTGTGCGCCTTCGTGGTCGCGGGTTTGGGCGTCAGAGATGGTGGTGATGGCCTCGGCCAGCGTCAGGGCTGCGCGTTCCTTTTCGGAGAAAAGAGTGGTGTCGCGCCATGCGGAGAGCACGGCCAGGCGCTGGGCCGACTCACCGTTCTTGATGGCATCGCCCACGTGCATGTCAAGGCAGTAGGCGCAGCCGTTGATCTGCGAAATGCGGACATTGAGCAACTCGATCAGCGTCCCGTCCAGCCCGGCTTCCCCGGCGGCTTCCTTGACTTTCAAGCCCAGCCCGTTGAGTGCGCGCCAGGCAGCAGGGTGCGCTTTGTCGAGGAATACACTCCGCTGATCGGGATTCTGCGGTGCCGCCGTCTCATTCATGGATTCCACAATACCGATGAGCTTGGGTACGGCCGGGAGCGGCGTGTGACAATCCTGTCAAACATGTGACAAGCTTTGGGGGTGGGGGTGTTTGGTTCGGTGGCCGGCTCCTTGGGGGACCCAGCCACCGGACCGCCCGTTCCGACCTGGCCTTGTCACGGCGGCCAGGCTGCGCCCCGCTGAGCCGCGCCAGGCCGAGCCGAGCCTCGCTGAACTCCGCCGGGCTGAGCCTCGCCCCTCTGAACTCCGCCAGATCTAACTGGGGACATGTCCAGCTGTGCGTGCCAGCAGAGGGCATGTCCCGTGGCCACATCCAGCAGCGTGGGACATGTCCAGTCGTCGGGCCTAAGAGTGGGCATATGGGGAGTATGCCCACCGGTGCGTGCCAACGGAGGGCATGTCCGGCGGTCGCTTCTGGCGGCGGGGGGCATGTCCTGCTGTGTGTGCCAGCAGAGGGCATGTCCAGTGGTCGCGCCCAGGTCGAGGGGACACGCCCATCGTTCGCGACCAGGTCGAGGGGACATGCCCATCGTTCGAGACCAGGTCGAGGGGACATGCCCAGCCCTGGACCCGGGCTGTGGACATATTGGGACTATGTCCAGTCCTTGGGCCGACAGGAGGGCATGTCCCTTCCGGGCCGGGGCCTTCCGGGCCGGAGCGGGCCGAGGAGGGATGCCCGCGGACCGCCCCGGCCCGCGGGCATTCGGCCCCTAGACAGGCGTTTCGCTCTCGGCAAACATGGAGCCAGCGTCCCTCATGGCAAAGTTGAGCGATGTAGACTCAACTTTGACACAGGACCATTCCGGAAGGAGCCCTCTTTGGACGCCAAATTCACCACCAAGAGCCAGGAGGCTCTCGCTGCCGCCGCCATGAACGCCTCGACCGCGGGTAATCCGCAGCTCGAGCCCGCCCACCTGCTCAAAGCGCTCATGGACCAGCGGGAGGGCGTCGCCGTCGCACTGCTCCGGGCCACCGGCGCAGATCCGGACGCCGTCAGCGTCCAGGCGAGCACCGCCATCAAGGCGCTTCCGTCGTCGTCCGGGAGCAGCGTGCAGCAGGCGCAGTTGTCCCGGGCCGGGCTGCAGACGATCAAGAATGCCCAGAACGAGGCCGAGCGCCTCGGGGACACTTTCGTCTCCACCGAACATTTGCTGCTGGGCCTTGCTGCCGGGAGCGACGGCGTCGGGAAGCTCCTGCGCGAGGCCGGCGCCTCCCATGAGGCGCTGCTGGCCGCCCTGCCGGGCGTCCGTGGCGACCGCAAAGTGGACAACGCGGACCCGGAGAACGCGTTCCAGGCGCTGGAGAAGTACGGCACGGACCTCACGGCGGTGGCCCGCTCGGGCAAGCTGGACCCGGTGATTGGCCGCGATGCCGAGATCCGGCGCATCATCCAGGTCCTGAGCCGCCGCACCAAGAACAACCCCGTTATTATCGGCGAGCCCGGCGTCGGCAAGACCGCCGTCGTCGAGGGCCTCGCCCAGCGGATCGTGGAAGGCGACGTGCCCGAAAGCCTGCGCGGCAAGACCCTGATCGCGCTGGACCTCGCCTCGATGGTGGCCGGGGCGAAGTACCGCGGCGAATTCGAGGAGCGGCTCAAGGCTGTCCTGGAGGAAATCAAGGGCTCCGAGGGGCAGATCGTCACGTTCATCGACGAACTCCACACGGTGGTGGGCGCCGGAGCCACGGGGGACAGCTCCATGGACGCCGGCAACATGCTCAAACCCATGCTGGCCCGCGGCGAGCTGCGGCTGATCGGGGCGACCACGCTGGACGAGTACCGCGAGAACATCGAAAAGGACCCCGCCCTGGAGCGCCGGTTCCAGCAGGTCTACGTGGGCGAGCCCAGCGTTGAGGACACCATCGGCATTCTGCGTGGCCTCAAGGAACGCTACGAGGCCCACCACAAGGTGTCCATCTCCGACTCCGCCCTCGTGGCGGCCGCGACCCTCTCCAACCGGTACATCTCCGGCCGGCAGCTGCCGGATAAGGCCATCGACCTCGTGGACGAGGCCGCGTCCCGGCTGCGCATGGAAATCGATTCCGCCCCGGAGGAGATCGACCAGCTGCGCCGACAGGTGGACCGCCTGACCATGGAGGAACTGGCCCTTGCCGGCGAGACCGACCCCGCCTCGGTGGAACGCCTTGCGGCCCTGCGCGCGGACATGGCGGACAAGAAGGAGGAGCTCGCGGGCCTGAACGCCCGCTGGGAGGCCGAGAAAGCGGGCCTGAACCGGGTGGGCGACCTGCGGGCCAAGCTCGACGAGTTCCGCTCCGCCGCCGACAAAGCCCAGCGCGAGGGGGACCTGGAGACGGCGTCCAGAATCCTCTACGGCGAGATCCCGTCCCTGGAGCGGGAACTGAACGCCGCCGCCGAGGCCGAGGCGGCCGTGCCCGATAAATCGAGGCAGATGGTGGCCGATGAGGTCACCGCCGATGACATCGCGGAGGTTATTTCGGCCTGGACCGGCATCCCCGCGGGGCGCATGCTGCAGGGCGAGAGCCAGAAGCTGCTGAACATGGAGCACGTCCTGGGTGAGCGGCTGATCGGCCAGCAGAAGGCCGTCGCCGCGGTCTCCGACGCCGTACGCCGCGCCCGCGCCGGGATCAGCGACCCCAACCGGCCCACCGGCTCGTTCCTGTTCCTCGGCCCCACCGGCGTCGGCAAGACCGAGCTCGCCAAGTCCCTCGCGGACTTCCTCTTCGACGACGAGCGCGCAATGGTGCGGATCGACATGTCCGAATATTCGGAGAAGCACTCCGTGGCCCGGCTCGTCGGGGCGCCCCCCGGGTACGTCGGCTACGAGGAGGGCGGCCAGCTCACCGAGGCCGTGCGGCGGCGCCCGTACTCGGTCCTGCTGCTGGATGAGGTGGAAAAGGCGCACCCGGAGGTCTTCGACATCCTCCTTCAGGTGCTCGACGATGGACGGCTCACCGACGGTCAGGGCCGCACCGTCGACTTCCGCAACGTGATCCTGGTGCTCACCTCGAACCTGGGCAGCCAGTTCCTGGTGGACCCCGGCCTCGACGCCGCGGCCAAGAAGAACGCCGTCATGGCCATGGTGAACGCCTCCTTCAAACCGGAATTCCTGAACCGGCTCGATGAGGTGGTGCTGTTCGATCCCCTGACCGTGGAGGAACTGTCCCAGATCGTGGAACTGCAGGTCAAGGAGCTCGGCGAGCGGCTCAAGGGCCGCCGGCTGAACCTCGAAGTGACCGAGGGCGCCCGCGCCTGGCTGGCCGTGTCCGGCTTCGATCCCGCGTACGGCGCCCGGCCGCTGCGCCGCTTGGTGCAGCGCGAGATCGGCGACCGGCTGGCAAAGGCCATCCTGGCCGGCGAAATCACCGACGGCGACACCGTCCTGGTGGACACCGCGCCGGACCTGATGGAACTCACCATGGGCGGGCTGGAGGGCAGTGGTCTGCCCGACGGCGGCGCGGCCACCGGCACCGGGCTCTCGGTCCGGCGCAAGGAATAGGCGCCGGCGGCTAGAGCGCGCTAAGTGCCGCCGGCAGCCGGGCCCGTCCCGGCTGCCGGCGGGCTAACTGGTCTAAAGCCGTGCGCCATGCCGGCGGGCTACGGCCATGCGCTAATCCAGTGCAGTAAAGCCGGGCAAGGTTAGGGCAGCAGGGACTCCATGATGACGTTTCCGGTGTCCGTCACGGCGTAGCAGTCGACCCGGCGGTCGCCCTTGTCCCAGCTGCGCGAGCTCGGGTAGGCCAGCTTGTAGCTCAGGTCGTAATCTCCCGCCTTGTCCGTCAGCGGTGCTTCCTTGCAGGCATTGCGCGCTTTCTGCTTGAGCTGTTCCCGGCCGGGGTAGGACTCATCTGCCCCGTACTTCTCCACGGCGACCAGCTGCGCCGAGTGACCTGTGGCGCAGTCCACGACGGTGGACTGTTGCGCATCCGGATCGAAGTCCTTGAAGCAATCCCGCAACTGGAAATCCATGGGGCTGACGCCTTCCAGCGGCAAGGCACCGCGGCTGGCCGGGGCCGGGGCCGGGGCCGGGGCCGACGCCGACGAAGCTGCCGGGGCCGGGCTGCCGCTTTCCGGGGAGGGCTGGCCGTTGCCTGCAAATGCGGCCACCGCCCACCAGACCAAAATCCCAAGCGCGACGAGTACGGCCGCGGCCACGCCGAGCCGCATGGGCCCTTGCAGGCGGATCCGGCGCGCCAGGGGACGCGCTCGCCGGGAGAGCACGCTCACGATGCCGGCGTAGGTGAGGCCCGTGGGCTTCGCCGCAGCAGGTGCCGCCGAGCGATTCGTGGCCCGTGCGGGGTCGGCGGTAATGACGGGCAGGGTGGACGTCGGCGGCCTCGAAGGCGGCGGCGGGATGGACCCGGCGTCGTATCTTGGATTCTCTTCAGTCACTGAGAAATTCACCACTTCCGTGCGTCTTTGCCGGAGCTGGAAGTCCGGCGTCGCGGCCCTTTTCTGGGCGCACATCACGAAACTCTATCGAAGATGCGCGGCACGGCGCATGTGCCGGTGGGCGCGGCCGCCGTTCCGGGACGCGCCACACTGTCCACAAGGCGCACGCCGGCGAGCAGTTGACGCCGAAAGCATGTAATCTAGGTGTACGACAAATTGACCAAACATTCCGGGGCCTCACCGATCGCCAAAGGTGACCACCTCCGGTCCAAGTACAAAAGGGGGTCACGCCATGGGGCGCGGCCGTCAAAAGGCAAAAGCTACCAAGCAGGCTCGGGACATCAAGTACTACTCCCCGAACACTGACTATTCGGCCCTTCAGCGCGAGCTCACGGGCCCGGGAAGTCGTGCCACGAGCCACTTCGCGGATGACCCGGTCGAACCGGATTATTCAGCGTATGTGGATAAGTACGCGGACGATGTGGAAGACGACGACGACGAGGTAGATTCCCGTCGCATAGGTTAGTCGACGCTTCCTTCCGGCAGTTCTCCCCGGGGGGATCCTTCCGGCACTGCTGTGCCAGCCAAAGATTTTCAGGCCGCCGGCCACACCTGTTTTGGGTGTGGCCGGCGGCCTCTCTTGTGCCCGTACCGTCTGCCCGCGTCGTTTCGCCATGGTTTCGCCGGCGCAGTTGTCTCCGACGGGGCCGCGGGCTAGGTTGTTGGTGCCGGATTTTCCCGGACGCGACCCCGATGCCCGGAAGGACTGCCATGACCATGCGCACAGAATTCGCTGAGGGCGAGCTCTGCTGGACGGACCTCCAGACCAGCGATGTGGAGGCGGCGAAGGCCTTCTACGCGGAGGTTTTCGGCTGGCGGTACGAGGATCTGCCCACCCCGGACGGACGCAGCTACGCGAAAGCCTTCCTCGGCGACGCTTTGGTTACCGTGCTCGCGCCGCAGACCCCCGAGCAGGAAGCCGCCGGCAGACCGGGCCGGTGGAACGTATATTTCGCGGTCGAGGACGCCCGGGACCTGGCCGGGGAACTGGCCCATTCCCCCGGGCAGCTTGAATTCGGCCCCGAGGCGATCGGTGGCACCGGCGTCATGGTCTTCTTCGCCCCGCCCGGCGGCGGCACCACTGGGGCCTGGCAGGCGGGCAGCCACTTCGGGGCCGGCCGGAGCCAGGAGGCGGGCACCTTGGCCTGGGCCGAGCTCCTCACACCCGAGCCGCAGGCCGCCGTCGGCTTCTTCCAGCAGCTTTTCGGGCACGAGGTGACCGAATACCCCCAGGACGACGGCGGCACCTACACCACGCTCATGGTGGGCGGCGCCGAAGTGGCCGGCATCGCCCGGGTTCCCGGCGATGCGCAGGAGACCCTCGAGCCGGGGTGGCAGGTCTATTTCGGCGTCTCCGACGTCGCGGCGGCGGTGCAGGCCGCTGTGTCCGCGGGCGGCGTCGTGCTGATCGAACCGGACGAGGTCGAGGAAGCCGGCACCATCGCCACACTCAAGGACCCGCAGGGCGGCGTCTTCAGCCTGCTGGAGGTCTAAACAGATCGATTGCTCCAAAACAGCCCTTTTGGCGCTGCTAGGGGGCCGTTTTGGAGCACTCGATGAGGTTTAGGTCCTCAGTCCTTTTCGTGACAGAGGTCCAGCAGCGGAATCAGGGCTTCCGGGTCGCCGGCCCGCGCGGCGGCCAGAATTTTCCTGTGCGAATCCGCAACGCGGGCCAGCTTGGCATCATCCAGCGGATAGGACCGGCTGATCAGGCGCTGGACGGGGTTGTCCCAGACGGATTCGAGAGTGGTCAGAAGGAATCTATTCGGGCACGGTGCGGCCAGGCTCAAATGAAAGCCCCGGGTTGCGATGAACAGCGCCTCCGCGTCGGCGCTGGCGGATCCCTCGGCGATCAGCAGCTCCAGCCGGGCCAGATCCAGGGGCGTGTACTTGGCGCCGCACTGCCGGATGGCCATGATCTCCAGTGCCTTGCGGACTTCATAGACCTCGGCAACGTTTGACGGCGTGAGCGTCGTCGCGAAGTATCCGGCTCCGGGTACCAGCGTCGCCAGGCCTTCGTGCACCAGCCGGTTCAGCGCGTCGCGGATCGGGGTGCGGGAAACCCCGTATTCGTCCGCCAGCTGCTCCTGGACCAGTGGAGCGCCCGGCTCAACCACGCCGTTGACGATCTCATCGCTGATCCGGTCGTAGACCTGCTCGCTCAACGGCCGCATCTTCTTGGCAACTTGCGCAGCCATTCGCCTCATCCCCTTCTGATCCCACGAATTCATCAAGTCTACGTGCTTTACATCACAGTATTCACTGTATACAGTGAATCCAATCCTTCCCAGCCTAGCTGAAAGTCAGCCCATGCCCCTGCACATTCCCCGAATCCCCGGTGTCGATTTCCTTGCCACAGGCAGGCAGCTCGGCTATCTGGAGATCGAACATTCAGACAACGCCCACGACGCCGCCGTCATCCCGTCCCCCATCGCCGTCCTGAGCGGCGGGGCCGGGCCAACGGTCCTTCTGATCGCCGGCACCCACGGCGACGAGTACGAGGGGCAGATCCTGCTGCAGGAGCTCATTCGGTGCATGGACCCGGCGGAAGTCAGCGGTCGCCTGATTGTCCTGCCCGCGTTGAATATCGCCGCCGTCCGGGAAGGACGCCGCGTTGCCAGCGTGGACGGGGTGAACCTCAACAGGTCCCTTCCGGGCAACGCCGCCGGGGGTCCGGCACAGCAGATAGCTTCCATCGTGGCCGAGGACCTCATCCCGCTGGCGGATTTCGTCATGGACATCCATTCCGGCGGAATCGCCTCGGAATACGTGCCCTCGGCCTTCGTCTACCACGGACCCACGCCGGAACTTTGGGCACAAAAGACCGCAGCCGTGGCTGCCTTCAACGTGCCGTATTCCGTCGTGGTGCAGCCCATGCTCAAATCCGGTTCCATCAGCGGCGCCGCCGACCGGGCCGGCGTCCCCATGATCTCCACCGAACTGGGCGGCAGGGGGACGGTTTCGCTGCAGATCCTGGAGCGCGCACGGACGGGACTCCGGTCGCTCCTGGGCCACTGGGGACTTCTCCCGGGCGATCCGCCCGCGGAACGATCCCCGGAACGGCCACCGGCCCAATCCCCGCTCCAATCCACGGTCCAGTGGGTGGAGCTCACGCCGCAGTCCCCGGTGAACTCCACTATGGCCGGGCTCTTCGAACCCACCGTTGAACTGGGGCAACGAGTCGCGGCGGGGGACCGCGTGGCCAGGGTTCATTCAGTGGAGGAACTCGACCGCCCGGCCAAGGAATTCTTCGCACCCATAGACGGGGTGGTTGCCATCGTTCGGCATCCGGCCCCCGTCAACGTCGGCACCACGCTGGTCAACATCGCCGTTGACCACGGAACCACCCACCCGGAAGGCAACTATGTCACATCGTAATTTCATGACCACCGGCACTTTGCTGCTCGCAGCCCTTGTCGGGCTGAGCGGCTGCACCAACGCGTCCCTCGACGCCGGAAGCGCCGCCGCGCAGCCCTTGCCCGGGCAGGGCGGTGCCATAGCCGCCGCGCCGCTCAACCAGGCAGCCGCGGATCTGCTGCCCGCGGAGGTCAGGTCCAAGGGAACGCTCTTGGTGGGGACGGACCCCACGTTCCCGCCCTACGAGTTCTACGCTGAGGACAACAAGACAGTGACGGGATGGGACGCCGACTTCGCCAAGGCACTTGGGGAGACCCTTGGGCTGGAAGCCCGGATGGTCCCGGCCACCTTTGACACCATCCTCCCCGGGGTCGGATCGCATAAATATGACGTCGGGATCTCCGGATTCAATGTCACCGCAGAACGGAAAAAGAACGCCGACTTCGCCACCTACATGAACAGCGGCTCGGGCCTGGCCGTCAAGCAGGGCAACCCGAAGAATCTCGCCCTTGATGCCATGACGCTGTGCGGCACCAGGATCGGCGGCGAGAAGGGAACCTCCCAGGGCATCGAAACACTGCCGGCGTTCTCGAAGCAGTGCACGGATGCGGGCCAGTCCGCGATCGACATCCAGCTCTTCCCCTCCCAGCACGAGGCCAACCTGGCCCTCACCTCCGGCCGCGTGGACGGCGTCCTGTCCGGCGATATCGGCATGGCCTACGCCAGCAAACTCTCCGGAGGCTCCTTCGAGCTCGCCCCCGGCGCCGGCTGGGATCCCACGGCTGTGGGCATCGCCTTGCCGAAGGACTCGCCGCTGACCAAGGCCGTCGTGGCCGCTGTCGAGGCGCTCGTGGCCAGCGACACGTACACGTCAATCAACGCCAAGTACGGCATCCCCGATTCCGTGAAGGTCAGCGCGGACCAGGTCGGCGCGGGTGCCTCCCGATGAGCGGCACCATGAGCCTTTCAAAGACCACCAGCACCAGGGGAGAGTACACCGTGGTGACGGCCCGGCACCCGTGGCGCTGGGTCGCTGCAGCGGCGGTCACCGCCGTCGTCGTTCTGTTCCTTATCTCGGCTGTGACGAACCCGCGCTTTGGCTGGGACAAGGTGGCCCTGTACTTCCGGGACACCACAATCGTCAACGGCATTGGCATCACGCTGATGCTGACCGTCGTCTGCATGGCGGGCGGCGTCGCCCTGGGCGTCGTTCTGGCCGTGATGCAGCTCTCCGCCAACCCGGTGGTCAAGGGCTCGGCCGGTATGTACGTGACGGTTTTCCGCGGCACCCCGGTGCTGGTCCAGCTGCTGTTCTGGTTCAATCTCTCAGCTCTGTACCCGGAAATCACGTTCGGCATCCCGGGCGTCAGCTTGGATGCCAACCAGCTCATCACACCCCTGGCCGCGGCAATCCTGGGCCTGGGGCTCAACGAAGCGGCCTACATGTCGGAAATTGTCCGGGCCGGCATCCAGTCCATCGACCAGGGGCAAGGCGAGGCGGCGGGGGCGCTGGGCATGTCCCGCCTCCAGACCCTGTTCCGGGTGATTCTGCCGCAGGCGATGCGCGTGATCATCCCGCCCACCGGTAACGAGTTCATCGGCATGCTGAAGATGACCTCGCTGGTCAGCGTCATCGCCGTCCCGGAACTGCTGTATTCGGCCCAGATCATCTATTCCAAGAATCTCCAGGTGGTGCCGCTGCTGCTCGTGGCCAGCATCTGGTACATCATCGTCACCACCGTGTTCAGTGTGGGCCAGGGATACGTGGAGCGGCGGTTCTCCCGCGGTACGTCCCGGTCCGTGCCGCCGTCGGCCGCCGAACGCCTGCGGCGTTTCTTCAGGATCCACTCCCCGCAAGCCTCAGGAAGGGGCAGCCAATCATGACCACCGAGATAGCAGAGCCAAGGCCGCTGGTGCGGGCCGAGGGCGTCCGTAAGAGCTTTGGCAACAACGAGGTCCTCAAAGGCATCGATCTTGATGTCCGGCGCGGTGAAGTGGTGTGCATCATCGGCGCCTCCGGATCGGGAAAGAGTACCTTCCTGCGGTGCGTGAACCATCTGGAAAAGATCGACGGCGGCCTGCTCCGGGTGGAGGACCGTGTGGTGGGCTACCGGCTCAAGGGCCACAAGCTGCACGAGCAGTCCCACAATGAGATCTGCGTGGACCGGAGCGACATCGGCATGGTTTTCCAACACTTCAACCTCTTCCCGCACATGACAGTCCTGGAAAACCTCATGGAGGCGCCGGTGAGGGTGCTCAAACAGCGCAAGGACGAGGTCCGGAGTCGGGCGCTCGGGCTCCTGGAAAAAGTGGGACTGGCCGAGAAGGCGCAGGCCTACCCCCGGCACCTCTCGGGCGGGCAGCAGCAGCGCGTGGCGATTGCCCGCGCGCTCTGCATGGAACCGAAACTGATGCTCTTTGACGAGCCCACATCCGCCCTTGATCCGGAACTCGTCGGTGAAGTCCTTCGTGTTATGAAGGACCTTGCCCGGACCGGCATGACCATGATCGTTGTCACGCATGAAATAGGGTTTGCTCGGGATGTGGCCGACCGCGTGGTGTTCATGCACGGTGGCCGGATCCTTGAGGAAGGCCCCGCCGAAGCGGTCATCAACCATCCGCAGAACGAACGGACGCGAGCCTTCCTGTCCGCTGTGCTCTAGGCCTTAACCATCGAGTGCTCCGCACCTGCCGTTTTCAGGACTCAAAACGGCCGGTGGGGAGCACTCGACGTCGGGGCAGGCGGTCTAGGCGTAGGCGTTGACCAGCCGGACGGCGCCGCCGTCGACGCCCTTGGCGCCCTGGACGTAGTCCGGGCCCGTCTTGACGATGGAGTCCGAGTTCACCTCGACCGTGCCCATGACCCAGGACGGCAGGCCGCGGTCGTTGAGCCGGTTGACGGCGGCGTCGGCTGCTTCCGGCGACACGATGGCGACCATGCCGACGCCCAGGTTCAGGGTGCGCTCCAGATCGGCCAGCGGGACGTTGCCGAGTTCGGAGACCAGCTTGAAGATGGCCGGGAGTTCCCAGGTGGAGCGGTCCACGGTGGCCAGCAGGCCCTGCGGGAGGACCCGGGCGAGGTTGGCGGCGAGGCCGCCGCCGGTCACGTGGCTGAAGCCGTGGACGGCCTTGCCGGCCGCGGAGCCGTTGACCGGGAAGGTGCGTGCCAGGTCCAGGCAGTCCGCGGCGTAGACGCGGGTGGGCTCGAGGAGCTCCTCGCCCAGGGTGCGGCCGAGTTCGGAGACCTGGCGGTCCAGGGCCCAGCCGGCGTGGTTGATGACGCGGCGGACCAGAGAGTAGCCGTTGGAGTGCAGGCCGGAGGAGGCCATGCCGATCACCACGTCCCCGGCGCGGACACGGTCCGGGCCGAGCAGCGCATCGGCCTCGACAACACCGGTGGCGGCACCGGCGACGTCATACTCGTGTTCGCCCAGCAGGCCCGGGTGCTCGGCGGTTTCGCCGCCCACCAGGGCGGTGCCGGCGACCGAGCAGGCGGCCGCGATGCCGCGGACGATGTCGGCGATACGCTCCGGGACCACCTTGCCGCACGCGATGTAGTCGGTCATGTAGAGCGGCTCGGCGCCCACGACGACGATGTCGTCCACCACCATGCCGACGAGGTCGAAGCCGATGGTGTCGTGGATGTCCATGGCCTGGGCGATTGCCACCTTGGTGCCGACGCCGTCGGTGGAGGTGGCCAGCAGCGGGCGCTTGTACGTGAGCAGCCGGGAGACGTCATAGAGGCCTGCGAACCCGCCGACGCCGCCGATCACCGAGGCGTTGTGGGTGGCCTTGACGGCGTCCTTCATGAGTTCGACGGCGCGGTCTCCCGCTTCGACGTCGACGCCGGCGGAGGCGTAGGTGATGCCGGCGTTCTGGGCGGCGTTCATGTCAGCGGCCGGGGAGGCGGAAGTCATACTGGCTCTTTCTTGTCGGCTGTGGTGACGCGGTCGGCATCGGTGAGCAGTTCTTCGAATTCGGAATCCGGCCCTGGATCGCAGCCGGTGGCGCCGGCCTTTTCGGCCGGGTCGTCGGAGATTGCGGTGCCGGGTTCGGCGTCGGGCGCCGCGGAAGCCGCGGACGGCGCCGTGCCGGAAGCAGCCGTGGCGGAGGCAGAGGGAAGTCCGCCGAGGTCCGTGCGTTCGAGCAGGTTCTTGCCGAGCTTGTCCGCCCCGGGCAGCTCGATCGGGTACTTGCCGGTGAAGCAGGCGGTGCAGAGGCGCTCGCGCGGCTGCCGGGTGGCGTCGATCATGCCGTCTTCGGAAATGTAGGCGAGTGAGTCGGCACCGATGGCCTGGGTGATTTCATCGATGGTGGCGCCGTTGGCGATCAGTTCCGCCCGGGAGGCGAAGTCGATGCCGTAGAAGCAGGGCCACTTGACCGGCGGGGAGGAAATCTTGATGTGGACGCTTGCGGCGCCGGCTTCCCGGAGCATCCGCACGATGGCGCGCTGGGTGTTGCCGCGGACGATCGAGTCATCCACCACCACAACACGCTTGCCGCGGATCACGGATTCGAGGGCGTTGAGCTTGAGCCGGATGCCGAGCTGGCGCAGCGTCTGCGAAGGCTGGATGAACGTGCGGCCCACGTAGGAGTTCTTGACGAAGCCGTGCGCGAAGGGGATGCCGGATTCCTCGGCGTAGCCTACGGCCGCGGGGGTGCCCGATTCCGGCACCGGGATGACGATGTCCGCTTCCTGGGTGTTTTCGCGGGCCAGCTGGCGGCCCATTTCCACACGGGATTCGTACACCGAGCGGCCCGCAATGGAGGCGTCCGGGCGGGCGAGGTAGACGTACTCGAAAACGCAGCCGGCCGGCGTCGCCTCGGCGAAGCGCTGCGAGCGGACGCCGTCCTCGTCGATCGCGATGAACTCGCCGGGTTCGATTTCGCGGATGAAGCTGGCGCCGACAGTGGCGAGGGCGGACTGCTCGGAGGCAACCACCCAGCCGCGTTCCAGCCGGCCCAGGCAGAGCGGGCGGATCCCGTAGGTGTCGCGGGCCGCGTAGAGGGTGCCCTCATCCATGAAGACGAAGCAGAAGCCGCCCTTGATCTTGGGCAGCAGCTCCATGGCGGTCTGCTCGAGGGACTTGCCCTCTTCGCCCTCCAGGAGTGCGGTGACCAGGGCTGTGTCCGAGGTGTTGCCCTGCTTCATCTCGCCGCTGAGGTTTCCGCCGTTGCGGTCCTCGATCATCGCCTTGAGCTCGGCCGTGTTGGTCAGGTTGCCGTTGTGGGCCAGGGCCACGGTGCCCGTGGACGTCGCGCCCAGGGTGGGCTGGGCGTTGGCCCAGTGGCTCGCACCGGTAGTGGAATAGCGGCAGTGGCCGACGGCCAGGTGCCCGGTCAGGGTGTTCAGCGTGGTCTCGTCGAAGACCTGGGAAACGAGTCCCATGTCCTTGTAGACGTTAATCCGCTTGCCGTCGCTGGTTGCAATGCCAGCCGACTCCTGACCGCGGTGCTGCAGTGCATACAGCCCGTAGTAGGTGAGTTTTGCTACTTCTTCACCGGGTGCCCAGACCCCGAAGACGCCGCATGCGTCCTGAGGGCCTTTTTCGCCTGGGAGAAGATCATGAGAAAGTTTTCCATCGCCGCGTGCCACTGGTCGATTATCTCACGATGTGCGCTAAGACTTTTCCGGCGGCCGTTTTATGACCTGCCGGCCTGCTCAGGCGCGGTTCTCGTCGTCGTCCGAGGTATCCGGAGTCTCCGGTGCGTCCGTTGCGGACTCGACGACGGCGTGCTCGGCGCGGCGGACGCTCATCCGGTCCAGCACCAGGGCTGTCGCGGCACCCAGGATGACGCCGCCGGCCGCGCAAAGGACCATGAAGAAGCCGAAGACCGAGCCGCGGTCGTAGCTCGCGTCACCGGGGAAAGCGTAGGCGATCACGGCCGCGGCGGCCACGCCCACGAGCCCGCCCAGGATCAGGAAGGGCACATATTTCGGCGCCCGGCGGACGGTCACCTCGCGGCGCTCCGGAACGCTGCCCTGGGCCGGCTCCCGCTGGGGGTCGGTGCCTGCTGTGCCGGGGGTTTCGTGGGAAGACATGCCATTAAGCGTACTGCCCTTGGACTCATTGCCGGGGCCCGGTTCCCGGAGCAGACTAGGGGCTACGTACAGACGAGCTAAGGAACGGCCATGTTAGCCTCAGCCGCCCGCATTCGCGACCAGCAGCGCATAATCTGGAATGAGTTCTCGGCGGGCTGGAACAAATGGGACGCTGAGCTGCTCGGCTGGCAGGCTCCGTTCGGGGAGGCATTGCTCGAGGAGTTGCCGCTGCGCCCCGACTCCCGGGTGCTGGATGTCGCGGCAGGCACGGGGGAACCTGGACTCACCGTGGCCAAGCGAGTGTCGGAGGGCAGGGTGGTCCTGGCCGACATTTCGGCGGGAATGCTCCGCGTGGCCGAGGAGAAGGCATCGGCCTGGGGCCTGACCAACCTGGACTTTGAGGTGTGCGACGCCGCAGCCATGCCCTTCGGGGACAGCACGTTCGACGCCGTGTACTGCCGCTTCGGGCTGATGTTCTTTCCGGTGATGTCCGCGGCCATGGCAGAGATGGCGCGCACCGCCCAACCCGGTGCCCGCGTCGGCGCCGTCGTCTGGGGGCGCGCGGCGGCAAATCCCTGGGCCAGCCTGATCCTGGGCACGATCGCCCGGCACCGGGAACTGCCCATCCCGCCCGCGGGCACTCCAGGTCTGTTCCGCTGCGCACCAACCGGGTTCATGACCCGGATGTTCAAGGACGCCGGGCTGACAGAGGTGAGCGAGCGCCAAGTCAGCACCGACCTGGTGCACGAATCCCCCGAGAGCTACTGGGAGTTCATGACCGACATCGCCACCACCGTGGCGATGGGGCTGGCTAAGGCGGATGAGGAGTCGCGGGCCCTGATCCGCTCGGATGTGTTCGCGCTGTTGGGCCGCTACGAGCACGACGGCGCGATCCGGCTCCGGTCCACCGCCACGGTGGTGGCGGGAACCAAGGTGTAGCTCGGCGGGACGGGGCGGGTATTCGCGGCGTTTTCGGACGGGCGCACCGAGGACCCGCGCTGCAACCGAGGTAGTTCCATGCCCCGATGGTGGTCCGCCACGCTGGGCCGGACAACCACCCGCGGGCCGGGTGTGGAGAACTTTTCCGCGGCAGTTTCAGGCACGCGCCCAGCTATCGGACGGGCGCGCCCCGGATCCTCGCTGCATGTATCCGATTCAGCAGCGAGGGTCCGAAACCGCCGCGGAAACAGGTACGGCCCACGTCAGGGCACGCGGGTGCACCCAGTCGGGCGACGCCGGACGAGCGCTCCGACACCGGGGGAGCACTCCAGCGTCAGACGATCAGCGGGTCAGACGCCCAGCGCTTCCTTCAGCGACGCAACATGGCCCTGGGCCTTGACCTGGTACTGCGCCAGCGTCACCTTGCCCTCGGGGTCCAGCACTACGGTGGAGCGGACGATGCCCTCCGTGACCTCGCCTTGGACCAGCTTCTCGCCCCAGGCGCCGTATGCCAGGGCGACAGTGTGGTCCTCGTCGGCCAGGAGCGGGAAGGTCAGCGCGAAGTCGCCGGTGAAGTGGGCCAGGGCCTCGGGGGCGTCGGGGGAGATGCCCAGAACCTCGTAGCCTGAGCCCTGCAGGGACGCGAGGTTGTCGCGGAAGTCGCAGGCCTCGGTGGTGCAGCCGGGGGTCGCGGCCTGCGGGTAGAAGTACACAATGACGTTCTTGCCGCGGTAATCGGCCAGGGCAACCGGCTTGCCTTCGGCGTCCGGCAGGGTGAAATCCGGGGCCGGGGTGCCGGGCTGAAGCTTGACGGTCGTGTTTGCGCTCATGATGATCCTTCGGGGGAGTGGACAATGGGTCTGTGATGCACAACATCGTGGACCGAGGCTGTATTCCGCCGCCTGAGCCTATCAAGGACCCTTCCGGGGCGGCTTTGGCGGGCTCGGGCCTGACAGCTTTTTCATAGCTCCGGCATAGCTGCCGTAGCTAGATTGAAGTCATTATGGAACAGCAAAATCCACAGCAGCGACGATTCGGATTCCGGCGCACTCCCGGCCGCGGGCCCCGTCGAGGGACCGGCCGGGCACGGGCCCTGATGGGGGCGGCCTGTGCCGCGGTGCTGGCGGTCGTCCTGGCTGCAGGTATCTATTCCTTTGCGCAAGCCCGCTCGACGGCGGCGAATCTCACGACAACGTCGGCTGCGTCGGCTGCGCCGTCTGCCACGACCACAGCGGAGGCCAGCGCGTCGCCGTCAGCCAGTCCCGATGCATCTGCCCCGGCTGCGGGCGCGGTGGACGCGGTGGACGCGGCACTGGACACGCGCATCCAGGCCATTCTCGATGCCAACAGCCAGTACCAGATCGGCGTGGCGCTGGTCGACCTCTCCCAGGGCGCCGGCTCCGCGGACGTCCACGAATACGGGGTCCGGGAGAAGTTCGTGGCCGCGAGCACTGCCAAAGTCCTGGCCGCGGCGGCCTACTACCACCTGGTCGAAACCGGGGCGGCCAGCCTCGATGACCCGTTGGGGAACTACACCGCCGGATTCCAGCTCCGCGAGATGATCCAGCAGAGCGACAACGACTCGTGGTCGCTGATCATGGATGCCGTGGGCCACGAGCAGTTGACCGAGTATGCGGCGTCGCTGGGCGTGAGCTATGACCCGAAAATCAATACACTGACCCCGGCGGAAATGGCGACAATCGTCTCCCGCGTCTACTCCGGGACGCTCCTGAATGCCGGGGACACCGCCCAGCTGCTGTCCTATATGCAGGACACCAACTACGAAACACTCATTCCCGCCGCAGTGCCGGAAGGGATCACGGTCTTCCACAAGTACGGGCTCCTGGGCGGTGAACTGCACGACGCCGGCATCCTCATCCGGGACGGCACCGCCTACGCCCTGGTGATCTATACCAAGGGCCAGGACCTGAGCGACGTCCCGGAACGCACCGAGGTGATCCTTCAGCTGACGCAGGCGGTGGCGGGCGCCCTCTTCTAGGCCGCCTCCAGGACGAGCGTGTCAGGGGCCGCCCGCAGACGTCCGGAACGCTAAATCCGGTGCCCTAAATGCCGAGTTCCTCCCGCAGCGCCCGCACGTGGCCCTGCGGGCTGACCTGGTATTGCGCCAGGACCACGTTGCCGTCGGGACCGACAACCACGGTGGACCGGACCGTTCCTTCGCGGACCTCGCCCTCCACCAGCTTCTCGCCCCAGGCCCCGTACGCGAGGGCCACAGCGTGGTCCTCGTCGGCGAGCAGGGGGAACGTCAGCGCGTGCTCGGCGGCGAAGGCGGAGAGGGCCTCACGGGCGTCGGACGAGATGCCCAGGACCTCGTAGCCTGCGCCCCGGAGGGCAGCAAGGCTGTCGCGGAAGTCGCAGGCCTCGGTGGTGCAGCCGGGCGTGGCGGCGCGCGGATAGAAATAGACAATGACGCTTTTGCCGCGGTAATCGGCCAGGGAAATCCGGCGGCCCGCAGCATCGGGCAGCGTGAACCCGGGTGCTGGAGTGCCAGCCCGCAGTTTGGTGGTGACGATGGATTGCATGCAGTTTCCTTCGATCGAGGGTCGGGATGGTTGTGGCAGCGGACCTCAGATGCTGTATTCCGCCGGTCCGCGCACGGTCGCCCGCGGACCGGGGACGAAGCGGTAGCCGCCGCTGCGGACGGTGACGACGGCGTGCCGGCAGCCCTTGAGTTTCCGGCGCAACCGGCCGACGTAAACGTCGATGGACCGGGTTGCCGCGCCAGGGGTGTCGAACGCGTCGAGGCAATGCTGCAGTTCCTCCCGGCTGACCGTGCGGGAGCAGTTCTGCACAAGGCACCTCAGGAGGGTGAACTCCAGATCCGTCAGGGGCACCCGCTCGCCATCGAGCCTTGCGTCCCCGGCCGCGAGGTCGACGGCGAGCCGGCTGATGCTGCCGGGGGCGGGCGCCGGGCCCGCCCCGCCGTCGTCGTCCGGAGTGCCGTCCCCGGCGGGATCCCCGGTCGGGGTTCCCGGCAGGGCGCCGTCTTCTCCAGGGGACCGGACGACGGCGGACGTTGCGGCTCCGGCGGCGGGCCTAAAGTGGACTTCCGCCTCCGGGGCACTTCTTAGGGCGCGGCCAAGCACGAGTTCGGCCGCCCGGGCCAGACAGGCCGGGTCAAGGTCGGCGTTGTCCGGCACGGTGATCCAGACAGCCAGTCCCTTCGCCGCGAGGCCGGCCTGCCGCGGCTGTCCGTTGCGCCTGGCCCGTCCGTGAACGGCGCGTGCGGTGCCGGCCACGGCTGCCTGGCTCATACGTCGCCGCGGCGGATCAGCTTGCCGTTCGGAGTCCGGCCGTCGATCAGGGTGCCGCGGAGATAGGTCTGCCGGACGACGCCGGAAAGCGCCTTCCCGTCGTACGGGGTGATGGGGTTCTTGTGCTTGAGCTTGGAGGCGTCCACGACGTACGCCTCGTCCGGGGCAAACACGGAGAGATCGGCGTCGTACCCCACCGCCAGCTGGCCCTTGTTGGCCAGGCCGGCGAGCTGGGCCGGCCTGGCCGCCATCCACGAGAGAACCTGCTCCAGCGGGATGCCGCGGTGCCGGGCCTCGGTCCAGATCAGCGACAGGCCCAGCTGCAGCGAGGAGACCCCGCCCCAGGCCACGGCGAAGTCCCCGTTTTCCAGGTCCTTCAAATCCAGGGTGGACGGGGAGTGGTCCGAGACGATGCAGTCGATGGTGCCGTCCTGCAGCCCGGCCCACAGCAGTTCGCGGTTGGAGGCTTCGCGGATCGGCGGGCAGCACTTGTAGGCTGTGGCGCCGTTCGGGATTTCCTCGGCCGTCAGCGTCAGGTAGTGCGGGCAGGTTTCGACCGTGAGGCGAACGCCGTCGCGCTTGGCGGTCGCGATCAAGGGGAGCGCATCGGAGGAGGACAGGTGCAGGATGTGGGCGCGGGCGCCGGTCCGGCGGGCCCGTTCGATGACCTCGGCGACGGCCTTGTTCTCGGCCCCGCGCGGGCGGGACGCGAGGAACATCGCGTAGCGGTCGCCGCCCGGGTGGGGTGCGTGATCGATCGCGTGGGCGTCCTCGGCGTGGACGATCATGAGCGAGTCGAAGGATTTCAGCTCTGCCATGTCCTCTTCCATCTCGTCCGCTTCCAGGTGCGGGAACTCGTCCACACCGGAGTGCAGCAGGAAGCATTTGAAGCCGAAGACACCCTCGTCGTGCAGCGGCCGCAGTTCGTGCTTATTGCCCGGGATGGCTCCGCCCCAGAAACCGACGTCCACGAACACCTGGTCCTCTGCTACCTCGCGTTTGAGTTTCAGGGCCGCCACCGTAGTGGTGGGTGGGATGCTGTTCAACGGCATGTCGATGATCGTGGTGACGCCGCCGGCCGCTGCCGCCCGGGTGGCGGAAGCGAAGCCCTCCCACTCGGTGCGGCCGGGCTCGTTGACGTGCACGTGGGTGTCCACCAGGCCTGGCAGGAGGGTTTCGTCGTCGGCGAGCTCGATGACTTCACGGCCGGGGAGGCCGTCGCCCAGCGGCGCGATCGCGGTAATCACGCCGTCGCGGATGCCGACTTCCCGCGCGGCGAGGCCGGCCGTGGTCAGCACCTGCCGCCCGCGGAAGACGACGTCGTAGGTTTCTTCAGACACGGAGGGTCTCCTTTCCAGGAGCACTGTCCAGGGCGCGGGCACCCGGGACGGGGTGCGCCGCGTTGGTCAATTGCTCGCCGAGTTGCCGTCCGAGGCGCTCCAGCAGAGGAGCGGCCTCGGCTATACATGTGTCTACATTGCTTTCCAGCTCCGTCAAAGCGTGGACCGCGAGGAACCCGGAACTGCTGATCTGCTCCCCGGTCAGGACGGACCGGCCGCAGACAGCGACTACCGGAACCCCGGCGCGGCGGGCGGCCCGGGCAACGCCCACCGGAGTTTTGCCCAGCAGGGTCTGTTCGTCGAGGCTGCCTTCGCCGGTGATCACCAGGTCCGCGCCGGCCAGCCGGTCGGCCAGCCCGGTGAATTCAAGGACGACGTCGATGCCCGGCCGGCGGGTCGCGGCCAATACGGCGATCGCGGCGTAGCCCACGCCGCCGGCTGCCCCGGCGCCCGGCGCGTCCGCGGCCTTCCGTGCGCGGGGCCCGATTTCGGCCGCGAGCACGTCCACGAAGTGGGCCAGGGCGGCGTCGAGGGCAGTTACGTCCTCCGCCGTGGCGCCCTTTTGCGGGCCGAAGATCGCCGCGGCACCTTGGGCGCCGAGCAGCGGGTTGTCCACGTCGCTGGCGAGCACGAAGCGTGCCCCGTCCAGGCGGGATTCGAAGCCGGAGAAGTCGATCCAGTCCAGCCTGGCCAGGGCCGCGCCGCCGGGCGGCAGCTCGTTGCCGTGGGCGTCGAGGAACCTGGCGCCGAGTCCCTGCAGGACCCCGGCGCCGCCGTCGGTGTTGGCGCTGCCGCCGACGCCCAAAATGATCTGCCGGCATCCGGCGTCGAGCGCTGCCCGGATCAGTTCGCCGGTGCCCAGGCTGGTGGCGCGTTTGGCGTCCTTGACGCCGTCCGGCAGGACGGCCAGGCCGGACGCGGCGGCCATCTCAATGACCGCCTCGCGGCCGCGGAGCGCGAACTCTGCCCGGAGCGGCGCGCCGGTGGGGCCGCTGACGACGGCGCTTCGGCGGGTGAAGCCGGAGCCGACGGCGGCATCGAGGGTGCCCTCGCCGCCGTCGGCCACGGGAATCCGCAGTACCTCCAGATTACTGATCTGTCCGCTGTCGCGGGCGGCCGCGTGCAGCCCCGCTTCCAGGTGCCGGGCGACGTCCGGGGCCGAGAGCGAGCCTTTGAACTTGTCCGGCGCAATGACCACCCGCATCTCAGGCCTGCAGGGCCAGGATGGCGGTGGGGGCGTCCCCGGCGGTCTCGGCCAGGGCCTCGAACTCGTTGACGGCGTTGATCTCGGTGCCCATGGAGATGTTGGTGACCTTTTCCAGGATGACCTCCACCACCACCGGAACCTTGAACTCGCCCATGAATGCCTTGGCCTTGTCGAACGCGGCAGGAAGGTCCTCCGGGTTTTCCACCCGGATGGCCTTGCAGCCCAGGCCCTCCGCCACCTTGATGTGGTCCACTCCGTAGCCTCTTGCGGTTGCAGAGAGTTCGGTGGAGTTGATGTTCTCGAACGCCAAGGACACGTTTTGTTCCATGTTGAACCCCCGCTGGGACTGGCGGATCAGGCCGAGGTAGGAGTTGTTGACCACCACGTGGATGTACGGCAGGTTGAACTGCGCGCCCACGGCCAGTTCTTCGATCATGAACTGGAAGTCGTAGTCACCGGACAGGGCAACAACGGTCTGGTCCGGCTTGCCGCGGACCACGCCCAGCGCGGCGGGGGCGGTCCAGCCCAGCGGGCCGGCCTGTCCGGCGTTGATCCACTTGCGGGGGCCGAACACGTGCAGCATCTGGGCGCCGGCGATCTGCGACAGTCCGATCGTGGACACGTAAGTGGTGTCCTTGCCGAACGCCCTGTTCATTTCCTCGTACACGCGCTGGGGCTTGATCGGCACGTTGTCGAAGTGGGTCTTGCGGTGCAGCGTGGCTTTGCGTCCGGAGCATTCGGCAACCCAGGCGGTGTAGTCCGGCAGCGACCCGGCGGCGCGGCGTTCCCGGGCCAGTTCCAGCAGCCCGTCCACGGCGGCAGCGGCGTCGGAGGCGATGCCGAAGTCCGGGGAGAACACGCGGCCGATTTGGGTGGGCTCGATGTCGATGTGCACGAACTTGCGGCCGGCGGTGTAGGTGTCCAGCCCGCCGGTGTGGCGGTTGGCCCAGCGGTTGCCGATGCCGATCACGAAGTCGCTGCGCAGGAAGTTCTCGTTGCCGTAGCGGTGGGAAGTCTGCAGGCCCACCATGCCGGCCATCAGTTCGTGGTCATCCGGGATAGCGCCCCAGCCCATCAGGGTGGGGATCACGGGGACGTTCAGCAGCTCGGCCAGTTCCACCAGCTGCCCGGAGGCACCGGCATTGATGATGCCGCCGCCGGCCACGATCACCGGGCGCTCGCCGGCGGTGAGCATGTCCAGTGCCTTTTCCAGCTGCTTCCGGCTGGCCCGGGGCTTCTCCACGGGCAGGGGCTCATACGTGTCGATGTCGAATTCGATCTCGGCCATCTGCACATCGATCGGCAGGTCCAGCAGGACCGGGCCTGGGCGGCCGGAGCGCATCAGCTGGAAAGCCTTCTGGAAGGCGCCGGGAACCTGGCCTGGCTCCAGGATGGTCATGGCCAGCTTGGTGACGGGCTTGGCGATGGACTCGATGTCCACGGCCTGGAAATCCTCCTTGTGCAGCTTGGCAACGGGTGCCTGGCCGGTGATGCAGAGCATCGGGATGGAATCGGCCCACGCCGCGTACAGGCCGGTGATCATGTCCGTGCCCGCGGGGCCGGATGTGCCGATGCAGATGCCGATGTTGCCGTCCTTGGCCCGACTGTAGCCGTCAGCCATGTGACTGGCGCCTTCAACGTGACGGGCCAGGGTGTGGCGGATGCCGCTGTGGGCCCTCATGGCCGAATAGAACGGGTTGATCGCCGCGCCTGGCAGGCCGAACGCCTCGGTGGCGCCCTCCTTTTCCAGGATGGCGACGGCTGCGTCTACGGTGCGCATCTTCGTCATGGTGTGCTCCTTGAAAGTCTGTTTTTGGGTGTGCTTGAGGTGCCGGCGTCGTCATTGACGACGTCGGGAGGCTGGGTTCAGGTGGTGACCGGCGCCTGGCCGGCGGTTTACTTCCGGCCGCTGAGCTGGAGGACCTGCTTGAAGAGGCCGGAGTGATCCAGGCCGCCGTCGCCCTGGTTGACAGTGGCGGCGACGAGCTGCGCGACGACGGCGCCGAGGGGGACGGCGACGTTGGCCTCGCGGGCCGCGGAGGTGACGATGCCGAGGTCCTTGTGGTGCAGGGCCAGGCGGAAGCCGGGGTCGAAGTTGCGGTCCAGCATCTTCTGGCCCTTCTGCTCCAGGACCTTGGACCCGGCCAGGCCGCCGCCGAGGACCTTGAGGGCGGCGTCCGTGTCCACGCCGTAGGCCTCGAGGAAGGCGATCGCCTCGCCAAGGACTTCAATGTTGACGGCCACGATCAGCTGGTTGGCTGCCTTGACTGTCTGGCCGGAGCCGGAGGGCCCCACATGGACGATGGTCTTGCCCACGGCGGCCAGGACATCCTGGGCGGTCTCGAAGTCGGCGGCGTGGCCGCCCACCATGATGGAGAGCGCGGCGTCGATGGCGCCTTGTTCCCCGCCGGAGACCGGGGCGTCGAGGGGACGGATTCCGGCGGCCCTGGCGTCGTCGGCGAGGCGCTTGGCGACGTCGGGGCGGATGCTGCTGGCATCGATCCACAGGGCGCCCGGCTTGGCGTTGGCGAAGACGCCGTTGGGGCCGCTGACCACGCCTTCGACGTCCGGGGAGTCCGGCACCATGGTGATGACGGTGTCGGCGCCCTTGACGGCCTCCGCGATGCTGCCGGCGCCCCGGCCGCCTTCGGAGACCAGTTTGTCGGTCTTGTCCTGACTGCGGTTGAAGCCTGTGACCGTGTGGCCGGCCTTGACGAGGTTGATGGCCATGGGCAGGCCCATGATGCCGAGTCCGATGACTGCGATGTTGCTCATTGTGGTTCTCTTTCTGAAGTCTTTTTATGCGTTTTAGCGCAGGTGTGCTTCTGTGCCGCGGCTGGTGGGTGCGGGTGCTGCCGGTGGGTGGGCCCACGCCGGCCGGGTTCCCTGGCCGAGCTTGCGAGGTCAGGGTGCCGGTGGGTGGGCCCACGCCGGCCGGGTTCCCTGGCCGAGCTTGCGAGGTCAGGGTGCCGGTGGGGACTACTGCGAGACGCGCTGGCGGATGGCCCAGCTGAATGCGGTCTCCGCCGGTTCCTTGTATTCGAGGCCGATGTAGCCCTCGTAGCCGAGTGCGCGGCTGCGGGCGATCCATTCGCCGAGGGGAAGCTGCCCGGTTCCGGGAGCCCCGCGGCCGGGGTTGTCGGCGATCTGGATGTGGCCGAAGTCCTTGGCGTGCTTTTCGATGACGGCGGCGACGTCGTCACCGTTCACTGCCAGGTGGTAGAAGTCGGCGAGGAGCTTGATGTTCCTGGCGCCGGATTCCTGCTTGACCCGGGCGATGACGTCGAGGGCGTCCTGGGCCGTGAGCAACGGGTACTTGGGGGCGCCGCTGACGGGTTCCAGGAGCACCGTGCCGCCGATGCGGGCGATGCCTGCGGCCGCCGTCGCGAGGTTTTCGGCGCCAATGGCGTCCTGCTGCTCGGCGGATTCGCCGTCAATGCGGTTGCCGTAGAGGGCGTTGAAGGCCTTGCAGCCGAGGCGCTCACCGATGCCGGCGACGACGTCGATGTTGTCCTGGAATTCGGTGGAGCGCGCGGGCCAGGATACGAGGCCGCGGTCCCCGCCGGGCATGTCGCCCGCGTTGAAGTTCAGGCCCGTGAGCTGCACGCCGGCGTCGGTGATGGCGTTCTCAAACCGGGCAACCTCGGCGTCGGTGGGGACGGAGGTTTCGAAGGGCCACCAGAATTCGACGGCGTCAAAACCGGCGGCCTTCGCGGCGGCCGGGCGTTCCCAGAGGGGGAGCTCCGTCAGGAGGATGGAGCAGTTCACGGTGTACGTCATTGTGGGTTCCTTCCGGTGTGGGCGGGAGCTGGATCCCGGGCGTCTTTGCCTTGCAGATCCGATTACTAATTCCACTTCGTTGCCTGCTTAGTTCCTGCATGGTTTCCGCTTGGTGGAATTTAGATTCTGCTTTATGAAAAGTGTAGAGAAGTTGGGGCAGGGGAGTCAAGGGGTGGAGAGTCAATGGGGGTGCGTCGGGGAAGGGCCGGGCTGCGCGTCTGGGCGGCGCCTTGGGACTGTGGGGTCCTCGCGCGGCGGGCACAGCTTTGGTGCCCGGGCATTTCACGGCGCGGGCCGTTTCAGGTCAGGGGGCCGGCATTGGGTGACTGCCCCGCCGGGAACCGTCTGATCCCGGCGAAGGGCATCCCTACCGCTTCCTGGGGTCCTTCCGGACGCCCAGGCCCACGAGTGCGCCGACCGCAAGGCCGATCAACATGCCCGTGAACGGTTTGTCGGCGGTGGCGGCTCCGATGGCGAAGCCGAAGGCCGCGCCAAGGAGCAATCCGATCCACAGGGATTCGTACTTCACAGCCTCAGGCTAGCAAGCAACGCCCAGGCCACAAGGGCTCCCGGCCGCGGGCTCCGGAACCACGAATGAGTCCGCCCCGTCAGACGGGGCGGACTCCACTGCGTATTCGGTATTGGTGGATCGGTCTTAGGTCAGGCGGATCTGGCGGTTGACGTCTTTGTACAGCAGGTACCGGAAGTTGCCCGGGCCGCCGGCATAGCAGGCCTGGGGGCAGAAGGCACGCAGCCACATGAAGTCGCCGGCCTCCACCTCAACCCAGTCGTCATTGAGCCGGTAGACGGCTTTGCCCTCCAGGACGAAGAGCCCGTGTTCCATGACGTGGGTTTCCGCGAAGGGGATGGAGGCGCCGGGCTTGAGCGTGACGATGTTGACGTGCATGTCGTGGGCGAGGTCCTCCGGGTCCACGAAGCGGGTGGTGGCCCAGGCGCCGTCGGTGTCGGGCATGGCCCGCGGTTCGACGTCCTGGTCGCGGGTCACGAAGGATTTCGCCGTGAAGCCGTCCAGCGGCTCATAGGCCTTCCGGATCCACTGGAAACTGGCGATCTCCCCGGACTCGTTCGCCACGGACCACTGGGCCCCGGCGGCGAGATAGGCGTAGCCGCCCTCTCCCAGCTTGTGGATTTCCCCCTCGAGGGTCAGGGCCAGGGCGCCCTTGGTCAGGAAGATGACGCCTTCGACGCCGGCCTCGGGCTCAGGCTTTTCCGCTCCGCCGCCCGGTCCCACCTCGACAATCAGCTGCGAGAACGTCGTGGCAAAACCGGCGATGGGCCGGGCAATGATCCAGGAGCGGGTGTTGGTCCAGCCGGGCAGCGTGCTCGTGACGATGTCCCGGAGCACGCCCTTCGGAATGACGGTGTAGGCCTCTTTGACGATGGCCCGGTCCGAGAGGAGCTGGGTCTGCGGCGGAAGCCCGCCCTCGGGGTAGAAATAGTTGCTCATGGGTGCGTTCCTTTAGCTGAGGGGGTGGAGGTGTTGGCCAGCCGGGGATGGGCCAGCGCGGTGAGTTGGGGGAGCCCGACGCCGGCCAGCGCCAGGACTTCTTCGGCACCGACGGCGCCGCATTGGACGCCGCGCAGAACGAAGGCCGCCAAGGCGCGTGCGGTGGCGGGTTCATCCATGACGCCGCCGGCGGTTTGTTCCACGTAATTGCGGAGCCGGGCAGCGGCGGCGGGGAGCCCTTGCCGGTAGAAGGCATAGGTTGCGGCGAACCGGCTGGGCAGCTGGGCCGGGTGGAGGTCCCAGCCCTGGTAGAAACCGCGTTCCAGCGAGCGGCGGACCAGGCGGCCGTGGAGCTGCCAGGCCTGCTCCACGTTCTCGCCCACCGGGATGATGTTGGTGGAGCCGTCGGAGAGCCGGATCCCGGTGCCGGCCACGGCAAGCTGCATGACTTCCTTGGCAAAGTCCGCCACGGGATGCTCCATGGACTGGTATTCGGCGGAGATCTGCAGCGAGGCCGAGTAGTCGTAAGTTCCGTAGTGCAGCCCGCTGATCCGGCCGGGCACCGCGTGCGGCAGGCGCGCCACCGGCGAGGTTCCGTCCGGGCCCAGGATGAGCTGCGGCGTTTCCACCTGCACCTCAAAGCGGAGCCGGCCCGCGGGGAGCGAGTGGACTTCCTCGAGGCGGGACACGGCGAAGGCCATGGCCTCCACCTGCGCCACCGTGGTGACCTTGGGCAGGGTGAGGATGAGCCCGTCCGGCAGTTCGCCGGCCGCGGCCAGCTGCGATACGAAGAGATCCAGGGTCCGCAGGCCCCGGGCGCGGGTGGCGGCCTCGAAGCACTTGAAGCGGATCCCGATGAAGGGCGGCGCGGTCCCGGCGGCGACCGCGGTGGCCACGGCGGATGCCGCGGCCGAAGCGGCGGCGTCCTCGGCGTCGTCGCCCCGGTCCCCGAACCCGTCCTCAAAGTCCAGGCGGAGGTCCTCGATCGGTTCGCGTGAGAGCTTGGCCCGGACCCGCGGCGCGACGGCGGCGGCCAGCTCGGGGTCCTGGCCCTGCAGCGCGCACAGGTTTTCGACTCCGCCGCGGGCGTCCACCGCAGCGAGGGCCTGGGCGCCCCAGTCCGCGGTGAACCCCGGGCTGAAGCGGTCGGCCGGGACGTAGACGGTGTGCACCGGCTGGCGGGAGCCGTCATCGCCAGGGTAGCTGCGCTCCAGCAGCCGGTCGGTGTCGGCGAGCTGCGCATCGATCCGGGCGAGATCGGCCCCCGAGAGGGCCGGCGTCACCGGACCCTGGCTTCGGGGCTGGCTCCGTAGATGACTGCGCGGCTGCGGCCTGGCGCTGGCGGAGGTGGCTGCCATGGCTCAGCCCACCAGCTCGTACGCCGGCGTGGTGAGGAAGTCCGTGTAGTCCTCGGACAGGCAGATGTCGCCAATGAGCTTGCTGGCGGGCAGGTAGTGCTTCGCGAAGGCGTCCTCGCCCACCTCGCCGCGGAGCTTCTCGGTTTCCTCGGCCAGGATCCCGGACACCAGCTCGCGGGTGACGGTCCGGCCTGTGTCGGCCAGCACCGAGTGGTTGCGGATCTGCTGCCAAACCTGGGACCGCGAGATTTCCGCCGTCGCGGCGTCCTCCATCAGGTTGTGGATGGCCACCGCGCCGTTGCCCGAAATCCACACCGCTGTGTAGGCGACGGCGACGTAGAGGTTCAGGCGCATGCCTGCCTCGGTGACCGTGCCATGGGCGGAGGCGACGTCCAGGAGCTGGTCCGCGGTGACCGAGACTTCCGGGCGCTGCCTGTCCAGCTGGTTCGGCCGCTCGCCCAGAACGGCGTCGAAGACGTCCCGGCAGACCGGCACCAGGTCCGGGTGGGCCACCCAGGAACCGTCAAAGCCGTCGTTCGCCTCGCGGGTCTTGTCCGCGCGCACTTTCTCGAACGCCTGGGCGGTCACCTCGGGTTCGCGGCGGTTGGGAATGACGGCCGCCATGCCGCCCATGGCGAAGGCGCCGCGGTGGTGGCAGGTCTTGACCAGCAGTTCGGTGTAGGCACGCATGAACGGCGCGGTCATGGCCACGGTGGCGCGGTCCGGCAGCACAAAGCGCGAGCCGGCGTCGCGGAAGTACTTGATGATGCTGAACAGGTAATCCCAGCGGCCCGCGTTCAGGCCGGAGGCGTGGTCGCGGAGTTCGTAGAGGATCTCGTCCATTTCGAAGGCTGCGGGGATGGTCTCGATCAGGACGGTGGCGCGGATGGTGCCTTGCGGAATGCCGAGGTAGTCCTGGGCGAAGACGAAGATCTCGTTCCACAACCGGGCCTCGAGGTGGCTCTCCATCTTGGGCAGGTAGTAGTACGGGCCATGGCCGTTCGCCAGCAGCTGCCTGGCGGTGTGGAAGAAATGCAGGCCGAAGTCCACCAGGGCGCCCACGGTGTGTTCGCCGTCGATCAGCAGATGGCGCTCGCCCATGTGCCAGCCGCGCGGGCGGGCGACAACGACGGCCAGCGGGGCATCGGTCCGGAGCGTATATTCCTTCCCCTCGGGGGAGGTGTAGGCCAGGGTGCCCGCCGCGGCGTCGCGGAGGTTCAGGATCGATTCGATCACGTTGGACCAGGTGGGGGTGCTGGCGTCCTCGAGGTCCGCGAGCCAGACCTTGGCCCCGGAGTTCAGGGCATTGATCGCCATCTTGGCCGGTGCGGCCGGGCCCGTCATTTCCACCCGGCGGTCCTGCAGGGCCGCCGGGGCTGGGGCCACCGTCCAGTCGCCCTCACGGATATCGCGGGTTTCCGGCAGGAAATCGAGCCGGCCGGTGCGGGCCACCTCGTCGCGTTTGACCGCGCGGGCCTTGAGCAGATCCCCGCGGGTGGCGGCGAATCGCTGGTGCAGTTGCTCAATGAAGGCCAGCGCCTCGGGAGTGAGGATCTCTTCCGCACGGTCAACGGGGCGGCGGGCTGAAATGGTGAGGGCCATTGTGGTCCTTCCTGGTCGGTGAATCAGGCGGCGAATCAGGCGTGGGTCGGCGCGGCGGCCGGGGCCGTCGCATGGGCGGCCGCGGCAACTGCGGCGGCGACGTCGGCGGCAACGTGGGGGTCGAAAACGCTGGGAATGATGTAGCTGGCATTGAGCTCATCGTCGGCCACCCGGTTGGCGATCGCCGCGGCGGCGGCCACGAGCATCTCGGAGGTGATGTCTGCGGCCCCAGCGTCCAGGAGCCCGCGGAAGAACCCTGGGAAGGCCAGGACGTTGTTGATCTGGTTGGGGAAATCGCTGCGGCCGGTCGCCACCACAGCGGCGTGCCGTGATGCGACCACCGGGTCGATTTCCGGCGTGGGGTTGGCCATGGCGAACACAATAGCGTCCTTGGCCATGGATGCCACCTGTTCTTCGCCGATCACGTGCGGTGCGCTGACGCCGATGAAGACGTCGGCTCCCTTGAGCGCTTCGTGCAGGGTGCCGGAGAACCCTTGTTCATTGGTGTTCTCGGCAATCCAGGTGCGGTGCTCGTCGTTGTACTGTTCGCCGAAGTGGATCGCTCCCGAGCGGCCGGCGGCGATGATGTTGCGGGCCCCCTGCGCCTTGAGCAGCGCAATGATGGCGGAGCCGGCGGCGCCGACGCCCGAAACGACAATCCGGACCTCGGCGAGTTTCTTGTCCACGACGCGCAGGGCGTTGGTCAGGGCTGCCAGCGTGACGATTGCGGTTCCGTGCTGGTCGTCATGGAAGACCGGGATGTCCAGTTCCTCGCGGAGCCGGGTTTCGATCTCGAAGCAGCGCGGCGCGGCGATGTCCTCAAGGTTGACGCCGCCGTAGACCGGGGCGAGTGCCTTGACGATCCGGATGATTTCCTCCGTGTCCTGGGTGTCCAGGCAGACCGGCCAGGCGTCGACGTTGGCGAACTGCTTGAAGAGCGCGGCCTTGCCTTCCATGACCGGCAGCGCGGCGGCCGGGCCGATGTTGCCGAGGCCCAGGACGGCGGAGCCGTCGGTCACGACGGCGATCGTGTTGCGTTTGATGGTCAGGTTCCGGGCGGCCTCGGGGTTTTCGGCGATCGCCAGGCAGACACGGGCGACGCCGGGGGTGTAGGCGCGGGAGAGGTCGTCGCGGTTGCGCAGGGCGACCTTCGGGACAACCTCCAGCTTGCCGCCGAGGTGCATCAGGAAGGTGCGGTCCGAGACGTTCCGGACCGTGACGCCGTCGAGCGCGTTGAGCGCGTCCTTGACGCGTGCGGCGTGGGCGTCGTCCGTGGTGTTGCAGGTGACGTCGACTACCAGGGTCTCGTGGTGGGACTCGGTGACGTCCAGGGCTGTGATCGCGGCGCCGGCGGCTCCGACGGCGGCGGCCAGTTCGCTGGTGGCCGTGACGCTGGACGGAGCCTCCACGCGCAGGGTGATCGAATTTCCGGGGCTGGGATTCGCCATTGAATTTCCTCCTAGTCGGCCCGTTGACGGGCTCTCGCTGAACTCAGTTATTTCGTATTATGGATATTATTATCTACTTTGTGGAAATACAAGCCCCGTAGCCCGTCGACGGCGGGCTGGCGGTACTGTATCTTGGGTCCACTAGGCACTTTTTTCACGATGTGGATAAAATTTGTCGTAAACAACCCCTCAGGAGAGCAAAGTTATGGCGGAAAAAGCCCCCGGAGGCGTGCAGTCCGTTGAACGCGTTTTCGAACTTCTGGAACTGATTACTGATGCCGGCGGTGACGTCACCCTCAGCGAACTCTCGTCCTCCACCGATCTGCCGCTTCCCACCATCCACCGGCTGCTGCGCACCCTCGTCACGCTGGGCTATATCCGGCAGCTGCCGAACCGCCGCTATGCCCTGGGCCCGCGCCTGATCCGGCTGGGCGAGGCGGCGAACAAGCAATTGGGGGCGCTCGCGCGGCCGCAGCTCCAGTCCCTCGTGGAACGGCTCGGCGAGACCGCCAACATGGCCGTGCTGGACTCTGACATGGTGATGTACGTGGCCCAGGTCCCGTCCCTGCACTCCATGCGGATGATCACCGAAGTGGGCCGCCGCGGTTACATGCATGCCACCGGCATGGGCAAGGCGATCCTGGCCCAGCTGGACGATGAGACGGTGCGTGGCATCGTCACCCGGAAGGGCATGCCCACCCCCACTCCGAAGAGCATCGGCGACGTCGAGTCCCTGTTCGCCGACTTGAAGCTGATCCGCAGCCGCGGCTATTCCATCGATGAGGAAGAGCAGGAGATCGGCGTCCGCTGCTTCGCGATTGCTATCCCCAATGCGCCGACCCCCGCGGCGATTTCCGTCTCCGGGCCCGTATCCCGGGTGGACGAGTCCTTCGCGGACCGGGCGGTGCCGTTGCTGCGCGAGGCCGCCCTGGCGATTTCCCAGGACCTCAACAAGAGCTGACCTCCAGCGGCCGTGGCGCATTCTGCCAGGCCACGTTGCGGCCCCTTTACCGTCACGGGGAGGGGCCGCAACGCTCATGCCGGCCGGGGGCGCAGGGACTAGTGCCCGGATGTCGCGGCGGACTCCACCGGGACTTCCTTGCCGTCGGAGTCGATCAGTTTGCCGTTCTCATAGCGGTCGCCCTCGGCCAGGCACTGAAGGTCTTCCTCGCGGATGACCCGGCCGGTTCCGGCCACGAAGACCGACTGGTTCTCCGAGTTGCCCTTCTTCAAGTGGTTGAAGAGCAAGTTCAGCGTGATGGCCATGACGGCCGCGGAGCTGATGCCGGAGTGGAAAATCGTTCCGAACCAGCTGGGGAACTTGTCGTAGAAGGTGGGGGCGGCGATCGGGATCATCCCGAAACCGATGGAGGCGGCGACGATGATCAGGTTCATATTGTTCCGGTACTCCACCTTGGCCAGGGTGCGGATGCCGCTCGCGGCCACAGTGCCGAAGAGCACGATCCCCGCACCGCCCAGGACGGCCGTGGGAACCGCCGCGACCACGCGGCCGAGCACCGGCAGCAGGCCCAGCAGCACCAGGATGACACCGCCGGCCGCCACCACGTAGCGGCTCTTGATCTTGGTGACGGCGACCAGGCCAACGTTCTGGGCGAACGCGCTCTGCGTGAAAGAGCCGAAGACTGGCGCCACGAGGCTGGAAACCATATCGGCCCGCAAGCCCGCGGCGATCCGCTTCGAATCGACCCGGGTGCCCACGATCTCGCCGACGGCCAGGATGTCGGCCATCGTCTCGGTCAGGATCACCAGGACCACGATCAGCATGGAGATGATGGCGGCAGCCTCGAAAGTGGGCGCGCCGAGGTGGAACGGCGCGGGGAAGGCGACGATCGGGCCGTCGCCGACCTTCGAGAAGTCCGCCATGCCGGTCACGACGGCGACCCCCGTTCCGGCCACCATGGCCAGCAGGATGGACAGGCGGGAAATGGTGGCGTTGCCGACCTTGCTCAACAGGAGCACGAGGGCCAGGGTAATGGCCGCCAGCCCGATGTTGGCCACGCTCCCGTAGTCCTCCGCCTTCTTGTTCCCGCCCATGGCCCAGTTGGCCGCCACGGGCATCAGCGTGAGGCCGATGGTGGTGATGACTGTGCCGGTGACCACCGGCGGGAAGAACCGGACAATCTTGGAGAACACCGGGGCGATCAGCAACCCGATGGCTGCAGAGGCAATGACGGCGCCGAAGACGGCCGGGAGGCCACCTCCGCCGGTGACGATGGCGACCATGGTCGCCACGCTGGCGAAGGAGACGCCCTGGACCAGGGGGAGCTGGGAGCCGAAGAACGGCAGGCCCAGGGTCTGGAGCAGGGTTGCCAGGCCGCCCATGAAGAGGGCCGCGGCGATCAGGACCCCGACGTCGGCGGGCGCCAGGCCGGCGGCCTGGCCGACGATCAGGGGGACGGCGATGATGCCGCCGTACATGGTCAGGACGTGCTGGAAGCCGTAGGCGAAGCTGCTTCCGACGGAGAGCCGTTGGTCTTCGGGGCGCGGAGTGCCGCCGGAGCCGCCGGAGCCTCCGGTGCCGCCGGTGCGTGGCAGCCGGGCGGTCAGTTTCTTGCGTGCGTTCATGGCAGACCTTCTTGGTTCATGGCGGACGTCGTCGTCCGGCTAACAATGTCTGGCTAACGTTTACTTGAGTGCCGGCGCCGGAAGCCCGGGCCGGCCTGTTCGGGAGTCCTAGCAGAAGCCGGCGATCCCGGACCAGGCGATCTCGGCCGGTGCAGCGTCTTCACGCTGGACCGTGGCCTCGATCAGGCCGTAGGGGCGGTCGGCGGCAAAGAAGACCTCGTTGGGGTTGTCGAGGCCAAAGGGCGAGAGGTCAACGAGGAAGTGGTGCTTGTTGGGCATGGAGAACTTAATCTCGTCGATCTCGGTGTGCGCTTCAAGGACCTTGGCGCCCATGTCGAAGAGGGTCTGCTGCAGGGCGTGGGAGTACTTTTCGCTGAACCCCTCCAGCAGCAGGCTCTTGACGTCCTCGTAGCTCTTGTTGAAGTCGAACGTGCCGAAGTCGGTGCCGGCCTTGAAGCGCCAGCGGGCCGATACGTCCGTGGCGAGGATGCGGTCGGACGTTTCCGGGAGGGTGGTGTACTTGTCCCGCGGGAAGCCGCTGAACCCGGACTGGGTCGACTTCAGCACGGTGAGGTCCTTGAGCCCGGCGATGAGGTGCTCGGTACCGCCGTCGCGGACAAGAACCGCGGTGCGGACTTCCTGGCCGCTGCGGACGAAAGAGTGGTCGTGCCCGGCCCCGTGGGCCTGGATCCGGTCCCATTTGTAGGACTCGGCGGCCCAGCGGCCGCCGGTGACCCAGCCGAAGTTCGAGGTAAAGTGCTTGCCCAGCCGCAGCAGGAAGGCTTCCGGGGAGCCGATGCCGTCCCGGGCGAAGGCGTAGATCGTGTTCTTTTGGGTGTCCGTGGCTACCACATGGCTGTTGTCGCCTTCGAGGTGGGCCGCCGCGAAGTCCCCCCGCAGCTGCGAGGTGACGTTCAGGTCTTCGATTTCATGGCGGTCGGTGTCCCTGGTGATCTTGACGACGCGGACTTCGGCTTTTCCGTACTGGTTGTGGCCGAGGACGATCTTGTTGCTCATGGTCTGATTCCCAACTTCAGGTATGTGGCACCAAAGTCCCACATAGAAATTAAGCGCTTGTTTCCTGCGCGTTTCTCATTCCGTCGGCCCACAAAAAAGAGCCGACATCAGTTGATGCCAGCTCATTACGACCCTGCCTGCTGCTCCCAGGTTACGTGACCTGCGCCACGAATTGGGATTAAGCGTAGCCCGGACCCGGCGTGGTGTACATCACTTTTCGAAAAATCCGTTTGTGACCGCGGTGGCCGCAGCCCTTGACCGCCGACTCCGGAGGCTTCTAGTCTTTTCCATATAACAATAAATTATTTCCAAATTGCGGAACTGCACTGAAGTGATCCATCCCGGTGCGAGGAAGCGGCCACACAATGAACGAGGAGGAGTCCATGGACTCGCAGGAGAAGGACAGTGCCATTGAATTTCCGGCGCCCGGGCAGGAGCTGTACCTGCCGTTCGGCGCGACGGACTTCGGTGCTACGGACCCGGACTTCTACATTCCGGCCGACTGCGAGCGGAGGGACCGCGGCTTTTCCCGATGGCTCCGCGCGCTGCCGCTCTTTGGCCGGTAGGCGTTACTTGGGGCGGTAGGGCGTTGGCGTGAAGACCCGGAAATAGAGATTTCACATAACGAAACCGGGCTTCCATCAACTAGGGCGCGCCGCGCGGACGTCCCGGTGCTACTGTCGATCTTGCCAATGGCGGGCAGCCCGATCCCGGGAAGCTATCTACCAGGCGCAACCTTCAAGGCACATGCTGAAGACTGGTCACTGTCGCATCCGGCCCTTGCGTTCCCGTCGCGGTGTACCGGCTTCCGCAGGTTAGGGAGTGGCAGCATGACTACAGCCGATACGGCCCGGAAGTTCCTGGCGAGATCCATCGAGTTGGCCACGGCCAACGTCCTGAACGGCGGCGGCCCGTTCGGCGCTGTGGTGGTCACTGCGGACGGGCAAGCGTTCGAAGGCGTCAACCGCGTCACCGCCACCAACGATCCCACGGCGCACGCCGAGGTCACGGCCATCCGGCGGGCCTGCAGCGAACTGGGCAACTTCGATCTCAGCGGAGCCACGCTCTACTGCAGCTGCGAGCCGTGCCCCATGTGCCTGGCGTCCGCGCTGTGGGCGCGGGTGTCACGCGTGGTGTTCGCCGCGGACCGGCACGATGCCGCGTCCGCGGGGTTCGATGACGCCGTCTTCTACGAATACTTCGAAAACGATCAGCGCGGCGCGCTCATGCCGGTGGGCAGGCTGGAACTGACAGACCCGCAAGCTCCCGCGGCCCTGGATCCCTTCAACGCCTGGAACTCGTTCGAGTCCAGGACCGACTATTAGCGCCGGGGACTGCGGCCATGTTGGATCTGCTCCCGCACTTGGGCACATGGCGGCCTGCCGCGCCCGGGCAGCGCTGCGCGGTGGCCACCGTGGTGGGCGCTGCCGGATCGGTGCCGCGGCCCGTGGGCACGTCCATGTTGGTCTCGGAGACCGGGGAGGTGCTGGGAAGCCTGTCTGGCGGCTGCGTTGAAGGGGCCGTTGTGGAAGCGGCCCTGGAGGCACTGCGCGACGGCGGGTCGCGCCGGGAGTTCTTCGGCTACAGCCCCGAGGACGCGTTCGCCGCCGGACTAACCTGTGGCGGTGGGCTGGAAATCCACATCGAGCCCCTGGGCGCAGGGCCCGGCCGGCTATGGCTGGACAGCCTGGCCGGCCTGGCCGGGCGGCATCCGGCTGGCGGGGCGGCGCTGATCCGCAGGGTGGACGCCGGCGGAGGCGTCGCCGTCGTGGTTCCTGACCCGGCGGCTTTCCAGGTACTGGAGTCGGCCGAGCTCGCCGCGCTGCTGGGAACGGGCGGTTCCGCCGGTGCCGGGCGCGTACTGCTGGCCGCGGCAGCCCAGCTGGAACCGCTGCTGAGGGGAGGCCGTACCGGACTGGTCCGGATCGCGCCCGCGGGGGACTGCCAGCCGGAACCCGTGAGCCTGCTGGTGGAGAGCCGGCTGCCGGCGGCGCGCCTGCTGATCTTCGGCGCCAATGACTTCGGTGCGGCACTCCTGCCGGCCGCGAAACTCCTGGGCTTCCACGTCACGGTGTGCGATGCTCGCCCGGCGTTCGCGCAGCAGGACAGGTTCAGCGCCGCGGACGAGGTGGCCACTGCCTGGCCGCACCGGTATCTGGCGGACCAGGCGCGGGCTGGCCGCACCGACGCCCGTACGGCGATCTGCGTCCTCACGCACGATCCCAAATTCGATGTCCCGCTCCTGCAGGCCGCCCTCGGCCTGGACGTGGCCTATGTCGGCGCCATGGGGTCCAGGCGCAGCCACCGCGCGCGGATCGATGCCCTGCGGCAGGCCGGTGTGGCCGACGGGGACCTGGCCCGGCTGCACTCACCCATCGGCCTGGACCTCGGGGCCGTCACACCGGAAGAGGTCGCGGTGTCCATCACGGCAGAACTCGTGGCCAGCCGGAGCAAAGCCGCCGGCCTGGCCCAGGGCGGCGTGTCCCTGAAGGATGTCAGCGGCCCCATTCACCATTACGCCGCAAGTCATCACGACAGCGGTCATCACGCCAGCAGCCATCACGACAGTAGCCATCACGACAGCAGCGCCGGCATGCCGGAACCTCAGGAGGCCCAGTGGACATGAACACCATCGAGGCCGTGGTCCGCACCGCGGATCCGGCGCAGTGGCGCGAAGGCGACGCCTGGCTCGCGGGGGGCACCGTGCTTTTCTCCGCCGGGAGCCCCGGCCCCGGACAGGAACCGCTCCGGCGTCTCCTGGACCTCGGCTTCACGGACTGGACACCCCTGGCCGTCTCAGCGGCGGGCATCGAGCTGGCGGCAACCTGCACCATCGCGCAACTGTATGCCTTCCCTGATTCGGACGCTGGCCGGGGACTGGCCGGGGACTGGCCCGGCGTGGAGCTCGTCCGCCCCTGCTGCGAGTCCTTTGTGGCCTCCTTCAAGGTCTGGACCATGTCCACCGTGGGCGGCAACCTGTGCACCTCCCTGCCGGCCGGGCCCATGATCTCGCTCTGCGCGGCGCTCGACGGCACGGCCACCATTTTGGGCCCCGGCGGCGCCCGCCGCACGCTCCCCGTGCTGGAGTTCGTCACGGGCGACGGGACCAACGCCCTCGCTCCCGGCGAGCTCCTGCGCAGCGTGAGCCTGCCGGCGGCGGCCCTGTCCTCCCGGGTGGCCTTCCGCCGGCTGTCGCTGAGCAACCTGGGCAGGTCCGCGGTGCTGCTGATCGGAAGGCTCGACGCCGGCGGCTCCCTGGTCCTGACCGTCACCTCAGCCACCAAACGCCCCGTGCAGCTGCGCCTGACGTCCTCCGCGGCGGCGCTCGCCGACGCCCTCTCCGCCTCATTGGATGCCGCCATCCCCGATGAGCTGTACCACGACGACGTCCACGGCCTGCCCGCCTGGCGCAAGGACATGACGTACCGGCTGGCCCATGAAATCCGGGCCGAGCTCACCGCACCGGCAGGCCGTGATCCGCTACGCGTATCCGGTGATTTCTGGCCGCCGCGGGGCAAGCCCTTAAGCGCCGGGTCCCGGACGGAAGAGGCCTGAACATGTCAATCGAGATCAACGGCAGCCCGGCGCAGGCCGAACCCCGTCCCGGGCAGTGCCTGCGGACGTTCCTTCGCGAACAGGGGAACCTCGGCGTGAAAAAGGGCTGCGACGCCGGCGACTGCGGCGCGTGCACCGTGCATGTGGACGGGGTGCCGGTGCACAGCTGCATTTATCCCGCCGTCCGCGCCGAGGGCCGCGCCGTCACCACGGTGGAAGGGTTGGCCGCCACCTGCGCCTCCGGCGGATCCGATGACCCCGACGGCACCGCACTCCATCCGATGCAGCAGCAGTTCCTGGACCGGCAGGGCTTCCAGTGCGGTTTTTGCACGGCCGGCATGGTGATGACGGCCGCGACCTTCGATGACCAGCAGAAGGCGGACCTGCCGCGGAACCTGAAGGGCAACCTGTGCCGGTGCACTGGGTACACGGCCATCGAGGACGCCGTCTGCGGGAGGGCGAGCCAGCCGGACACCCCTGGTACGGACACCCCTGGTACGGACACAGCATCGGAGGGGCGCGGCCGGCCGGAGCCGCGACCCGGACAACTGGGCGACGACGTTCCGGCACCCGCCGGCCTCGCCATCGTCACGGGGCAGGCCCGCTACACCCTGGACGTCCCGGCCGAAGAACTGCCCGGGCTGCTGCACGTGAAGCTGCTGCGCTCCCCGCATGCCCACGCCCGGATCCGCTCCATCGACGCCGCGGCCGCGCTGGCGATTCCCGGCGTCGCGGCGGTCTTCACCCACGAAGACTCCCCGGCGCAGCTGTTTTCGACCGCGCAGCACGAGCTCTACACCGACGATCCTGACGACACCCGCGTGTTCGACGACGTGGTGCGGTTCATCGGCCAGCGGGTCGCGGCCGTGGTCGCCGGCACGGTGGCGGCGGCGGAGGCAGGCGTGCGGGCCCTGAAGGTCGACTACGAGGTACTGGACGCCGTCTTCACCCCGGAGAACGCCATGCTCCCCGGGGCCCCCGCCCTCCATGGGGACAAGGACGCAGCCGCGGCCCGCATCAGCCGGCCCGAACGGAACGTCGTGGCCGAGCTGCATTCCGAGCTCGGCGATGTGTCGGCCGGTTTCGCCGCGGCGGACTTCATCCACGAACACACCTACCGGACCCAACGGGTGCAGCACATGGCGCTCGAAACCCATGCCTCCATCGCCTCCTTCGGCAGCGACGGGCGGCTGCTGATCCGCACGTCCAGCCAGGTCCCGTTCCTGGTGCGGCGGACCCTGTGCCGGGTATTCGGTCTGCCGGAAGAGCAGATCCGGGTGGTGGCGGGACGGGTAGGCGGCGGCTTTGGCGGCAAGCAAGAGGTGCTCACCGAGGACGTCGTGGCGCTGGCAGCCCTGAAGCTCAACCGCCCCGTGCAGCTTGAATTCACCCGGACCGAACAGTTCACCGCCGCCACCACCAAGCATCCCTTCACCATCCATCTCAAGGCCGGCGCCAGCCGCGACGGCAGGCTGACGGCACTGAAGCTGGAGGTGCTCACCAACACCGGCGCCTACGGCAACCACGCGACCGGCGTCATGTTCCACGGCTGCGGCGAGTCGCTGGCGGTGTACAGGTGCGCCAACAAGAAAGTGGACGCCCACGCCGTCTACACCAACACCGTGCCGGCGGGTGCCTTCCGCGGCTATGGGCTCAGCCAAATGATCTTCGCGATCGAATCAGGCATCGACGAGCTCGCGACGGGGATCGGCATGGACCCCCTGGAGTTCCGCCGCCGGAACATGGTCCGGGAAGGCGACGACATGCTTTCCACCCGCGACGAGCCCCAAGAGGACGTCCGCTACGGCAGCTACGGCCTGGACCAGTGCATAAAGCTGGTGGAGGACGCCCTGGCCCGTGGACAGGAACGCTACCGCGCGGCCGGCCTCGACAGGCTGGACCCTGACTGGGTCCTCGGGGAGGGGACGGCCCTGTCCATGATCGACACCGTCCCGCCACGCGGCCACTTTGCCCATTCCAGGCTCCGGCTGCTGCCCGACGGGACGTACGCCGCCGACGTCGGGACGGCAGAATTCGGCAACGGCACCACCACCGTCCACACGCAGCTCGCGGCCACCGCGCTGTCCACCACTGCCGCCCGGGTCACTGTGCGGCAGTCCGACACCGACCTCGTGGACCACGATTCCGGTGCGTTCGGATCTGCCGGCACCGTGGTGGCGGGCAAGGCGACGCTGGCCGCCGCAGAGGAGCTCGCCCTCCGCATCCGCGTCTTCGCCGCCGGCAGCCGCCGCGTGCAGCCCTCCGGCTGCGTGCTGGAGCAGGATGCCGTTCTCTGCGAGGGAACGCGGGTGCCGCTCACGGAGATTTACGACGCCGCGGAGCAGGCCGGCGTCGAGCTCGCCGCCGAAGGGCGCTGGGGCGGGACCCCGCGCTCAGTGGCGTTCAACGTCCAGGGCTTTCGGGTGGCAGTGAACACCGGGACAGGGGAGTTGCGGATTCTGCAGAGCGTGCAGGCTGCCGATGCCGGCGTGGTGGTCAATCCGCGCCAGTGCCGCGGCCAGATCGAAGGCGGGATCGCGCAGGCCCTCGGCTCCGCGCTCTACGAGGAGGTCAAAGTGGACGACGCCGGCCGCGTGAGAACGGACGTCCTGCGGCAGTACCACGTCCCCGCCTTCGCCGACGTGCCGCGCAGCGAGGTCTACTTCGCCGACACCAGCGACAAGCTGGGCCCGCTGGGTGCGAAGTCCATGAGCGAGAGCCCGTTCAACCCGGTGGCGCCGGCGCTCGCGAATGCCATCCGGAACGCCACCGGCGTGAGGTTCTCCGAGCTGCCGATCTCCCGGGACAAGATCTACCTGGGCCTGAAAGAAGCAGGGCTGGTCCCTTCCCGGGGAGCGCACTGAATGGCCGATCCCGCGATCCGGGCCTTCGTCGATCGGCTGGCGTCCGTGCAGACCGGGCCGGACTGCCAGAACTTCTTTGATTCTGCCGCTGCCGGCAATGCCGTGCGCCGCCGGAACCTGGAGCTCTATCTGCAGGAAATGCTGGACCGGCGCCCGAAGGTGCTGCTGCTGGGCGAAGCGCCGGGATTCCGGGGCATGAGGATCACCGGGATTCCCTTCACAAACCGCTCCATGCTCGAAGGCCCTGCCAACGAGTTTGGGCTGTTTGGGCCGGGGAAGGGGTACGTGCTTCCGGCCGATTCCGAAGGCATAGCCGCGGAACCGACGGCCACGGTGATGTGGCAGGTCCTGGCGGAGCTGGAGTTCCTGCCCCTGCTCTGGAGTGCCTGCCCGTGGCACACCCACGTGCCCGGGCGGCCGCTGTCCAACCGCACGCCAAGGGCTTCCGAGGCCGCCCTTGGAACTCCGTTTTGGCAGGCATTGATCGAGGCGTTTCGCATCGAAACCGTGGTGGCCGTGGGCAATGTGGCGCACCGCAGCCTGCAGAGGAGCGGCCTGGACGTCCCGAAAATCAGGCATCCGGCCCATGGCGGCAGGGCCGGGTTCAAGCGTGGCCTGCAGGAGCTGTTGGCTTAATCGAGGAGGTGCAGCTGGTCGGGTGAGTCGAGGTCCTCGCCGCCGGAGAGGTCGCTGCAGTCCACCAGATCAACCAGGTCCGGGTGGGCCCGCAGGAAGACACGTGCTCCGGCGTCGCCCGTTGCTGTTTCCGCGGCTTCAGCGCGAAGTCCGGCGTCGAGCAGCAGCGGATGTCCCCGCTGCAGCTTCCCCTCCGCATCGCGGTAGGCGGCCGCCGTCGCCCGGCCCGGCCGGTGGGCTGCCAGCAGCCGGGCCACGGTCTCCGGGGTGAGGCCGGGCTGGTCCACCAGCGCGACGAGCACATGGTCCTCGGGGGCCGCCGCGGCAACTCCCGCCCGGAACGAACTGCCCATCCCGGTGTCCCAGCCAGGGTTGTCGATGACCCGGTGCCGGCTGAGGTCGGTGGCGGCGCGGACCGTTGCCGCGTCCGCGCCGAGGACTGTCACAACTTCCCGGCAGCCGCCCGCGAGCAGCACGTCAGCAAGCACTTCGACCAGTGTGCGGCCATGGAAGGGGAGCAGCGCCTTGGGCCCGAGCCCCAGCCGCGTCCCGGCTCCGGCGGCCAGCAGCACCGCCGTCGTTGATCCCGCCGTCGTGAGCGGTTCCGATGAGTCAGCCATGGTCCCAGCCTATGCACCCGGATGGCAGTTGACGGCAGTCCCGGGGCGGAACACTGCCGTCAACTGCCCACTCGGTGGCGTCAGGCGTCGCCACCCGTTCCGCCGGTGGTCCCGGCGGTGACATCCAGGAGCTTGTAGCGGTCCATCGCATAGGCGGGCACCCCGCCGTCGACCTCTCCGCGCGAGGCGAGCAGCTGGAGGGTCTTCACCACAATCGAGTGGATGTCGTTCTTGAAGAAGCGGCGTGCCGCGGCGCGGGTGTCGGAGAAGCCGAAGCCGTCGGCGCCGAGCGAGGCGAACTGGTGCGGGAGGAACTGGCGGATCTGGTCCGGCACGGCCTTCATGTAGTCCGTGACTGCCACGATCGGGCCGGTGGCGCCGGCGAGCTGCTGGGTCACGAACGGGACGCGGGCGGGCCGGCCGGGGTTGAGGAAGGCTTCTTCCTCGGCGGCCATGGCGTCGCGGCGCAGTTCGGTCCAGGACGTCACGGACCAGACGTCGGCGGAGACGCCCCAGTCCTCGGCGAGGATCCGCTGGGCTTCGAGGGCCCAGGGAACGGACACGCCGGAGGCCAGGATCTGGCTCTTAGGCCCTTCCGCGCCCGACGCCGACACCCGGTAGATGCCTTTCAGCACGCCGTTGACATCGAGGTTCTCGGGTTCGGCCAGCTGGAAGATCGGCTCGTTGTAGACCGTGAGGTAGTACATGAGGTTCCGGTCTTCCGACTCCGGACCGTACATCCGCTCCAGGCCGTCCCGGATGATGTGGCCCATTTCGTACCCGTATGCCGGGTCGTAGGTGATGACGGCCGGGTTGGTCGCGGCCAGGATGGGGGAGTGGCCGTCGGCGTGCTGCAGGCCTTCGCCGGTCAGCGTGGTGCGGCCGGCGGTGGCGCCGATGATGAACCCGCGGGTCATCTGGTCCGCGGCGGCCCAGAAGGAATCGCCGGTGCGCTGGAACCCGAACATGGAGTAGAACACGTAGACCGGGATGAGCGGTTCGCCGTGAGTGGCGTAGGACGTGCCCGCGGCGGTGAACGCGGCCACGGCCCCGGCCTCATTGATGCCCGGGTGGATCAGCTGGCCCTTGGCCGATTCCTTATAGGCAAGGACCAAATCCCGGTCCACGGACAGGTAGCCCTGGCCATCCGGGTTGTAGATCTTCGCCGAGGGGAAGAACGCGTCCATGCCGAACGTGCGGGATTCATCTGGCACGATCGGGACGATGCGGTGTCCGAAGTTCTTGTCCCGGAGCAGGTCCTTGAGCAGGCGGACGAAGGCCATGGTGGTGGCGGCCCGTTGCTTCCCGGAACCTCTTTTGGCCACCTCATATGTTGCGGGATCGGGAAGTTCCACGGGCGTGTGGTCCGGCCGCCGCTCGGGGACGAAGCCGCCGAGTTCCTTGCGGCGGCCCATCAGGTACTGGATCTCGGGGGAGTCCATGCCGGGGTGGTAGTACGGCGGCCGGTAGAGGTCCGCTTCCAGCTGCTCGTCGGTGA
>NZ_JBEGIG010000077.1:0-239 GCF_040676555.1 Arthrobacter sp. LAR12-1-1.1 | reverse complement strand
AGTTTGTTGATACCAATTTATTGTATATGGATTGGTTGAATGTGCCGGGCCCGCCACCCCGTGGTGTGGTCTGGTGTTTTTGGCTGGTTTCAAATTTTGTGCAGCCATTTTCTCCCGTTTTCCCGGGTTTCCTGGTTGTGTCTGTTTTACTTCAACGGAGAGTTTGATCCTGGCTCAGGATGAACGCTGGCGGCGTGCTTAACACATGCAAGTCGAACGATGACCCGGTGCTTGCACCG
>NZ_JBEGIG010000076.1:0-251 GCF_040676555.1 Arthrobacter sp. LAR12-1-1.1 | reverse complement strand
CCTCGTCAGAGGGGGTTTTTGCTTTAACGTGTGCACATTGACCCTGGTTGGGTTCCTCCGACGCTTGTTCCTCGGCTTGTCCTGGCTGCCGCGGTGGCCAATTCGGTTGTGTGGGTGGCGGGTTCAGGGCCCTGGCTGGTGGGCCCTCCGCGTGCTGGGATTTGGGGTCATCCGGTTCTCCTTCCTGGCTGCTTGTGTTGGCCGTTTGTTGGTCTTGTACCTGTTCATGCTGAGCGGTCCTGTTGACGACA
>NZ_JBEGIG010000075.1:0-252 GCF_040676555.1 Arthrobacter sp. LAR12-1-1.1 | reverse complement strand
TGTCGTCAACAGGACCGCTCAGCATGAACAGGTACAAGACCAACAAACGGCCAACACAAGCAGCCAGGAAGGAGAACCGGATGACCCCAAATCCCAGCACGCGGAGGGCCCACCAGCCAGGGCCCTGTGGGCCGCCACGGAGTTCTCGGACAGTGGACCCCCTTAAAATCGGGGGACTACTGAAATGAGGAATGTGCAGAATGCCTGCATCACGTCGCCGGTTCAGCCAGGAGTTCAAGGACCAGCTGTGCG
>NZ_JBEGIG010000074.1:0-254 GCF_040676555.1 Arthrobacter sp. LAR12-1-1.1 | reverse complement strand
GAAGGGTACAAAGAAACAAGACTGCTTGCGTCCACTATGTGGTTCCCAAACAACAAACCCGTCACCGACGGCACTGTTGCACAGGAACCGACAACAAAATAACAACACCACAGATGTTGTAACCACAAGATTTCCCACCCCCACGCCACCAGGCGCCGGCGGGTGCGGACACAGGGTTACGGCGGTCATAGCGTGGGGGAAACGCCCGGTCCCATCCCGAACCCGGAAGCTAAGACCCACAGCGCCGATGGTAC
>NZ_JBEGIG010000073.1:0-255 GCF_040676555.1 Arthrobacter sp. LAR12-1-1.1 | reverse complement strand
GGATTGACGACGCGGAGGCCAAGCTTGTGGTCACGGCCGACGGCACCTACCGCCGCGGCAAGCCCAGCGCCCTGAAGGCCGCCGTCGACGACGCGTTGTCCCACACGGGAAATGGCGACGGCCACACGGTGCGGAACGTCGTTGTGGTCAGGCGCAACGGCCAGGACGTGGACTGGCACGAGGGCCGGGACCACTGGTGGGCGGACACCGTCGGCGCCGCGTCGGCCGAGCACACCGCCGTCGGGCACGACGCCG
>NZ_JBEGIG010000072.1:0-255 GCF_040676555.1 Arthrobacter sp. LAR12-1-1.1 | reverse complement strand
CAAACCAGCTGCCTGATCGTGATCCGGAAGAGACCGCCGAATGGCTGGAGTCCCTGGATACCCTGATTCAGGAACAGGGCACCGAGCGTGCCCAGTACATTATGCGCAGCCTGCTCCAGCGGGCCGGCGCGCAGAGCGTGGGTGTTCCGATGGTCACCACCACGGACTACGTCAACACCATCCCGGTGGACCAGGAAGCGGCGTTCCCCGGGGACGAGGAAATCGAACGCAAGTACCGGGCCTGGCTGCGCTGGA
>NZ_JBEGIG010000071.1:0-255 GCF_040676555.1 Arthrobacter sp. LAR12-1-1.1 | reverse complement strand
CGGCGGCGCCGTTGGTGGGGGCGGTGACCACCCGCCCGCCCGAGGCGTTTTCCTCATTCACGGCCAGCGCGATCAGGTTGACCCATTCCTGCCAGTACTTCGGGTCCCGGTCCTTGTCCTCCTTCAGAAGCCGCTCGTGCCAGTCGGGCGCGCGGCGGCGGACCTTGAGCCCGCCAGGCAGCAGCCCGGTGCGCTTGAGGCTGACCTCGACGCAGCCTTCCATCACCGAGTAAATGTGCAGCAGACCCTCCCGGA
>NZ_JBEGIG010000070.1:0-255 GCF_040676555.1 Arthrobacter sp. LAR12-1-1.1 | reverse complement strand
GCAGACCCTCCCGGATCTCCGCCTCGGTGCGGGAGGCGCGCTCGTTGACCAGCATGATCTCGCCGATCGAGAGGCCCTGGGACCGGCAGTGTTCCAGCAGTTCGGCGGCCGTGCGGAACGGCAGCGGGAGTTCCTTCTTCGACGCGTCGAGTTCCTTCAGGGCCGCGTCCTCCTCGCCCTCGCGGACAATGAAGCCGCCGCCGACGGAGAAGAACGTGGCGCTGTGCAGGGTTTCGCCCCCGGCGTCGGAGACGG
>NZ_JBEGIG010000069.1:0-255 GCF_040676555.1 Arthrobacter sp. LAR12-1-1.1 | reverse complement strand
GGATCGACATGGCCGAGGTCGAGCGCCTGGCTCTCGAGCACAAGCCGGCGCTGATCGTGGCGGGCTGGTCCGCGTACGCCCGCCAGCTCGACTTCGCCGAGTTCCGCCGGATCGCCGACTCGGTGGGTGCCTACCTGATGGTGGACATGGCGCACTTCGCCGGGCTGGTCGCGGCCGGGCTGCACCCGTCCCCGGTCCCGCACGCCCACGTCACCACCTCCACGACGCACAAGACCCTGGCCGGTCCGCGCGGCG
>NZ_JBEGIG010000068.1:0-255 GCF_040676555.1 Arthrobacter sp. LAR12-1-1.1 | reverse complement strand
CGGCGTCGTGCCCGACGGCGGTGTGCTCGGCCGACGCGGCGCCGACGGTGTCCGCCCACCAGTGGTCCCGGCCCTCGTGCCAGTCCACGTCCTGGCCGTTGCGCCTGACCACAACGACGTTCCGCACGGTGTGGCCGTCGCCATTTCCCGTGTGGGACAACGCGTCGTCGACGGCGGCCTTCAGGGCGCTGGGCTTGCCGCGGCGGTAGGTGCCGTCGGCCGTGACCACAAGCTTGGCCTCCGCGTCGTCAATCC
>NZ_JBEGIG010000067.1:223164-230837 GCF_040676555.1 Arthrobacter sp. LAR12-1-1.1 | reverse complement strand
GCATGGACATCCAAACCGACGTAGGTACGGTTATTCATGGCTGGAACCTCCAGACGTTCAAATGTGGCTCTACCAGTCCACACCCCGCACGAGACTGCGGAACAGGCCCCCGGACCGGCAACCCACGAACCTCTTTGAACCCGAGGTTCCAGTCCTACGTCAGGACCGGCCCACCACACTTCATATCGTCTAGCCGCGGTCCAGCCTGTAGCGCCAGGACGGCAGCTGCTTTCCCGCTGTGTCCTCGGCAACCGGGAAGAAGCGGTCCTTCCGGAAGCCCAAGCCCTCCAGCAGCCTGCGCGAGGGAAGATTAGGCTCGTAGACCCCCGCGAAAATGGTCCCGCTGCCGCGGGCGCTGAAAAGCCAGTCGACCAGGGCTCTCGCGGCCTCCCGGCCGAGCCCGACCCCGTGGTGGTCCGGGTGCAGAACGTAGCCCAGGCTGGCTGCCTCAGCGGGAATCCGGCCGGGCGCCGGGGGCTCCTCCGTGTTCCAGGTCCGGCCGTCCCCAACGATTTCTCCGGTGGCCCGCAGTTCGATCGCCCAGCCGAAGTGAAACCACTCGGCAGTAGAGGCTGCCGCCGCGGACAGCGCCTGCTCGAGCCGGGCGTGGTTCTGAGCCGGGGTAAGCGGACCGTGGGACAGGTACCGCGTCGCCGCCGGATGGGCGCGGAATCGGAGCAGGGCGCCGGCGTCGTCCGCTGTCAACGGACGCAACAGCAAACGCTCGGTGAGGAGCGGCGCCGGGGTGTAGCTGCCTGCGGCTGCCACAAGGCCGTCAGCTCAGCGCGTTGCGGCGGCCTTCGAAGGCCCTGCCGAGGGTGACTTCGTCGGCGTATTCCAGATCCCCGCCCACGGGCAGGCCGGAAGCGAGCCGGGTGACGGCGATGCCGATCGACTTGAGCATCCGGGCAAGATACGTGGCGGTGGCCTCGCCCTCCAGATTGGGGTCGGTGGCGATGATGATTTCCTGGATGGCGCCGTCGTTGAGCCGGGTCAGCAGCTCACGGATCCGGAGCTGTTCCGGACCGATGCCGGCGATTGGATTAATCGCGCCGCCCAGCACGTGGTACCTGCCGCGGAACGACCGCGTGCGCTCGACCGCCAGGACGTCCTTAGATTCTTCGACGACGCAGATCACCGAGGGATCCCGGCGCGGGTCGCGGCAGATGTTGCACAGTTCCTGCTCCGTCACGTTCCCGCACACCGTGCAGAATTTGACCCGTTCTTTCACAGTGGTGATGGCATCGACGAGCCGCTTCATGTCCTGGGGATCCGCCTCGAGGATGTGGAAGGCCAGCCGCTGGGCTGACTTTGGCCCCACTCCGGGAAGGCGTCCGAGCTCGTCGATCAGCTCTTGAACTGCGCCTTCATACACAATGTCCTCGTTCGTTTGGAGTGGGGCCGGGGCCAGCCGGCAGGGGGTCTGCTAGAAGCGGGGCGGCAGCGGGCTTCCATCCAGGGAGCGTTCCTCTACCAGTTTCCCGCCCAGAATACGCTCGACGGCGGCCCGGCCGAAGACGCCCGATTCCTCGATCGTTTCGTCGTCGGCGCTCGGGATGTCCTGTACGTAGACGGTGGTTGCGGCAGCAGCGCGGGTGGGGGCTTTCGCCCGCCCGGCCTCGGCCTCGGGACTGTTCGACAGCCGCTGGTATAGGCTCTGCCGGCCTGCTGGGGCGGCAGCCTCCGGAGCAGCGGTCACCGCAACAGCATCCGCGACTGCAGCGGCGGCAGCGGCAGCCACGCGCGGCGCAACAGCTTCCGCGACGGCCGGCGCCGCTTCGGCGCGGGCAGGGTGGTCCGAGGTCAGTCCGGACGGAGCGGACACCACGCCCGCATACGCCGGGATCTGTGCCGTCGCCGGCTCGTAGTGCACTGGCGCCGGCTCAGGCTCGGGTGCCGAGGGCTCGACATCCGGACCCGTGTACCGGCCGAGGTTCGAATCTGTTCCGACCGTCCAGACGCCCGGTGACTGCTCGACGGCGCGGGCCCACGCATCAGCCGACGCGTCCTGGCCCGCGTCCGGTGTCCCGGCGGGAGAGCCGGCAGCCTTGGTCCCCGGCGCGGCCGGGGACTTGCGGGCTGGAGCCGCTGCCGCTGCTGCGGGCTCGGGGCGGCGCGGCGTGGCGGCGGGTGAAGGATCCCAATCCAGGGGTGGTTCTTCGTCCAGCGGCGGGGCGTCCTCGTCCCGGGGCGGTCCCCAGTCTTCATCAGGGTCGGCATAGGACCCGGACGCCTCCGACGGCCCGCCCGGTTCGACGGATGGCTCGGCCGTGCGGACCTGAGCCTGGGCTGCAGGGGCAGGCACCTGCAGTTCCGGCACCGGCGCTGCCTTGGGAGCCTCGTCGTTGGGAGCCGGCGCGGCCCTGGTGGGGGCCAGGGTGGATTGCGTCGCCGGCTGTGAAGCGGCGGGAACGTGGGTCTGGGCGGGTGCCCCAGCCGGGATGGCAACAGAGGTTTCGTTCGCCGGAGATTCGGGCGGCTGGGGGGCCGGGCTCAGGCCCCAGGCGACGTCGGCCGATGATGCATACGTTGCCGTCGTTGCCGGAGTCTCCGGGCTAGCCGGCGCTTTTGGGTTTGGCTCAGAGCTCGCTGGACTGTTGCTGCTGCCGGACACGGCCCGGATCTGGCAATCGATGCCGATCGTCTTGTGGATCGCCTGCCGGAGGTTGTCGGCGTGGTCGGCCCGGCCGAAAGCCCCCGCCAGCCCCGTGGTGGTGAACGCGAGGGTCAGGACGTGGTCTTCGAAATGGCCGACTTGGGCATTGGGTTCCACCAGTGCCCAGGTGCTGCGCTTGATCTTGGTGAGTGTTTGCAGGATTTCGGGCCACGCGCGGCGCAAAACCTCCACGTCGGCGCCTGGGCCGGCGGCAGGACCGGGAGCAGGGCTGGGAGCCGCGGCAGGCGCCAGGCCATTCCCGGCAGGCTCGGTGCGCGCAGCGGCGGCCGGTGCAGCGGCGGACGGGGCGGCCACGGGCGCGGCCGCCCGAGCGGGCTCGACTGACGGGGCGGCAGCCTGCGGGGCAGTGTCTGCCGGGGGCAGGGCGGACCGCTTCGCGGCGGAGGGAACTGGCGCGGGCGCGGGCCGGCCGGCCGCTGTGGGTTCGTCTACGGGCCAGTCGCTGGTGCTGACCCGCGGTGCCGTCAGTGGTTCCCGGACAGGCTCGTCCCGCCGAGCGGGAGCGGGCGCGGGGGCTGTGGCCGGAGGCTGCTCGGCCTGGGGCGGGGTGGATGCGGCGGCGGCTGCGGCGGCCGGGGGCAAGGGCGCGGCGGGCGCCTGTGCAGCAGGCGGCCGGGGAGAAGCCGATTGTTCAGTGCGCTGTTCGGTGCGCGCAGGCGGAACGGCGGCAGGTGCGGGAGCACTGGCGAGGGGAGCCCCGACGTCGTTCCCGGCATAGTTCAACCGCCGCTCAACGCGGTCGATCCGGGCCGCGATGCCGCGCTCGGTCTGTTCGGAACTGGGCAGCAGGATGCGGGCGCACAGCAGTTCCAGATGCAGGCGCGGCGAGGTGGCCCCGGTCATGTCCGTGAGTGCGGTGTTGGTGACGTCCGCGGCGCGGGAGAGCTCGGCCGCCCCGAGGTTGTGGGCCTGGTTCTGCAGGCGGGCGATCTGGTCCGCCGGCATGCCGCGGAGGATGGACTGGGCGCTTTCGGGCATTGCCTGGACGATGATGAGGTCGCGGAAGCGTTCCAGCAGGTCTTCGACGAAGCGCCGGGGATCGTGCCCGGTCTGGATGACCCGGTCCACAGCGCGGAATACCGTGGCGGAATCCGACGCGGCGACGGCCTCGACGACGTCGTCCAGCAGGGAGGCGTGCGTGTAGCCCAGCAGGGCGACCGCGAGCTCGTAGTCCAGGCCGTTGGGTCCGGCGCCGGCCATGAGCTGGTCCAGCACGGAGAGGGAATCGCGCACCGAACCCCCGCCCGCGCGGATGACGAGGGAGAGCACGCCGGGCGCCACGGGGACGTTCTCCTGGGTGCAGAGCAGCTCCAGATACGCCATGAGAGGCTCCGGCGGCACCAACCGGAAGGGGTAGTGGTGCGTGCGGGAGCGGATAGTGCCGATGACCTTGTCCGGCTCCGTGGTGGCGAAGATGAACTTGATGTGTTCCGGCGGTTCTTCGACGATCTTGAGCAGGGCGTTGAAGCCGGCCGACGTGACCATGTGGGCTTCGTCGATGATGAAGATTTTGTAGCGGTCCCGGACCGGGGCGTAGGTGGCCCGTTCGCGGAGGTCGCGGGCGTCGTCGACACCGCCGTGGCTGGCGGCGTCGATCTCGATGACGTCCAGGGAGCCGGAGCCGCCGCGGGCCAGTTCGACGCAGCTGGGGCACTTGCCGCAGGGGGTGTCCGTGGGGCCCTCGGCGCAGTTCAGGCAGCGGGCCAGAATGCGGGCCGAGGTGGTTTTGCCGCAGCCGCGGGGGCCGGAAAAGAGATAGGCGTGGTTGACGCGGTTCTTGCGCAGGGCCGTCATGAGAGGCTCGGTGACATGCTCCTGCCCGATAACGTCCGCGAACGAATCGGGGCGGTATCGACGGTAGAGAGCGGTAGTAACAGTCACAGATAAACCCTACCAATCGGCACAGACATAAAAGACCCCTCATGCACCCGCCAGAGCCCGCTTACCCTTGCTACCTTCCGGTCCTGGGGGAGTTCAACAGGATGACGCCACATGAGGGGCCGTCAGCAAGTTTACCTGACGATTGGCTGTGCCTCGAATTGGCCCGTTTTGGCCTCTTATCCCCGGCGGGACATGCCCATTTTTTGCGGGCAGGACTGGGCTGGTTGGCACTATGTCCAGCCCTCGGCCGGGCTGCGGGGCATGTCCGGTGGCGGGGGAGGGCAGCGTGGGCCATGCTCATTTTTCGCGGGTAGTTGCGGGTAGTTATTGCGGCCAGCAGGGTGGATCCGGGCAATGCAGGCGGCGCTGGGGGACTGTGTCCAGCTAGTGCGTGCTGCATGGGGCATGTCCTCAGGTGGGCGTGGGCAGCGTGGGGCATGCCCATTTTTCGCGGACGGGACTGGGCCGCGCTGGGACTATGTCCAGCCCTCGAGCGGCTGGCGGGGCATGTCCTGTGGTGGGGTGGGCAGCGGTGGGGCATGTCCATTTTTCGCGCGCAGGACTGGGCTATTTGGCACTATGTCCAGCCTTCGCATGCAGCGGGGGGCATGTCCCCCGGAAGAGCCCCGGGCCGGGTCGGGGAGGGCTCAATTGGGCGAAGCTGGAAAGTTCAGGTATTCTAGTATCTGCTTTTGATTCAGAAGCAACTGGAGAATTCGCCTAGCGGCCTATGGCGCACGCCTGGAACGCGTGTTGGGTTAACGCCCTCGGGGGTTCAAATCCCCCATTCTCCGCGGTTGGCCCCGGTCCTCGGACCGGGGCCTTTTTGCGTCTCTATGCCTTTGCATCCTCGGAGGTTTGGCCAGAAAGTGCGTCCGCTGGCCCCGCCGCCCCGCACTCTGCGGCCCGCCCCCGGTCACCCCGCGGGCACTCAGTGGCCCCGCCGGGCCGCGTCCGGCCCTGCAGCCCCACCGGCCGCCCCGGCCCAGCGGCCCCACAGGCCCGGCCCCACTCCGCCGCTGGCCCAGCCTCAGGCCCTGTAGCCCAGCCGGCGCAGGCGGGCCCGGGCAGCCTGCTCGCTCGGACCCACCCGGCCGAGGGCAAGATGCACCACCGCGAGCGTGACCCGGGTGGCCAGGGTTACCGGCAGCGGAATCGGGCCCAGCCGCGCGGTCCGCAGGCCCAGGAGCTCGCGGTACCTGGGTTCGAGGCTTGTCACGGCGGCCGCGAACAGCACCCGGTAGCCAGGCCTGAGCGCGGGGTGGAGCGGCGGGTCGCGAATGAATGCCACCGTCTCGGTGACCCGTTCGTCGCAGCGGAGCTCGCCGTCGTCGTACCAGCGGTTCAGCTGCTGCCGCATTTCCGCTTCGCTCAGCGGAGGGGCCTCTACGCCCATCAGCCGCCCGGCTTGGGCCCACTCACGGACATAGGCATCAGGTCCGCCAGGAATCGGCCGACCCCACAGTTTGTGGGCGGAGAGGAACGCGTCGGTGAAGGCGATGTGAACCCAGCGGAGCAGTTCGGGATCGTTGGCCGCATAACTGCGCCGGATGCCGTGGCCGTCCACGAATTCTCCCCGCACAGTCCGGTGAAGCCGAAGCACCCAGTCCGACGCCGCCTTGGCCGTTTCCGTGGAGCCATAGGAAACGGTGAAGATCCAGCGGATAGTGCCCGCCAGCCGGCCCAGGGGGTCTTCGCGGAAACGGGAGTGATCGTGGACTCCGGCCAACGCACCGGGGTGGAGCGCCTGCATCAGAAGCGCCCGGATTCCCGCCACGATGGTTGGCATGTCCCCGTGCACGGCCCAGACTGCCGAGCCGGGCAAATGATAGCCGGCGTCGTCGCCCTCGGCCAGGTGCGGCACCCACTCGGGCACGGAATCGCGCGTCCCGGTGAACGTTTGTTTGAGTTCGGCCTGCCATTCCCTGAGGACATTGCGCATGGTTAATTCTCGCGTATGTAGAATCCTTGGTCGAACGGTGGCCCGGAGTGCCCGAAACGACTGCCCGAAGTGCCCTAAAAGCGTGCCGATCGGAGCTCGCGTATGCATTCACCCGTGTTCCCATGGGAGCGTAACCCGTCGAGATTGGGGTCTGGCGGGCATACTGCGGGAGTCGCATCGTGGGAAATCGCTCGGGAAGCGGACCCGAAAAGGCTAGTGGACCTTGGAAAAAGTTTGCGCGGATACTGGGCATTTGTGCGGTATCGGCGCTGACGATGATTGCGCTTGGAGTCAACGGCCCACCCTCCGCTCCTCCCGACCGCGGCTCCACACAAAGGACGACCGGAACTGCCATTTCCGCAACGGGAGTGTTTCCTTCCGATGTGCATGCCCTCGTACCCTATAGCCGTTCAAGCGTTAGGACGGCTTCCAAGGACGGCAAACACGAGCTGAATCTTGCATCGGCTGGATTGCGGCGTCCGCCTGCCGGGACCCTGATGGCTCCCCTTGAGACGCTGACTCCAACGTCGCACTTCGGGTTCCGAATCAGTCCACTCACTGGTAAGGCGGGCGAGTTTCACTGGGGCCAGGACTATTCCGCGCCGTGCGGCACCAGGGTTTACGCGGCCGACGGCGGCACGGTACGGGCGGTGGGGTGGCACCCGTGGGGCGGTGGCAACCGAGTAGAAGTTGACCACCAAAACGGGCTGATCACCACCTACAACCACCTGCAGGAAATCGCCGCAAAAAAGGGTGAATCCGTCGAGGTAGGCGAAGTTATCGCAAAGGTGGGCACCACGGGCTCGTCCACCGGCTGCCACCTCCATTTCGAGACTATAAAGGATGGTCACCACGCCAATCCGCTCAAATGGACACTCTTGCCAACTAAGCAGATCGACAAACTCGGGAACATCGAGATGATCAGCTACGCCGCCGGCGCGAACGGCCCCAGGAGTGCTACGAGCTGGGCCATCCCCGTGTCCGAGGACAACTCGCACGCCGTTACGGGAGGCACCTCCGAGGAGGATGTTCCACCCCCGCCGGAGCCGCCGGTTTATGCGTTGCCTGACAAGAGGCAGGACCCGGGTAGACCGCAGGGAGACCCCAATCGTGCTCCGGTGTCTTTGATTGCTGAGACGGTCTCGGGTCTCGATGTTGTTTTTGATGGGTCCG
>NZ_JBEGIG010000067.1:0-223064 GCF_040676555.1 Arthrobacter sp. LAR12-1-1.1 | reverse complement strand
GTTCCTCGGATGATGGGTCGGTGGTTTCCTATGCCTGGGACTTTGGTGATGACTCGCTTGCGGGAACCGGGCCGACGGTGCGGCACAGTTACGGGAAGGCGGGGACATACACGGTCCGTTTGACGGTTACCGATAATGCCGGCGTCGAGGGCACGAGTTCGAAGATGGTCACCGTTGTTGCGCTGCCGGTCAATGCTGCTCCGGTGTCTTTGATTGCTGAGACGGTCTCGGGTCTCGATGTTGTTTTTGATGGGTCCGGTTCCTCGGATGATGGGTCGGTGGTTTCCTATGCCTGGGACTTTGGTGATGACTCGCTTGCGGGAACCGGGCCGACGGTGCGGCACAGTTACGGGAAGGCGGGGACATACACGGTCCGTTTGACGGTCACTGATAATGCCGGCGTCGAGGGCACGAGTTCGAAGATGGTCACCGTTGTTGCGCTGCCGGTCAATGGTGCTCCGGCGCCTTGACACCAGCCATCGCAGTGCTGCGTCGGGCCCCGACGGGAGGGCGGTGCCGCCTGACCTGGGCCCGTCGGGCCCAGGTCAGGCGGCAGCCGATGCAGCAGCTGATCCCCGACGAAGTCCCGCCCTCTAGCTTCAACAACTGGGTCAACGCCGCCGCCACGATTCCGTGGATGCCTGGGTCCCGTCCCCGCCGGTCCTTGCGCCCGCTCCTTGGTACCTTCTCCCCGGCGCCCGGCACCTGCAATTCCGCGGAGGACTACTGGGCCGCCACCGGCCAGCTACTGGGGATATCCGTGGTTCTCTGATTGGTACCGCAAAAGGTGCGTGCTGACGGTTCACAGACCCGGCCGTCTGTGGTCACATAGGGGGGTGAGTCCGTGACGATTGGGGTCTGGCGGACATAGTGCGGGAGTCACATCGTGGGAAAACACTGGGGAAACTCATCGAGTGAGCAGTCAGCCAGGGCGCGGACCATTGCCGTGCGCTGCGTATCCGGAGGCCTGTGCCTGTCCCTGGCCGTTCTGGCATTCGGTGGCTTTCAGGGGCTGAGCGCCTTCGCGTCCTACGGGGCGCCCGCCGCCATCCCGACCGCCGCCATGCCGCCCGCCGGCGCGGTGGGGCGCGAAACCCTGGACCCGCAGGCCCACTCCGCCGCTACCGGTGCTGCGGGGACTCCCGGCACAGTCACTGCCGACGCCCTGGCGCTCCTGGCCTTCAGCCGGAGCACGGTGGACACGGTCACCAGGGAAGGAGTGCGTGGCGAGCTCAATGTGGCCTCGGCGGTCCTGAGCCGGCCCGCGGCCGGTTTCCTCATGGCCCCGCTGGAATCGCTCGTGCCGTCGTCCCCGTTCGGGCTGCGCACCAGCCCCCTGACGGGATTCGCGGGCGAATTCCATTGGGGCCAGGACTTCGCGGCATCGTGCGGCACCAGGGTCTACTCCGCCGACGCCGGCGTGGTGAGGGCCGTAGGGTGGCATCCCTGGGGCGGCGGCAACCGGGTGGAAATCGACCACGGCAACGGGCTCATCACCACGTACAACCACCTGGAGGCGATCGCGGTCAAGAAGGGCGACTCCGTGCGGGTGGGGGAGGTCATTGCCCGGGTGGGTACCACCGGCTCCTCCACCGGCTGCCACCTACATTTCGAAACGATCCTCAACGGCTCCCACACCAATCCCCGGGACTGGACGTTGCTCCCCATCAAGCAGGTGGATCAGCTCAGCCCGATGGACATGACCAGCTACGCACCCGACGCCGGCAAGGCAACCAACGCGGGGATTGGCTGGGCGATTCCTGTCCGGGAGGATCTGACCCACGTGGTGGCCGGCGGCGTTCAGGAACAGCCCGCCGCGGTGGCCGCCAAGCCGTCAGCGAGTGCCTCAGCAGCAGCCACCGAAGCCGCCGCCAACAAACCGTCGGCAAAGCCTTCCGCCACCTCGAAACCGACGCCGACCGGCACTGCCTCCGCTACACCGACGCCGACGCCGACCGGCACTGCCTCCGCGAAGCCGACGCCGTCGCCGACCGGCACTGCCTCCGCGAAGCCGACGCCGTCGCCGACCGGCACTGCCTCCGCGACGCCGTCGCCGACCGGCACTGCCTCCGCGAAGCCGACGCCGACCGGAACTGCCGCGACGACCGCCCCTGCCGCCCCGACGCCCACCCCAACCCCGACGGGAACAATTCCCGCCAAGCCGTCAGCTCCGGTGCCGGTCATGCCGTCGATAAATCCGACGCCCTCCGCGCCCGCGACGGCCTCCGCGGCCGCGACAGAGGCTGCGGGCAGCGCCGCGCCGCCGAGCCGGCCCCTGGCGCCGGCCCCAATCACTGTGCAGCCGGCCCCGGTCACCGCGCCGGCCGATGAGCCGAAGCCCACGACGACCACGCAGTCGGCCACCAAAGCAGTGACAACGAAGCCCTCACCGACGCCCACTTCGACGCCCAGCCGTTAGACGCCGGGTCGGGACCCAGTTACCGGCCCAGCGTCGGGTCCGGGATGCGCACCCATACCCGCACGCCTCGGTGCCGGATAATGGGGGGAACAGTTCCGAACCCCGGCTCCGGACCACCGATATCGCAAGGACGCGCTCCATGACAGCTCTGCACTCCATTCCCTTGACCCTCATCGACGGGACCGAGACCGATTTTGGCCGCTTCAGGGGAGAGGTGGTTCTGGTGGTCAACGTGGCGTCCGAGTGCGGTTTCACGCCCCAATACGCAGGACTCGAGGCACTGCACAACAAGTTCCGCGGCCAAGGCTTCCAGGTCCTCGGCGTCCCCTGCAACCAGTTCGCCGGGCAGGAGCCCGGCGGCGACGCAGAGATCGCCGAGTTCTGCCAGCGCAATTTCGGCGTGACCTTCCCGCTGACAGTCAAGTCCAGCGTCCGGGGAAAGAACCAGCACCCGCTCTACGCCGAGCTCACCAAGTTCAAGAACGGGCTCCTGCCCGGCCTGGTGAAGTGGAACTTTGAGAAGTTCCTCGTGAACCGCGACGGCGAGGTCATCGCCCGCTTTGCGCCCACCGTGGAGCCGGACTCACCGGAGATCATCGACGCTGTTCAGTCCGCCCTGGACTGAAACAGCCCCGGCCCGCCTTCCGATTCCGCAGCCTCTATCCCTAAGCATGCTTACCCCCTAGACTGGCCGAACCCTCCAACATTCCGGGCACATCCACGGCGCAGTCATCCCTGACAGCCGCCCTTCGGCAGTGCGGCCGAGGTGTCCCTGCGGAGGGCGCATCAAACACTTCGTCAATCACAGCAGGGCCCCGTGTGGGTCCGTGAACGCAGGAGGAATGAGATGACAGGGAACAAAGCCGTTGCCTACAAGGGGCCGGGAAAAGTCGAACTGATAGACATTGACTACCCCACCTTTGAACTCAAGGACGGCCCGGGGGTCAATCCCGCCAACGTCGGCCGGCAGGTGCGCCACGGCGCCATCATCAAGACCGTTGCCACCAACATCTGCGGCTCGGACCAGCACATGGTCCGGGGACGCACCACAGCCCCCCCTGACCTGGTGCTTGGGCACGAGATCACCGGCGAAGTGGTGGAAGTGGGGCCGGACGTTGAATTCATCAAAGTGGGGGACATCTGTTCCGTCCCGTTCAACATCGCTTGCGGGCGCTGCCGGAACTGCAAGGAACGCAAGACGGGCATCTGCCTGAACGTCAACCCCGACCGGCCAGGCAGCGCCTACGGCTACGTGGACATGGGCGGCTGGGTCGGCGGCCAGGCCAACTACGTCCTGGTGCCGTACGCCGATTGGAACCTGCTGAAGTTCCCCGACAAGGACCGGGCCCTTGAAAAAATCATGGACCTGGCCATGCTCTCGGACATCTTCCCGACCGGATTCCATGGCGCGGTCACCGCGGGCGTCGGCCCCGGCTCCACCGTCTACATCGCTGGCGCGGGCCCCGTAGGCCTGGCCGCGGCGACCAGCGCGCACCTGCTGGGTGCCGCCGTCGTGATTGTGGGGGACCTGAACGCGGACCGTTTGGCCCAGGCGCGCAGCTTTGGCTGCGAGACCGTCGACCTGAGCAAGGGCGGCCCGGCGGAGCAAATCGAGCAGCTCCTCGGCGTCCCGGAAGTCGACTGCGGCGTTGATGCCGTAGGCTTCGAGGCCAGGGGCCACGGTGCCGGAGCCCAGGAAGCCCCGGCAACCGTCCTGAACTCCCTCATGGAAGTCACGGCCGCCGGCGGCGCCCTCGGCATCCCCGGGCTCTACGTCACCGGCGACCCGGGCGGCATAGACGAGGCTGCACGGAAAGGCTCGCTGTCGCTCAGCCTCGGAACGGGCTGGGCGAAATCGCTCAGCTTCACCACGGGACAGTGTCCGGTCATGAAATACAACCGGCAGCTGATGATGGCCATCCTGCACGACAAGGTACACATCGCCAAGAACGTCAACGCGAAGGCCATTGCCCTGGAGGACGCGCCGAAGGGGTACGCCGAATTCGACGCCGGCGCGGCGACGAAGTTCGTGCTCAACCCGAACGGCTACCTCAGCTAGCGCAACCCCAACCCGGCGGCACTGCCGGCCCCGCCCCGCTGAACCGGGGTTTTGGGAGTGCCGCCGGGCGGCCGCGTCCCGCATATGCCTGCAGGAGCATGTGAGGGCACGCCACCTGTTAACGCGCGATTTTCCAATATGCCTGTCCCAGTTTTTACATTGTTTGCCTAATGTCTGGTTGGATAGTTCTTACTGAGAGGGACACTGGAGGCACCGCTTCCACCCAACCAAGAAGGCAGCAATGGAGCGCATCGAGGCCGAGCACCCCCGGCCACGTCATTTCTTACTTCACCTGAGCGACCCCCACTTGCTGGGGGGTCCGCAACCCTTGCACGGCGTCGTGGACAGCGAAGCCCTGCTCAGGCAGCTTTTCGAGGAGGTCCACGCCTCGGGTGCACGCCCCGAAGCCGTGATCTTCACGGGGGACCTGGCTGATCTCGGGGAACCCGAGGCATATGCCAAGCTCCGCGCAATCGTGGATCCGGCCTGCAAAGCCTTGGGGGCGAAGGTCATCTGGGCGATGGGCAACCACGACAACCGGGCCAACTTCCGGGCCGGGCTCCTGGACCAGGCCGACAATGACACGCCGGTGGACCACAGCTACTTCGTCAACGGGCTGCGCATCATCACCCTGGACACCTCCGTGCCCGGCTTCCACCATGGCGAATTGAGCCACGACCAGCTGGATTGGCTCGCTGCTGAGCTGGCCACGCCGGCCCCGGACGGGACCATCCTGGCCCTGCACCACCCACCGGTGCCGTCCGTGCTGGATCTTGCCGTGCTCGTGGAGCTCCGGGGCCAGTCGGCGCTTGCCGGTGTCCTGCGCAACTCCGATGTCCGCGCCATCCTGGGCGGCCACCTGCACTACTCGACCACCGCAACATTCGCGGGTATCCCCGTGTCCGTGGCCTCAGCCACCTGCTACACCCAGGACCTGAACGTTCCGGTGGGCGGCACCCGTGGCCGCGACGGCGGGCAGGCGTTCAACCTGGTCCACGTCTACGAACACACGATCGTGCACTCAGTGGCGCTGCTCGGCGACACCCCGGCCGTCGGCGAGCTTGTCTCTCCTGAGGAAGTCCAGCGCCGGCTCGCGGCCGCCGGGATTTCCATCCCGGAGCAGGCCAAGCTCGAGGCCCCGGCCCGGACGCCGGCGCCCCGCAGGTTCACCACCCTGAACTGATGCAATCCCTGGCTGGCGTCATCACTGCCTGAACGAGGCGGCGCCCGCTTTGGTCACGGTTCGTTACTTCTCCCAGGGCGCCTTGATGGGGTAGTACTTCTCCAGGAAATCCGTGACCAGCTCGGCCCGCTCTTCCGCGGGGACCTCCGGGAAGCTGCCGTCGTTGAGGCAGAAGAAGTCCATGTTCCGCTTGGCCAGGAGCTTGGGCAGGTAGTTCAGGCCCGCACGCGCCGTGGTGTCCACATATCTCACCCTGGCAGCCGTCTGGGTCACGGCCCGGCCCGTGAGCAACGCGTAGTAGTGGTAGAACGAATTGGTAACGGAGATGTTGTCCGCGGCCCGGAACGTGCTCGCCGCGGTCTTGGCAAACTCGGCCGGGAACTCCTGTTCCATCTGCTCGACCACGCTGCGCCGCAGCGGGGCCGCCGTGTGCTCCAGGTGCCGGGTGGTAATGCGGCCGAAGCGGTTCCACAGCAGCTTGCGGTTCACCCGGGCGGCGTTCTCAAAGCCGCTGCGTTCGGCGTCGTTATCCCCCAGCCCGATCCGGGTCTCGGCCTCGATGAACTTCGTGATGCCGCCGGGGGTGAAGAACATGTCCGGCCCCACGGCGCGGCCGAAGAACATGTCGTCGTTCGAATACAGGAAGTGCTCGGAGAGTCCCTCGATGTGGTGCAGCTGGCATTCCACGGCCTGCGAATTGTGCGTGGGCAGAACCGAAGTGTCGGCGAAAAACTCTTCGCTGCGGACGATCGTCACGCTGGGGTGGTCCGCCAGCCATGACGGCGTGGGGGAGTCCGTGGCGATGAAAATCCGGCGGATCCACGGCGCGAACATGTAGACCGAACGCAGGGCGTACTTGAGCTCATCGATCTGGCGGAAGCGGGCCTCGTGGTCATCTCCCTCGCCCACCACCACGCCGGCCATGCGGGCTCGGCGGGCTGCGATGTACTCGGGGGAGCTGCCGTCAACCCATGAGAACACGAGGTCGATGTCGAAGCTGATGTCGCTCGCGTGGTCCGCGAACATGTTCTCGATGGTGGGCCACGTGTGGCCGTAGCGTTCCACCGTGCCGCGCACCGCGTCCTGGGCCAGCATGGTGCGGCGCGTCAGGGAGTTCTCGATCGGCAGGATCAGCTGATCGCCCTCGAAGCTCCAGAGCTCCAGCTGGACGCCGGCGGAAGCCCCGAATTCAAAGCCGCCCTCCGGCTCCACCCTGGGCCGGTACAGCCGGAAGATCCGGGACTGGCGGTTCGGTGAAAGCTCACCGTCGGCCACCAGCACAGAGGATTTCTTCTTGGCGTCCACGCTCATGGAATAGAACGGCTCGTCGCGGCACGCCTCTACAAGAGCGTCGCGGAGTTCCTTGCGGTCCTTCCAGTCGACGGCGACGACCGGGCGGTGGTTGTTGCCGCGGACCAGCAAGTAGCTGATGCCGGCGCCGGCCATGACGGAACGCAGGAACATCAGGTCCTCGACCATGGCCTGGTACGGCGTGCGGTTCTCGTTGATCAGCGCATAGCGGCCGCGGCGGCGGACAACATCGGAGCGGGTCCGGAATCTGGCGACGGCGGCCGCCGACGTGATCTCGGCGTGGGCTTCCGCGGATGCCTGACTGCCATAGTAAATCTCGTCTTGGATCGCTGCTTCGGTAATGTCTGATCTCCCGCTTCTTTGAGTGCGTTGGTGTCTACTTGCATGATAACGCGGGCCTCAAAATTGCCGCGGAAAACCGGCCGGCACCTGCGGTGCATGACGACGGAATGTGACGGCGGAACGGGCCTCAGCCGGTGACGACGGCCAGCCAGTGGTGCAGGAAGGCGCCACCGGCGTCGTCGTGGATGACGTCCTCGCCGAGCCCCAAATCAGCGGCGGTGAGAACCTCGTAGGGTTTGACCGGGATGCCGTCCGCGGGCCGGACGTCCACGTGCTTCACGGCGTGGTCGTTGTAGTGCAGCCAGTCGGCCATGGCGTAGTCCGTGCGGGAATCGCCCACCGTGCGCCAGGCCTGCGGCGTGATGCCCTGTGCGGCCAGGAACTCCACTGCCCGGCTCGCGCCCAGGTCTTTGCCCAGCCGGACCGATTCGATATCGGTGGAGATGATGGTCGGATCGACGCGGAAATCGATCTGGTCATCCGAATCGGGGACGTGGTGGTCCAGCCGCACCACACCGAGCCCGTGCCGTGCCATGATGCCCATGGCGTCGGCGTCGAAGAGTTCCTGCTCGGCCCGGTAGTCAGGGTTGGCGACGGCGATGTGCTGCTCCACGGAGACCATGGCCCGCTTGGTTTCGTCGTAGAACATGTGGGCGGAGTAGTCCTCGGCGACCAGGCGGCGGACGTCGTCGCCGAAGGCCTGCGGGATGGCGAGTTCATGATCCACGTGGACCGGTCCGGGGCCTTCCGCGGTGTAGCTGAACCAGACGGCGCCCTTTTCGCAGATGGCGTGGATGACGGTGCCGGCGGGCATCCCGGCAGCAATCATCGGTTCCATGACTTGTTCGCGGATGAACGCGTCCGACCGGCCGGTGTTGAAGATGACCGGCACGCCGGCGGCGGCCAGGGCCACCAGATCCGCGATGATGCCGGGCTGCACTTCGCGGGTGACCGGGCTCGCGACCGGGCCGTCGACGTCGAGCAGCAGCGCCAGCACAGGGGCAGACGGCGACGGAACAGGGGCAGTCTCGGATGAAGTCATACGGCTATTCTGTCAGCCGCGCGGACCGTTTGCGTGAACGGTGCAGAAGATCGGCGGCCCGCGCTGGAGGTGACAGGCGGCGAAGCATCGTGTGACAGATGGTTACTGTTTGGCCACAACCTCACGCCGCCCGCGGAACTTGATTCCTTCGGGCGTCCAAGTTCCCTAGGCTGGCATGGTGATATTCAAAGCTGTGGGCGAGGGACGCCCGTACCCCGACCATGGTTACACCACGCCCAAGGACTGGGCGGCCCTGCCGCCGCGTCCGGTCCGGCTTGATGAGCTGGTGACCACGAAGCGCACGCTGGACCTTGAAGCCCTGTTGGCCGAGGACTCCACGTTTTTCGGCGACCTCTTCCCGCACGTCGTGGAATACCGCGGCGTCCTCTACCTTGAAGACGGCCTGCACCGGGCAGTCCGCACCGCGTTGCACCAGCGCACCGCAATCCACGCGCGAGTCCTGGTGATAAATGGCTAGGAAGCCGCGAGACGTCCGAGTCCTGCATGGGCACCGCGTCATCAGTGGCTCCGAGCTGCGGGCCACGTTCGTGGTGCAGGACGACACGGCAGACAACCCCGTCCGGCTGCGGCGCAGGATCCTGCACGGCGTGGTCCTGGTGATGCTTGTCGGCCTGCTCGCGGCGGCGATCGTGGTGGCCCTCGCCATCATGAACGGCCAGATCAAGCTGCCCGCGGCGGAGCGGAGCAAGGCGGCAGTGTCGGTGTGCCCGGCGGCCACCTACGACTACACGCCGCCGGATAAGGTCAGCGTCAACGTCTACAACTCCACGAGCCGGCCGGGCCTGGCCCGGAGCGTGGCCGATCAGCTCGTCGCCCGGAAGTTCCTCGTGGGCGCGGTGGGGAACACGACGTCGAGCTACCGCGGCGTGGCGCTGGTCGTCTCCGGCGCCGCCGGCCAGTCGGCCGCCTTCAGCGTCCAGCGCAACCTGCCCGGCTCGGACTATGTCCAGGACGGCCGCACGGACCCGAGCGTGGACGTCATCATTACCGGCGACTTCAAGGAACTGGCCAAGCCGGAACTCGTGGACCAGACGCCGGGCCAGCTCAGCTGCCCTCGCGAGGACCGGCGCATCGTGGATGACACCACCCTGCCCATCCTGCCGACGGCCACGCCCGCGGCGGGCTAGGGCACGCAGTTCGGGCACGCAGCTTAACTGTTGGCGCGGACCGGCCGGCCGGCGTCGTCGAACCTGGCCCCGGCGCCCAGCTGGATGAACCGCACCGTCCGGGCCAGCCGCGCCTCAGCCTCGGCGTCCTGTCCCGCACCGTCGCCCCGGGCAGCGCTCGAGGAGAGCGTGCCGTGGATGAGCTGGGCGAGCTGGGCGACGTCCGACTCGGGCAGGTAGCCCTGGGTCATGCCGTCGCGCAGGATCCCCCGCAGGAGCACGCTGAGCTCACCCACGTGGTCCGCGAGCTTGGCGAACGACGACGGCGAGAGCACCGCCGCCATGGCCGGCCCCGGCGGCAGGTGGCGCCGGCTCAGGTCCTCCACCTGGGCCCGGACGTAGACGGCCAGCCGCTCCACCGGGTTCTCCAGCGCATCGAGCGATTCGCGCAGGTCGAGCAGGAACCGTTCCGTCTCATCCAGGGCGTAGGCGATCAGGAGTTCTTCGATGTCCGCGTAGTAGTTGTAGACGGCGGTCCGGCCGATCTGGGCGTGGCGTGCGACGTCCGTCATGGTCAGGCCGGGCAGCCCGTGGGTGAACAGGAGTTCCCCGAAAGCGGTCAGGATGCGGCGCTGGGTCTCGGCACGTTGGGCGGCGTTGTTCGCGGCCGAAATCCTGGGCATACGGACACTTTAGCGCGATCTGTCACCAAAGCAGCCGAGTGGCGGACTGTGACACGGCCGGGCGCGTGACATTTAAGAGACGGCACCGCCAGGAAGGGGGTTTTAGGTTGGTGCAGCGTGCCGGTTCCTGCCTTGGTAGAGGCGACGGTAGCTTGAGGGTGTGGTGTTAAATTTCCGGGTGAAGTGGAGCCGGAAATTTGCTGTCGTTCCCAAACCAGTCCTGGAGGCAACCGCCTGTACAGTCAGATCGGTGGTTTCCAAGAGCCGGCATGCTTCGCCTATCCGTTGATCGTTTAGCCACCTCAAAGGTGTCATTCCTGCTTCGGCCGTAAATTTGCGTGTGAAGCTCCTGGGTGCCCAGCCGGCGTGGGCGGCCAGGTCGTCGACTGTGAGCGGTTCAGCCAGGTTCTGCCTTGCCCAGGCGCAGGTGTCGGCGAAGAGGGCCAAAGGCGCGGCGACCGCACGTTCCATGAACTGGACTTGGCCCCCTTCCCGGTGCGGGGCCACTACCATCCGTCGTGCAATGCTGTTGGCCGCCTCCGTTCCATAGTCCTTGCGGACCAGGTGCAGACATAGGTCTATGCCTGCCGCTACCCCGGCGCTGGTGCTGACGCTGCCTTGGTCTATGTACAGGACGTCTGCGTCGACGGCGACTCCCGGGTACAGGGTCTGAAGACGTTCGGCGTTTCTCCAGTGGGTGGTTGCCCGCTTGCCGTCCAAGAGACCTGCAGCAGCGAGGGCGAAAGCGCCTGTGCATACAGACACCATGCGGGCTCCGTTGGCCGCTGCCTGACGCAGCGCCACACAGACCTCCGCGGGTGGATCGTTCAGCGGTGCGTAGCCGGGCACCACGACCGTATCCGCGGATAGAAGGGCACCCAAACCGTCAGCGGCCAGGATGGAATATCCGGACGTCGTCGGCACCAGGCCAGGCTGGGCTGCGCAGACCCGGAAGGAGTACCGTCCCCGTTCATCCTCGTGGCCGAAAATCTGCGCTGGAATGGCAAGGTCAAAAGCGACCACATCCGGCAGTGCCAGGGCGACAACTCGGTGCATAGAATCACTGTACTCACGAAGGCACCAGGTGGGCGGAATCCTTTCCATGCAGGGCATTTTTGCCGTGCACTTCCGCTGCCGGCGAATGACAGCATTAGCGCATGACACTCTTCCCTGCGAGGCAGGAATTGACGGCAGCCCCTCCCACGGGCTCCACATCCACGGGCCAGGACCGTCCGCCCGGCGCTGATCCTTCCCAGAATGGACACCTCGGCTGGATCGTAGCCAGCTCATTGATTACCGGGGTCCTCGCTGCACTGCTGCTGGCCGTCGCCCCGTTCATTCCAGCAACCCAGAGCAGCGTGACCGGGGCCATCCTGTTGGGGCTTTCGCTGGGATGGGCAATGGTGGCTGTGTTGTCGGTGAGGTTCACGGAGCAACCACAGAAGTGGGCGGTGGCTCCAGCGCTTTTCATCGGGCTGGGCGGTTTCTTTTTGCTGGCGTTCGGCTCCCCAGCGCAGGAAGTGCTCGCCTGGGTATGGCCCCCCGCTTTGATGGTGTTAGCGCTCTGGACAGGCTCTCAAGCCAATCGGCAGCTTCGTAGCCGGAGCGGGCGCGTGCTGCTGTACCCAGTGATCGCGATGCTGGTTCTGGCTTCACTGGGTAGCGGCTACGAAACCGTGCGCGAAGCGGCGGATGCGGGGGCCTCTCCAGTGCAGGGCCAGTTGATCGACGTCGGCGGACACCGCCTGTACCTCAACTGCACCGGCTCGGGCAGCCCTACCGTCGTGCTCGAACCGGGCGCAGGCCAAGTGTCGTCTGACCTCGCATTGATCGCACCGGCCGTTGCCCGTGACACCCGGGTGTGCGTCTACGACAGGGCAGGACGTGGGTGGAGCGATTCAGCGAGGACCGCGCAGGAGGGCGCGCAGATCGCGACCGATCTCCACACGTTGCTGCAGCGCGGGAACGAGTCGGGACCGTATGTGCTGGCGGGGCATTCATTCGGGGGCCTCTACGCACTCACTTTCGCTGCCAGCTTTCCCGAGGACGTAGCCGGATTGGTCCTGGTGGACTCAACCGCACCAGCATGGGACTCGGAATCAGCACACCCCTCTCGCTCGGAGTCCGACGACACGATGAACCGTGCCTCCGCACTGGTCTCGAGCGCAGCTCGACTTGGCCTCGGCCGGTTGCTCGGCATGACACCCAACCACCTACGCAGCACGATCGACGAGTACATTCATGCGGGCTCCTCGGTGCAGCAAGCTGCCGCGTTGAGGAACTTCACCAATAGGCCGCTGGTAGTTCTGACGGCAGGCAGTGGGAGCGCGCCCGGCTGGGCGGCTTCGCAGGAAGCCCTTGCCTCTCTCTCGACCAACAGCCTGCACCGCGTCATCAACGGCGCCACCCATGCGTCTTTGATTAGCGAGCAGGAGGATGCGGCCGCGACCACCCGCGGGATCCTCGACGTCGTCTCTGCCGTGCGGACTGCAAGCCCGCTGATCCCGTAGGACAAAAGGAAGCCCGTGACACCCTCGTCGAGGGAAAGCGGCACCTGATCGGCCGAGGTCGGCGGTACAAAATAGCCCCGGTAAAACTCCGGCTGGCCATTGCTTCTATCCCACTGATACTGAACAGCCTCGCTACTCTCGCTGACCCTGCCACCGCCACTCATCCCCATGGGGAACCCCAGCGCCTGTTTCACTCTCACCGACGTGCCCGAAGGACGTCGGTGTTCTTCGGTTCTTTTTCACCCGCATTGGGTGAGGACTGCCCCCACTGAAAGCGTTAGCTTGGAGAGCATGTGATTGACCAGCCCAAATCGCTTGCGCGACCCACTATAGGCTCCCGCCGTCTAGCGCACGGCCAGCGGAAGGAGACGGGATGCTCAACTGTTACCACGGGCGCACCGAACCCGTTCTCTCGGTCCTCTCGGCGCCTCCGTTTGCTGGGGGCCGTCCTTCTGGCGGACGCTGGCTAAGTCCGTGCCGGATTGGGAAGCCTTCGGTGACGTGGCGCCGGAGGGCAGCCTGATGTTCTGCCCGGTGATCATCGGTGGCTCGCGGTGTGGCCGGCTGGGCAAGTCGACCCGATCTAGAAGAAGGACATTCGGAGTGACCCGAATCGTCATAGGCGCGCCGCGATGCCGGGATTGAGAGAGCCTGCCGCGCCGCCACCCAGTATCGATCCGGCCAGTTTCGATCCGGCCGCCGTGATTCGTTCCAGGTCGTACATCGCTGCGCTCGTGCTGGCGGCGGTCTTGGGCGTTCCCATCTCGGCCATTGCTTACGGCTTTCTCGCTTTGGTCGCGACGATCCAGCGGTACGTCTTCGACGGGCTGCCGAATCAAGTCCTAGGGGGTCCTGCTCCCGCGTGGTGGCCGGTTCCGTGGTTGGTGCTGTGTGGGTTGTTGACGGCGTTGACCATCCGGTATCTGCCGGGAACCGGGGGCCACTCGCCTGCTTTCGGGTTCAAGACGGGCGGCGGTCCGCCGAACGGGCGGGAGCTCGTGGGCATCGTTCTCGCGGCGCTGACCACGCTCAGCCTGGGTGCGGTGCTCGGGCCCGAGGGGCCGCTGATCGCGATCGGTGGCGGCCTCGGGGCGTTGGCGGTGCACCTAGTGAAGAAGGACGCTCCGCCGATGGCCCTGACGATCATGGCGTCGGCAGGCAGCTTCGCCGCGATCAGTACCTTGCTCGGGTCTCCCGTGCTCGGTGCGTTCCTGATCATGGAGGCCGCCGGGATCGGGGGAATGACGCTGAGTCTGATGGCCCTGCCCGGGCTGCTCGCTTCTGGCGTCGGGGCGCTGGTGTTTGTCGGCTTGGACGGCTGGACCGGGTTGGGCAGCTTCTCGCTGGCGCTGCCTGTGGTGCCGCCTGCGGAGCCGCCGACGCTGGCGACGTTGGGCTGGGCGGTGGTCATGGGCGCGGTCGGCGCACTGTTGGGATGGTTGATCCGCTGGGTCGGGCTGTCGCTTCGTCCTGTTGTGCATCTGAACCGGGTGTTAGTGACCGCTGCGCTCGGCTTGCTGATTGGTCTTACCGCGATGGCGTACCAGTTGATCTCTGGGAGAAGCTTCACGCAGGTGTTGTTCTCGGGGCAGGACGCACTTCCGGAACTGGTCGAACACGCCGCGGACTACTCGCTTGGTGTGCTGGTCCTGCTGATCGCTTGTAAGACCTTGGCCTACGGGCTCTCGCTGAGCGCATTCCGTGGTGGTCCCGTGTTCCCGTCGATGTTCATCGGTGCGGCGCTCGGTATTGCTGCGAGTGGGTTGCCCGGAATGAATCTCGCGGCAGCGATCGGCATGGGCATAGGAGCCATGTGCGCAGCCATGCTGCGGCTGCCGTTGACATCGACGCTGCTGGCCACGCTGCTGCTGGGAGTGGACGGTGTGGCCGTAACACCCCAGGTGGTGGTGGCTGTGGCGGTGTCCTTCGTGATCACCAACGTGCTCCCGGCACCGGGTCCGGGCTCGGGCCAGGGCCCGACGGCGTCCGTGGCGCCTGACGATGCCGGCAGCGTTCAACATCGGGCCCACACGAAGGCCGACCACGCAACTGAGATCTCCAGCGCGGACCGTTCGACCGTGCGGGGCCGGTGGATCGCCTGGTTGTTCATCATTGGCTCGAGTCTGTTCGCCTTGGGGGCGCTGCCGTTGTACGCCGAGGCCGTGGGACTGCGCTGGTGTGCGGCCACATTCTTCGTCGGTTCGCTGTTCTTCACCTGCGCGGCGTTCCTGCAGTACCGCGAAGCCGTTGACGCGCTCCCGGCCGCGCGTGCCACGCGGCGCCAGTCGTTTTGGGTATGGGCGCCGCGGAATCTCGGCTGGCTCGCTGGCGCGGTTCAACTTGCCGGCACGCTGTGGTTCAACTGGAGTACGGGAAATGCACTGCGGGACAATCTCAGTGCGGCGCTGACCGAGCAGCGGGTGTGGCGACCCGATGCGCTGGGTTCAGTCGCCTTCCTCGTTTCAAGCGGGGTTGCGTTGCGGGACGCCGGTCGTGGCGCCATCGCCGGCCTGCCCAGGCCGCGGACATGGAAGATCGGCGTGATCAACGTGGCCGGCTCTGTTGCCTTCGGCATCTCGGCTGTCGCGGCCTTTGTCATACCGTCGAGCGGCGAAGTGTGGAACGCCGAGCTGTCCAATCTCGGCACACTCGTGGGCGGCCTGTGCTTCCTCACCGGAGCGATTCTGATGCTGAGTCCAGAATCCACCGACGCCTCGGTTCCTGCGCACCGGGGAGCTCATCCGTAACCCCTTTTCAACAGTCTCTGAAGGAGAAGTGATGTCAGCAAATTTCCAGCCGGCCGATGCCGACGTGGCGCTGTTCGGCAACCGATTCGTCACCCAGGAGGTTCCGAGCCGGGAGTTCCCGGAGACCGGCATTCCTGCTGAGGACGCTTTGCGCCTGGTCTCGGAGGACCTGGCGCTGGAGGGTGATCCGGCCCGGAACCTGGCGACCTTCGTGACGACATGGATGGAGCCGCAGGCCCAGCAGATCATCGCCGCGAACCTGCACCGCAATTTCATCGACCACGCCGAATATCCCCGCACGGCCGAGATCGAGCAGCGCTGCATTCGGATGCTCGCCGACCTCTTCCACGCGCCCGGCGAGACGACGGGAGCCCGAACCCAAGGATCGTCCGAGGCGATCATGCTCGGCGGCCTGTCCCTGAAGTGGAACTGGCGCAAGCGTCGCGAGGCCGCCGGCGCGTCGACGTCGAGCCCGAACCTGGTGTTCGGCGGCGACGTGCATGTCGTGTGGGAGAAGTTCTGCCGCTACTTCGACGTCGAGCCGCGGATCGTGCCGTTGCAGCCGGGGAAGTACACGATCGGCCCGGAGGACGTGCAGGCCCATGTCGATGAGAACACCATCGGTGTCGCTGCCGTGCTGGGTACGACGTTCACTGGGCACAAGGACGACATCGCCGGCATCAACGATCTGCTGCTACGGATCAAGCGTGAGCGTGGCCTTGATGTGCCGTTGCACGTGGACGGGGCCAGTGGGGGGTTCGTCTGGCCCTTCCTCTACCCGGACTCCGAGTGGGACTTCCGGCTCGAGCAGGTCCACTCGATCAATGTCTCCGGGCATAAGTTCGGACTGGTCTATCCCGGCATCGGCTGGCTGATCTTCCGGGAGAAGGCCGACCTGGCCAAGGACCTTGTTTTCGAGGAGAACTACCTCGGCAAGACCGACTCGACCTTCACCCTGAACTTCTCCACGGGCTCGTCGATGGTTCTCGCCCAGTACTACAACTTCGTGCGCTATGGCCGCGCCGGTTACACCTACATCATGCAGAACATGCAGACCAACGCCCGCGTCCTCGCCGAGAAGTTGGAGGCCATGGGCCGGTTCGAGATCATCGGCCCCGACGAGGAGCAACTTCCCCTGGTCGCGTTCCGGCTCGCCGCCGACCCCGGGTACGACGAGTTCGACATTGCCTGGCAGCTCTCGGCCGAACGCGGCTGGATGGTGCCGGCCTACACCCTGCCGCCGAACGCCCAGGACGTGACGATCATGCGTGCCCTGGTCAAGGAAACGATGAGCCGCGAGCACGTCGACACGCTCGCCCGAGACATCGAAGAGGCGTGCTCCACGCTGGCGAAGAAGGGCGGCGCGCACGAATCGGAACGGAAGAAGATCGTCACCGGACCCGGCCATTGACCCAGTGCAACGGTGACGCACCGGTCCCGACACTTCCGGCCGGGCCGGCGCGGGAACACCACTCAGGATTCGACGTCGGCCGCGGCGATTGCCTTGTCCGTGAGGATGGGCATCATCCCCAGTAGCGCGAGGGTCAGCACTCCCATGATGCCGAACATGACCTGCAGGCCCAGCCATTGGGCCAGCAGTCCGCCCGCTGCTGCACCGAGCGGCATGGTTCCCCAAGCCAGCAGGCGGTAGACGCTGTTGACTCTGCCCAGCAAGGGGTTGGGCGTAATGCGCTGGCGCAGGGATACGGTAATGACGTTCCAAAGCACGATCAGCATGCCGCCCACAAAGAGGATGGGGCCAAGAACGTAAGGGCTGTCGGTCATGGCGGGCGCACCCACCAGCAGCGCGCCCCCGAAGATCGTGAGCGTCAGGGACCTGGACCTACCCAGCTTGGACTCCACCGGTTCGGCGATGAACGAGCCAACGAAGGCGCCCAAAGCGGAGGTCGTCAAAAGTAGGCCGAACCCCACCTCGGACAGTTCCATTTCTGAAGCCGGGCCCACGGCAAACAGCACCAAGACCGCGAATGCCGCGTTGGATGCGAAGTTGAACACCCCGGTCATCACCGCGAGCGTGCGAAGGATCTTCTGGTTCCAGAGGAACCGCAAACCCTCAGCAACGTCGAATCGCAGTGTCGTCTTCACCTCCCGCTCTGTGCGAAAAGCTCCCGGGACCAGGAACAGGACACCGGCGGCCGCAAGCCACAGTGCCGCCGGCGCGGCAAAGCCCGCAACGACGCCGATGGCCACCAGCAGCCCGCCCAGCGGTGGACCAACGAACTGGTTGGCGGTGAGCTCGACGGCGTAGAGCCGGCCGTTGGCGCGCGAAAGCTGATCCCTGTGCACCACCTGGGGCAGGATCGACTGCGCGGAGGTGTCGTAGAGCGTTTCAGCCACACCCACCATCAATGCGACGATGTACAGAGCCCAAATGGAGCCCAAATCCAGCAGGACGACGGCGACCAGCAAGGCGGGCAGCATCGCGCGGCTGAGGTTGGCCCACAACATCAGCTTGCGCCTATCCAGCCGGTCGGCCAGCGCTCCGGCAGTGAGGGCGAAGAGAAGCCAGGGAAGCGTGGCTGCGACGGTCAGCCCGGCAATCAGCGTGGGTGACTGAGTGAACTGAATGGCCAGCAGCGGCAGCGCGATCTTGAAGACGCCGTCTGCGAGGTTGGACAGCCCGGATGAGGTCCACAGCTTCCAGTAGGACGCACCCAGCGGCGCATCACTCCGTGCCTGCACCTGCGCAGAGTGACTAGTCATAGGTGAACCATTCCCTATTGATTGAGAAAATTCAAGGTGGTTGAAATTAGTACATCAGATCGTAGGATGGGTACATGACGGACGCAGAGCCGACGAGCGCGAACGAGAAGAAACCCGCCGCCAGCGCCCGCGAAATTAAGGCCCTGGCCCATCCGCTGCGCCTGAGGATCCTGCGCCTGTGCGGGCTCCACGAACTGACCAACAAGCAACTCGCCGATCGGCTGGGTCAGGATCCGGGGACGATGCTTTATCACGTGCGGCAATTGCTCTCAACCGGATTCCTTGAACCCGCCGAGGTCCGCACGGGGGTCAGCGGTGCGCTTGAGAAGCCGTATCGTTCCACGGGACGGTCCTGGAACCTGGACACCGCACTGCGTGAAGCTGGTCCGGACGGTCCAATGGCACCGATCGAGGCGTTTCGGGAAGAGCTGACGGAAGCCGGGCCGGATGCGCTCACCAGCCTCTCACGCTTCGTTCTGCACCTCTCCGAGAAAGACGCCGAGGACCTCATCAGGCGCATCTACGCTGTGCTGAGCGAATACACCGACAGCGATCGGCAGCGATCGGACCAGCCCGCATACGGCGGCATCTTTGTCCTTCACCGGTCGTCAGACTAGGCCGTCGGCCCCGCCTGGAACGACTTGCGAAGACCCCTCCGCGAAGAGTGCCTGCTCCCCGCCTTATTCGTAGATGGTGGGGATGGCCGGTTCGCCCGGTTGCAGCCTGTCCACCACCCGGGGCAGCTCTGCCATGGAGGCCGTGTGCCGCTCCCGGGCCCGCCCCACGGCGTCCGGCCCGGTCCAGCCGGGCAGGATTTCGCCATCCTTCATGAACTGCTGCAGCAGCGGGCGACCGTTCGGGACGGCGGCCGGCGGGTGGCCCACGCCGAGGACCTCGTGGGTGGCGGTGCCGCTGTCGTTGAGGCGTCGCACGGCGAACTTGCGGCCGCCCATGTTGATCTTGTCCTTCGAGGTCTTCGCCACGGCAGTCAGCTCACCGGAGTCCCCGGCCCGGCTCACCAGCTTGTAGACCATGCCGGCCGTGGGCGCACCGGAACCGGTCACGAGCGCAGTGCCGATGCCGTAGGAATCGGCCGGGGCGGACCGGAGAGCGGCGACGGAGAATTCGTCCAGGTCTGAGGTGACCACGATCCTGGTGTGCACATTGCCGAGGCTGTCCAGGAGTTCGCGGACCCACCGGGCCTGGGCCACGAGGTCCCCGGAGTCCAGCCGGATAGCCCCGAGGCTGTCTCCGGCGAGGCCGACGGCGGTGCGGACCGCCGCCTCGACGTCGTACGTGTCCACGAGCAGCGTGGTCCCGGGCCCCAGCGAGGCCAGCTGGGCCGCGAAGGCGTCGCGCTCGGAGTCGTGGAGCAGGGTGAAGGAGTGGGCGGCGGTGCCGACGGTCCGGAGGCCGTAGCGCCGCCCGGCAGCCAGGTTGGAGGTGCCGGAAAAGCCGGCGATCACGGCCGCGCGGGCCGCTGCGGCGGCAGCTTCCTCGTGGGTGCGGCGTGAGCCCATCTCAATGCAGGGCCTGCCGCCGGCTGCACTGATCATCCGGGACGCGGCCGACGCGATGGCGCTGTCATGGTTCAGCACTGACAGGACGTAGGTCTCCAGGACGCAGGCCTCGGCGAACGTCGATTCGATGATCAGGACGGGGGAGTGCGGGAAATACGCTTCGCCTTCCGGGTAGCCCCAGATGTCGCCGGAGAACCGGAAGGCGGCCAGCTGGTCCAGCGTATCCTCTTGGACCACACCGGTGCCTGCCAGGAAATCGAGGTCGTCCGCCTCGAAGCGGAAGTCCGCGATCCCCTCAAGGAGCCGGCCGGTGCCGGCCACGATGCCGTACCGGCGCCCGGCCGGCAGCCCCCGGGCAAAGGCCTGGAAGACGGACCGGCGGTGGGCCGCGCCGGAGTGCAGAGCCGCCTGGAACATGGTCAGCTCATAGTGGTCCGTAAACAAGGAGGTCCGGCGTCCGCCCGGGCCGGCCGAAGTGTCCATGCTCCACTCTAGGCCGGGGATCCGCGCTAGGCCGGACCGGCTGGGAAAAGGCGGCCGAACCTCAGGCGACCTGCCGGGGCGGACTCAGACGGCGCAGCCGTCGGGGCCGCAGGCGCCGGAATCCGTGGCACTGTCCGCGGCGGCTCCCGCGCCGCTGGCGCCCCCGGCGGTTGCGCCCGCGGCGGCTTCCGACCCGGCGGCGCCCACCATGACCAGCGGGTGGCTGTCCTGCCACGCCTGCTCGAGGGCCGCGCTGAAGGTTTCCGCAGGCTGGGCGCCCGAGAGCCCGAATTTCCGGTCAATCACGAAGAACGGGACGCCGCTGATGCCCAGGGCCCGGGCCTCGGCGATGTCGTTGCGGACGGCGTCGGAGTAGGCGTCCGTGCTGAACAGTTCCGCCAGTTCGCCGGCGTCGAGCCCGAGGTCCAGGCCCAGTGCGGTCAGGTACTCCTGGCTGCCGATGTCCCTGCCGTGTTCGAAGTGGTCGCTGAGCAGGCGTTCCTTCGCGGCATCCTGCTTTCCGTGGCCGGCGGCGAGGTGGATCAGCCGGTGGGCGGTGAAGCTGTTGGCCACCACGACGGCGTCGAACCGGTAGTTCAGCCCCTCACCCTTGGCCTGGGCCGCGACGTGCTCGAACATCTGCGATACCTGTGCCGGCGCCATGCCCTTGCGCGTGCTCAGGTAGTCCAGTTCGGTGCCGTCGTAGTGCTCCGGGAGCGTTGGGTCCAGCTGGTAACTGCGCCACTGCACCTCCACGGAATCGCGGTGCGGGAAGGCCGCGAGGGCGGTTTCGAAACGGCGTTTGCCGATGTAGCACCAGGGGCAGGCGACGTCTGACCAGATCTCAATCTTCATGCCGGCAACAACCCCGCCGGCGCCGGGTCCATTCCCCGGCGGCATGTCGGCTTCGTCACGGCCCGCCGGCTGACGGGCTGGCAGCCACAGACCCGTGCTCACAGGCCCCGCGCTCACGGCGCGACCGGGCGCTCCATCACGAAGTCGTGCTCCACGGTGTCGCCGAGCTGGAAGGACTTGGTGCCGACCTTGCGGAAGCCGGACTTCTCGTAGAACCGGATGGCCCGGGCGTTCTGGCTGTTCACGCCGAGCCAGAGCCCTCGGGCGCCGGCCGCCGCGGCCGCGCCGACGCTGGCGTGCATCAGTTCGGCCGAGGCGCCGAGCCCGTGGTGGTCCGGGTGGACGTAGCACTTGCTCAGCTCGGTGCACGGCAGTTCGCTCAGGACAGCGGCCACCTCCGGGTCCCGGGTGGGGCGGGCCACCAGCAGGCTGTAGCCGCGGAGCTCGCCGTCGGCGTCGATCACCAGCACCGTTACCTCTGGATCCGCCAGATAGGCCCGGAAATTGGGCTCGCTCAGGGTATTGGCCAGATGTGCCGCGATGTCTTCTGGCCGGGATTGCGGCGGGCACGCGAGCGGGAAGGTGACGGCCGCCAGTGCTGCCAGCCTCCCGGCGTCGTCCGCGGTTGCCTTTCGGAGTACGTGGGTCATGGGGGATCTCCCGGCTAGTGCTGGATTTTTCTCTCCGACCAACGCCGTCAAACGGCGCCTCCGGCGGCGTTGGCTGTCCCTAAAAGACTCTAGCGGGCGTCGGTCTCCATGCCCGCAGCGCACTCACAGGCTGCGCAGGAAAGCGAGGCCACTTTCCGCCAACTGGTCCTGGCTGGGGGCCAGCGGCCGCCAGATCGATGCCGCGACCGCAATGGCGGCATTGTCGACGGTGAAACTTTCAATGTTGAGTGGTCCCGTGTAGCCCACCTCATTCAGGACGTGCAGGAAGCTTTTCCAATCAGTCTGGTCCCCGCCGGGGGCACCGCGGTCGTTGCCGCAGACCTGCACGTGCACCAGATGTTCTCCGGCGGCCCGGATCGCCGCGGCCACCGAACGCTCCTCTATGTGCAGGTGGTAACTGTCCAGCGCGAGGCCGACGCCGTTCCCGAGCAGTGGCCCCAGCGCCTCAAGCGCCTGGTCCACCGTGTTAATCAGCGAAGTTTCATACCTGTTTAGCGGCTCGATGCCCAGCACCACGCCCGCCTCCTGGGCCCGGGCCGCGACCGGCTGGAGGTTTCGGCGCAGCTCCGCGTAGGCGTCGCGTCGCTGCTCCCGCGACATCCGCCAGACTCGACCCGTTTGGGCATAGAAAGGTCCGCAGACCGTGGGCGAGCCGATGCTGCTGGCCATGGTGATGCAGGCTGACAGGTAGGCCTGGGTCCTTTCCACGGAAGCCTGATCCGCGGCTACGAGGTCCCGCCCCGGTGCCATGGCCCCCACCACGAACGGTTTGAGCCCGTTTCCCGCGAGGGATTCCCGTACCGCTGCGGGCGTGAAGTCGCCCTCGTTTTCCAGCGGAAGTTCGACGGCGTCAAACCCTATGGCGGCGATTTTTGCGAGGAGTCCGGGGAGGTTGGAGTCGGTCAAGGGGGATTCCCAGACCCAGGTGCTGATTCCGGTCAGACGCTCCAAGCTGTCTCCTTCCGTCTGTTTGTCCTGCCGACTGTTCCAGACGCGGCGGTCCCGCGGGGAGGGGTATCCCGCGCGACCGCCGGGCCGCGTCAGGGAATCTGCCGTTGCTGCCAGACCTCCGGGTAGCCGGCCAGGTCCTCACCGCCGAACTTGGCGTAGTGCCCGCTGGGCATGCCCTGGTTACGCTGCAGCCATTGGTCCAGTTCGTCCGCGAGGATGGGCTTCTGCGGCAGAACCCATTCGGTCGGAATCGGCTCGCCCTTAAAGATCTTTTCCAATGCCAGCAGCGGGGTTCGCCATTGGAAGTTCGAATAGACCGGGGCCATGGCGTCGATTCCGGTTTGCTTCCACTTGGTCAGGAAGCTCATCTCATCCTCGCCGGTCATCACGGGCAGCTTCTTGCCTGCATCCTCGAAGGCCTCGAGGGCCGCCACCGCACCGTCTCCGGCGTCCATCCAAACGCCCTTGACGTCGCCCGTGGCCAGTTCATCGGAGATGATCTTCTTGATCTCGGTGGGGTCGGCGTTGGTGAAGTAGTCCTTGGCCTGGATTCCCTTTTCCTCGAAGATCTTCTTGGCCGCCGCCCAGCGGTGCTCCAGGACATCCACACCCGGGAGGATGCGAAGGGCAACAACCTTGTCCCCGGACTGAAGCTTGTCACTCAGGAAAGTGGCGGTGTCGATGCCCCAGGCGAATCCGCCGATCGGATGGATGAACGTGGTGGCGCAGTCCGTCTCCACACCGCGGTCAAACACCACCACGGGCTTGCCCGTCTGGCAGGCACGTTCGACGGCCTGCGTGAGGGCGGCCGTGGAATTGGGTGAAATGACGAACGCATCGCACTTGCCCTCGGCGATGAAATAGTCGATGTCCGCAATTTGGGTGTTGTCATTGTCCTTGGCATCCCGTGTTTCCATTTCGGAAATGACCCCGGAGCCCTGGAGTGCCTTGAGTTGCTGATTCATGGTGATCCACCCGGTTTGCCGCCACGGGTTGGAGATGGAGGCGTTGGCGAAGCAGACCTTGTGCGCTCCCGGGGCCTTGAACTTGGACGTGTCCGTCATCGGGCCCGCGATGTACTGCAGGTAGGGCTTCTCCGGGCTCCCTTCAAAGGTTGCCGAGCGCTGCTGGTTCTGTGTGTCGTACAGCGCCTGGTCAAACCAGTCTTTGCTTGCCGGGCTGGATGCCGCCGCAGAGCCGGTGCTGGTCCCTGATGTTTGGGTGACGGATGGGTCGGTGGTGGTACAGGCGGTCAGGGCCACCAGCGGCAGTGTTGCGGCAAGGGCGATCGCGCGGACAGGATTATTGCGCATCAGACTCTTTCTCCTCCTTGTTCGATGCCCTCGGCGGGCGTGGGTGCTGCGGCCAACTTGTGCTGTTCGTCATGGGCAGCGGAACTGGCTCCCTTGCGCTTGCGCTGCCACGACCTGGATGCCGCGGCCACAGCGATGATGATGATTGCTCCTTGGACCGTGTCCCGCCACGTCGCCTGGACGCCCATGAAGTTTAGGAGGGTGAACAACGACTCCAGGGCGAACGCCCCGGCCGCGGCGGACAGGACCCAGCCGCGTCCGCCGCCCAGCACAACGCCCCCGAGAACGACGGCGGTGATCGCCGTGAACTCGTACCCGCGCCCCACCGACGGGTGCACGCCGGCGTAACCCACGAGCAGGATGCCGGCCACGGTGGCCGACAGCGACGACATCATGAAGGCGCGCGTCCGCACCCACCAGACGGGGGAGCCGGTAAGTGCCGCCGCCGCAGGATTGTCGCCGATCGCGATAAGCATGCGGCCGTAGGGGCGGCGCATCAGGACGAACGCCGCTACCGCCACCGCCGTCAGGATAATGACCGGGTAGGGAATGATGTCCAGGACCGGAACGTCCTGGATGCCGCCGCGCCCGATCTGCCGGAAGCTGTCCGCAGGGTTCCCCTGGGCCGCGCCGCCGGTCCAGTAGAGGACCAGCCCGAGCAGCGCCAGCATCATGCCCAGCGTGACAATGAAACTCGGGACTTGCAGGAGCGTGGTGATCAGTCCGTTCACCAGCCCGATGAATGCTCCCAGCACAAACATCAGGACCAGCACGGGGATCACCTTGGAATCGTCCTGCCGTATCAGGTTGCCGGCAACGATGACCTGCATCGTCACGACCGATCCCATCGACAGGTCGAATTCCCCGCCGACAATGACGAAGTACTGGCCGATGGCGGCGATGGCAATGGGGGCAGTCCTGCCGATGAACCGGATGAAGGAGCCCGGCTCCCCGAAGGACGGATTCAAGACGATGATTGCCACCAGGAGGCCGATCAGCAGGATGAAGACGGCGCCGCCGGGGGTGCGGACGGCGCGCAGGAGCCGCTCGGAACGGCTAGCTCGGTTGCGCTTGAGAACTGCGCTGCGCTCGGAGTTCAGTGCTGTGCTCATGGCCCCTCCGCGGGCACAGGCTGGGCAGCGGGCGTTTCCGCGGAACCTTTCGAGTCGAACCGTTCGGGCCTGCTGACGATCCGGCGCCGGGCATAGACGGCGACGGCGACGACGATGACTACGCCTCTGACCACGTCCTTCAGGAACGGGTTGACCTGCATGACGGACATGATGTTGTCCAGCATGGCAAAGATCAGCACGCCGCCGAGGGTGCCGGTGATAGTCCCTTTGCCGCCGGAGAGCAACGTGCCGCCGAGCACAACTGCTGCGATGGAGAGCAGATCGTAGCCGCCCTGGGAACCCACAGTGGGACTACCCACGCCCAGCCTGCTGGCAAGGAGCAGCCCTGCCATCCCCGCCAGTACTGAACAGATGACGTGCGCCGTAATGACCGGCACGTCAACGCGGATTCCGGACGTACGGGCGACGGCAATGTCGCCGCCGACAGCGTACAGGTGGTGCCCGACGCGGGTACGGTGCAGGAGCAGCCCGGCCAGGCCCGCGCAGGCCAGCATGATGATCGTGGAGATCGGAACCGGGCCGATCCCCGTGGCGCCGACCAAGCGGAACGCTAGCGGTGTCTCGCCGAAGCTGCCCTTAAAATTGGTGGCGAGGTAGCCGCTGATGATCAAGCCAACGCCGAGCGTGGCGATGAATCCGTGCACATTCAGGCGGGCGACGATCAGCCCGTTCGCGAGTCCAATGACTGCTGCCGTCCCCAGCGTCAGCAGGACTCCGGACAGGACGTTGTTTGAGTTGTTGGCCATCACCCCGGCGGCGATGAGGCTGGCCAGACTGGTGACGTAGGGAACTGACAGATCCAGGCTGCCTGCCAGGATGACCAGTGTCTGGCCGATGGCGATGAAGCCCAGAACGCTGGTTCCGGTCAGGATGCTCGAGATATTTCCTGGGCTGAAGAAACTCCGCCCGATGGAGTTCACCAACAACACACCCAGGATGAGTGTCACCAGCGCCACCAGGTAGACGATCTGCGTGGAGGACAGCCTCTGGAAGAAGCCCGCTCGCTGTTTCATGCCTCTCCTTCGGGTGCTGTCCTGGCGCCGGTGCCCAGCTGGAGGATGGCTTCCTCTGACGTTCCGGCAGGCAGTTCGCCGACGAGCCGGCCATCACGCATGACAAGGATCCGGTCCGACATGCCGATAACTTCTGGGAGCTCGCTGGACACCATCAAGATGGCCTTGCCCTCCGCCGCGAGCTGGCGCATCAGCCGGTAAACCGCCACCTTGGCCCCCACGTCAATGCCGCGGGTGGGTTCATCCAGCAGGACAAGCCGGGGGCGGATAGCCAGCCACTTGGCGAGGACCACCTTTTGCTGGTTGCCGCCCGACAGGTACTGCACCTCCTGGTCCAGGTCACGGGCGATAACCTCGAGGGAGGAGAATACGCCCGGGATTTCTGTCCTGACGGTCCCTGTGCGGCGTGGAAAAACTGACCTGATCACACTAAGTGCGTTGTCCAGGATGGACTGGTTCAGGCTCAGGCCTTCAGCCTTGCGGTCCTCTGTGATCAGGGCCATCCGCGCCCGCACGCCTTGGCGCGGCGACTTGGGCAACAGCTCCCCGCCGGCCATTTTCATTGTTCCGCGGGTGAAGGGTGCTGCGCCAAAGATGCCATGAAGCAGTTCCGTGCGGCCGGACCCTTGAAGCCCGGCCAAGCCGACAATCTCGCCGGGGCGAATGCTGAGGCTTATCCCGTCCAGCTGGCCGTTTCCGGCGCCTTGCAACTCGAGGATCGGCTTCTCCCCCGGACCGTCGGGGTCCCCGTCCTCCCGGGGTAGCTTGTCCGGGAAGAACGCCGAAATGGGCCGGCCCACCATCAGCCGGACCAGCTGGGCGTCGTCAAGTTCCGAGGCGGGTAGGGTGCTGACCACCTTGCCGTCCTTCAGGACGGTGATGACGTCGCAGAGGTCGAACACTTCGCGGAGGCGGTGGGAGACATAGAGGATGGCCGTCCCACGTTCACGAAGGCGTGCCACGATCTCGTAGAGGAGTTCAACTTCGGCGCCGGCCAGGGCCGCAGTCGGCTCGTCCATGGAGATGATCCGCGCGTCGTAGCTGACTGCCTTCGCGATCTCCACTATCTGCTGCTCAGCCACAGTCAGGCTCCGCACCTGCATGGTGGGCCGGATGGCGGTGATCCCCAGGGAATCAAGCAACTCCGCCGTTTTCGAATTCATCAGGGCCTTGTTCACGAGCAGTCCGCGGCGCGGCTCCCGGCCAAGATAGATGTTCTCGGCCACCGTCCGGTCCGGCAGGAGGTTGAACTCCTGGAACACCGACGACAGCCCGGCTTCGTGCGCCTTCGTGGGGTGGCTAAAGTTGACTTCCTCGCCGTCCAGGAGGACGGTTCCGGCGTCGGGCTGGTACACACCGGCCAGCACCTTCATCAGGGTGGACTTTCCGGCGCCGTTTTCCCCCATGAGCCCGTGCACCTCTCCCCGGTGAAGGCTGAGATGGGCGTCTTCCAGTACGGGTATGCCGAAAAAACTCTTGGTCAGTCCGCGGACTTCCAGGATTGGCGGTGGTGCCGGGGAACCGGAGTGGAGCGCCTCGGAAGCATTCACGGCATCAGTTTCGTTGTGGTTCTCCATCGATGCGCCCTCCACGAGCTAACTGTTACAGCAGCGGTTCTGATCCGTCAAGGAATAAACGAGCGTTCACTATTGCCGCTTTTCGGCTGGTCCCTTACTGCTTGAAGGCGGCGTCGAAGGAGGTGTTCGAGGGCGGGAAATCGTACTTCTTGAGCGCGGCGAGGGCTTCGGGGGCGCCGTGGAGCCGGTCCATGCCGGCGTCCTCCCATTCGACCGAGATGGGGCCGTCGTAGCCGATCGCGGCCAAGGCGCGGAAGGACGATTCCCAGGGCACGTCCCCGCGGCCAGCGGAGACGAAGTCCCAGCCGCGGCGCGGGTCGCCCCAGGGCAGGTGTGAGCCCATCACGGTGTTCCGGCCGGTGGGCCGCAGCTTGGTGTCCTTGCAGTCCACGTGGTAGATCCGGTCCTTGAAGTCCCAGATGAAGGAGACCGGGTCGATGCCCTGCCACATGAAATGGGACGGGTCCCAGTTCAGCCCGAAAGCTTTGCGGTGGCCGATCGCCTCGAGGGTCCGGACGGTGGTCCAGTAGTCGTAGGCGATCTCGGAGGGGTGGACCTCGTGCGCGAAGCGGACGCCGCACTCGTCGAAGACGTCCAAAATCGGGTTCCAGCGGTCCGCGAAGTCCTGGTAGCCGGCCTCGATCACCTTCTCCGGCACGGGCGGGAACATCGCGACGTACTGCCAGATGGAGGAGCCGGTGAAGCCGACCACGGTGTCCACGCCCAGGGCCTTGGCGAGCCGGGCGGTGTGCCGCATTTCCTCGGCGGCGCGCGTGCGGACGCCTTCGGGGTCGCCGTCGCCCCAGACCTTGGCCCCGACGATGGCCTCGTGGCGGAAGTCGATCGGGTCGTCGCACACGGCCTGGCCCTTGAGGTGGTTGGAGATGGCCCAAACCTTCAGGTTGTACTTCTCCAGCACGGCGAGTTTGGACTCGACGTAGCCGGGCTCGTCCCACCGCCAGGCGTCCAGGTGGTCGCCGGAGACGGCGATTTCCAGGCCGTCGTAGCCCCAGCCGGAGGCCAGGCGCGCGACTTCCTCGAACGGCAGATCGGCCCACTGGCCGGTGAACAGGGTGTAGGGGCGGGGCATGTCAGGCTCCTTCGGTAGTCGTCGTCTGGGTGGTCGATGCGGACGGAGTGAGCTGGATGAGCGAACTTCTGGCCGCGGCGCTTTCCTCCACGGCTGTGAGGATCCGCTGGACGGCCAAGCCGTCCTCGAACGACGGCGACGGCTGGGTTCCGCTGCCCACCGCCAGGAGGAAGTCTCGGATCTCGTGCGTGAACGTGTGTTCCCAGCCGATCACGTGGCCCTGCGGCCACCATGCTTCAAGATACGGGTGCTCGGGTTCGTTGACGAGGATGCGGCGGAAGCCCTGTTCGCGGACGGGCAGCGTGGCGTCGAGGAATCCGAGCTCGTTCAGGTCCTCCAGATCAAACAGCAGGGCGCCCTTGTCGCCATAGATCTCCAGCTTGAGCGAGTTCTTCTGCCCGGTGGCCACCCGGGAGACCTCCACGGAGGCGATGGCCCCGGAGGCGAGGGTCAGCGTGGCCCACGCGGCGTCGTCGACAGTCACCTGTTCCGGACCATTGGGGCCGGGCCGGCTGGGCGTGAAGGTGTGCAGCCGGCCGGTGACCTCGGTGACCTGGTCGCCGAGGAGGAACAACACCTGGTCAATCGCATGGCTGGCGATGTCGCCCAGCGCCCCCGAACCCGCGGTTTCCTTGCTCAGCCGCCAGGTCATGGGCGAGTCCGGGTCCACGAGCCAGTCCTGCAGGTAGGCCGCGCGGACGTGCCGGACGGTGCCGAGCCGGCCCTCCGCGATCAGCTCCCGGGCCAGCGCCAGGGCCGGGACCCTGCGGTAGTTGAAGCCGATCATGGACTGCACCCCTTTGTCCTGGGCGCTCCGGGCCGCCGCCGCCATGGCCTCAGCCTCGGCCAGGGTATTCGCCAGCGGCTTTTCGACGAGGACGTGCTTGCCGGCGGACAGCGCGGCGATGGCGATTTCCGCGTGCATGAACCCCGGCGCGCAGATATCGACGATGTGGATATCGTCCCGGTCAAGGACTGCGCGCCAGTCCGTGGCGGACTCCGCCCAGCCGTACTTCGCGGCAGCCTCGGCGACCCCGGCCGGGTCGCGTCCGACCAGGACGCGCCGTTCGAAGGCCGGGACGTCGAAGTAGCTGGCCACGTTGCGCCAGGCGTTCGAGTGGGCTTTGCCCATGAACGCGTACCCGATCATGGCCACCCCCAAAGGGGGAGGGCCGGGGCTGGTTTCTTGGGAGTTCATTGCTGGTTCCTAGAGTGTGGAAGCTGTGGGGTCCCAGTCCTCGGGGAGGGCTGCGGAGGCGGGGACGGCGCTTTCGACGTCGATGAAGGTGCCGGAATCGATCGACTCGGAGATCGAGACCATGGTGTCCAGGACGTGGTAGGCGAGGTTGCCGGTGGCGCGGTGCGGGACGCCGGCGCGGATGGAGCGGGCCATGTCCAGCACGCCCATGCCGCGGCCTTGGCTCGGTCCGGTGGCCGGGATGACCGTCCATTCCTCGTCGCCGGCGCGCCAGAGCCTGACGTTGCCGTCGAAGTAGTTCGGATCCGGCAGCGAGATGGTGGCCTCGGTTCCGGTGATCTCCACGAAGCCCATCCGCAGCCGCGGCGACTCGAAGCTGAAGACGCTGTGGGAGGACGCGCCGGACTCGAATTGGGCCATGGCGGACACGTGGGTGGGGACCTCGACCGTGAATTCCTCGCCGGCCTTGGGCCCGGAGCCGATGACCCGGACCTGTTTGGCCTTCGAGCCCGTGGCGGCCACGCGGCGCACGGAGCCGAACGTCTGCACCAGGGCCGTCAGGTAGTAGGGGCCCATGTCGAACAGGGGCCCGGCACCGTACTGGAACAGGAACGCGGGGTTCGGGTGCCAGGATTCCGGCCCGGGGGTCTGGAACGTGGTCATGGCCGTCAGCGGCGTGCCGATGTCGCCGCGTTCGATCAGCCGCCGCGCGGTCTGCAGCCCGGCCCCGAGGAACGTGTCCGGGGCGCAGCCGAGCCGCAGCCCGGCGGCGTCGGCCGTTTTCAGCAGGCCGAGGCCGGAGTCGCGGTCCAGCGAGAACGGCTTTTCGGTCCAGACGTGTTTGCCGGCGTTGACGGCGGCCGTGGCCACTTCGACGTGTGCAGCCGGGATGGTCAGGTTGACGATGATCTCGACGTCGGGGTGGTTCAGGGCGGCATCGACCCCGCCCCACTCCGGGATGCCGTATTCCTTCGCACGCGCCTCGGCGGCCTCTTCGAAGAGGTCGGCGATCACGTGGACCTTGATGTCGGGGAAGACCCTCAGGTTGTCCAGGTATTGCTTGCTGATGTTGCCGGCCCCAATGACCGCCACGCCCACCGGGCCGCGCCCGGTTGCCTGATTCTGTGCGGCGCTCATGCGTTCACGCCCTGCGCACTGGCGGAACCGCTCTGCAGGTAGCCGAGGCTCTGGGCGATGCCGTCGAAGATGTCGCCGGAGTAGTCGTCGAATTCCACCACGCCGACTTCCAGGGACTGTGCCGCGGCGATGACGTCCCACACGGGAATCTTGCCCTGCCCGGCAGGCTGCTGCGCCTTGGTGTCGGTGTTGACGGGACCGTCCTTGATGTGGATGAACTTGACGCGGTCGCCGAGGCGCTGCAGCAGCTGGACCGGGTCCTGGCCGCCGACGGCGGCCCAGTAGGTGTCCACCTCCAGGACCAGTTCCGGGTCCAGCAGCCCGGCGAAGTACTCCAGTGCCGTCTGTCCCTCAATGCTGGACTCCAGCTCCCAGGCATGGTTGTGGTAACCGACGCGGATGCCGTACCCGGCGCCCTTCTTGGCGGCGGCGTTGAGCTTCGCGGCGGTGGCTTGGATATCTTCGGCGGACTGCCAGTGCTCGGCCGGGAGGTAGGGATCGATCACCGTGCTGATGCCCAGTTCCTGGGCCGCGGCGAAGATTTCGTCCTGGTCCTGGCTCAGCAGCGGGGCGTGGCCGGACGGGGCGGTCAGGCCGTTGTCCTTCAGGGCCGCGCCGAGCTCCTTGGCCGTCGCCACGAAGTTGTACGGCTCCACCTGGGTGAAGCCCAGCTCGGCGACTTGTCTGATGGTGCCGGGCAGGTCTTCCTGGAGGGCGTTGCGGAGGGTGTACAGCTGGATTGAATAAGACACGGGATTCCTTTGCTGGGAGTCGGTTGTTTTCAAGTAGGGGAGGGACTAGCGGCCGAGGTATCCGCCAATACCGCCGACGCCGAAGTACTTGTTCAGGGCAGCGAAGACGAGGATGGGCGGGAGCATCATGATCACAGCCAGGGCCATGACGGAGGTCCAGTCCGTTTGATTCTGCTGGAAGAAGGACTGCACGCCCATGGGCAGGGTGAAGATTTCTGTGGAGCGCAGGAACACGATGGCAACCAGGTAGTCGTTCCAGGCCAGCAGGAAGGCGAAGATCGCAGTGGAGAGGACGCCCGGGAGGTGGCCGGCCCCCAGGATCCCCACCCCTAGCGGCGCCGGTGCCGCATGTTCTTGGCTCGACAAGTTCCATACCCCTTCGCAAGTACCTGCACCCTCCCGGCAGCGAGGCTGCTTGGGGCGGTGATATGGCTCACTGCCAAAGCTAGAGATACTTTTGCCGGGCGTCAAGCAAAAGTTGAAAACTGCGTGTCAATCTTTTTCCGCCGTGACATGCAGAAGATCTTCGTGCTATCACTTACTCATGAGTTCTCCCACCGGTACAGAGTCCGCAGCCCCAGAGGCTGGCGGCAGCCTGTCCCGCGCCGGCGACCTCTTCCAACTCCTGCGCGACGGCAAGGCCCGGACCCGTGCGGAACTGGCCCTGACCACCGGGCTGGCCCGCTCCACCGTCGCCTCCCGCATCGACGCGCTGATGGTCTCGGGACTCGTTGGCCCCGCCGGGGAGGCGAGCTCCAGCGGCGGCAGGCCGCCGTCGCGCTTTGCCTTCAACCCTGCCGCCCGGGTAGTGCTTGCGGTGGATGTCGGGGCCACGCACGTGATCATCGCCGTCACGGATCTCAGCGGGAAGGTGCTCGCCGAGCGCCGGCTGGCGCAGGATGTCGCCGAGGGCCCGGTGGTTGTCCTGGACCGTGTGATCGAGGAAGGGCTGCGGCTGCTCGGCGAGGCCGGCCGGGGCGCCGCGGATCTGGCCGGCGCCGGAATCGGGCTCCCTGGACCGGTGGAACATGCCACCGGCATGCCGGTGAAGCCGCCGATCATGCCCGGCTGGGACGGGTTCGACGTCGTCCGCCATGTCCAGCGGTCCCTCCCGGTTCCGGTCCTGGTGGACAACGACGTGAACATCATGGCGCTGGGCGAGCGCACGGCGCACTGGCCCGAGGACGACAACTTCCTGTTCATCAAGGTGGCCACCGGCATCGGTGCTGGCATCATCAGCAGCGGCCAACTCCAGCGCGGCGCCAACGGAACCGCCGGCGACCTCGGACACGTCCGGGTTCCGCGCGGCGATGACGTGCTGTGCCGTTGCGGCAACTACGGATGCCTCGAAGCCCTGGCCTCCGGGCCCGCGGTCGCCAAGGCGCTGACGCAGCAGGGCCTGCCGGCGCACGACGGCGGCGATGTGCTGCGCCTCGTCGCAGAGGGGAACCTGCAGGCCATCCAGGCGTTGCGGCAGGCCGGCAGGGACCTCGGCGACGTCCTCTCCACGGTGGTGAACCTGCTGAACCCCTCGGTGATTGTGATCGGCGGAAGCCTCGGCCAGGCCGGGGAGCACCTCATGGCCGGAGTCCGCGAGGTGGTCTACCGGCGCTCGCTGCCCCTGGCCACGACGCACCTGCGGATCGGCGTGTCGAAGGCCGGGGACCAGGCCGCCATCCTCGGCGCCAGCCAGATGGTCACGCAGCACGTGCTCTCGCCCGCCGTCATAGAGGCGACCCTGCAGGCCACGGGCTAGGGGTGTCCCGGGAAGCGGCGCCTGAAGCGTCACATACCGCAGGTGCGGCAGGGGCCCGTGATAGCAATGGGACTGATGAAACCATATTTCTGCCCGCCCGCCGGGCGCCGGCCCACCCGATGAGCGACCTGGCCCGGGCACCTCGCGGCTGGCTCCTCATGCTCGCGATCGGGCTGATCGCGCTGAACATGCGCGGCCCGTTGGTGGCCGTGGCCCCGGTAATCGCGCAGCTGGAGGACGATCTCGGCTTCACCCCGGTGGAATTGGGATTCCTGACCGGGATCCCCGTGCTGTGCTTTGCCCTGGCCGCGCCGCTGGCCTCCCTGGCCGGGCGCAAGCTGGGTCCCGAGTTCGCTATCACCCTGACCCTGCTCGGCGTGCTCTTCGGCGTCGTGGTCCGCTCCGCGGGCGGGGGCGCCCTCGTCATGCTGGGCACCGTGATCCTCGGTGTCGCCATCACGATCGGCAACATCGTGGTCCCGCTGATCATCCGGCGTGACTTCACCCCGGCCCGGCAGGGCGCGGCGATGGGCACGTACACCGCGGCGCTGAATATCGGCTCGTTCCTGACCTCCATGGTGTCCGCTCCGCTGGCCGATCTGCTGGGCTGGCGGGCCTCGATTGCGGCCAGTGGACTCTTCGCGGTGTCGGCCGGCACGGTCTGGGTGATCGCCGTCGGCCGGCGGGCATTTATTCCCGAAGCCGTCCCCGCCACGGACCCGGGACGGCCGGGAGGCAAGCTCACCTCCCGGTGGATCACCGCGGCCCTGACCTTCGGGTTCGCCGGGCAGGCGTTCTCCTACTACGGAGTGACCGCGTGGCTGCCGAGCCTGCTGGCCGACGTCCTGGGCATGGCGCCCGCAGCCGCCGGGGCAGGGTCCTCGCTCTTCCAGATTCTCGCCATTGTGGGCGGACTGGGCGTGCCGCTGGCGGCCCGTTTCGCCAGCACGACGGCGGTGGGCCTCACCCTGGGACTGCTGTGGCTCACGGTACCTTTGGGCCTACTGCTCGCCCCGGAGCTGTGGTGGCTGTGGTGTTCCTTCGGCGGTGTGGCCCAGGGCGGCGGCATCACACTGATCTTCCTCGCCATCATCCGGCTGGCCCGGGACCAGGCCTCAGCGGCCCGGATGTCCGCCGTCGTCCAGGGCACGGGGTACTCGTTCGGCGCAGTGGCGCCGACACTGCTCGGCTACGTCCACGGGGTCACCGGAGCCTGGACCGGCCCGCTGCTGATGATCCTCTGCTCCGTCTGCGCATTCATCGTGGGCACCGCGCTGTCCCTGCGCCGCGTGCCCAAGCCGCGCTAGGGTGTGCCTCCTAACGTTCGCCTAGTGTTCGGGGCGGACTGATGTCGTGGCTCGGCTGAGGTGTTGTCGGATGCCCGTGTCGATCCGGTGAAACCGTTGCTTCGCAGTGGGATCGTGTGACAGCGTCGAAGTGATCCCGTCGCCGGGGCGACGACGGGCGACAGAGAAGGAGCACGGCATGGGACTCATCCATATCGACTTGTTCACCACGCTCGACGGCGTCGCGCAGGCGCCCGGCGGGCCGGACGAGGACGCCGACGACGGTTTCGCGTTTGGCGGCTGGCAGGCGCCTCTCTTCGACGAGGTCGTCGGCGAACAAATTGACTCCGGGATGGCGGGGATGGACGCGCTGCTGCTTGGGCGCCGGACCTACGACATCTTCGCCGCGTACTGGCCGCACGCGGAAGGGGAAATCGCGCGGCTGTTCAACCGCCTCCCGAAATACGTGGCCTCGCGCCAGACGCCGACCCTCGAGTGGGCCGACTCCACACTGCTCGGTCCTGATGTCGTCGCCGCCGTGCGCGAACTGCGCGACCGGCACGCGAACATCCACGTCATCGGCAGCCTCGACTTCGTACAGACCCTTTTCGCCGAGCGGCTCTTCGATCGGCTCACGCTCTGGGTCTATCCGATCCTCCTCGGCGGTGGAAAGAAAGTCTTCGCCGACGGTGTGGTTCCGACGAACCTCAGACTCATCGAGCCGGTCGTCGCCTCACCGAAGGGTGCGGTGATGCAGCGCTACGCGCTCGCCGATGGCACGCCTGGCGTCGGCGATATGTCGGCCATCGACCAGGAGGGCTAGGGGCTGGTCTTACCAACACCAGTGCTGCGCTCCAGATGACGAAGGACTGTAGGGCGGCGGCCGATCTGTACGTGAGGACGAGCTAGTCGTACCGGGCGGGCAGTGACCGCCGCGGGCAGCGACCGCAAATGCTTGAGGGTGTTGAAGCTGCGCCGGGGTGACTTCAATCAAGACAACAGCTAAGGCCCATGTTCGTGAGGAACATGGGCCTTAGCCGTCATCTCGACGCCGTTGTCGAGTAGGTGGGGGTCTTCCGTTGCTGGACTGCCACCCGGATTTCGGGGTGCCTGTTGCGAAGGGCATGGCAGCCCAGCTAACGGAAATCTTTGCGGACCCGGATGCCCGGGGCCGTGGAGTCCTACGCCGGAACCAGCGCGGGGTCCCCGGTGGCGACGTCGGCGCCGTCGCGCGCTTCATGCAGGAAGCGGTCGTAGGCCGGCAGGGTCAGGAACGAGGGGAACTCGTTGCTGAGGGTGACTTCCTCGAAGATGTCCCGCGCGTCGGCGAAACGGTCCCCCTCGAAGCGCTCCAGCTTGGCGAATTCCTCGTCCAGCATGTCCTCCACCCACTCCCGGGTGACCACATCGCCGTGGTCGGTGATGGCCCGGGAGAAGATCCACTGCCACAGCTGCGAGCGGGAGATTTCCGCGGTGGCGGCGTCCTCCATCAGGTTGTGGATGGCCACGGCGCCGTTGCCGCGCAGCCAGGACTCGATGTAACGGATCCCCACCTCGATGTTGTTCCGGAGGCCCTGTTCGGTGATGGTTCCGGTGGTCGTGGAGATGTCCAGGAGGGCGCGGTCGTCCGGGGTGACGTCCTCGCGGAGGCGATCCAGTTGGTTCGGACGGTCGCCGAGGACGCCGTCGAACACCTCGCGGCAGACCGGAACCAGGTCCGGGTGCGCCACCCACGAGCCGTCGAAGCCGTCGCCGGCTTCGCGGGTCTTGTCCGCGCGGACCTTCTCGAAGGCGATCGCGTTGGCAGCCTGGTCCTTGCGGTTGGGGACGGCCGCGGCCATGCCCCCGATCGCCATGGCACCGCGCTTGTGGCAGGCCCGGACCAGCTGTTCGGTGTAGGCCCGCATGAACGGCTGGGTCATGGTGACCTGGCCGCGGTCCGGCAGCACGAAGCGGGGGCCGCGGGTGCGGAAGTTCTTGATCAGGGAGAAGATGTAGTCCCAGCGGCCGGCGTTCAGGCCCGCCGCGTGGTCCCGCAGTTCGTAGAGGATCTCCTCCATCTCGAACGCCGCCGTGATGGTCTCGATCAGCACCGTGGCGCGGATGGTGCCCTGCGGAATGCCCAGCAGGTCCTGCGCCAGGATGAAGATGTCGTTCCACAGCCGGGCCTCGAGGCGGCTCTCGATCTTGGGCAGGTAGAAGTACGGCCCCTTGCCCTGGGCGATCAGGCGCCGGGCGTTATGGAAGAAGTACAGGCCGAAGTCCACGATCCCGCCCGCGACCGGGGCGCCGTCAATGAGCATGTGCTTTTCCGGCAGGTGCCAGCCGCGGGGACGGACCACCACTGTGGGCAGCTCCCCGGCCGGGCGCAGCTTGTACTCCTTGCCCTCGGGCGAGGTGAAGTCGATCCTGCGCTCCAGGGCGTCCGTGAGGTTCAGCTGGCCCTGGATCACGTTGCGCCAGGACGGGGTGGAAGAGTCCTCCATGTCCGCGAGCCACACCTTGGCCCCGGAGTTCAGCGCGTTGATGGTCATCTTCTTATCCACCGGCCCGGTGATCTCCACCCGGCGGTCCTCCAGGCCCGGGGCCGGGGGAGCGACGCGCCAGTTCGCGTCGTTGCGGACGGCCTCGGTCTCGCGCAGGAACCGCGGATCCTGGCCTTTGGAGATCTGGTGGCGGCGTTCCTGCCGTGCCTGCAGCAGCTCCTGCCGGCGACCGGCCGTGGCCCGGTGCAGCTTGGCCACAAAGGCCAAAGCGTCCGGGGTAAGAACCTCGCTCTGCCGGCAAATCGGCTGCGCGGTCAGTGTGATCCCGTTGATGGTGAAGTTGTCAGTGAAGCTGTTCATGGGAGGTGCTCCTTGAAAGTCCGCTGTTGCCCTATCACTTTTGGTCCCCAAGGCGGCCGATGAGGACCAAAAGTGATATAGCAACTGGCAGGGAAGTGTCTAGTGGAACTGGCCTTCTTCGGTGGATCCCACCAGAGCCAGGGTGGATGCGTTCGGGTTGAGCGCGGTGGCGATGTCGTCGAAGTAGCCGGTGCCGACCTCGCGCTGGTGCTTGGTTGCGGTGTAGCCGCGGGACTCGGAGGCGAATTCCTTCTCCTGCAGCTCGACGTACGCGCTCATGCCTTCCCGGGCGTAGCCGTGGGCGAGGTCAAACATCGAGTAGTTCAGGGCGTGGAAGCCGGCCAGGGTGATGAACTGGAACGTGAAGCCCATGGCGCCGAGTTCGCGCTGGAACTTCGCGATCGTGGCGTCATCGAGGTGCTTGCGCCAGTTGAACGACGGCGAGCAGTTGTAGGAAAGCATCTGGTCCGGGAACTCGGCCTTGACGGACTCGGCGAACTTGCGGGCCAGCTCCAGGTCCGGGGTGCCGGTCTCCATCCAGATGAGGTCCGAATAGGGGGCGTAGGCCTTGGCGCGGGCGATGCAGGGTTCGATCCCGTTGCGGACCTTGTAAAAGCCTTCCGGGGTGCGGACCGGCTGTCCGCCTTCGCGGAGGATGAATTCCTGGTCACGCTCGTCGACGTCGGAGGTGATCAGGGTGGCCGCCTCAGCGTCGGTGCGGGCGATGATGACCGACGGCGTGCCGGCGACGTCGGCGGCGAGGCGGGCGGCGTTCAGCGTCCGGACGTGCTGCTGGGTGGGGATCAGGACCTTGCCGCCGAGGTGGCCGCACTTCTTCTCCGAGGCGAGCTGGTCTTCCCAGTGCACGCCCGCGGCGCCGGCCTGGATCATCGACTTCATGAGCTCGTAGGCGTTGAGCGGGCCGCCGAAGCCGGCCTCGGCGTCGGCCACGATCGGGACCATCCAGTCCTCGACCGTCTGGATGCCTTCGGAGAACTCGATCTGGTCCGCGCGGAGCAGGGCGTTGTTGATGCGGCGGACCACCGTGGGCACCGAGTTCGCGGGGTAGAGCGACTGGTCGGGGTAGGTGTGGCCGGAGTTGTTGGCGTCGGCGGCGACCTGCCAGCCGGAGAGATAGATGGCGCGGAGCCCGGCCTTGACCTGCTGCACGGCCTGGTTGCCGGTCAGTGCGCCCAAGGCGTTCGTGTACTTGCCCGTGCTGTGCTCCTGGGTGAGCTGCGTCCACAGCTTTTCGGAGCCGCGGCGGGCCAGCGTATGTTCTTCGGAGACGCGGCCGCGGAGGCGGACGACGTCCGTTGCCTTGTAGTCACGGGTCACACCTTCCCAGCGGGGGTTGGCGGCCCACTCGAGCTCCAGTGCGGCGGCCTGCTGCTCGGGCGTCTGCTGGGTGGGCTCAAATGCTGCAGTCATCTTTGTCTCCTTGATGGGTCCGGGCCGGCCAGTCTGCGTCTCTGCAGATCCTGACTGGTTGTTCCGGATGCGAATCTTTCCGTGAGTTCTACTTTTCTTCACTTTCCAAGGGGTTTCTAGACTAAAAGGATGGAAAGAAATGCACTTCTTCGCGTATTCTCAAGAAATGCACTCAACCAGCTGGAATCGCCAAGCTCTTTCGCCGTCCGCGCCCGCAGCGCCGGAGGTGGACGTCATCAGCCTGGGCCGGCGCGTCCGCCATCTGCGCAAGGCGGCAGGCCTCACGCTCGACGACCTGAGTGCCGCCGTCGGCACAGCGCCAAGCCAGCTGAGCCTGATGGAAAACGGAAAACGCGAGCCCAAGCTTGGCCTGCTCCAGCAGCTTGCAGCGGCGCTCGGGGTGAGCATCGACGAGCTGCTTGGCGCGGAGCCGCCCAACCGGCGTGCGGCCCTAGAGATCGAGCTGGAACGGTACCAGCGCAGCCCCATCTATGAGTCCCTGAACCTGCCGAAAATCCGCATCAGCTCGCGGCTTCCGATGGATGTGCTGGAGTCGATGGTGGGGCTGCAACATGAGCTGGAACGCCGCCTGAACGAACAGATCGCGACGCCGGAGGAGGCCCGCCGCGCGAACGGTGAACTGCGGGCGATGATGCGGGAGCGGAACAACTACTTCCCCGAGTACGAAGCCGAGGCGCAGAAGGTCCTGGCCTCGGTGGGACACACAAGCGGTCCGCTGTCCCACCACGTCATCTCGGACATTGCCGGGCACCTCGGATTCAGCCTCCACCATGTGGGTGATCTCCCGCATTCCACGCGTTCGGTGACCGACCTTAAGAACCGCCGAATTTATCTCACGCAGAACGCGCGCAGCGATCACGACCCCCGTTCGGTGCTGCTGCAGGCGCTGGGCCACTACGTCCTGGGCCACCAGACCCCCAACAACTACGGCGATTTCCTGATGCAGCGCGTGGCCACAAACTACTTCGCCGCCGCGCTGTTGCTGCCCGAGCAGGCCACGGTGGCATTCCTGCAGGAGGCCAAACAAGCCAAGGAAATCGCGGTCGAGGACATCCGGGACGCCTTCGCGGTGTCCTACGAGACAGCCGCGCACCGCTTCACCAACCTCGCCACCCAGCACCTGGGCATCCGCACTCACTTCCAGAAGACGCACAAGAGCGGCATCATCTACAAGGCCTACGAAAACGACGGCGTGACGTTCCCGCAGGACCACACCGGCGCCATCGAGGGCCAGTTCTCGTGCCGGAACTGGACCTCCAGGGTGGTGTTCGACGTCCCGGACAAGTTCAGCGCGTACAACCAGTACACCGACACCCCTGCCGGGACGTACTGGTGCACGGCCCGGACGGAACGCTCGGCGAACGGGGAGTTCTCGCTCTCCGTGGGTGTCCCGTATGCGCATGTGAAGTGGTTCCGCGGCCGCGACACAACGGAGCGGTCCAAGTCCACATGCCCGGACGAAAGCTGCTGCCGCCGCCCGCCGGCGTCGCTGACCGCCGAGTGGGCCGGCAACGCCTGGCCCTCGGCGCGGGCGCATTCGCACCTGCTGGCCGCGATGCCCCCCGGCGCTTTCCCGGGCGTGGACGAGACCGAGGTCTACACCTTCCTGCAGGCGCACTCGGGGAACTGAGCCTCACTCAGGTTCTGCCCGGGCCGGGCGGACTATATTGGCCTGTGTCAGCTCATCGATCCACCTCGCGGGAGCGTGCACCCATGGCCAAAGAACTTGCCACCCAGCTCATCGAACAACTCCAGGCTGCCGGCGTGCAGCGGATCTACGGGATCGTGGGGGACAGCCTCAACCCGATCGTCGACGCCGTCCGCAAGACCGGCGGCTCGCAGCAGGGCGGCATCGACTGGATCCATGTCCGGCATGAGGAGGCGGCCGCGTTCGCCGCGGCGGCGGAAGCCCAACTAACCGGCCGGCTCGCGGTGTGCGCCGGTTCCTGCGGGCCCGGCAACCTGCACCTGATCAATGGGCTCTACGACGCCAACCGCTCCGGGGCTCCGGTGCTGGCCATCGCCTCGCACATCCCAAGCAAGCAGATCGGCAGCAGTTTCTTCCAGGAAACCCACCCGGATCGGCTCTTCAACGAATGCTCGGTCTACTCCGAGCTCATCAGCACCGCGGAGCAGGCGCCCCGGGTCATGCACAGCGCCATCCAGCACGCCGTCGGGCTCCGCGGCGTCGCCGTCGTGACCCTTCCCGGCGATATCGCCGGTCTGGAGGCGACCGCCGCAACCCCGGCCCCCGCGGCATTCCGGCCGGCCACGCTGACGCCGGACCCCGCCAGCGTGCAGGAACTGGCCGACGCCATCAACGCCGCCGCCAAGGTGGCCATCTTTGCCGGCGCCGGCGTCGAGGGCGCCCACGCCGAGGTGATCGCGCTCGCCGGGATGATCGCGGCGCCGATCGGCCACTCGCTCCGCGGCAAGGACTTCATGCAGTATGACAACGCGTATGACATCGGCATGACGGGGCTGCTGGGCTACGGCGCCGCGGCCGAGGGCATCGAGGACGCGGACCTGCTGATCCTGCTCGGCACGGACTTCCCGTACGACCAGTTCCTCCCGGGAACCCGCACCGCGCAGGTGGACCGGGCCGCCCACAAGCTCGGGCGGCGAACCGACGTCGACATTGCCGTGCACGGCGACGTCCTTCCCACCCTGGCCGCGCTCATGCCGTTGCTGACGGCCAAGAAGAGCCGCCGTTTCCTGGATTCGATGCTCAGGAAGCACGACCGGCTCATGAACAAGGCCGTGGGGGCGTACACCCGGAACGTGGGGACGAAACAGCCGATCCACCCGGAATACGCGGCCTCGCTGCTGGACCAGGTGGCGGCCGAGGACGCGATTTTCACGGCGGACACCGGCATGTGCAACGTCTGGACCGCGAGGTACATCAACCCGCTGGGCACCCGCCGGCTGATCGGCTCCTACCTGCACGGCTCCATGGCCAACGCCCTGCCGCATGCGATCGGCGCCCAACTGGCCTACCCCGGCCGGCAGGTGGTCTCGGTCTCCGGCGACGGCGGCCTGTCCATGCTGCTGGGCGAGCTCATCACAGTCGCCGCGCACCGGCTCCCGGTCAACGTGGTGGTCTTCAACAACTCGACGCTGGGCATGGTGAAACTCGAAATGCTGGTGGACGGCCTCCCCGACTTCGGCGTCGATGTCCCGGACGCCAACTACGCGGATGTTGCCCGGGCCCTGGGCTTCCACGCCGTCCGGGTCACGGACCCGACCCGCATCGAAGCCGCCTACCGGGAAGCTTTCGCCCACCCCGGGCCGTCGCTCGTGGAGCTCATCACGGACCCCAAAGCGCTGTCCCTCCCGCCGAAGATCAAGGGCGCCCAGGTCCTGGGCTTCGCCACGGCGATGTCCAAAGTGGTCCTCAACCGGGGCGCCGGCGAGGCCGTGAGCATGGCACGGAGCAACCTGCGGAACATCCCGCGGCGCTGACGCCCGCCTCCCGGGACGTAGCGAGTTCGCCGGAAAGTCTCGAGTTCGCCGGAAACTTCCGGCGAACTCGAGCAGTTCCGGCGAATTGGACGTCAGTGGCACCGGCGTCGTGCCTCAGGAGAACCACCGGATCGGCGCCCCGGATGGGAACCGCGGAGCCGCCGCCCCGAGACCAAAACGACGGCAAACCGTGACCGTACAGGCATCGTTGTGCCACGCTCCGGCTGGTTGACTGGGAGCGGCGGATTCCGCTACAGTCGGACGCACCTGTCGGAGGGCAGCCATGAAGTTGAAGGTGGCCAGAATTGCTGCGGCGGGAGCCGTGGCGGCCCTCACCGCATGTTCGGCCCCGGCCCCAGGGCTCTTGAAGGCCGACGGCGTGGAGCGGGTTGCGGTCGACAGCACGGCATATGCCGCCGAACTTCAGGCATTCCGGGCTTCCGCCCTTGAACTCGGCGCGGCGCTGCTGTCCGACGGCGGTGACGGTACCAACGGCAACGTCGTTTCCTCGCCGGGAAGCCTGCTAATTGCCTTGGCGATGCTGCGGGCCGGCGCCACCGGGGACACCGCCGCCGAAATGGACGGGGTGCTGGGACTCCCCGCGGACCGGCGGGACGAAGCCATGAACGCGGTGCTCGCTTCCCTCGAAAAGTTCGACGGCGACCCCGGGGCCGTGGACGAGGAGAACCCGCCGCGTAAACCGGTGATGCACGCGGCGAACGGCCTGTTTGTGGACAAAACCGTGCCCACGGGCCAGGAGTACCTGGCCACCCTTGGCCGGCACTATGGAACCGGCGTGTACCCAGTGAACTTCCCGGACGAGCGCTCCACGAAGCCTGCCATGGATGCCTGGGTGGCGGAGAACACCGGTGGCCGGATCAAGGAGGCTCCGGCGAAATACGATCCGGACAACACCTTCAGCCTGCTCAATGCGCTGTACTTCGCGGCCGCCTGGAGTGCGCCCTTTGATCCGAACAACACCTCGGACCTGCCCTTCACTTTGGCGGATGGCGAGGAAATCGCCGCTCCCGCCATGAACAACGAACTGAAAATGAAATACGCGGAAGGCAAGGGCTGGCGCGGAGTTGATCTGCCGTATGCGGAGGGCTTCGTCATGCGGCTGGTTCTGCCCGACGCCGGTTCCGGCCCGCCGGCCACTGCGTTCGACGTCGGGAAGTTGACGGAAATTGCGGCAGCCTTCGACACGGCGCAGGCGGAATCCGTGCAGATCCAGCTGCCCCGGTGGGATCACAAATGCAGTTTTGACCTGCGCAAGGTGCTTGGAGCCCTCGGACTGCACAAAACTCTGAGCACTGCGGAGGACTTTAACGCCATCCAGCCGAAGCTGACGCTCACGCAGGCTGCCCAGGCCGCCAACATCACGGTCGCAGAGAAAGGCACCGTGGCCGCGGCCGTGACCCAGGTCAACGGCGCAGTCACCAGTGCCCCGCCCCAGCCGGAGCGGACCATCGAGTTCGACCGGCCGTTCCATTACCAGATCGTGCACATCGAGACCGGGCTCCCGCTCTTCATGGGGAAGGTCGCGGACCCGCGCTGACGGGCAGACAACCGGGAACCAAATCGCCGGAAGCTCTCCAGTTCGCCGCAAACTTCCGGCGAACTGGAGTGACTCCGGCGAACTCGGCGACTTAAGGCGCCCCGCTCCGGCTCTCTTGTGCCAGGGCCGCCGCCACTTTTCCAATCAGCTCGTACGGGACAGGCTTCCGCAACGGGAACTTCAGGGTGCCCTTCGCTGCGCGGTAGGGTGCGAGTTCCGCGCTCAGCGATTCGTCGCCGTCGGGCACGGGATAGACGGAGATGTGGTGCGCCCAGCCCGCGAAATACACGACGTATTTGCCCCCGAGCGTGATCGTCGGGATGCCGTAACTGATCATCTCCGCTGACCCGGGTACCGCGGCATGGCAGCGCCGCCGGATCTCCTGCAGCGCCTCCTGCACGTCAGCAGGAAACGAGGCGATGTATTCCTCCACGGACTCAAAGTGCTGTGCCATTCCCGTTCCCTCCAACGTTCCCCCGCAACGAGTTAGCGCGCGCCGCCCTGCCACAAGGCATCGAACGGGGCGCCCGAGGCCACCCGGTTCCGGATTCCGGCGGTCACAAACGCCTTGGCCGTCCGGGCGGCGGCCAGCGGCGTCGCACCCTTGGCGAGCTCGGCCGTCACCGCTGCGGCCAGCGAGCACCCGGCGCCCGACACGGCCACTTCGCCCACCTTCGGGGCGGACAGGACTTCCAGAGTTACGCCGTCGTAATAGACGTCGACGGCGTCGGGGCCAACCAGGCGCACGCCGCCCTTGGCGAGCACCGCGGCGCCGCTGAGCTCATGGATGCGGACCGCGGCGGCCTTGAGGGACTCGACGTCTGTGATTTCCAGGCCGGAGAGCGATTCGGCCTCGAAGTGGTTCGGCGTGACGAAAGTGGCCAGCGGCAGGATGTGGGACTTGAGCGCCTGGTCAGTGTCCAGGGCGTGGCCCGGTTCCTGGCCCTTGCAGATCAGCACCGGATCCAGCACCACGTTGGCGAACTGTCCGCCGGCCAGCGCCGCGGCCACGGTCGAAATCGTCGCGGGGCTGCCCAGCATGCCGATCTTGACGGTGTCCAACACGGCCGGTGCGCCGGACGCGGCACCGTAGGCCGCCGTCGTCGCTTCCAGCTGGTCCGCGATGACCTGCTGGTCCACCGGGACAAAGCGGTGGTTCCAGTTGTCCTTGGGGTCGAAGGACACGATGCAGGTCAGGTTCGCGATCCCGAAGACGCCGAGTTCCTGGAACGTCTTCAGGTCAGCCTGCGCGCCGGCGCCGCCGGTCGCTTCGGAGCCTGCGATGGTCAGCGCGACGGCGGGGGAGGAGGCGGCGTCAGAGGCGGCCAAGGCAGCGGAGTCGAATGCGGTAGAAGTCATGGTTTCATCCTGCCACGCAGCCAAATCCACCCGCATTGTGCTCATGAACAAGCATTCCATGAACAGTATGAACAAAACCTTAGTGCTCCGGATCACGCGGACTAGGGTGGCGGACGGTGTTGCTTACAGGCGGCGCCGGATCCAGGAAGGTTCATTGATGAGCACCCAACTGTCCGAAGCGGCCCAGACCCGGAAAGCCGTCGGCAACATCCTCAAAGGCTCGGCCGGCAACCTTGTCGAGTGGTACGACCTGTACGTTTACACCGTCTTCGCCGCCTACTTCCAGGCGCACTTCTTCAACTCCACGGACGAGCTCCAGGCCGGCCTCGAGGCGATGGCCGTCTTCTCGACGTCGTTCCTGATGCGCCCGATCGGTGCCTGGTTCTTCGGCCGGTACGCCGACCGCAAGGGCCGCAAGGCCGCGCTGACGCTGAGCGTGACCATGATGTCCGCAGGCTCCTTCGCCATCGCAGTGCTGCCCACGCAGGACGTGATCGGCCTGTGGGCCCTGATCCTGCTGGTCCTCATCCGCGTGATCCAGGGCTTCTCCGTGGGCGGTGAGTACGGCACCAGCGCCACGTACATGTCCGAGGCTGCCACTTCCAAGCGCCGCGGCTTCTTCTCCAGCTTCCAGTACGTCACGCTGGTCGGCGGCCAGATGCTGGCCCTGCTTGTCCTCGTGATCCTGCAGAACGCCATGCCCAAGGCCGAGCTGACCGAATGGGGCTGGCGCATCCCGTTCGCGATCGGCGGCGTGGCCGCCCTGGTGGTCCTGTGGCTGCGGCGCTCCATGGAGGAGACCGTCTCGCCCGAACAGATCGAGGCCGCAAAGGCCCCGGCCGTGGCGGGCGAGGCGCAGCCGGGGACCATGAAGCTGCTGTTCACCAGCTACTGGAAGCCGCTCATGATCTGCATCGGGATCACCCTTGGCGGCACCGTGGCGTTCTACACATACACCAACTTCATCCTGAAGTTCATGAACGATACCTCCGGCATCGCCAAGACCGACACCTCGGTCATCAACTTCTGGGCGCTGTTCATCTTCATGCTGCTCCAGCCGGTTTACGGCATCATCTCGGACAAGGTGGGCCGCAAGCCGCTGCTGCTGTGGTTCGGCATCACCGGCGTCCTGTTCACCTGGCCTCTTCTGTCCGCCCTTGCCGGAACCAAGGATCCGATGACCGCGTTCCTGCTCATGATGGGCGGCCTGCTGATTGTGGGCGGCTACACCTCCATCAACGCCCTGGTGAAGGCCGAGCTGTTCCCCGCGTCCATCCGCGCCCTCGGCGTGGGCCTGGGCTACGCGATCGCCAACTCGCTCTTCGGCGGCACCGTCCCGCTGATCGGCGCGGCACTGCAGAAAGCCGGCCAGGAAGAACTCTTCTTCACCTACGTCACGGTGGCGATCGGCATCTCCCTTCTGGTCTATATCTTCGCGCTGAAGAACAAGAAGTCCACGCACCTGGACCACGAGCAGGGTCACGCCTGGGCGCCGGCCGCTGTCGACACGGGCGCCGGTGTTTCCGGCCCCAAGGACGAGGACAAGGACCTCATCGACGCCTCGCGCCGCTAGGCGCCACGACTCGGGGATTGTCTCGGGGGAGAACGACGGCGGGCCGCCGGCTACGGAACGTGCGTTCCGGGAGCCGCGGGCACGCCGTCGTCGTTGATGCTGGCGCCGGTAGGGTGTCGGCTCTGGGCGGCGACCGCCCGGCCCCGGGCTTACTGGGCGTTGTCCGCAAACCGCAGTTGCAGGACTGTGGCGGCGATGCCAGCTACAAACGTCGCCGCGAGCACCACATAGCTGCCCGCCGGGAGCGAGCCGACGGGGTCGGCCACCAAGCCGATCAGCAGCGGGACGATCGAGTAGGGGAACCACTCCGCCCAGCCGGTCTTGCCGAACAGGTTGCCCAGGGCCAGCATCACGAGGGAGAAGGCGATGGGGGCCACTTCGCCGCGGCTCCAGACGGCAATCCAGGCGATCACCGGCGCCAGCAGGAACGAGATCCCCGCAGCCAGAAGCACGTTTGCGATTCCGGTCCCGGCCAGCCGCGCCGAGAACCCCGGCAATCCCATCGCCAGTCCGATCCCCATCGCCTCGACGAGGACAATGATTACGAGCGCCATCCACCACACCGCCGCGACCGCCAGCTTCGCGACGGCGAACCAGTGACGGGCCACGGGCAGCGCGAGCATGTTCTTGGCAGTGGCATCACGGTATTCCCGGCCGAACAGGTAGGCGACGATGAATGCGAGCAGCAGCATCCCACCGACACCGAAGACCAGCGTGAGCACGTAGAAGTATTCGGGCCACGTCGCCTCTAGCCCGGCGAGGCTCGCTTTGGTCCCCAGAAGCCCAAGCTGGGCAGCCCGCCCCGGTTCGCGCACGATCCACATGAACAGCGCGATGCCGAGGGGCATCAGCGCCAGCACCGCCAGCGTGGCCCACGTCGCTTTGGCACGGCGAAGCTTCATGAACTCGGTGGAGAGCACCCGTCCGAACATCAGACAACGCCACTCTTCGGGCCATCGCCCGTGCGCGCGAGGAAGTAGCGCTCCAGATCCAGTGTGAGCAGGGCCTGCTCGCGCTCTTCTGAGGTGTAGGCGCCTGCCGCGAAGGCGCGTGCCTTCGCGGCGAGTTCCTCGCGCGACGACTCCTCGATGAGGCGGCCCTCGTGGACGATGCCGATCCGGTCTGCCAGGTGAGCGACCTCGGCGAGGATGTGGCTCGACATGAAGACGGTGATGCCGCGTTCGTCGGCGAGCGAACGGAACAGCACGCGGATCTCGACGATACCGGCCGGATCGAGCCCGTTAGCCGGCTCGTCGAGCACGAGCAGTTCGGGGGAGTGCAGCAGCGCGCGGGCCAGGGCGAGGCGCTGCTTGTTGCCGAGCGAGAGCTGCCCGGCGCTCCGGTCGGCGTACGGATCGAGGCGCAACAGCGCGATCGAATCGGCAACGGATCGCGCCGGCGAGCCGGTGAGGCGGCACTGGATGTCGAGGTTCTCGCGCACTGTGAGGTTGGGGTAGGCGGTCGCGGTCTCGACGAGGAAGCCGACGCGCGAGAACACGCTCGTCTCGCCAGGCCTGACGCGCCGGCCGAGTACGCTCACCTCCCCGCTGGTCGGTCGGATCAGGCCGAGCAACATGCGGATCGTCGTCGTTTTACCCGCCCCGTTCCTGCCGAGGAACCCGTAGATTTCGCCGCGGCGGACGTCGAGGTTGAGCGAGTCGACGGCGGTGACGTCGCGGTAGCGCTTGACGAGGGCGCGCGTGGAAAGTGCGGTGTCAGGCATGGGTCTTGTCCATGGCCCCATCCTGCCACCACGCCCGGAGCGTTCACAGGGTGAGGGCGAGCCGCATGGGCGGCGTGGGTGCCGCCGACGAAGCGTGGGCCCGGCGGCGTGGGCCCGGCGGCGTCGGCCCGTCGTCTTCGAAATCGCCGGAAGCGCTCCGGATCGCCGTATATTTCCGGCGACCTCGGGCGTTTCCGGCGAACTCGCGGCTACTGGTCGGGCCTACACCGCCGTCCAGACCGCCGTGCCCGCACCGCCGGGTGCGACAATGGAGGCGGTTCCGTCGGCTCGCGTCACCGGGGCCGTCCAGTGCTAATACAGCCGGCCGTCCAGCGTGTTCCCCTTGCGGGCACGGGCCGCCGAGCGAACCACTACGAATGGAATGCCCATGACTTCCGCCAAGACTTTCCCGGCCTCAGCTCCGCCGAGGTTCGCCTCGATCGGCTCCCCGTATTTCGGCATCATCCTGGCCGTCATGGCCGTTGTGCTGATCCTGTCCAACATCGGGGCGTCCAAGGGCGTGGCGATCGGCCCCGTCATCACAGACGGCGGATTCTTCCTCTTCCCGCTGGCCTACATCCTGGGCGACGTCATCAGCGAGGTCTATGGCTTCAAAGTGGCGCGCAAGGCTATCGTCACCAGCTTTGCGCTGTCCGTCTTTGCGTCCCTCTGCTATTGGGTCATCATCGCCCTTCCGGGGTTCGGCGACGAGTACGGTGCCTCCAAACAGGCAGCCTTGGAGGGTGCTTTGGGGCCGGTCCCGCAGATTGTGCTGGCATCGCTGCTGGCCTTCCTCGCAGGCCAGACGATCAACTCGTGGATCCTCGTGAAGATGAAGGTGCGGACCGGAGAAAGGTCCTTGTGGGCGCGCATCATGGGCTCCTCCGTGGCCGGCGAATTCGTGGACACACTGATCTTCTGTAGCATCGCCGCGTCCGTGATCGGCATTACCGACGCCGGGATGTTCGTGAACTACGTCCTCGTGGGCTTCCTCTACAAGACCCTCGTAGAGTTCGCCTTCGTGCCGCTGACCTCGCTCGCCATCGGCTGGGTCAAGAAGCGTGAACCGAGCTACGGGGCGTAGGCAGCCGCCGACCTCTGCCCTTCCCGCACTGCCGCAGCCCACCCAATCCGCCGCCGGCCGCGCAGTTCGCCGCCCGTCGCAGCCCACTCCGCCCCCCGCCGCCACCCAAAGGGACGCGAGAAACAGAACGGGCAACGGGCTCGGCCGGCGCCCACTCCGCGCCCCGCCGCCACGCACTTCGCCGGAAACCCGCGGGGTCGCCGTAAGATTCCGGCGACGTTGCGGGCTTCCGGCGAATTCGACGCTCAAGGGTGCGGGCGTCTAGCCAGCGCACGAAGCAGACGGCTCTTGAATTCCTGCTCGCGGAAGAGGTCCTTCCACTCAACCCGGACGAACCGCCAGCCCTCTTCAGTCAGGGCCTTCTCCCGGCGCCGTTCCTCGAAGATCACCTCGGCTGTGGGACTGTAATCGAAGTACTTGATTTTGCCGTCGAACTCGAGGGCGACCTTCTCCTCTTTCCACGCAAAGTCCAGGCGATGGCGCCCGGCGCGGCTTGAGACCTCCAGTTGCGGCTCAGGAGGCCTGATCCGGCACCGCAGGATCAGCTCGCGCGCCAGGGTTTCGCCGCGAGATTCGGACCGCGGATCGGCCGAGGCGAGGACCCGCCGGAACGTCCGGATTCCCCGGCGGCCGTCCAGATCATTTGCCATGGTCTGCAGGGCGGCCGGGTCCGCGCCCAGGCGAAGCGCGTGGTCAGTGAGGATCAACGCCTGCCTGTAGCCCAGCAGCATGGCGCAGTCGGCCGTTGTGCGCTCCAGGGAAGTCATCCGAAGGCCGTTCACTACGGCGACGTCGTGTTCGGCGAAGGGACGCGTGTGGCAACGGACGTCCCTGCCGTGGCGCTCGTTCGAGGGGCGCACTTTCTGGAGGACATGGATCGCGTCATCCACGTCCCACAGGTAGAGGCGGCGGAGGCGTGCGGCGGAAGTGTGGCTGTAGAGGAAGGCGCCCGTCGACGTCGTGCGCGTCCCGTGGGCATGCGCGTAGATGAGCTGCCGGCTCCTGACGGCGGGGGACTGGGCCCGCCACAGGCTGGCGCGGATGTAGCAGCCGTGCCGGAGCCCGACGAGGCCCCCCGAATCCAGGAGCGAACGGATGGCGCGCGAGCCGTAGCCCGACGAGGCCCCCCCGAATCCAGGAGCGAACGGATGGCGCGCGAGCCGTAGCCGAGGTCCAGGAGTTGTTCGGTGCGCCAGAGGTTGCCTGTCGGAGGCAGCTCCAGGAGGGATATCTGCGTCATGCCACAAGCTTGAGCTGCCATCCAAACGGGCGGGAGGCCTCGCCGTCGTTATGTGGAAAACGCGAGGCCGCGCCCCAGATTTGTTGCGACGGCGCTTTTTGGGACGCCGCCCCCAGTTCGCCGGAACGCGGCGGAGGCGCCGCAAATTTACGGCGAGTTCGGTGGTTTCCCGCGATTTCGACGGCGGGAGGCTGGCGGGCGCCTCCCACGAGTTCGACGGTGGTGGGGGAGGGCTCAGCCGGAAACGCGGGCCGTCGTGCCGCGGACGATGAGGGCCGGCTCGATCAGCTTGCGCCGGGGTTCGAGAGTTGGGTCCTGGATCCGTGCCAGCAGGGTGTTGGCGACATGGGACCCCACAACGTCGCTGCGATTGTCCACGGAGGTAAGGTCCAGGTACCGAGACTTGGCCAGTTGGGAGTTGTCGTAGCCAATCACGGACAGGTCCGCCGGGACGGACAGGCCGCGGGCCTTGGCTGCGGCCAGGGCACCCAGGGCCATGGTGTCATTGGCCGCGAACAGGGCGGTCGTGTCGGGGTGGTGGTCGAGCAGCCAGCAGGCGGCGGCGTAGCCATCCTCCTCCGAGGTCCCCTGGGATTCACCGGCGATCCGGACCTCGACGCCGGCCTCCACGATGCCGCTGCGGAAACCGTCCCGCCGGTGGGCAGCGGCGCCGCCGGAGCCCGAAAGGTGTCCGATCCGGGTGTGGCCGAGCTCCAGCAGGTGCTTCGCCGCCATGCGGCCGCCGCCGTCGTCGTCGTTCGTAATGAGGTCTGCGCCCGCGGGAACGCCGTTTCGCCAGCCAGCGACGACGGCGGGAACCCAGGTCCCGGCCATCATGGACTCGCTTGGCTCGGCGGCGATGACAAGGCCCTCCACGTGCATGGAAAGCAGGCCGTCCGTGGCCTCCGTGATGCGGTTCTCGCCCGGGCGGGAATCCGCGAGAGTGACCTGGTAGCCGTGGGGCGAGAGAGCGGATTCCATGCCGCGCAGGAGGTCCACGAACCAGAGGTTCCGGAAGTCGTCAATGACCAGCCCGATGCTTTTCGTCTGGCTGCTGGCGAGCGTGGTCGCCGCCCGGCTGGGCCGGTAACCGAGCTCCGACATGGCCGCCCGGACGGCCTCCCGGCGCTTCTCGCTGACCTTCGACGGGTTTTGCAGCACGAGCGAGACCAGCGACGGGGAGACGCCGGCGCTCTTTGCGACATCGTAGATCGTCGGGCGTCGGGTTCGGGGGGTGTTCAACGACATCTGCAGAGCCTTTCACGTCTCATCCGAGGATAACCGGTCAACCATTGACAGGACATATGTACATAGCTACGCTTTTGTTCAGCGCCCGTTTTTGTAGCGCTCCAATTTTCTAGGGTCGGGCCGGCGGTCTGGCCGAATTTCAAAGGAGAAATCGATGGCTGACAGTTTGGGAGTTGCCGTAATCGGCGCCGGAATGGCAGGAAAAGCGCACGCGGCTGCGTACCGGACGGCGTCCGCGCTCTACAGCCCCGTTCTTCCTCCTATCCGGCTGGTCTCCATCGGCGACGTCAACGCCGAGTTTGGTTCCCTGGCCGCGAAGCGTTTTGGCTACGAACGCAATGACACCTCGTGGCAGGCGATCGCCGAGGCCGATGACATCGACGTCGTGAGCGTCGTGATCGCGAACTCCCTCCACCGCGAAGTCGTGGAAGGCCTGCTGGCCGCCGGGAAGCACGTGCTGTGCGAGAAGCCGCTGAGCGACTCCATCGAGGACGCCCGCGCCATGGCTGAGGCGGCCCGCAACGCAAGTTCGATCGCCCGCATCGGGTTCACCTTCCGCCGCACGCCGGGCATCGCCTACATCCGCGACCTCATCCGTAGCGGTGTCCTGGGCAACGTCCTGCACTTCAGCGGCCGCTACTGGACCGACTACGGGTTCAGTCCGTCGGCGCCCATGAGCTGGCGCTACAAGGGAGGCCCAGGCTCCGGTGCGCTGGCCGACGTCGGCAGCCACCTGACGTACGTTGCCGAGTTCCTCTGCGGCGACATCAAATCCATCAGCGGCGGACGCCTCAGCACCGTGATCGACAAGCGCCCGCTGCCGCTTGGCGCCGTCATGGGCCACGACCACGCCGCGGTCAGCGACACCTTCGAGCCCGTCGAAAACGACGACTACGCGGTGTTCTCCGCCGAATTCGAGAACGGCGCCGGCGGCTTCGAGGTCTCCCGTGTCGCGGCCGGCCACGCCAACAGCCTCATCTTCGAGGTCTTTTGCGAGAACGGCGCCGCCCGGTTCGATCAGCGCCGCCCCGCGGAAATCGAACTGTTCCTCAACGACGGCCCGGCCAACGAGAACGGCTACCGCCAGGTCATCCTCGGCCCCGGACACCCCTACATCGCCGGCGGCCTGGCCATGGACGCGCCCAGCGTCGGGTTCGGCCAGAACGACGCCTTCGCCTACCAGTCCCGGGCCTTCCTCGAGGAGGTCGCCGGCCTCAGCCAGGCGGACTCCCTGCCCCGCTGCGCCACGTTCGACGAGGGCGTGCGCAACATGGAACTGCTCGGCGCTGTCACTGAATCCGCCCTCAACAACGGAAAGAAAATCACGCTATGAAACTCGGTGTCTACAACGCAATCCTGCACGACCGGCCGCTGCCCGAGGCCCTCAAGGTCATCGCCGGCCTGGGACTGACCGGCATCGAAATCAACACGGGTGGATTCCTGCCGGCCGTCCACGTCCCCACCATGGACCAGATCCTTGAGAGCGACGCGGCCCGCGACGACTACCTCGCGATTTTCGAGGGAACCGGCGTCTCGATCGCCGGCCTGAACTGCAACGGCAACCCGCTGCACCCCAAGCGTGAAATCGGCGAGAAGCATGCCGAGGACATCCGCCGCTCCATCCGGCTGGCGCAGCGGCTGGGACAGGACCGCGTGGTGACCATGTCCGGCCTGCCCGGCGGCGAACCCGGAGCCACCACGGTCAACTGGGTCGTGAACGCCTGGAACTCGGCGGCCCTGGACGTGCTCGACTATCAGTGGGGCATCGCGGCCGACTTCTGGAAGGAAACCGACCGCCTCGCAGCCGATCACGGCGTGAAGGTTGCCCTCGAGCTGCACCCGCAGAACATCGTGTTCAATACTGCCGATGTCCACAAGCTCATCGAGCTGACCGGCGCGACCCACGTGGGGGTCGAGCTGGACGCCTCGCACCTGTTCTGGCAGCAGATGGATCCGGTGGCGGTGGTCCGCGAGCTCGGTCCGCTTGTCGTCCAGGCGGCGGCGAAGGACGTCCGCGTGAACACGGGGAACGCCGCGCTCTACGGTGTCCTCGACAACAGCTTCCGCCGGCTTTCCCCGGAGGAAAGCCGCACCAACCTCGGCGGCGACGAGTGGGCCAACGAGTGGCCCAAGGACTCCGCCTGGGACTTCGTGGCCCTGGGCCGCGGGCACGACACCGCCTACTGGACCGAGTTCCTGCGCGCGCTGTACGAGGTGGACCCCAACATGCTGGTCAACATCGAGCATGAGGACGTCTCCCTGGGCCGGATCGAGGGCCTCCAGGTGGCGGCCAAGGTCCTGCGGGATGCTGACGCGGCGCTTTCGGCGTCGCTGCACCTGACGAGCTGAGGGCCTGACGGCCTGGCGGACGACTTCTACGCCGAGTCGCCGGAACGCAGCGGGGTCGCCGGAACCTTCCGGCGATCTGGCACGGTTCCGGCGACTTCGACGGCGGGGCGGGACGAAGCGGTTCGACGGCGGGCGGGACGAAGCCCCTAGGAGTAATACCGGCGCAGCGTCTCGGCCTTGAACTCGAAGAAGTTGCCGGCCTCGATGGCGAGCCGGGCGTCGTCCACCATTTTCACCACGAAGCGTTCGTTGTGGATCGAGATCAGGGTGGCCGAGACCATCTCCTTGGCCTTGAACAGGTGATGGATGTAGGCCCGCGAGTAGTTCAGGCAGGCGTAGCAGTCGCAGCCTTCCTGCAGCGGGCCGAAGTCGCGCTTGTACTTGGCGCCGGAGAGGTTGTACCGGCCGGTGGGGTGGTAGAACGCCGAGTTGCGGGCCACCCGGGTGGGGGAGACGCAGTCGAAGGTGTCCGCGCCGTTCTCAATGGCGGTGAAGATGTCGTCCGGTTCGGAAATGCCCAGCAGGTGCCGCGGCTTGTTCTCCGGCAGTTCCTCGTTGCACCAGCGCACGATCGTGCCGAGGTTCTCCTTCTCCAGCGCCCCGCCGATGCCGAAGCCGTCGAAGTTCATGGCGCCGAGGTCGCGGCAGGCCTTGCGGCGCAGGTCCTCGTACTGGGCACCCTGGATCACCCCAAACAGCGCCTGGTAGGGCTTGCCGGCGCGCTCGTTCGTGAGCCGGAAGTGCTCGGTGATGCACCGTTCGGCCCAGCGCCGGGTGCGTTCCAGCGACTCCTCCTGGTAGCCGCGCGAGTTCTGCAGCGTGGTGAGCTCGTCGAAGGCGAACATGATGTCCGCGCCGATCTGGTGCTGGACATTCATGGAGATCTCGGGGCTGAAGCGGTGCCGGTCGCCGTTGAGGTGGCTCTTGAACCACACGCCTTCCTCGTCCACGTGGGCCAGGCGTTCCTTGCCGGGGGCGACGGCGTCGTCCGGCCCTGAATTGTCCACCGACTTCATGTCGATGACCTTCTTGAACCCAGAGCCCAGGCTCATCACCTGGAAACCGCCGGAGTCCGTGAACGTGGGCCCGCGCCAGTTCATGAACGCGCCGAGGCCCCCGGCCTCGTCCAGGATGTCAGCGCCAGGCTGCAGGTACAGGTGGTATGCGTTGGCCAGCACGGCCTGTGCGCCGAGCTCGGCAATGGATTCCGGCAGCACGGATTTGACCGTGGCTTTGGTGCCGACGGCGATGAACGCCGGGGTCTGGATCTCCCCGTGCGGGGTGGCGATGGTGCCGGTCCGGCCCAAGAACTCACCGCCGTTGGTGGCAATCTGCCCGGCCGACGGCGGGCACGCCTCGCTCAGGCGTTTGCCCACGCGGAAGGAGAACTCGGACTGCCGGGCAGGCGCGGGGGGCACAGAAGCGAAGTCAGGATTGGCTGGCACGGTTCAAGTGTGCCAGCTAACGCTGCCCTTGCCTTAGTGGACGGGATCCGATGTGGGGTAGTTCTCAGCCCGCCACTTGTCCCAGTAATTACGGACCGCCTCCAGTTGGTGGGCCCCGAGGTCGTAGGTGGACACGATCGCGAGGGATCCGCCGTCGGGCCGGACGTCCTCGATGGCGGGCTGGTCCGCCACGATCAGCAGGCCGTCCCCGTGCTCGGCGTAGTGGTGGACCGTCAGGCCAACCTGATGGTTGCTGCGGAACCACACCTTGCCGGAGAGCTCCTCGCCTGTGGGCAGGGTGAGCGAATACGGGTCCCCGGGCGCCGGGACGTCGCTGAGCCCGAGTTTTTCTATCGCGGACCCGCCAGAGCCGGGCACGGAGAAGAAGAAGGTCCGGCGCTTGCCGTGCGGGTGCCGTTCCAGGGCGAAGCGCAACTGGTGGAGGAAGGTCAGCCAGCCCTGGGTGATGTCCTCGTCCCAGGCTGCCCACTCGGAATTGTGGTCGATCGCAGCCCGGGTGACGCTGACTTCCGTGCCCGTCGGGACAGGTTTCAACGTGAAGACGTCCCCGCCGTCGACCACCAAGGAGGTGTGGTCTGCGCCTTCGACCACATTGGGGCCGAAGTAGATTTCGTTGATTTCGGCCTCTTGGTCATCGGCCACCCAGCCGTGCCATTGGGCGATCTTGGCGGGTTCGCGCAGCATGGTCCAAACTTGCTGCGCGTCAGAATTAATCACAACGCTCAGATTGTTCGTCATGGGGTGAATCTACAACTCCCGGCACCCATCGGGTAGGGCCGAACGCTAAGCCCTATCGGGCAGGCCCCAACGCCAGGCCCCAACGCCAGGCCCCAACGCCAGGCCCCAACGGGGCAGGCCCAGCAGGACCACACAGGCCTCAGGCGCGGACTGATTCGAGCTCGTTGCCGATCCGGCGTTCCAGCTCAACGGTGCCAACCGTTTCGGAGCCGCCGTGCGCGCGCAGGAACAGGAGCGCCTCGAGCCGCAGCAGGCGCCATTCGCGTTCCGCATCCGGGTTCGCGTTGTCGATCGAGCGGAAGATTTCCTTGTCGTACAGGTTGGGCTCGTTGAGCGAGCGCTGGCGTACCTTGGCGTTGATCCTGGCCTTGAACGGGTCCGTTTCCATGGCCTCCGGCGCGCGGAGGAATTTCTCGTAGATCCCGGCGCGCTGGTCCTGCCCCAGCTGGCGGCAGATGTAGCTGGAGAGCGCCAGGGACGACTCCACGGAGGCCCAGCGGTCGGGGTTGCCGTCGAACGGCAGGACGTTGAGCAGGTCCGCGACCGCCAGGGCGTTGTCGGCGTCCTTGAGGGTGACGAAGAGCTCGTGCGCGAGGTCGCTGAGGTCCTTCAGGCAGCTCCCGGACTTGGTGTTGATGCCCTTGGCGAGCCGTTCACTGAGTAGGAGCACACCGACGGCGCCCGGATGGGCCTCGGCCGCGGCCTCCACGACAGACTCCGGCGTGCCTTCGAGGGCCGGGATGAGCGCCAGCTCCGCGTCGCTGGGACCGCTCACCGCGGCCGGGGCAACGGGCTGGGGAGGAACGACGACGGCGGCCGCCGTGTTGTCGGACTCCGTTGCGTCCCGCACTTCCTCTTCTGGTTCGGGGGAAGGGCCGGACGCCGGAAGTTCGGGGGCGCCGGCGTCGGGGGCTCCGTCGGAGGGGGCGACGGCGCCGAACGCGCCGCCGTCGGAAGAGGCCGGGGGGCCGGGCTCAGCGTCGTCAGTGACCCGGATCATTGATCCCGCCGCGATCCGCAGCACACCGCCGCCGCTGAGCGTCGCCAAAACCATGGCGGGAGTACCAAAATCGTCGGCTTCAACATCCACGCGATGGATCTCGGCGGAGCGGTTTCCGTCGGGCAGGATCAGGTGGTCGCCGGCCCGCAGAGATCCAGCCTGCTGTTCACTGTAGTTCCGGGAGGCTGGGGGGTGGGTCATCGGGAGTCCTTAAAGTTCTCTTGCGGTCCGCCCAACAGTCTACAAAATCCGGTGCGTGAAGTCGGGGACGCAGGGGCCGCCCCGAGCGTCCCCGGACGGCGCGGGACCGAAGGAAGCCGGCTAGTTGCCGACTCCCGCGAAGGCCAGCGCCTGCCGGATCAGGGCCCCCCGGCCGCCGCTGAATTCCAGCTGCACGTCCGTGCTCATGACCTCCTGCGGGGTCATCCAGGTCAGCTCGAGGGCGTCCTGGCGCGGGGAGCATTCGCCGGTGACGGGAATGACGTACGCCAGGGCAACGGCGTGCTGGCGGTCGTCCGTGAAGCCGGTGTGGGACGGAGACGGGAAGTACTCGGCCACCGTGAACGGCACCGGGCTGACCGGCAGCTGCGGGAAGGCAAGCGGGCCCAGGTCCTTCTCCATATGGCGGAGCAGCGCGGCGCGGATGGTCTCGCGGTAGAGAACGCGGCCGGACACCAGGGAACGGACCATGGTGCCGTCCTCGTCGGCCTGCAGCAGCGTGCCGACCTCGTTCACGAACCCGAGAGGGTCCAGCCGGACCGGAACGGCCTCGACATAGACCATCGGCAGCTTGCCCCGCGCTTCGGACAAGTCGTCGTCGGAGAGCCAGCCGGGATTCGGGTCAGGGGTGCGCACATTCATGGTTAAGTTCTACCCCATCCCTGACCCGAACCCCGCGCCGTCCCTCAGAACGCCAGCACCGATTCCAGCGGCTCGCCGGATGCGATCCGTGCCAGCAGCGCCGGTTCGGCGGCGTCAGAGGCCAGTGCCTGGCCCAGCACCTCGGCCGCCGCCTCCGGGGACAGGACGATCACGCCGTTGTCGTCCCCGAGCACCCAGTCGCCCGGATTAACCTGGATGCCGCCGCACTGCACCGGGACATTCACCGCGGAGCCGCCGCTGCGGACCCTTTTGGTGGTCAGGCACGAGGTCCCGCGGGCGAAGACCGGCAGGCCGGTGGCCCGGAGCTCCAGGATGTCGGTGGCCACGCCGTCGACGACGACGCCGGCGGCGCCTTGCGCGGTGGCCGCTGCCGCGGTGACTGCGCCCACCGGCGCGTGCCGGTGGTCACCGGACATGTCCACCACCAGCACCGCGCCGGGGTGCAGCTCCAGCAGGGCACGGTTCATGGCGTAGGCGTCATTCTCAGCGATGCGCACCGTGACCGCCGGGCCCGCCACCTTGACGCCGTCGAGCAGCGAACGGATGGCCGGATCCACGAATCCGTCCTCCAGGAAGTGCCCGATCGTGGGGTAGCTGACGGCGGCGAGCCCCTCGTTAAGCCCCGCGCTCACCGCGCTCACCGCGCTCACCGCGCTCACCGCGCTCACCGCGCTCACCGCGCTCACCGCGCTCACCGCGCTCACCGCGCTCATGGGGCTTCCGGCGCCGTCGTGCCGGCAACCACGGCCACGCAGTCGATTTCCAGCGCGACGCCCCAAAGGCTCACGCAGACAGTGGTCCGCGCAGGCTTGGCCGTGCCAAAGAACTCCGAGTAGACCCGGTTGTAGGCATCGAGCCGGTCGGGATCCGTGAGATAGCCGTTCACCTTGACCACGTGGTCCAGGCCGGACCCCGCCGTCTCCAGCACGGACCGGAGGTTGATGATGGTCTGGCGCACCTGGTCCTCGAAGGTGTCCGGCTGGTCATCCAGCCCGCTGACCGCGGGGATCTGGCCGGCGGTGAACACAAACCCATTGGCGACGACTGCCTGGGAGAAGGGGCCGACGGCGGCTGCGCCACCCGGGATCTGCGCGATCCGGCGGACAGTCCCGTTTACGGGAGGAACAGCGGGGAGCACGGCGTGCGGCGTTGTCATTTGGCAGCCACCGCTTCGGCGGACGGGTCCGTGCTTGCGTCGGTGAACGCGTCAGTGGGGGCGGAGTCGACGGCGTCGATGTTGCCGTGCCGGGTTTCGGTCAGGACAAACAAGGCACCGAGCGAGACGAGGGCGGCGGCCATGATGTACCACGCAATGGAGGAGCTCTGGTGGGTCATACCCAGCAGCCACGTGGTGATGAACGGTGTTGCGGCGCTGCCGAGGAGCCCGGAGAGCATGTAGGCCACGGACAGTCCCGAGTAGCGGACTTTTGAACCGAAGAGCTCGGCGAGGAATGTGGCGATCGGGCCGTAGTTCGCGGCGAAGGCCGTCATCATGGCGAGGTAGGCGATGAAGAGCAGCGGCACGGACTTGGTGTCCATGAGCCAGAACATCGGGAACGCCAGGGCTGCCTCGGCGGCCACTCCGGCGTAGATGATCGGCTTGCGGCCGTGCTTGTCAGAGAGCCGGCCGAAGAAAGGGATCAGGACAAAGCACAAGGCGCAGGCGGCCAGCACGACCCACAGCATCAGGGCCTCCGAGTGGCCCAGTTCCTTCTTGCCGTAGGAGACGCCCGAGGCCACGAGCAGAGTGAAGGTGCTGCCGGTGGACAAGGTGGCAACGCCGCCGAGGATGACCTGCTTCCAGTACTTGGCCATGAGGGCCGCGAAGGGCAGCTTGGCCTTGGCGCCGGCATCCTTGACCGCCTGGAATGACGGGGTTTCCTCGATGTGCAGGCGGATGTAGATGCCCACGGCCACGAGCAGCGCGGAGGCCAGGAACGGGATGCGCCAGCCCCAGGCAAGGAGCTCTTCGGTGCTGACCGTCGAGGCGACAATGAGGAACGCGACGTTGGCGATCAGGGTCCCGGCGGGCACGCCCACCTGGACCAACGAGCCGTAGAACCCGCGCTTGGACGCGGGAGCGTGTTCCACCGTCATCAGGACGGCGCCGCCCCATTCGCCGCCCAGGGCCAGGCCCTGGATGACGCGCAGGAAGAGCAGCAGCAGAGGCGCCATGATGCCGATGCTGTTGTAGTCCGGAAGCAGGCCTATGGCGAACGTGGCGGCGCCCATGGTCAGCAGTGAAATCAGGAGCATGGACTTCCGGCCCAGGCGGTCCCCGAAGTGGCCGAAGATGATGGCGCCCACCATGCGTGCAATGTAGGCGGAGGCGAAGGTGCCGAACGCGAGCATGGTGCCCACGATGGGGTCGAAGCTGGGGAAGAAGATCTTGTTGAACACCAGCGCGGACGCTGTGCCGAATACAAAGAGGTCGTACCACTCGACGGTGGTGCCAATGACGCTGGCTAGGGCGATTTTGCGCATTTTTGCGAGGTCCAGCCGTGCCGTAGCAGCGGCGGCAGTGGTATTTACCATGTGAGCCATCAGTTCTCCAGATGGGGTGCGGGGACGATTGTCCGGTGCAGATAGTCACCAACTATCCTGTGTCAGCCATCACAGTTCAATGGCAAAAAATCCACCAGAAATCCACCAAAATTGTGTGTTCACACAACCCGGAGGCAAGGTTCAGGCAGGCCGCCCTACGCCGGCACCCCAGTCGCACTCAGGCCCACGCAACCACCAGCCTGGCCGCTTGGGAGGGTACTGCGAGGTCGATCCCGGTCAGGTCCTGGAAGCGGTGAAGCCGGTTGAGGATGGTGTTCCGGTGGCAAAAAAGGGCCTGTGCCGTGATGGTGATATTGCCGGTGGACAGGAAGTGGCGCACCGTTTCCTCCAGGCGTTCGCGCTCCCCGCCGCGGCATGGCGAGAGTGCCGAGTCCAGGTCCGCCCACAGGTCCAGGCCGGCGTCCTGGAGCTGCTGCTTCGCGAGCCTGGCCCAGGCGCCGGCGGCAGTCAGGGGGCCCTTGTCCGAAGGTTGGAGGAGCAGTGCCAGACGCTCGGCAGTCCGTGCCGCTGCCGGGAGGGCGCGCAGGCCGGCAAAGCCTTCCACATAGCCGCAGGGGATCCCGGCGATGCCGGCCGGGAGATAGGCGGGGCCTTCCGGTTGCGCCCGTCCACTGGCGGGACGGCCGAGGGCCCAGAAAACATAGGCGCTGCCGCCGAATTCGTGCACAAAGAGCTTCTGCGAGGACTGCGGGCCCTGAGCTGCGATGGCGCGCAGTTTCGAGGCTGCCTCCCCGCTGGCGGCAACTATGGAGAACCTGGCGTCAGGATCGGTAACGAGGGCTGCGGCGGCCTGGCTGATCGTGTCTGCGGAAAGTTCAGACTTGCTGAAAAGCCGGGCGATGAACTCGCGGCGGATATTTGATTCTTCCTGTGCCATGCGCACCCGTTCCGCCGAGTAGCTCGAGTGCGTATGGGTGGCGAATTCATCCACGACGCGCCACACCCTGTCCACCCTGGATGTCAGCAGCATGGCGTCTTCGGGATCAGAGATCTGCAGCAGGTCATCCCACAGGATGCTGAAATCCAGCCGGACGGCTGAAATCAGGGCCTCGGGAGAGATCCCTGCCCTTGCTCTCTTGGCGCCCAGCTCGGAGGAGAACTGCATCAGCGAGTCGCGGTCGCCGTTGCGGCCCGCCTGCTGCAACTCCTTGTCCCGCAGCCCGTCCACGAGACGGCGGAACGTCTCGCGGGCAGTTTTGCGAAGTTCCGGGAGGTCAACCCTGTTGCCGGCATATTCGGGGATCTCCTGGACCCGGGCCATGAAGAGGTCCACGAGTTCGTCGAGCCGCCCGTGCAGCCGCTCCACCAGTTCTCCCCAGCGCGCGGCGTTGTCCTGAAAATTGTGCATTTACACATTCTAGGACCGAAATCCCGTGACGCATTGCTAGTTATTTTGGATGAACCTACTGGAAGAATGGAGTCAGACCCAAGGGTGAGCCACATCACGGGGCAGGCGGCGAAAGATGTCGTCCGTCCGAGGTATCCGGTCCCTAGCAATTTGGAGTAATTCATGGCAAGCAACAACAGCACGGCAGTGACAGGGGCGGAGCGCCCGGACCTACGGATCGTGGATGAGAGTGTCACCCGCAAGGTGGCCCTGGCAGCCCTGGTGGGCACAGCCCTCGAGTGGTACGACTTCTTCCTTTTCACCACTGCCGCGGCGCTGGTGTTCAACGCCCAGTACTTCGTGTCCGAGGACCCCTTCGTCTCGGCGATGAGCTCTTTCGCCACCCTGGCTGTCGGCTTCGTGGCCCGCCCGATCGGCGGGTTCATCTTCGGCTCCTTGGGGGACAAGGTAGGCCGGAAGAAAATCCTGATGGTCACCATCGTGGGTATCGGCGTCGTGACCGGCCTGATCGGCCTGCTGCCGAACTACATGACGATCGGCATTGCGGCCCCTATTATCCTGGTGGCCCTGCGGATCATCCAGGGACTCGCGGTGGGCGGCGAGTGGAGCGGCGCGGTGATCATCGCCGTCGAAAACGCGCCCGTGGCAAAGCGGGCCCGCTACGCTGCGCTGCCCCAGATCGGTTCGCCGATCGGCACCATTCTGTCCTCCGGCGGGTTCTTCGGCATGCTCTACCTCGTGGGCCAAACGAACTTTGACGCGTGGGGCTGGCGAATCCCGTTCATTGCCGCGATCCCGCTGCTGGCCATCTCGATGTGGATCCGCAGCAGGCTCAGTGAATCCCCCGAGTTCGAGGCCCTCATGGAGTCGGGCGAGACCGAGCACGCGCCTATCCGCGGCGTCCTGACCAACAGCTGGCGCCAGATCCTGGTCGGCATGTGCTCCGCTTTGCTGGGCATCGGCGGTTTTTACCTCATCACCAGCTTTGTGGTCTTCTACGGCACCAAGATCCTCAAGATGCCCTACGAAACCCTGCTCTTGGGCTCCCTCCTCGCGGCAACGCTGGAGATCTTTGTCCTCATCTGGGCTGGCCGAATGGGCGAGAAGTTCGGCGCCAGCCGCGTCATTCTGTGGGGCGGCGTGGTCTCCGCGGTTGTGGCCGTTCCGGTCTTCCTGGCTATCGACACCGCGAACCCGGTGCTGGTCATCGGCGCCATGATCATCGGCGTCGCCACCCTGTCCGTCCCTTACGCGGTGTCCGGCACGGCGCTGACCGCCCTCTTTGCCACGAAGGTCCGCTACACGGGCGTAGCCATCACCTCCAACAGCGCCGGCGTTATTTCCGGCTTTATCCCACTTATCGCCACAGCCCTCGTGGCTGCCAGTGGCAATTCATTCTGGCCCGGGGCCATCATCCTGCTGGTTGTGTCGGTTCTGACCGCACTCTCGGGGATTGTCCTGCCGGCCCTCAGCATCGAAGAAAAAGGTATGAAGCATTGAGCACCTCAACCACAGCAGGGCACCTGATTGTTGCCCAGCTCGAACGCGCCGGCATCCAACGCGTCTACGGAGTCCCCGGGGAGAGCTTCCTGGATGTGCTGGACGGCCTCCACGGATCCTCCATTGAAACCGTGGTGACCCGCCACGAAGGCGGCGCCGGGTTCATGGCCCTCGCCGAAGGCCGGCTCACGGAGCTTCCGGGCGTGGCCATGGTGACCCGTGGTCCCGGTGCCGCCAACGCCTTCATCGCCATCCACACCGCGCACCAGGACGCCACCCCGATGATCCTGTTCGTGGGCCTCATCCCGGTGGCGGACCGCGGGCGGGAGTCGTTCCAGGAATTCGACATCAACGCCTGGTTCGGCAGCACCGCCAAGAAGGTCGTGACGCTCGACGACGCCGCGTCCGCCGCCCGCGTGGTGGACGACGCCATCTTCACGGCCCTCAGCGGCCGGCCGGGTCCCGTGGTGATCGGCCTCCCCGAAGACGTGCTGGTCCACGCCATCGAATCCGGCACCGTGGAACCGCGCATCGTCTCCCGCCCGGCACCTGCGGCCCCGGCCCTGGCCGAACTCGAAACCCGGCTGGCCGCGTCCAAGAAGCCCCTCATCGTGGTGGGCGGCGAAGGCTGGAACCAGGCGTCCTCCGACGCGCTGGCCGGCTGGGCCTCCCGCCACGGCATCCCCGTGCTCGCGGATTTCCGCGCCTACGACGCCGTCCCGCACAGCAGCGACTCCTACGCCGGCTACCTCGGCTACGCCCGCAGCGACGCCAACGCCCGCCGCCTCGATGAGGCCGATCTGCTGGTCTTCGTCGGCTGCGTCCGCGCTGACGTGCTCTCCGACGGCTACAAACGCGGACTGGATGCCGTCACGGTCGTCGTCCACCCCGGCGCCGATCTGCTGGGCCACTTCGGCCGGCTGGACCAACACATTCCGGCCCACGTCGCGTCCTTCGCCAACGCACTTGCCGGCACGGAATCCGCGGTGGAACCCGCGGCCGGCTGGCTGGCCGGGGCCCGTGCGGACTACGAGAAGTTCTCCACCGCGCAGCCGGACGGCGGCACCGGTGTTGACCTCGCCGTCGTGATGGAAATCCTCAAGCAGGAAATGGACGACGACGCCGTCATCACCTACGGCGCCGGGAACCACTCGTTGTGGCCGGCCCGCTATCTGAAGCACAATACGGCGAACTCGCTCGCCGCGCCCCGCAACGGTGCCATGGGCATGGGAATCCCGGCGGCGGTGGCTGCCTCCCTGGCCTACCCGGGACGGCAGGTGATCTCCGTGGCCGGCGACGGCTGCTTCATGATGAATGGCCAGGAAATGGCCACGGCCATGGGCCACGGCGGGAAGTTCATCGCCCTCGTGGTGGACAACGGCATCTTTGCCACGATCCGTGAGCACCAGGAAGGCCACTACCCGGGCCGGCCCTCGGGCACGCACATGACCAACCCGGACTTCGCCGCGCTGGCCCGGTCCTACGGCGGCTACGGAGAACGCGTGGAGAGGGCAGAGGACTTCGGCGCCGCCTTCCGCCGCGCCGTCGAATCCGGGCTGCCGGCAGTCCTGCACCTGCCGCAGGACCCCACCACCCGCTCACCCAAGACCGCCAGCAACTGACCGGAGCCCGTCATGATCACCCTGCACAACATCATCAACGGTGAGATCGCCCCAGAGGCTGCGGCGGACGGTTCAGCTGCCGCCACTCTGCCGTTCTTCGACCCCGCCACCGGAGTCCAGCTCGGCACCGCGCCGGACAGCGACGACGCCACGGTGGACCGCGCTTTCCAGGCCGCCCACACCGCTTTCCAGAGCTACAAGCGGACCACCCCGGCCGAACGCCAGGCCATGATGCTCAAACTCGCTGACCTCATCGAGGCCAACGTCGACAGGCTCCTCGACGCTGAAGTGGCCTGCACCGGCAAGCCCCGTCAGGTCACCCGCGAGATCGAGATCCTCCGCGGCGCCGACCAGCTGCGCTTCTTTGCCGGCGCCTGCCGCGTGGTGTCCGGGACCGCGCAGACCGAATACGTCCGCGGCTTTTCCTCCACCGTCCGGCGGGAACCCCTCGGCGTGGTCGCCCAGATCACCCCGTGGAACTACCCGTTCATGATGGCCATCTGGAAGATCGGACCGGCGCTCGCCGCCGGCAACACCCTGGTCCTGAAACCGGCGGACACCACACCCTGGTCCACCCTGGTCCTGGGCGAGCTGGCGCAGGAGGCTTACCCGGCCGGCGTCGTGAACGTCATCTGCGGCGGCCGGGGGACCGGTGCCGCCATGGTGGACCACGAGATCCCGGAAATGGTGTCCATCACCGGCTCCACCCGGGCCGGGGCACAGGTGATGTCCGCGGCGTCGAAGACCCTCAAGGACGTCCACCTCGAACTCGGCGGCAAGGCACCCGCGATCGTCTTCGCGGACACCGACATTGACCTGGCGGCCAAGGAGATCGCGCTCGGTGCGTTCTTCAACGCCGGGCAGGACTGCACCGCCGTGACCCGTGTGCTCGTGGAGGAATCCATCCACCAGGAGTTCGGCTCCGCGCTCGCCGCGGCGGCCGCGGCGCTGCAGGTCGGCGGCGACGCCGCGGACCTGGGTCCGCTGAACAGCGCCGCGCAGCTGGACCGGGTGGAGGGCTTCATGTCCCGGCTTCCCGCGAACGCCAGGGTCCTGGCCGGGGGCAAGCGGACGGGCGCCGGCTTCCACTTCGAGCCCACCGTGATCGATGGAGTGTTCCAGGCCGACGAGGTGGTCTGCGAGGAAATCTTCGGACCCGTGGTCACCATCCAGCCCTTCCGGGACGAGTCCGAGGCCGTGGAGCTCGCCAACGGCACGAAGTACGCGCTGGCCTCCAGCGTCTGGTCGAACAACCACGGCGTCGTCACCCGGGTATCCAACGAACTGGACTTCGGCGCCGTGTGGATCAACTGCCACCAGGTGATTCCGGCCGAGGCCCCGCACGGCGGGTTCAAGCACTCCGGCACCGGCAAGGACCTCTCCGTCTTTGGCCTGGAGGATTACACCCGCATCAAGTCAGTCACCACGTCCCACCGCTAAAAGAACCACGCTAGGTAATCCCATGAAACTCGACCTGCTGCTGCGCAACGCGGACATCCTCACCATGGATAACCGCCGCCCGCAGGCCACCTCGCTGGGGGTCTGGCAGGGCCGGATTGTAGGCCTCGACGGTGACCTGGACTCGATGGAGGCCGCCGAGGTCCTGGACCTCGGCGGCGCCACCGTGACTCCCGGCTTCATCGACGCCCACTGCCACACCACCTGGTTCGGGCTGGGCCTGGGCGAGCTGGACGTCTCCGCCGCGCGCGGACTGCACCAGCTCTACGCCCTGCTGGAGGCCGGTATGGCGGCAGACAGCGCCGCAGGGCCCGGGGCAGAGCACGGGTCCAGCCCGGCGTCGGGCTGGCTGCTGGCCACCGGCTTCAGCCAGCAGCAGCACGGCGGCGAGTTCCCGGACATCGCCGTCCTGGACCGGATCACGGGAAACCGGCCCCTGTTGATGCGGCACAACTCCGGCCACATGGCCGTAGTCAACACCGCCGCGCTCCGGCTGGCCGGCGCCGAACCGGCGTCGTTTCCGGACCCCGACGGCGGCGTGATTGTCCGCGACGGCGCCGGCCGTCCCACGGGGCTGGTTCAGGAAACCGCGCAGCAGCTGATCCAGCAGCTGATCCTGCCGTACTCGTCCGAGGCGATCGAAGCCGCACTGGACCGGGCCACCAGCCACTACGCCGCGGAGGGCATCACGAGCTTCACCGAGGCCGGGATCGGCGGCGGCTGGATCGGCCACAGCCCCGTGGAGCTGGCCGCCTACCAGCGGGCGGCGGCCGGAGGCAGACTCCACGCGCGGGCACAGCTGATGCCGGTCCTTGATGTGCTCCACCCGCTCGGCGGACAGGACCCGCAGGACCCGGCACCTGCCGGTCTGGACCTGGGCATCGCCAGCGGATTCGGCGGCGACTTCCTGTCCCTGGGCCCGGCGAAGGTGTTCCTGGACGGTTCGCTGCTCGGCGAAACGGCCGCGGTCAGCCAAGACTACTGCAGCCACGGCGGGACGGACAACACCGGCAACACCGGCTACTTCCAGGCGGAACCGGAGGCGCTCCGGGCAAAGATCGAGGCCGCCTACGCGGCGGGCTGGTCGATCGCGGCGCACGCGATCGGCGACAGCGCCGTTGACCTCGCGATCGAGATCATCACCGGCTGCGCCGCGAAATACGGCCCCCGGACCGTGCCCAACAGGATCGAACACGCCTCGATGACGCGGCCGGAACAGCTTCCACGGCTTGCCGCAGCCGACATCGCCGTCACCCCGCAGGCCAGCTTCTTTTTCGACGGCGGGGACGGTATGACGCTGTCCCTCGGGCCGGAACGGCTCGGCTGGGCCTACCGGGCCGCGTCGTTCCTTGCCGCGGGGGTGACTCTCGCCGGCAGCTCCGACCGCCCCGTGGCGGACGGCAACGTGCTCCGCGGCATGCAGGCCTTCGTGGACCGGCGCACCGCCTCGGGCGCCGTTTTCGGGAACCCGGACGAGCGGCTGAGCCCGCTCCAGGCCCTGGCGGCGTATACCACCGGAGCCGCAGCAGCCACAGGCACGTCCGGCATCAAAGGCTCACTGACCACCGGGAAGCTGGCCGACTTCACCGTCCTGTCCGGGTCCCCGCTCACCGCGGGCAGCATCGCCGAACTCCAGGTGCTGGCCACCGCCGTCGGGGGGACGTTTACGTTCCGGACGCCCGGCCTCTCGTCCCCGGTTGCGGTCGATTCGGCCGCAACCGGTCCATTCTTCAACCCAGCTACCAACCGTTCATAGGGGAACACCGTGACTACTCACACCATTTTCAGCACCCGCGACGCCGCGTTCGTGCGGGACTTCCACATCATGAGCGAATTCGGCGCGACCGAGAACGGCGGCGTGGACCGGCAGGCGGCCAGCGTGCCGGACGGCCAGCAGCGGCAGTGGCTCACGGGCCTGCTGGAGGCCAAGGGCTTCACCGTCCGGTTCGACCGGGCCGGCAACCAGTGGGGTCTGTACGAGGCCGTGCCGGGTGCGCCGTTCGTGGTGGTGGGCTCCCACATGGACTCCCAGCCGACGGCGGGACGCTACGACGGCGCGTACGGCGTCCTTGCCGCAGCCCACGCGGCGTTTCGGCTCGTGGAGCAGTGGGCCGCGGCCGGGGCCGCCGGGCAGCCCCGGTTCAACATCGCGGTGGTCAACTGGTTTAACGAGGAGGGCTCCCGCTTCAAGCCGTCCATGATGGGCTCCTCCGTCTACACCGGAAAGCTCGACCTCGAGACCGCGCTGGCCACCACGGACACGGCCGGAGTCTCGGTCCGCGAGGCGCTGGACGCGATCGGCTGCCGGGGCAGCTACGAGGGCCCCGAAGCCGCCTACTGCGCCGAGATCCACATTGAGCAGGGCCGGAGCATGGAGCGCGAAGGCATCACCATCGGCCTGGTGAACTCCAACTGGGCGGCCAACAAATACGAGTTCGTGGTCCATGGCGAGCAGGCCCACACGGGCTCCACTGTGATTGCCGACCGGAAGGACGCGCTGCTGGGTGCCTCCATGATGGTGGTCGCCGCCCGGGAACTTGCCGACACCTTCCCCGGCGTGCTGCACACGTCCGTGGGGCAGCTGAACGTCTACCCCAACTCGCCCGTCGTGGTGCCGTCGCGGGTGAGCCTGCTGCTGGACCTGCGCAGCGCCGATGAAGCTGTCCTGGCCGAGGCGGACGCCTTGCTGGACGAGCGGATCGCCGGGATCGAGAGGCTGGCGAACGTCACGGTGGAGCGCAACCACGCCCACACCTGGCCCGTGACCCCCTACCAGCCAGAGGGCGTTGAACTCGCGGCCAAAGTGGCGGCCGACCTGGGTCTGGCGAACAAGCAGGTCATGACCCTGGCCGGGCATGATTCGACCAACATGAAGGACCTGGTCCCGACGGTGATGCTGTTCGTGCCCAGCGTGGACGGGATCTCACACAACGAGCACGAATACACCACGGACGAGGACATCGTGGCTGGCCTGACGACGCTCACAGAGGTAGTGAACCGGCTCTGCAACGGGGCGCTGGAGGACTGACCGCGGGCCCGGCTGTACCTCCGAAGGAATCTCAATGATGTTGTCAATGGATTCCTGAGGCCTATGGCTAGGGGCCGAGGCACTTGGCGGTCGTCGTTCCGGGATATGGTCTGCGGGTTTTGCTGTTGCTCATGGACTGTTCCTTTCACGTGGGCGGGGCGGCACCTGTACCGGTGTCCCTTCTCCCCCACCAGCAGGGCGACTAAGAGAACGGCTCCCAGCGCCCGCGGCGGTTGGTACACACGATTTCGAAGAGCGCCCACTGACGGTCTAGCTCAGTCCCAGGCACCGTCCGGCGGTCTGCTCACGGGTCGGATTTGCGAGTAGATTGTTCACATCCGCTGAGTGCCCGCGTATCAGCGAAACGAGCACGTGGACAGGGATCCGGATGGGCCGGCCGTACCGCATTGACACTCACCAGCACATCGTTCCGCCTGGGTATGCGCGCTGGATGCTTGAAAAGGGCATCCGCCCCGGCGGCATTGGCCTGCCGTCGTGGTCCGAGCGCTCAGCGTTGAAGTTCATGGACAGGCACGACGTGCAGACCGGCATCTTGTCCCTGTCCACGCCCGGCGTGTACTTCGGGGACGCTGCGGAGGCACGGCGGCGGGCGCGGGAGATCAACGAATACAGTGCAGAGGTGGTCGCGGCCCGGCCTGAGCGGTTCGGGTTCTTCGCGACGCTCACGCTGCCGGACGTGCAAGGCGCCCTGGCGGAGGCCCAGTACGCCCTGGACACCCTGCTCGCGGACGGGATCGTATTGCTGGCCAACAACGCCGGCCGCTATCTGGGCGATCCTGGCTTTGAGCCTCTGCTGGAGTTCCTGCACCACCGCCGGGCCGTAGTGTTCATCCACCCCGCTGAGCTGCCCGCTCCGGCGGTGCCGGGCATACCCGCCTTTGCCGCAGATTTCTTGCTCGACACCACCCGCACCGCTATCAGCCTGATCCTGTCCGGTGCGATGGAAAAGTTCTCGGGAGTCAGGTTCATCCTGGCTCACGCGGGCGGCTTCGTGCCTTACATCGCCTACAGGATCCTGCTGACGATGCTCAACGATAAGGACCTGGCCCTCAGCGCGCTGGCGGCGCTGGGAGATAAGAAGCAGTCCATCTTGCGGCGGTTTTATTACGACGTGGCCCTGTCTGCCAGCCCGGCGGCCCTGCCCAGCCTGCTCGAGGTAGCTGACCCGAGCCGCATCACATACGGAACTGACTTCCCGTTCGCACCCTCTGCGGCGATCGATTTCCTGAATATGGAGTATGAGAATTATCCGCTGGACCCCTCCGTGCGCGCGGCGATAGACCGCGGCAATTCCGAGGCGCTTTTTCCCCGGCTGAGGCCTGAGCAGACTTAGTTCTTATTGTGCGCGTTGCGCTCCCTGGCAGGCGGGGTTCCGGTGGAGATCTTCCTGTCTCTCGGGCTCGTCGCCGTTTTTCGCAGCGAGGACCTTTCCACCCGGTGCGTCGCTGCATGTTGGCGGGAAGGGCCTTGGCAGTCACACGTGGCGGGCAAGCTCACGGACAGGCGTGCTGTGAACCCGTCGGGTTCCTCATCGAAGGAGGTGGAGATGGAGCCGACGACGGTTCCGTCTTCGAGTGCGAGACGGGACCGGCGAAGGCCTGCCGTTTCAGTGGGAGCGGCAGGCTGGTGCTGCTCCGTGAGGATGCTTTGATCCCATTCGCGCATGAAGAGATGCCGTGCGCGCGGAGTGTCGTCGTGCCCCGGAGAGGTAGAAGACGCGCAGGAGCCGCCGGTCGTAGCGGCGGGGCCGGTGGTGGTTGCCAGTGATCCTGTCGGAGTCCCGGGGCGCGGGGGGGGGCGAGTCCGGCGACGCCGGCGAACCGGTCCGCGGTTTCAAAGACGGTCAGGTCTCCGCCGGTGGCGCCGAGGAACTCGGCGGCGAGGACGGGTCCGAAGCCGGGCATGCTCAGCAGCACCTGGGGTGGACGATCCGGCCCGGGATGTAGAGGATGTTCTGGCCGTGGGCGACGAGGATGGCGATCAGGAGCGCCGGGCCGCCGTGGTTCAGGTCGGTCGCCCAGACGACCTCGTCGCCGTCGCCGAGTTTCAGGACGGAGGCGATGAGTTCCAGCAGGGCCGGTTCGTCGTTAGGGATTTTCTGCGAGAGCAGCCGGTTTCCGTCGGCGTCGATCACGACGCAGTGATGATGGGCTTTGCCGGCGTCAATGCCGGCCCATAGATGCACCAAAACAGCCTCCAGTCTGTCGGATGGGTGGAACCCGGCAGATAACCGCGCCGTCGTGTCCCTATCCGGCGATCAAGTCGCGTCTCTCAATCAGCGGTCGGGTCATCGCGGGGCGGCGGGCGGCCAATCCTTCGAAGCCGTCACGACACCAATCGTCCGGCCACAGCAACAAAGCCATACCCGCCACCCCCGGGTAGCCACGACCCCACAACGGCCACGGAACCACCCGACAACACCATAAGGAACAGCCACAGGCGCACGGGAGGGACCGTCAGGCGCCTTCCGGCTTCGCCGAAATCCAGAGCATCGCCCCGTTGGGGTTCTCCGGCAGCTCGACCGCATCGGGGTTGGCCACGTGCAGGGTCCGCCCGAACGCCTCTTCCGTCAGACTGACCGAGTGCCCCGCGGCCGCCAGGCGGTCCCGCAGGGCGGACAGGTCGCCGGTGTATTCAAAGCCCAGGCCGGACCGGGCGGCGCCGCCGGCGGGCCGGACCATCAGCACGCCGCCGTTCTTCGCCGTGAAATCCGCCGTTTCGTCATCGTCCGGTGCCGGGCGCAGCCGTGCGCCCATGTTCCGCAGGGTTTGCGCGGCGGCGGCCGCGTCCGGGGTGAACCAGACCTCGACGACAGCGAGGGCCGGATCGGCGTCCGCGCACTGCGCGCCGTGGGCGGCCTTGTCCGCGAAGAAGCCGAAGCCGTCCTCGCCCGTGATGCGGCACGTGTCGCCGTGGCGGGCGCTGACCAGCTCGGCCGGGGTGGTCCCGTCCTCCACACCCGCGGCGTTGGTGCGGCGCGCGAACTCCGCCAGATCCCCGACCTCGACGCCGAAGTCCGTCTTGCCATCCAGCACCATTCCGGCACCGGCGTCCCCGCCGGGATGGGCGCCGGCGGCGACGCGGTGCAGGGCGAGGCGGCCCGAGCCGGCGTCGAACTCCTGCCAGTCGCCGTCGTCGACCGTCCGCACCATGCCGAGGGCGGACAGCAGACGCTCCCACTGGTCCATGCGGGAGGTGTAGTGGATCGGGCGGACGCGCAGCATGGGATCTCCTGGTGACGTACGGATGTGGCTCCACCTGCCATGGTGCCACCAAAGCACTCATCCGGTCAGCCCCACGGTGCACAATGGGGCCATGGCTGTTGAACTCGAGGAATTGCTGGTGAAGGACGCCGCCGAGTGGCGCGCCTGGCTGGAGCACCATCATGCGCAGAGCCCCGGCGTGTGGCTCGTGCTGCACAAGAAGGGCGGTTCGGTGACCGAACTGGACTACGAGGCCGCGCTGCAGGAGGCGCTGTGCTTCGGCTGGATCGACGGGCAGGGCCGGAGACGGGACGAGGAAAGTTCCTTCCAGCGGATGACCCGGCGGGGACGCAAGAGCGTGTGGTCGGCCCGGAACGTGGAACGGATTGAACGCCTGGAGTCGGCGGGGCGGATGGCCCCGGCCGGCCGGGCCGCCGTCGAGTCCGCCAAGGCTGACGGGCGCTGGGAGGCCGCCTATTCGGGCTCAGCGACGGCGGAGGTTCCGGATGACCTCGCCGCGGCCATCGCGGCGGAGCCCCGGGCGCAGGCGATGTTCGAGGTCCTGACGTCCGTGAACAGGTATGCCCTGATCTACCGCACCAACTCGGTCAAGCAGGCGTCCACCCGGGAGAAGAAGATCGCCGGGTTCGTGGAGATGCTCGCCCGGTTCGAAACGCCGTACCCGCAGACCAAGCGGCCCCGGGAACCCTAGCGGTCCGCCCGCCGCGGACCCAGCCGCCGGGGGATCCCAGCGAATTCCCAGCGGCCGTCCGGGCTGCAGGTAGTTGCCACTGGCAGGATTGGTCGATGCTTCTTGCCCAGCGTGCCCCGCGACCCCCTGCCCGCCCGCCGCTGATGTCCCAGCGGCGGCTCTTCTTCGTGGCAGCGGGCATGCTGATCGCGGGGGAGACGATCTTCTGGACCGTGCTCGCCGCCGTGCAGTCGAACAGCGGCGTGGCCGCCCTGGACGCGCCCGTGCACGATCGACTCGTGGCATCCCGGAACCCGCTCGCCACCGCTTTCCTGGCGGCCGTGACCGCGGTGACGTCGCCGCTGTGGATGACGGTGATCGGCTGCGCGGTGGCGCTGGCCTGGGCGGTCTGGAAACGGGAAGTCTGGCGTCCCGCCCTGCTAATCGGCGCCATGGCGGCCACCTTCGCGGTGTCCACGCTGATCAAGCATGACGTCGGCCGGGGCAGACCCGCCGCCAGCGACTTTCTGCTGGGACCGGATGATGCCCTGTCATTTCCCTCCGGCCATACCTTCGGTGCCGGCGTCTTCCTGTGCGTCGTCAGCTACCTGCTGGTGGCGGCCCGCGGAACGCGGACGAGCAAACAGTCGACGTCGGTGCTCGCCTTCGCGGCCGCAGCCGCTGGGACGCTGGTGGTCGCCTTCAGCCGCCTGTACCTGGGCTATCACTGGCTGACGGACGTGCTCGCCGCTATGGGCCTGGCGCTCGCCGTTACCGGGATCGTGATCCTGGCCGACGCGCTCCGCGCCTCTATGGCACCGCGGCCGGCGCCGTCCATCCGCATGGGGCGGGCCGCGCTCCCGACGCGGCCCGGGCCGGCGGAGGTTCGCCTGGCAGAAGTTAGCCTGTCAGAGCCAGGCCCGTCAGAGCCCGACGCCCATCGCCTGGGCGATCACCACCGCCGAGGCTGAGGACCACGCCTGCGGGTGGCACGACGCCGGATAGGGCACCGCGACGCCCGAGTCCTCGGCCCGCACCCCTGCGAACACCTCCGGCAGCCGGTGCCCGAAGGAGGCCGCCGCCGCGAGCAGGCCATCGGCGAGGATCCGGCCCTCGGCGATGAAACCGTCGGCCAGGAGGCCGCGGATCGCGATGGCGGTGTCGTGGCTCCAGACCGAGCCGCAGTGGTAGCTGAAGGGCCAAAACCCTGCGGCTCGCCGCGAAATCGTGTGCACGCCGTATCCGGAGAACAACTCGGGGCTCACCAGCCGGTCCGCCACGATCCGGGCCTCGGCCGCGTCCAGGATGCCCGTGCCCAGCAGGTGTCCCATGTTTGAGCCGGGGATGTCCAGGGGAACCCCGTGTCCGTCCAGGGCCATGGCCGGGAACGGTCCGCCGTCGTCCTCAACCCAGAAGCGCTCCCGGAACCTGAGCCGGAGGGCAGCGGCGAAGTCACGCAGTGCCTGGCCGCCGGGTTCGCCGAAGGCGTCGAACAGCTCCGCCGTCTCCATCGCTGCCTGGTACGCGTAGCCCTGCACCTCGGACAGGGCAATCGGCCCCTCGGCCTGGCGTCCGTCGCGGAACTGCATGGCGTCCCGGGAGTCTTTCCAGCCCTGGTTGCTCAGGCCGTGCCCGGACGCGTCACGGTAGCTGAGGAACCCGCCGTTGCCCGGTGCACCGTTGCCCGCTGTGCCGTCCGCTGCACCGACCGTTCCGTTGGTGCCGGCAGCGAGCAGCCATTCCGCGGCGCGTGCCGCGTTCGGCAGCAGCGACCGTACGGCGTCGTCGTCCCGGCCGGCGCGCCAGAGTTCGCCGAGCAGGCAAAGCCACAGCGGGGTGGAATCCACGGCACCGAAGTACACCGGCGGCAGACGCAGGCCCTGGCTCTCCAGCACAAGCTCTTTGGACCGCAGCTCGTGCAGGATCTTGCCGGGTTCCTCGGCCGCCGCGGCGTCCGTGCGGGTGCCCTGGAAGGCTGCAAGTGCGCGCAGCGTGCCCGCCGCCAGACCGGTGTCCGGTCCGGTGTCCAGCGGCAGCAGCAGCCGCGCGGCCCACAGCGAATCCCGCCCGAACAGCGTGAAGTACCAGGGCGCCCCGGCGGCGATGAACGGAGCATCCGGCAGCTGGCGGGTGGCCAGACGGAGCCCGGCCACTTCATCGAGGGAGTTATCCAGGAGCAGGCCCAAGGCTCCGGCCGGTCCGGTTCGCGGCGGCCGGGCTGCGGGCGGGCGGGCCGCCACCACGGCGTCGTCGTCGTCGGTGAGGATGGCCTGCCATTCGGCCTCGAACGGCCCGCCCCGGCCCAGGGTTCCGCGCCAGGTAAGGTGCCCTTCCGGGGTGACGGCGCCGGCGGCCGCAACCGTCAGGGTCTTGCCGCCCTGCCTCCAGCGCAGCGCGGACTCATCGGCAGAGACCGGCCCGGACGCGTCGCGGAAACGGCTGAGGCGGATCTGGGCCATGTCGGTGAAGTCGGCGGCAAGTTCAATGTCGATTTCGACGTCGAGGGACTCCAGTGAGGTGCGCAGCTGCAAGGTGTGCCGCACCACGCCCGGCGTCACGGTCCAGGTCTGGAAGAGCTCGACGGCGGGATCCTCAGTGGGTCCCGGGATGCCCCGGACCAGGCCCCGGACGCGCAGGACACCGCCGGGCTCGGTCTCGACGGCCGCCGGTTCGGGTTCCAGGCCGTTGACGCGCACGAGCGCCCGGCACAGCATCCGGGTGTCGCCGTGGAGCAGCCCGGTGAACCCGGCCGGATCAGCAGCCTCACCGGCTCCGGGCGGTTTGATCTCGCCGGCCAGGCGGCCGTCCGGATCGAGCCACAGCTGCGTGGGGGCGGCAACGGAGCAGTATTGGCGGTGCAGGCCAGGCTGAACAGTCATCCGCCCACCCTATCTGCAGAGCACGATTACGGAGACTGCTGCTCATCCACCGGGAAGGCCACGGCCTCGCCCACCACACGAAGCCGCAGCTCCGTGCCGGGACGGGCGATCGAGGCGTTCCAGTGCCGGATGGTGATGATTTCCCCGCCGCCGGGGTAGCGGTGGTCCGGGACGGCGCCGGCGGCAAGGACCGGCGGAACCGGGAGCTGGAGCCGCACCGTGGTCTCGGGGCCGAAGTAGTCGGTGTCCACCACGGTGCCGCGGATGGGGCCGTCCTCGGAAATACGGATCTGCTCGGGCCGCAGCATCAGCTGGACCCGGCCCTGCGCCGGCGGGCGGCGCACGGGGATCCCGCCGAGCGAACACGTGGCCAGGGAGCCTTCCATCCAGGCATCCAGGATGACGGCGTCGCCCAGGAATTCGGCGGTGGCACGGTCCGCCGGGCGGGTGTAGACGACGAACGGGTTGCCGATCTGGGCCAGCCTGCCGCCGCGCATCACGGCCACCTGGTCGGCGAAGGACAGCGCCTCGGCCTGATCATGCGTGACCAGGATCGTGGTGACGCCGGCATCCTTCAGGACCTGGGCCACAGCGCGGCGGGTGGCCACCCGCAGGCCGGCGTCCAGGGCGGAGAACGGCTCGTCCAGCAGCATGAGCGCGGGCTTGCGGGCCAGCGCCCGGGCCAGGGCGACCCGCTGCTGCTGGCCGCCGGAGAGCTGGTGCGGGCGGCGCTTGGCCATGGCCGGGTCCAGGGAGACCATTTCCAGCAGCTCGCCGACCCGCGCCTTGACGCCGCGGTGCCCGCCGGGGAGTTGCGAGGCGTCCAGGCCAAAGGAGATGTTCTGCCCGACGGTCAGGTGCGGGAACAAAGCGCCGTCCTGGGCCACGTAGCCGACGTGGCGCTTGTGGGCGGGGACCCAGGCGTTCTCGCCCGCCACCTTGCTCCCGCCCAGCGAGATGCTGCCGGTGTCCGGATGTTCGAAGCCGGCAATCAGGCGCAGGAGTGTGGTCTTGCCGGAGCCGGACGGCCCCACGATCGCCGTCGTTCCGCCCCTGGCGACGGAGAGGTTGACGCCCCTGAGGACGGCCTGGGGGCCAAAGTTCTTGGTGACCGCGTCGATTTCCAGGTGGCTGTTGGTGCTGGTGGCCACGGAAGCCGCGACTCGCGGCTCGGGCAGACGCGAGGGGGCCTCACGCGACGGGTAAACATCGGTCACTGTCCGGCTACTTTCTTGGACTGCTGGAAGAGGAGGTAGGTCATGGGCGCCGAGATCAGGATCATCAGCAGCGCATAGGGGGCGGCGCCAGCGTAATCGATCTCGCTGCTCTTGCTCCAGAACTCTGTGGCGAGGGTGCGCGTCCCGTTGGGCGAGAGCAGGAGGGTGGCCGTGAGTTCGTTGACAATCCCCAGAAACACCAGGGCAGCGCCGCCGGCCGCGGCGGGAGCGGTGAGGCGGAGCGTCACGCGCAGGAACGCCAGCAGCGGCGGCTTGCCGAGCACCTGGGCGGCCTCGTCGAGTTCCTTCGGTGCCTGGGCCAGCCCCGAGCGGATGTTCACCAGGGCCCGGGGGAGGAACAACAGCACATAGGCCGCGATAAGCAGCGCTGAGGTCTGGTACATGCTGGGCACCATCCGGATGCTCACGGTCACGAAGGCCAGGCCCACCACAATCCCGGGCATCGAGCTGGTGATGTAGTTGGACAGCTCCAAAGACTTGCTGAACCAGCCGGGACGCCGCACGGCCAGAAAAGCCATGGGGAACGCGACCACGGTTGTGGCGACGGCCCCCGCAAGGCCATAGGCCAAGGTCTGCAGAAGGGCCGGCATGAATTCCTCGGCTGCCCAGATTTCCGGGCCACCGGCGACGATCCAGCGCAGCACAAACGTCAGCGGCAGGCCGAACGCCAGCCCGGTGAGGGCGATCAGGGACAGCTGGGCGGGGACTTGATAGGCGTGCAGCGGCAGGCGCAAGGCGCGCGCCTGGGCGCCCGAGCCGATCCTGGCGTACCGGGCGCTGCCGCGGCTGCGGACCTCCACGAGCAGCAAGATCAGGCACAGGAACACCAGCACGCTGGCCAGCATGTTCCCCGCGGTCCCGTTGAAGGTGGACTGGTACTGCACCATGATCGCGGTGGTGAACGTGTCGAAGCGGATCATCGCGAACGCCCCGTATTCGGCCAGCAGGTGCAGCGCGACCAGCAGCCCGCCGCCGGTCATGGCGATGCGCAGCTGCGGCAGCACCACGCGGAAGAACGCGCGCCAGGCGCCGAGCCCGAGGGAGGCGGCGGACTGTTCGATCGCCGGGTCCAGGCGGCTGAGCGTCGCGGCCGCCGGGATGTACACGAGCGGGAAATAGGAGAGGGTGGCGATCAGGACCCCGGACCACAGCCCGCCGAGGGAGGGCACCGCGGAAACCCAAGCGTAGCTGTTGACGAAGGCGGGGATGGCCAGCGGCGCGGCCAGCAGCACGGCCCACCATTTCCGGCCCCTGAGGCTGGTGCGTTCGACCAGCCACGCGCCGCCGACGCCCAGGACCAGGCACAGCGGCACCGTCACCACGGTCAGCAGCACGGTGTTCAGCAGGAGTTCGCCCACGCGCGGGCGCAGGATCAAGGCGGCGGCGGTGTCCCAGCCAGTGGAGGCCGTCATGAAGACCACGTAGGCCAGGGGCACCAGGGAAAACAGGGCGATCAGGACCGCAATGATGGACACGACAGAGACGCCGAAAGGCGGGCGGGGACGTTTGCCCCTGCCCGCCGTCGTCGTGTTCCCGGATGGACCGGGGACCGCCAGCTTGCTAGTCACTGCTGCTACAGCAGTCCTGCCTGGGTCATCAGCTCGGTGACCTTGGCGGAATTGAGCTTGGCGGGATCCACTGTGGGTGCCTGCAGCTCCTTGAGCGGAACCAGCTTGTCGTTGGACGGGACGTCCGAGGCGACGGCGTACTCGAAGGAGGTGCCCTTCTGGAGCACTTCCTGGCCCTTCTTGCCGGTGATGAACTTCAGGAAGGACTGGGCCGCTGCGGCGTTCTTGGAGGACTTCAGCACGCCGCCGCCGGAGATGGAGACGAATGCGCCCGGGTCCTGGTTCTTGAAGTAGAACGGCGTGACGTTGTTGGAGTTCTCGCCGGTCTTGGCCTGGTCGCCGTAGTAGTAGTAGTGGTAGATCAGGGCGGCGTCCACTTCGCCGGCGTTGACGGCCTTCATGGCCGTGCTGTTGCCCTTGTACGCCTTGGAGTTCTCTTTCATGCCCTTGAGCCATGCCTGCGTGGCGGCTTCACCCTTGAGTTCCAGCAGGGCCGAGACGATCGCCTGGAAGTCGGCGCCGGACGGGGAAGCGGCCCATTTGCCCTTCCACTCGGGGTTGGCCAGATCCAGCATGGACTTAGGCAGCTTGTCGGCGCTGATCTTGTTCTTGTCATAAACCAGCACGGTGGAGCGGGCCGCGATGCCAGTCCACTTGTTGGTGGAAGGACGGAATTCGGCGGGGACCTGGTCCACGGTGGCCTTGTCCACGTCCGCGAAGAGGCCGGCGTTTTCCACCTGGGCCATGGCGGGGGAGTTCTCGGTGAGGAAGACGTCCGCCGGCGAGGCCTGGCCTTCCTGGACGATCTGGTTGGACATTTCGGTGTCGTCGCCCTGGCGCACGGTGACCTTGATGCCGGTTTCGGCGGTGAAGGCGTCGATCCACTCTTTGGTCAGGGATTCGTGCTGGGCGTTATAGACCGTGATCTCGCCGGCGGAGGAGCCACCGGCGGCTGCGCTGCTGCCGGCCGGGGAGGAGGAGCCGGAGCCGCAGGCGGCCAGGCCCAGGGCGGCAGTGGCGGCCAGGGCGATGCCCGCCAGCGCGTTGGTGCGGATCTTCATGGGGCTACTTTCTGCAAGGAAGTCGTCGTAGTGCCCTGCCCCCCGTGAGCGGGGAAGTTAGGGCATGCTCACTACGAAAGACTGTAGGTTAGCCAAACCTAAGCGACCAACCCGAATCCGCATTAAGTGATCAGTATCACATGAATTACGAAACTGTTGCGTGACCTAATTGGGCTGCGGTGCCGGCGCCGTCGCGATGGATGCGGCCGCCTCCAGCACCATCCAGGCCTGGAGCTGTGTGGACAGCTCGACGGCGGCGCCCTCCGGGTAGCTGCGGCGTGCCGGCAGTTCAGTGCGGTCGGAGAAGACCAGATGGCTGCCGGGGCGCGCGAGGCGGTCCTGCGCCGGGAGGATCCGACGGCCTTCCCAGAGGGCCTCGGCTGTATCGTTCACGAGTGCCGCCGCCGTGGCCCGGGTTTCGGCGGGCAGCCGTTCGTCGACGGCGGCAAGGGCCAGGTAGCGGACGAGGATCCCGGTGAAGAGTCCGCCGTCGCCCCTTCCCTCGCAGCGCAACACCGCAGCGGTTCGCCCCAGCAGCGGGGCCGGATGCGTGAGGCTGCGCGCCACGGCGGCCACCAGCGCGGCCGCACGCCCGAGGTTCGCCTCGCCCCCAAGTTCGAGCAAGGCCCCGAGGACGGGCCCCTGGTTGTAGGTGTAGATGGTCTCTTCCAGCACCACGTCACCCGTCCCGGAAATCCGCAGGCCGTCCCGGTAGAGGCCTTGCCCGGGTTCGTAGAGCTTGGCGTCCAGCCAGTCCAGCAGGGCCTGCGCCTTGGCCCGGTTGCCCGTCCGCGCGTAGTAGAGGGCCACCGGTGCGGTGGCGGGTGTGTTCTTGAAATCGCGCTTCGTGCTCCAGAAGGTGCCGCCGCCGAGGTCGTCGGTGGAGGCGGAGTCGAACTGCAGGGTCAGGCTCTGCAGGACCTTGGCGTTGCGCTGCCGGCCGGTGCGTTTGCGGCTGTCCTCGGCGAGCTTGTCCAGCCGGAGCGTGGCCAGGGCCAGCCAGGCCATGTCGTCGTAGTAGTTGTTGACCACCGTGAGCAAATTGCGCAGCCGGATGCCCGTGACGAGCCGCGATGCGAGGCGGCCGGCGCTGGGCCGGTTCTCGCCGTCGAACTTGGCCCCCCGACGCCCGGGCGAGCCCAGTTCCCGGCGGCCGGCGTCCACGAGGCAGTCCAGGTAGTGTGCCTGCCACCAGTAGTGCCAGGGCCGGGACAGGTTCTTCAGCCGGCCTGACGGCCGGAGGATCGCGGCGATGTGGGTTCCCGGCAGGAAGAAGAGCCGCTGCCCGAAAAGCCTGGTCACCGAGCGGGCTGCCTCGTCCGCGCGGAAGGACCAGTTGGGGGCGGAGGCGTCGGCTCGGGTCATGGCTCAAGCCTATTCGCGGGAGCCCGTCCGGACCTCGATCGTGACCGCGGCCCTGAGCGGGTGCGCCCAAAGGTGCGCAATGGCCGCATTCCAGTTAACATTCACTAACTAATGTTCCCCGCGGGCTGCTGCTTCAGGCGCCGCCCGCGTCAGAGGCTTCGCGGCCGGGGTTCGGTTCCACATCAAGGAGGATGGATGGACATCAAGGGTACTGTCGCGCTGATCACGGGCGGGGCCTCAGGTCTCGGAGCAGCCACGGCCAGGCGCCTGTTCGACGCCGGTGCGTCGGTGGTGCTCGTGGACCTGCCGGGTTCCGCCGGGGACGCCTTTGCCGCCGAACTGACCGCCTCCGCCGCTAGCGAGGCCGCCGCCGGTGCCGCCGCCGGTACGCCGGCCGGAACCGGCCGCACGGCCGTCTTCGTCCCCGCCGACGTCACGGACGAGGTGCAGGTGCAGGCCGCCGTCGATGCCGCCGCCGCCCTGGGCCCGCTGCGCATCGTGGTGAACTGCGCGGGAATCGCGACCCCCGGCAAGGTCCTGGGCCGCGAGGGCGTGCTCCCGCTGGAGGCCTTCAACCGCGTCATCCAGATCAACCTCGTGGGCACCTTCAACGTGATCCGCCTCGCCGCGGCCGCCATGGCCACCACCGAGCCCGCCGCCACCGAACTCGGCGGGCCCGAACGCGGCGTCATCATCAACACCGCCTCCGTTGCCGCGTTCGACGGCCAGATCGGCCAGCCCGCCTACGCCGCCTCCAAGGGCGCTGTCGCCGCCATGACCTTGCCGATCGCCCGCGAACTCGCGCGCTCGCTGATCCGGGTGGTCACCATCGCACCGGGCATCTTTGAGACTCCCATGATGGCCGGCCTGCCGCAGGAGGCGCAGGACTCCCTGGGCCAGCAGGTGCCGCACCCCTCGCGGCTGGGCCGCCCCGCCGAATACGCGAACCTCGCCGCGCACATTGTGGAGAACGCCATGCTCAACGGCGAGACGATCCGTCTCGACGGCGCCATCCGCATGGGCCCGAAATGACCGGCTCCGAAATGACCGGCTCCGAAATGACCAGGACAGGGCTGGCTGCCACGGCCGCACCGTCAGTGGCAGCACCGTCAGTGGCGGGGCTGCCCACGGCGGACTTCTTCGATTACGAATCCCTGCTCAGCGCGGCGGAGCGGGCCAAACTGGCGCAGCTGCGGGAGTTCCTGGCCGCCGAGGTCGCCCCGTTCGCCACGGACTGGTGGAACAAGGCCGAATTCCCGGCCCGCATCCTGCCCAAACTGGCCGCCCTGGAGCTCAGCGCCCCCGCCCAGCGCGGCTACAGCAACCTGTTCGCCGGGATCATCATTGCCGAGATGACCCGGGTGGACACCTCGCTCGCCACGTTCTTCCTGGTCCACCATGACCTTTTTGTGGAGTCGCTCTACGGCTTCGGCTCCGAGGAGCAGAAGGCGCGCCTGCTCGAGGACGCGGCGAACCTGCGCACCACCGGCGCCTTTGCCCTCACCGAACCGGACCACGGCTCGGACGTTGCCGGCGGCATGGAAACCCGGGCCCGGCGGGTCCCCGGCGGCGCGGCCGACGGCGGCGACGCCTGGGTGCTCAACGGCGCCAAGCGCTGGATCGGCAACGGGACGTTTTGCGACTACATGCTGGTCTGGGCCCGGGACGAGGCCGACGGCGGCATCCGCGGCTTCATCGTCGACGCCACCTTGCCGGGCGTGAGCCGGAGCCGGATCGAGAACAAGATTGCGCTGCGCACGGTGCAGAATGCGGACATCGTCTTCACCGACGTCCGCGTGGCCGAAACGGACCGCTTCGCGGGCATCAGCAGCTTCGAGGACACCAACGAGCTCCTGCGCGGTTCCCGGATCATGGTGGCCTGGCAGGGCGTGGGGCAGCAGCTCGCGGCCTTCGACGTCGCCCGGCAGTACGCCGTCGAACGCCAGCAGTTCGGCCGCCCGCTGGCGAAGTTCCAGCTGGTCCAGCAGCAACTGGTGACCATGCTCGGCAACGCCGTGGCCAGCATGGGCATGATGGTCCGGATCGCGCAGCTGCAGGACCAGGGCGCCGCGGACATGCCGCAGGTGGCCCTCGCGAAGTCCTATGTCAGCGCCAGGATGCGCGAAACCGTGGCGATGGGCCGGTCCCTGCTGGGCGGCAACGGGATCGTCACCGACTACCGGATGGCCAAGATCTTCTCCGACGCCGAGGCGATCTACACCTACGAGGGCTCGTTCGAGATCAACACCCTGATCACGGGGCGTGCCGTCACCGGCGTGTCCGCGATCGTCTAGAAGACCGTTCAGAAGAGGCCGGGTTCCTTCTCGCCGGCTGCGATGCGGTAGTCCAGGCTGTTGTTCTTCACCGGCATGGGGCAGGTGCCGTACGGGGTGAAGGCACTGGGGTAGTTGATGGCCCGGTTGAAATCCAAGATCACGGTCGCATTTCCGGATGAATCGACGCGGGGTTTTGCGGTGGAGACTTTCCGCCACTCGTCCGTCGATTCCCCATTGGTCTCGTCGTGGAACGTGACCGTCAACGCACCGAGCTTCTCCTCCTCGGCGTGCAGGTGGAACTCGTGGTCTGTGCCGGGCAGCCGGAAGACCAACTCGCCGACCGAGCGGTGGACCCCGTCCACGAGCGGGTTGGCGGTGCCGATCGGGACATCCACGGGCTCGGGATAGGGCATGAACCGGGCCTCGATGACCAGGTCCGGGCGGAAGTCGAAGGTGGGCACGCCGTCGAACTCCGTGAACGCCGGGGACTGGGAGTCGCGCGTGCGGATCGCGTACTTGTCCGCCCGCATGGCGAGCTCCACCACCACCTGGCGGCCGTCGTCGCCGCCGTACTGGACCCACATGAGTGATTCCTCGTCCGAGAGCACGGCGCTGATGGTCCCGTCCACGGGTTCGCCGGTTTCCACGAGGGTCAGACCGTCCGGCGCGGCGGCGGTGAGGAACGCCGTCGTGCCGTCAGTGGACCAGAGCCCGGGGGCGAGCTCGACGGCGGCCGGCCGGTCCTCGAGCCACTGGAACGAGGTCAGCGTCAGCCAGCCGTGGTCGCTGGCGAGGGCCGCGTTCCGGCTGTTCCGGAAGCGCTGCCAGCGGGCAAGCTGCGGGTCGACCGCGGGCTCAATGGTGGTCATGGGTTCCTCCAGGGTTTCCGTCGGGGCCGGTTCTCAGGCTGCGTCCGCCGGGGGAGCTGCCGAGGCTGGCAGCCACCAGTTGGGCTGCGGTGGTCCCGGCGGCGGTGGCCGCTTCCGGGTCGCCGTCGAGCACTCCGCTGGCCAGGCCGCCGTCGAGGAGCAGGGTCAGGCTGCGGGCAAGCTGGTCCGGGTCCTGGGCGCCGGCGCGGGCGGCCAGGTCCCGGATCCAGGCGCGGATCTGCTGCTTGTGGGCCACGGTCCGGTCGTGGACCCGGGTGCCGGCGGCCGACTCGGCAGCTGCGTTGATGAAGGCGCAGCCGCGGTAGCCGTCCCGCCGGCAGGCGGTTGTCAGGGCATCGAACAGGCCCACGAGCTGCGCGGCGGGGTCTTCGCCGGCGGCCTCGGCGGCGGCGTGCAGCTGCCCGGTCCAGATGCCGTCGACCTTCTCCAGATAAGCCAGGATGAGGTCGTCCTTGGCCGGAAAGTACTTATAGAACGTGGCTTTCGCGACGCCGGACTCGGCGATGATCGTATCGATGCCGGCAGCCCGGAATCCGTGCGCGTAGAAGAGCCGGAAGGCCGTGGCCAGGATTTTCTCTCTGGCCTGCCCGGCGGGGGTGCGGGCCGCCGGCGGGGCAGGGGCTGCTGACAGCGTCATGACACCATCGTACACAGACAAGTCTGTCTACGCCCTGGCTCGAATCACGCCCCGCAGGCCTGCCCCGGGCTCACGGCCGTACGGCCAGGCCCTGTACGAGCAGCCGCCAGACCTCCTGCAGCTGGGCCCCGATGGCCGGATCCGCCCATTCCGCCGCGTGCAGCGGGTGGTGGAACCGCGCGGTCGCGTGCAGGACCGCAAGGCCTGCCGTCGGCGGATCCGTGACAGCAAACTCGCCCCTGCTGACGCCGTCGGCAATGATTTCCGTGAGCTGCGCGGCCAGATGCCCAACGTGGACCGCCACGACATCCCGTGCCTCGGTGGTCAGCTGGCTGAAGGTGGCAAACAGCTCGGGATCGTTCAGCGCCATGCCCTGCTTGATGGCCGCGAGCCGTTCAAGCCAGCGGAGCAGACGTTCCGCAGCCGGGCCGTCCGTATCCCGGGCCGGATCCAGCGGATCTGCGAGGCGGTCCAGCCAGCGCCGGGCCACCGCGTCCCGCAGCGCGACTTTCGTGGGGAAGTGCCGGTACACGCTGCCGTGGCTGACGCCGAGGGCCTTTGCCACGTCCACCACCGTGGCCTTGGCCGGCCCGAAGCGCCGCAGCACGTCTTCCGCGGCGTCGAGGATGCGCTCTTCCGTCAGGACGACGGCGGCAGGGGTCACCGGCGTTCGCTGTCGAGCATGGCCATCTGGCCGGCGTCGTAACGCGTGCCCGCGGCGGCGTCGGCCGGGACGGCGTCCTCGATCTCCGCAAGGTCCTCGACGGAGAGGACCAGATCGGTTGCTCCCAGCGATTCGGTGAGCCGCTCGCGGCGGCGGGCGCCGATGAGGGGGACGATGTCCTCGCCGCGGGAGAGGACCCAGGCGATGGCGAGCTGGGCGACGGTCGCACCCTTACGGTCCGCGATGCCGCGCAGCCGTTCGACGAGTTCGAGGTTGCGCTGCAGGTTCTCGCCGGAGAAGCGGGGCAGGTGGGCCCGGAAGTCGCGTCGGTTCTCGGTTCCGGCCGCGGGCCAGTGGCCCGAGACCAGGCCGCGGGACAGCACGCCGTACGCGGTGACGCCGACGCCGAGTTCGCGGGCCGTGGGCAGGATGTCCTGCTCGATGCCTCGTGAGATGAGTGAGTACTCAATCTGGAGGTCGGAGACCGGGTGGACGGCGTTGGCGCGGCGCAGGGTATCGGCGCCAACCTCGGAGAGCCCGATGTGGCGGATGAGGCCCTGCTGCACGAGCTCGGCCAGTGCGCCCATGGTTTCCTCGACCGGCACGGTCGGATTCAGGCGGGCGGGCCGGTAGATGTCCACGTAGTCGGTGCCGAGGCGCCGCAGGGTATAGGCGAGGAAGTTCTTGACGGCGGCGGGCCGGGTGTCCACGCCGTTCCATCCGCCCCGGGCATCGCGCAGGACACCGAATTTCACGCTGATCTGGGCGTTCTCGCGCCGGCGGCCGCGGATCGCGTCGCGCAGCAGCATTTCGTTGTGCCCCATGCCGTAAAAGTCCCCGGTGTCCAGCAGCGTCACGCCGGCGTCGAGGGCGGCCTGGATCGTGGCGACACTCTCGGCGTCGTCGGCGGGACCGTAAAGATCGGACATGCCCATCAGTCCGAGACCGATGGGGGCGGTGGTGGGGCCCGTGGAGCCCAGCGTGCGGGTGGCGCCGAGAGTAGAAGTTGTCATGGATCCAGCGTACAACAATCAGTTGACAGATTTCAAACTTTGTCAGTCGTTCTTTTTCGGCATGCAGGATGCAATCCCTCCTTGTCGTAGACAGGTCTGTCTGATAGCGTCGTGCCGACACGTAGACGAACCTGTCTACTCCGCTGATTCAGAACGAGGATGCCATGAAGATTGCAGTACTGGGAACCGGCATGGTGGGGCGCACGATTTCCGGCGCACTCGCGGGCCTGGGGCACGATGTCGTGATGGGCACCCGCGACCCGCAGGCGACGCTCGCCCGGACCGAGCCGGACATGATGGGCACCGCGCCGTTCGCCCAGTGGCACGCCGCCAACACCGGAATCGCCCTCGCCGCCTTTGCCGACGCTGCGGCCGGCGCAGAGCTGGTCGTCAACGCGACGAACGGCGGCGGCTCCCTGGCGGCTCTGGCCGCCGCAGGCACGGGGAACCTCGCCGGCAAAGTCATCATGGACATCGCCAACCCGCTGGACTTTTCGCAGGGCATGCCGCCGTCGTTGAACCCGGTGAACACGGACAGCCTCGGCGAGCAGATCCAGCAGGCCTTCCCGGAGGCCAAGGTGGTCAAGACGCTGAACACCATGACGGCGTCCGTGATGGTGGATCCGGCGCGCGTTGCCGGCGGCGACCACTCGGTGTTCGTCTCCGGGGACGACGCCGAGGCCAAGGCCGCCGTAACGGAACTGCTCAAGGGCTTCGGCCACCGGGACGTGATTGACCTCGGGGACATCACGAGTGCCCGCGGCGCGGAAATGATCCTGCCGATCTGGCTGCGGCTCTGGGGCGCGCTGGGCACCGGCGAGTTCAATTTCAAGATCGCGCGCTAACGCGTTCACCCAACTAACTCGCAGCTGGGGCCGTTTTGGGCGCCCAAAAGAGGCCACAACTGCGGGCTAGAGGGGGCCGGGGGCCAGGGGGGCTGGGCGGCGCGGCAGGGCCTGACACTATCTGAGACGGAATTCCAGCCGGGAGTGCCTGCGGGTAACATCCCATGGGAAGAAGTAATCGGGCTCACAGTATCCAGCGCAGTGTACGAGCCAAGTCGAACCCTCGAAAGATAGTTTCCATGGCTGACACTGCAATGCATTCCGACACCGATCTTGCCGCCGAACTCCGGGCTGATGTCCGCCGGGTCTCCACCCTGCTGGGCGAATCCCTGGTCCGCCAGCACGGACCGGAACTCCTGGACCTCGTGGAGCAGGTGCGCCTGCTGACCAAGGAATCGAAGGAGGCCGCCCGCGGCGGGGCCGACGCCACCGGGCCGTGGAGCTCGTACGACGTCGTCGCCCAGGTCCGCGAACTGCTCGGCTCCCTGCCGCTGGACCAGGCCACCGACCTGGTCCGCGCGTTCGCGTTCTACTTCCACCTGGCGAACGCCGCCGAGCAGGTCCACCGGGTCCGCGGGCTGCGCACCCGGCAAGAAAAGGACGGCTGGCTCGCCAAAGCCGTTGAGGAGATCGCGGACCAGGCCGGCAACTCCGTGCTGCAGGAAGTCGTCAACGAACTCGACGTCCGTCCCATCTTCACCGCACACCCCACCGAGGCCTCCCGCCGTTCCGTGCTGGACAAAATCCGCCGGCTCTCGGACATCCTGTCCGAATCCACGGCGGAGGGCACGTCCGCGCGCCGCCGCCAGGACCGCCACCTGTCCGAAGTGATCGACCAGATGTGGCAGACGGACGAGCTCCGCCAGGTCCGGCCCACCCCGGTGGATGAGGCCCGGAACGCCATCTACTACCTCACCGGGATCCTCAGTGACGCCATGCCGGAAATGCTCTCGGACCTCTCCGAGCTGCTCGCCGAGCACGGCGTCACGCTGCCGCCGCAGAAGGCGCCGATCCGCTTCGGCTCCTGGATCGGAGGGGACCGGGACGGCAACCCCAACGTCACCGCCGCCGTCACCCGCGAAATCCTCCAGATCCAGAACCAGCACGCCGTACGGATCAGCATCGGCCTGATCGACGGGCTCATCTCCATCCTGTCGAATTCGACCGCGCTGGCCGGGGCCGACCAGGAACTCCTGGACTCGATCGACGTCGACCTGGGGAACCTGCCGGGCCTGGACCGCCGCGTCCTGGAGCTGAACGCGCAGGAGCCGTACCGGCTCAAACTCACCTGCATCAAGGCCAAACTGATCAACACCGGCCGGCGGGTCACGGCCGGATCCGCGCACGAGCCCGGCCGCGACTACACCGCCACCGCGGAGCTCCTCGCCGAGCTCGGCCTGCTGGAACGGTCGCTGCGGAACCACCACGCTGCCCTCGCCGCCGACGGCGCCCTGTCCCGGGTCCGCCGCGCCATCGCCTCCTTCGGCCTGCACCTGGCCACCCTGGACATCCGCGAGCACGCCGACCACCACCACGAGGCCGTCGGGCAGCTCATGGACCGCCTCGGCGGCCCCGGTGTCCGGTACGCCGAACTCAGCCGCGCCGAGCGGTTGGAGGTGCTGGGCTCCGAACTCGCCTCCCGGCGTCCGCTCTCCGGCCACCCGATCAAGCTCGACGGCGTCGCTGACGGCACGTACGACGTCTTCCGGGAGATCCGGCGTGCCCTGCGCACCTACGGCCCCGACGTGATCGAGACCTACATCATCTCCATGACCCGCGGCGCGGACGACGTCCTGGCCGCGGCCGTGCTGGCCCGCGAGGCCGGCCTGGTCAGTCTCTTCGGCGAGGCGCCCTACGCCAAGATCGGGTTCGCGCCGCTGCTGGAAACCGTCGACGAGCTCCGCGCGTCGGCCGAGATCGTGGACCAGCTGCTCTCTGATTCGTCCTACCGCGAACTGGTCCGGCTCCGCGGCGACGTGCAGGAGATCATGCTCGGCTACTCGGACTCCAACAAGGAATCCGGCGTCATGACGAGCCAGTGGGAAATCTACAAGACCCAGCGCAAGCTCCGGGACGTGGCCGCGAAGCACGGCGTCCGCGTGCGCCTCTTCCATGGCCGCGGCGGCTCGGTGGGCCGCGGCGGCGGGCCGACCTACGATGCCATCATGGCCCAGCCCAACGGCGTGCTCGAGGGCGAGATCAAGTTCACCGAGCAGGGCGAGGTCATCTCGGACAAGTACTCCCTGCCGGAGCTGGCCCGCGAAAACCTCGAGCTCTCCCTTGCCGCGGTGCTGCAGGGCTCGGCACTGCACCGCGCGCCGCGCACCTCGGAGGACCAGCGCGTGCGCTACGGCCACGTCATGGAAACCGTCTCCGACGCCGCGTTCGCGCGCTACCGCACGCTGATCGAGGACCCCGACCTGCCCGCCTACTTCATGGCCTCCACCCCGGTGGAGCAGCTGGGATCCCTGAACATCGGATCCCGTCCGTCCAAGCGGCCCGATTCCGGCGCCGGACTGGAGGGACTGCGGGCCATCCCGTGGGTGTTCGGCTGGACGCAGTCACGGCAGATCGTGCCGGGCTGGTTCGGCGTGGGCTCCGGCCTCAAGGCCGCGCGCGAGGCCGGAAACTCGGCCCAGCTCAAGGAGATGATCGAGGGCTGGCACTTCTTCCGATCGGTGCTTTCCAACGTGGAAATGACCCTGGCGAAGACGGACATGGACATTGCCGGCTACTACGTCTCCACCCTGGTGCCGGAGGAGCTGCACCACCTGTTCCATGCCATTCGGGAAGAGTATGAGCTCACCGTCGAGGAAATCCAGAACCTCACGGGCGAGCACGTGATCCTCGATGCCCAGCCCACCCTGAAGCGCTCCCTCGAGATCCGGGACCAGTACCTCGACCCGATCAGCTACCTGCAGGTGGAGCTGCTGCGCCGCGTCAGGGCCGAGGCCGCAGCGGGCATGTCCGGTGCCGAGATCGACGAGCGCCTCCAGCGCGCCATGCTGATCACGGTCAACGGAGTCGCCGCCGGGCTGCGCAACACCGGGTAGCCCTCTCAGACCCTCCCGCACGCCCAGCCTCTGCCCACCCCCTGTTGCCCTATCACCTATGGCGGCCATTTCGACTTCTTGGCAGCCAAAAATGATAGCGCAACGGGAGTGTGTGGCGGTGCGGCTAGGGTTGTTCCATGCCGTCGTTCCAGACCAGACTGAAGATCACCGGCCTCAAGCCGGGCACCGCTCCGGAAACGGTCATGGCCGCGGCCATCGAGGCGCTCGGGACGCGGCACCACGTCGAATCGCACCAGCTTGAGCTCGCCGGCGGCGTACCTCAGCTGAACCTGCGCTTCCTGGTCGATGCCACCGCGTACAGCGCCGAAAACAGCCAGGCGCTGGAGTCGGCAGCCATGATGCGCGACGCCGTCGAACGCGTTGCGCTCACCGGCGCGCTGACCGTGTTGCGCCGCAGCCGCGGCCGCTGGGCACCCGTCTAAAAGTCCAGTTCCTGGTCCGGGTCCACCGCTGCGGAATCCGCAGGGGAGGGGCTGCCCCGGCGTCGCGTCACGATCACGCCAACGACGGCGCCGATCACCAGCCCGACGCCGACGCCGATCAGCGAGCTCGCCCAAAACGGGAGTCCGGTGGCGGAGCCCGCGAAATAGCCCAGCGCCACCGACCAGCTTGCCCAGAGCAAGCCGCCGATGGCCGCGCAGAGGCTGAACCCCCGCGTCGAGACGTTGGCGATGCCGGCCGCGGCCGTCGCGGCCAGCCGCCCGCCAGGGATGAAGCGGATGCCGATAATCGCTCCGTACGTGGAGGAACGGCCCGCCTTCGCGATCGCCGCGTGCACGGCCGCGTGGAACCGCAGGCCCCATTTCCAGCGGTCGAGCACGTGGCTCAGCCGCCGTTTGAAGAGCTGGAAGACGAGAATGTCGCCCAGCCATGAGGACACCGTGGCCAGGAGCACCACGAGGAACGCGTTGATGTGGCCCTCCGCGGAGAGTGCACCGCCGGTGATGACCAGCATTTCCGAGGGCACAGGCGGAAAAATGGCATCGCCGATCACGAAGGGGAAGATCCAGAAATAGATCGCGGCGCCCCAGCTGTCCGCATTTCCGAAGTCCATGGGCACAAGGTACCGCACTTCCAGCCGCTACCGTGCTTCGCTGAGTTCCAGTCTGCTGCGGTATTCCACCGGGCTCCCCGAGATGGGGTCGACGAAGCGGATCCCGCGGGCCAGGAGCTGCAGCGGCTTGGCGTAGTTGTCCGGAGCCTTGTCCAGCAGCTCCGGGTAGAACGCATCGTTGACGATCCCCAGGCCCAGTGAGGCCATGTGCACGCGCAGCTGGTGGGTCTTACCCGAATGCGGCTCCAGCCGGTACAGCGCGCGGCGTTGGGGTCCGCCGTCGGGTGCGCGGTGGGGTCCGCCGGATGGTGTGCTTTCGGGCCTGCTGGCGGGACTGCTGGCCGCGTCAAACGTGTGCAGCCGCTCGATCCGGGTTTCCGCGTTTGGTTCGCCGTCAACCACCTCGGCCAGCAGATAGCTGCGGGACTTGGTCATCCGGTTCCGAACCACCACCGGGAAGTCCACGGCGGGGTGCCCCGGCGCCGACTCCGCGGCGGATACACACTCGTATTCCTTCTGGACCTGGCGCTTTTCGAAGAGCACCTGGTACTTGCCGCGGGTCTCGGGGTTCGTGGAGAGCAGCAGGATGCCGGCGGTCATTCGGTCGAGGCGATGCATGGGGATCAGGTCCGGGAGCCCGAGCTGGTTCCGGAGCCGGACCAGGGCCGATTCCTGGATGTACGTCCCGCCGGGGGTGGTGGGCAGGAAGTGCGGCTTGTCCACGACCAGCAGATGATCGTCCTGGTGCAGGATGCTCAGCTCCACCGGGATCCGGGTCTCCGGAGGCAGGGAGCGGTAGTACCAGATGAACGTGTGGTCCTGCATCGGCGTGCTGCGGTCCAGGACTCTCCCGGCCTCGCCAACGATCTCGCCGGCGTCGAACCGGTCCTCTATGCCCTGGGGATCGATATGCCCCCACCGGTGCATCATGTAGTCCAGTGCGGTCTCCCAGGGCCCCTCGTCCGGCAGGCGCAGGCGCGTCGCGTTGACGCCGTCGCGCACGGGGAGGGGGGATTGCATCACCAGCCCATTCTACGTGTCCGGTCTCCCGCCCCGCCGCCGCCCCTCGCCTGCGAACTCGCGAGGCCTCGCCCCCGCCCCTCGCCTGCGAACTCGCGAGGCCTCGCCCCCGCCCCTCGCCTGCGAACTCGCGAGGCCTCGCCCCCGCCCTTCCTCCGCGCCCGCCCCTCCCGCGCCCACGCCCTCGAATTCGTGCCAAGCGTGCGAGGTCGCCGGGAAGGCCGAAGGTCCGGCGACCTCGGGCGCTTCCGGCGAACTCGCGTCGCCGCGCCAGTCGATCGCACCGACGAGAAAAAAGTTCTTGACAAATAAAATTGTCGGCGGGCAGACTTGAAGCATGTTGGACATTGAAGTGATTGAGGATCCGGCCGCGGCGGAGGCCTCGCTGGACCCGATCCGGACGAGGATCCTGCGCGAGCTGGCCGAGCCCGGATCCGCAACGCAGCTCGCCGCGAAGGTGGGCCTGCCGCGGCAGAAGGTGAACTACCACCTCAAGGCCCTCGAGCGGCACGGGCTTGTCGAGCTCGTCGAGGAGCGGCGGCGCGGCAACGTCACCGAACGCATCCTGCGGGCGACGGCGGCGTCGTACCTGATCTCGCCGGCGGCCCTGGCTTCCGTGGCGCCGGACCCGCGGCGGTTCTCGGACCGCTTTTCCGCCTTCTGGCTGCTGGCGCTCGCCGCCCGCATGGTCCAGGAGATGGGCCAGCTGATCGCCGGGGCGACCGCGGCCAGGCAAAAACTCGCCACCTTTGCCATCGACGGCGAGATCACCTTCCGGTCGGCGGCGGACCGGGCGGCCTTCGCCGAGGAGCTCGGCGAAGCCGTGACCCGGCTCGTGGACAAGTACCACGATGGCGGACGCGACCTCCCGCCAGGTTCGCCGGCAACGACCCCGCCGGCAGGGCGCAAGCACCGGCTGGTCGTCGCGCTCCACCCGTCATTGAAGGCGCCGGCGCCCAAGGCAGCGCAAGCAGACCCGCACGCAGCCCCAGAAACTACACACCCACAAACTGCAAACCCACAAGCTAAGGAGCAGGACAATGACTGACAAGCGGAATTTCGAGATCGTCTACGACACCGAACTGCCCGGCACCCCCGAGCGGGTGTGGGAGGCCGTTACCAAGGACACCCCGGCCTGGATGTTCCCCACGGACCAATGGCCGGCGGTCCGGACCGTGGATGAGTACCCCTCCCATCTGGTGTCCCGGATGGACGGGCCTGATGGCTGGTTCAACCAATTGGAGCACGTCCTGGAACCTCTCGACGGCGGCCGGGCCCGGCTGCACTACGTCCACAGCGGCATCTTCGCGGACAACTGGGATGAGCAGTACGACGGCGCCAGCAAGCACACCGCGTTCTACCTCCACACCCTGGGCCAGTACCTGAAGTACTTCGACGGCAAGCCCGTCGTCTTCACGGACATCCAGGCACCCGCCGCGTCGCAAACGCCGGACGGCTTCGACCGGCTCAAGAGGGCCCTCGGCGTCGACACTGCGGCTCAGGGGGAGGCGGTTAAGCTGGAGCTCGACGGCGTCGGCCCGCTCAGCGGCGAAGTCGACTTCTCCAACGAGAACTTCCTCGGCCTGCGGACCGCGGACACGATGTACCGCTTCTTCGGGCGCAACGCCTTCGGCGCACCGGTGGGCATGACCGTGCACGACTACAGCGGCAGCGGGGACACCGCGGCGACGGCCAAGGCCTGGGCCGGCTTCCTGGCGAAGGTCTACGCCTAGCCGCGACGCCCATCCTGCCTGGCGACGCACTGATGCCCTGTCGACACCCGGATTCGGGCGTCGGCAGGGCCTGTGCGCAGCGCCGGGAAGAGCGGGCGTCGGCAGGGCCTGTGCGCAGCGCCGGGAAGAGCGGGCGTCGGCAGGGCCTGTGCGCAGCGCCGGGAAGAGCGGGCGTCGGCAGGGCCTGTGCGCAGCGCCGGGAAGAGCGGGCGTCGCAGGACGGGCCTGTGGGACGCCTCTGGATTCAGGCGATGGCCGCGGCCGGCGGGGCTGAGACGTTGCGCCTCAGCTGCGGCGAGGCCTCCAGCCGATCCTGCGCCGAACGCAACGCCAGGACGGCCGTCTCCAGTTGCTCCGGCGGCAGGGTGAACGGCAGCCGCAGGTACTGCTCAAACGCGCCGCCGACGCCGAACCGCGGCCCCGCGGCCAGCCGGATCCCGACGTCGGGAGCCACCACCGCAAGAGCCGTGCTGATCGGCGCCGGAAGACGGCACCAGAGGGACAGTCCGCCGTCGGGCCATTCCGGCTCCCAGCCAGGAAGGTGCGCGTGTATCAGTTCGAGCAGCGCGTTCCGGTTCTCGCGCAGCGCGGCGAGCCGGGCAGGGAGCGGCTCCGTCATGGCGTTGACCAGATGCGCCGCGGCAAGCTGTTCCACCACGGGCCCGCCGAGGTCCAGGGTGGTGCGGGCGGCGGCGAAGCGCTGGATGAGCGGCTCGCTGGCGCGGATCCAGCCGGTGCGCAGCCCTGCCCAGTGCGACTTGCTGAGGGAACCGAGGGAGACCACCGCCGGGCTGAATGCGGCCATGGGGGTCGAGGCGGCGCCGTCGAGGTTCAGCTCCCGCAGCGTCTCGTCCGCCACCAGCACGGTGCCCGACGACGCTGCCGCCGTCACGAGGCGGCGCCGCTGCGCATCGGGCATCAGCCGGCCGGTGGGGTTGTGGAAGTCCGGCACCACGTAGGCCATCGCGGGCCTCTGCTGCAGCAGCGCCGATTCCATGGCCTCGAGGTCCCAGCCGCCTGCGCCCAGGGGGCCTGCACCGTTGCGGCCCTGGCCGATGGGGTTCGCGGCGGGCATAGCCACCGGGACCGGGCGGCAGCCCGCAGCCCGGATCGCGTCGAGGGCGTTCGGGTAGCTGGGATGTTCCACAAGCACTTTGGTCCCCGAACGGCGGGCCAAAGCGCGGAGCACAATGTTCAGCGCATGCTGGGCGCCCGAGGTGACCAGGATCTGTCCGGCCGTTGTGGGGACCCCGGCGGCGGTGTACCGGGCCGCAATGGCTTCGCGGAGCGGGCCCACGCCCAGGGCGTCGTAGCCGAAGCCCGGCAGCAGCGCCGGCAGCTCGGTCAGTGCCGCGGCAAAGGCCCGGTGCACCACTTCGCCGCTGGCGGGCAGGGAGGCATAGGCCAGGTCCAGGATCCCGTCCGGCACGGCTAGGCCGGGGGCGCCACTCAATCGCAGGGCGCCGTCATGACCGCCGGCATGCCCGGGCCCCTGGCTCGGGATGCAGCTCCGGCTCCGGCTGCCTTGGCCGCTGCTAAGAAATCCCTGCTCGCGCAGCAGGGCGTACGCCGCGGTCACCGTGGTGCGGCTGATGCCAAGGGCCGCCGCCAGCGAACGCTCGCTCGGCAGGGCGACGTCGAGGGCGACGCGGCCGTCGAGGATGAGCAGGCGGACGACGTCGGCCAGTTCGCGGTAGGCGGGGGCGGCGCCAACGTTCCACTCGCCCAGCAGGCGGGCCAGCGACCCCGGAGTCAGAGAGATGGGCATGTAGCCAGTATTTCAAACTGGCTATGGATTGCAAGGCCAGTTTTCTAGGAGGATGGACACCATGTTGACCCGCAGACTCCTCCAGCTCCTGATCGGCCTCGCCCTGTACGGCATCTCCCTGGCCATGTTTATCCGTGCCAGCCTCGGCACGGCGCCTTGGGACGTGCTCCACCAGGGGCTGACGGCCAGGACCGGGCTCAGCCTCGGTACGGTGGTGATTGTTGTCAGCTTCCTGGTGCTGCTCCTGTGGATCCCGCTCCGGCAGTGGCCCGGCGTGGGGACCTTGTGCAACGCGGTGCTGGTGGGGGTCTTCGCGGACATCGGGCTGGCGCTGATTCCACAGTTCTCGCATCTGGGCGGCCAGATCGGCCTGCTGGTCGGGGCCGTGCTGCTCAACGGCGTCGCCTCTGCCTGCTACATCGGCGCCCGCCTGGGCCCGGGCGCACGGGACGGCCTCATGACCGGGCTCGCCCGGCGGACGGGCTGGCCCGTCCGGGTCTGCCGCACCGGCATTGAAGTGGTGGTCCTCGGCGCCGGCTGGCTGCTGGGCGGCTCGGTCGGGGTAGGCACGGTGCTGTACGCGCTGGCGATTGGACCCCTGGTGCAGTGGCTGCTGCCGCGGTTCACCGTACCCGGTGCGCGGCCCGTCTCCGTGGCCGGGACTGAAACGGAAGCCGCTGTTGCAGGGACGGCAGTCCCGGCAACAGCATCCAGCGCCCGGACAGATTGATCCCCCGCGCGTCCCGTCAGCTGACGCTCTCTGGCCCGGGGCCCGGCAAGGGCTGGCACATAGGGCAGTAGTAGATGTCCCGTTCCTCCGTGTAGGTGCCGGTGCCGGTGTCCCTGCCAAGGATGCCGCGGCGGATTGGGGTGCCGCATTTCAGGCACGGCTGGTGCTCGCGCCGGTAGACCCAGTAGCCGGGGCGCCCGGCGGTGCGGCCCACAGGCACGCCGCGCGCGTTCAGCACAGTGGTCCGGCGGCCCGGCCCGAGGTTGGCGGAGAGCAGGACCTGCGCATCGGTGATGATGGCGGGAAGATCCGGCACTGTGGACACGGGCGACGCCGGATGGACTCCCGCGAGGAAGCAGGCCTCGCACCGGTAGATGTTCCCGATCCCCGCCAGTTTGCTCTGGTCCAGCAGGGCGATGCCGATGGGAACGTCCGGGGCCGCCAGCAGCCGGCGTTCGGCCTCGGCGGCGTCCCAGTCCGGGCCCAGCAGGTCCGGGCCGAGGTGCCCCACGATGGCGTCTTCCTGGTCGGTGCGGACCACCTCGAGAATGCCCAGGGAGAATCCGACGGCGTCGGCCGTGGCGGTCCGCAGCACGCAGCGGGCTGTGAAGCCGGGCTTCCGCCAGCGGCCCCCGGGCGGGTACACCTGCCAGCTGCCCTCCATCTTCAGGTGCGAGTGGATGGTGAGCCGGTCCTTCGGCGTCGGGCCCTGCACGCGCATCAGCAGGTGCTTGCCGCGCGGCACCACCTCATCGACGGTCCAGCCGCCGAGCTTCAGGGTGGCGAAGCGCGGGACCCGGAAATCGGACGAGACCAGTTCCTTTCCGGCCAGTGCCGCGTGCAGCTGTGCCGCGGCGCGAAAGACCGAATCGCCCTCAGGCACGGATCCTCAGTCCCTTCGGAGTGGAGTAGGCTCCGGCCTGGGCGAGGGCGGCCGCCACCGGGGTGTCCAGGATGCCGTGGCCATTGACTTTTTCCATGATCAGCTTGTCGATGGCCCCGCGGGTCACCACGCCCACCAGGGCCGAACCGGCCGCGGCCAGGACGTCGGTGTCGTCGCTGAAGGCGAGCAGGGTCTTGCCGCCGCGCTCCACATACAGGGCCAGGGCGCCGTCGACCAGGACCACGAGGGCGCCTGCCTTCCGGCCGGGGCGATGGCCCGTGCCGGCGTCGACGTTGAGCGCAGGCCACGGCAGCGCGGCGCCATAGGGGTTGGCGGGGTCGGTCGCGGCCAGGGCCAGGGCCACCGGCTCGGCCTTGTGCAGCTGGGCGTCCTCGACGTAGGACCGCAGCCGGTCCACCGTGGCCGGAACGGCGAACTGCGCCGCGCCGAGGTGTTCGATGAAGTAGCCGCGGCGGCAGCGTCCGGCTTCCTCGAGCCGGGCCAGCACCTTGTACATGAGGCCGAAGCCGCCGAGGATGTTCTCCGCCATGACCGAGCCCCGGGTGACCACGCCGTAGCGGTCCAGGAGCAGTTCCGCCGTGGCCCGGGCATGGATGGTGGGATCGAGTTCGGGGGAGGGCAGCGCGGACCAGCGTCCTGCGGCGAGCGGGGGTGCAGGTGCGGTGCCGGTCAGGGAGCCGTACCGGCCGCCTGTGAGTCCGGGCGATCCCAGCAGGCCGGTGCCGTGCGCCCGTCCGAGCCGGCTGAGCCGCGGCGCGCGGGCCCGCGGGGCACGCCCCACCTGCCGGTGCGCGGTGTGGCCGCCGGCGATCAGGGCCCTGACCGGGGCGAAGGTGTCGCCGGTAATCCGGCCCGCCCAGGCGAGATCCCAGAGGGCGGCCACCACGTCCTGTTCGCTCAGCACGGAATCCATGCCGCCGGCAACCTCGGTCAGCTGCCGGAAAAAGTAGCCGCCGCCGTTGTTCTGGAGGTGCTCAAGGAGCCGCCGCTGCGCATCGCCGGGTTCGAAATCGATGGCAGGGTTCAGCGTCAGCTCGGCCGAATCCGCGAGGTGCAGGCTGACCCAGCCGTCGTTGCCGGGCAACGAGCCGGCACCGGACCAGAGGACTTCGCCGGCGGCCATGAGTTCGTCCAGCATGGCCGGCTGGTAATTCGAGACACGGCTGGCCAGGACAAGCGGTTCCCACGCGGAGGCCGGAATGGGCACGCCGGAGAGCTGGTCGATGGCCGTGATGATGCCGTCCAGGCCGCGGAGCGCGGACTGCCCGCGCCCGCCCGGGGTCCGCACGTTCTGCCAGGCGGGAAGGAACCGCCCGTACGCGGCGGCGTCCACGGGCTCCACTTCGGCCCGGAGCGCGGCGAGCGAGCGGCGGCGCAGCTTACGGAGGACCTCGGCGTCGCACCATTCGCTCACACCCGCCGCAGGCAAAACGGCAGGCAGAACGGCAGACGGGACCGTGGCGGGAACGGCAGCTGGGACCGCCGTGTCGCCGGACCCCTCAATGCCGGATTCCTCAACTCCGGATTCCGCAACTCGGGACGCCGCAACCCCGGCTGCCGTGCCGGCCGGCGTGACTCCCGGTGGCGTAGCGTGCGGGCGGAACTCGCCTTCCACCACGCGTCCGTCCGCGGCCAGCCGCTTCAGCGCCGTGCCGACGACGGCGACGCCGAGTCCCAGCCGTGCCGCGGCCTCGGCGGCGGTGAAGGGCCCGTGCGTGCGGGCGTAGCGCGAGACGAGGTCGCCGAGGGGGTCCGCGACCGGTTCGATGAAGGCCAGCGGCACGCCCATGGGCAGCGGTACGCCGAGGGCATCCCGGAGCCGGGCGGCATCCTCGACCGCCGCAAAGCGTTCGATGCCGCCGATGTTGACCTTGATCGCCCGGTTGGCCCGCTGCAGGGCCGCGAGGTGGGCAGCGGCGTCGGCCTCCGTTGCCGGGGTTTCGACGGGCAGAACCGCCGGGGTTTCGAGAGGCTCAGCCGCCGGGGCGGCCCCGGCGGTATCGTCCGCCGGGACCGGTCCGGCCTCCGGTTCCAGGCGGGCGGCGACTTCGTTCGGCGCGAGCGGACCCAGGAGGCGCAGGAGGTCCGCGACGCCCTCCAGCCCGCGTACCTGGCGGTCCCGGGCCAGGCGCTGGAGTTCGCGCTCGGTGGCGTCGATGACCTTCGCATCCAGCAGTTCGCGCAGCTCCACGCGGCCCATGAGCTCATTGAGCAGGGTGGAATCGAGGGCCAGGGCGGCGGCACGGCGCTCCGCGAGCGGGGAGTCGCCTTCGTAGAGGAACTGGGCCACGTAGCCGAAGAGCAAGGACTTCGCGAACGGTGAGGGCTGCTGGGTGGTGGTCTGGACGATCCTGAGCTCGCGGCGCTCCACCGAGGCGGCGATGTCCTTCAGCGCCGGAAGGTCGTAGACATCCTGCAGGCACTCGCGGACCGTCTCGAGGACAATCGGGAACGTCGGGTACTTCCGGGCAACATCCAGCAGCTGCGCCGAGCGCTGCCGCTGCTGCCACAGGGGCTGCCGCTTGCCGGGATTCTGCCGGGGCAGGAGCAAAGCACGGGCGGCGCACTCGCGGAACCGGGACGCGAACAGGGCGCTGCCACCGACCTCCGCCGTCACAATCTGCTCGATTTCCTCCGGATCGAACAGGAACAACTCGGCGCCCGGCGGCTCATCCTCCATCATGGGCACGCGCAGCACGATGCCGTCGTCGGCGGCCATGGCCGAGCCGTCCATCCCGTAGCGCTGCTGCAGGCGCTGGCCCACGGCCAGGGCCCACGGTGCGTGCACGGGCATGCCGAAGGGGCTGTGCAGCACCACGCGCCAATCGCCGAGCTCGTCGTGGAAGCGTTCCACCACGAGGGTGGTGTCGCTGGGGACCACCTCGGTGGCGAGCCGTTGTTCGGCGAGGTACTGGATCAGGTTGTTCGCGGCGTAGTCGTCCAGTCCGCTGGCCTTGCACCGCTCGGTTGCCGGCCCGACGTCGGACGCCGCCAGTTCGCGCATGAACGCGCCGAGGGCGCGGCCCAGGTCCACGGGCCGGCCGAGCGAATCGCCCTTCCAGAACGGGAGCTTGCCGGGCTGGCCGAACGCCGGCGAGACCAGGACACGGTCGTGCGTGATGTCCTCGATCTTCCAGCTCGTGGCGCCGAGGGCGAAGATATCGCCAACCCGGGATTCATAGACCATTTCCTCGTCGAGTTCGCCCACCCGGCGCCCGCCCTTGGCGGCCGCCGTGGCCGGGCTGGCTGCCCTGCCGTCCGCACTGGCACCGCCGGAGGAGCCGCCCCCGCCTGACCCCGAACCGCCGGTGCCCTCGACTTCGCTGCCAATGATGTAAACGCCGAACAGCCCGCGGTCCGGGATGGTGCCGCCGGACGTGACGGCCAGCCGCTGCGCGCCGGGACGGCCCTCAATGGTCCCGGCGTTCCGGTCCCAGATGACACGGGGCCGCAGTTCCGCGAACTCGTCCGAGGGATAGCGTCCGGCCAGAAGGTCCAGGGTGGCCTCGAACGCGGAGCGGGGGAGTGAGGCGAAGGGCGCGGACCGCCGGACGGTGGTGAACCACTCCTCCACGTCGATGGCACCCAGAGCGGTGGCGGCGACCGTCTGCTGGGCCAGGATGTCCAGCGGGTTGGCCGGCACGCTGAGCCGCTCGATCTTGCCGTCCAGCATCCGCTCCACGGTGATGGCTGTGTGGACGAGGTCTGCCCGGTGCTTCGGAAACAGGACGCCCTGGGAGATTTCGCCGACCTGGTGGCCGGCGCGGCCCACCCGCTGCAGGCCGCTGGCCACCGAGGGCGGCGACTCGACCTGCACCACCAGGTCCACCGCACCCATGTCGATGCCAAGCTCGAGTGAGGACGTGGCCACCACGCAGCGCAGGCGGCCGGATTTCAGGTCGTCCTCGATCAAGGCGCGCTGGTCCTTGGACACGGAACCGTGGTGCGCGCGGGCCAGCACGGGGTCGGCGCCGGCGGTGCTGCCTGCCTGGGCCATCATGTGGGCCGGTGTGGCGGTGGACGTGGGCTGTGCAGCGGCACCGCCGGGCGGCACGGCGTTGGGCACTGTACTTGGCACCGATTTCGGCACTGATTTCGGCACTGCGGCCGGTACGGCGTCGAAGTCCGGCGCCCCGGCGCCAAACTCGGTCCAGTCGCCGCCGGCCGCCATGAGCTGGCGTTCGGCGTAGATCTCGTTGAGCCGGGCGGTCAGCCGTTCGGCGAGGCGGCGGGAGTTCGCGAACACGATTGTGGACTGGTTGGCCAGCACCAGGTCCACGATCTTTTCCTCCACATGGGGCCAGATGGACGCCTGCGGCTGGAGCCCGGAGGCCGGGCCGGAATCGAAGGCGCCGGCGGCGCCCTGGAGATCGGACATGTCCTCCACAGGTACAGAGACGGTCAGGTCCCAGTTCTTCCGCGACGGAGGGGCCACAATTTCCACCGGCGCCGATCCGGCGAGGAACTGAGCCACCAGCTCTTTGGGTTCCACGGTGGCCGAAAGCCCGATGCGCTGGGCGGGCTTGGACAGCAGCGCGTCGAGCCGTTCCAACGACACCGCCAGATGCGCCCCGCGCTTGGTCCCGGCGACGGCGTGGACCTCATCGACAATGATCGTGTCGACCTCACTGAGGGTTTCGCGCGCCTTGGACGTCAGCATCAGGAAGAGGGATTCCGGGGTGGTGATGAGGATATCGGGCGGGTGGCTGAGCAGCGAGCGGCGGTCTGACGCCGTCGTGTCCCCGGACCGGACGCCCACGGTAATGAGCGGGGCGGGCAGGTCCAGGCGTTTGGCGGTCTGCGTGATGCCGATCAGCGGTGCGCGGAGGTTGCGTTCGACGTCGACGCCGAGAGCCTTGAGCGGGGAAATGTACAGCACTCGGGTCTTCCGCTGGGCTGCCTTCCGCTGGGCTGAATTAATCCGCGAGGCCGTTCGGCGCCCGCTCTTGGCCGCCGTGTCCAGGCCGGGCAGGGGCTCGGGCTCGGCGGGGGCGGAAACGAGCAGTCGGTCCAGCGCCCAGAGGAACGCGGCGAGAGTCTTGCCGGAACCGGTGGGGGCGACCACGAGGGCGTGCGCACCGGAGGAGATGGCATTCCAGGCGCCGTTCTGGGCCGGGGTGGGCGCGGAAAAAGCGCCCAGGAACCAGTCCCGGGTCGGTCGGCTGAACCGGTCCATGGCGTCGGCCGAGAGTGTGCCGCCGGCGAGCTCCTGCCCCTTCATTCCTCCATCATGCCCTACCCCACCGACACTATTAGCCGGGCCCGATCACGGCGGCCCGGCGGCCCCAGAAGGGCAAATGCACCGTGGCGGGCGCGAGCAGAGACGCGGGTGCCCAGCGTTACTTGGGCTGGAAAGCTCCGATGGTCAGCAGGTTGATCTCCGTGTTGGCGCAGGCGTCCAGCGGCTGCGCGAGGAACAGCGAGTCGGTGTCATCGGGCGGGTAGACCCGGAGTCCTGCCGCCGGCGTCCGGGTGCAGTCCGGGTAGTTGGCGGCCTGGGTGTAGCGCAGCGTGGCGGCGCCGGCCTTGCCCGGGGCGAGCAGGACATCGGTGACCGGGGTCGAGTCGTCGCGGGTGGCGGCGGCGCCGATCGGCTCGCCGTCGGCCCCGGCTGTGAGGGAGACGCCCGCATAGCCCTTCAGCAGGCACGGTTCGGTGCCGGAATTGGTCACGATTAGCTGCATGTAGACGCTGCCCGCGGCGCCGCCGCCCGAGGAGTCCGTGGTGGCGGTCAGGCTTCCGGCCTTGCACAGTGCGGGGCCGGCCTGGGCCGCTTGCGAGGATGCGGCGGCCGCAGAGGATTCCGTTGCGGCACCGGAAGTTGCGGGCTGGCTTGTTTCGCTGGCCGACGGGGTGGGCGGGGACGTGGCCGGCTGGGTCTGCGTCGAGCTGCCCCCGCAGCCGCTGAGCAGGAGGGCCGCCGCGGCAGCCGTTGTCACAACCAGTGCGTGCTTCATTCGCTGAGACCTCATGGCTCAACCATTATGCCCGCCGTTGCCTTAGTCAACGATGCCACGGCGGCGGAGCCCGATTGATGCCCGGATTGTGATTTCCGGGCATCGGCCGAGGTCAACTGCTCCTACGGACCCCTGGGGCCTCCTGCGGCCGCGGCGCAAGGGGAGCCGTTGCCGCTAGTCGGTCTCGGGGCCGGAGCAGTAGTGGCAGTCATCCGGGCAGGAGGCGGCGGTGCCGGCTGCCCAGGTGCCCGTCCCGGTCGCGACGCCGGACAGGGGGTTCGGCTGCTGCATCAGGGCGGGTTGGCGGTCAGTTGTCAGCATGGCGGGCCCCTTCGGGGTCTGCCACGCTCAGTTTGAAGCCGTCGGCGACGTGGAACAGCTTCCGGTGCCCGGCCTTGGACACCACCCACACGACGGCGCCGTCGGCGGTGCGGTTGTCTACACGGCCTGCGTGCTCGAGGAGGCCGCCCCGGCGGAGGTGGACGGCGTCGCCGATCTCGACGTCGTCCCAGTCTGTGGCGCGGCCCGAGGGCCGGTTATTCTGCAATGTCATGAGGAGTCCTGAACGGTTACGGGCAAACGAGGATGTGATCCAGCTAACCGTTAAATGGCCCCCGTCTCAATGGTCAAATGTATGAGGCCCTCTCGTTCTGTTGTGCAGGCGTCTAGAGCCGAGGTGCTCCGGTGTGGGTTCCTGCGGGCTGCGGGGTGCGGGTTGGGTGCCGGCTCAGCCAAGTGGCGGTCAGATCGGCAAATGTGGCGGTGGTGGCGCCGGAACTCATAGTCTGCGCTGCCCATCGGGGCCTCCTGTCAGCCCTGCGTGGATGCCCTCACTATCAGTTCGGGCGGAAAGACCACCTGGGTGGGTGCAAAGCCGTCCTCGGCTGCCGCTTCCCGGAGCAGCAATTCCAGTGCGGTGGAGCCGATGAGGGCGCTGGGCTGCCGGATGGAGGACAGGGGTACGACGGCGGCGGCGGCGAACTCAATGTCGTCGTAGCCGATCAGGGCGATCTCTTGCGGCACGTTGACGCCGCCCATGAGCATCAGGCCCTGGAGGACACCTATGGCCAGCAGGTCGTTGGCTGCAAAGATCGCATCCGGGCGTTCGGCTTCGGGCCGGGACCGGATGGACTCGCCGGCTGCCCTCCCCGAAAGCACGGTCAGGGATTCCGTTGCGATGACCTCGAGGGCTGCACCCGCGACGGCGTCGACGGCCTTCCGGGCCCCTGCCAAACGGTCCGCCACCTGCCGGATGCTTGCCGGGCCGCCAACAAACGCGATCCGCCGCCGGCCCAGCGACAACAGGTGGGCTGCAGCCATCTCCCCGCCCGCCAGGTCATCCACGGCCACCGAGGAGAAGCTCAGGTTCTCTGTCTGCCGGTCCACGAGCACCGTCGGGATGCCCCGGCGCCGGAGCTGCTCCAGCCGGGGGATCACATTTCCTACCGGGGACAGCAGTACGCCCCGCACGCGCTGCTGCTCGAAAAGATCCAGATAGGCGGATTCCCGGCCCTCGTCCTCATTGCTATTTCCGACGAGGACCGTTAAATTCTCCGCGGTGGCACGGTCCTCTGCACCCCTGGCCAGATCCGTGAAGAAGGGGTTTGCGGCGTCCAGGACCACCAGGCCGATGCTGTGGCTCATGCCGGCGCGCAACTGGCGCGCGGCGTCGTTGCGGACGAAGCCGAGCTTGTCGATGGCGGACTGGACCCTGCCGGTGACTTCGGCAGAGACCTTCTCCGGCCGGTTCAGCACATTGGAGACCGTCCCGACCGAGACGCCGGCCAGGGCCGCGACGTCCTTGACGCTCGCTGAAACCATTGCCTGTGCTCCTGAAGGTGGACGCCGCAGCCCTTGGGGCTAGGCGGCGCATACGCAAAATACTCACTTCAGGATACCTGTCCGGGGCCTACTTTGAACCCTTTCATTGAAACGAATCAAAAGCTGCGTCACGGATGGTTGACAGCAGTTGACGTGTCCATTTGAAGACCCTATGATTCAAATCACAGCTGGTTATGAAACGATTCATTGCTGTGTTCAACAAGGCAGTGCTCACTAAGCCCCAAAGGTGCGGTTAATTTTATGCAGCAGACATACAGTTCCCGGTCCGGCCCCTCCGAGGGGGAACCGGTTCCGGTTCTCTCGCTCTCACACGCAGCCAAGACCTTTGGCCCGGTGGTCGCCCTGGCCGATGGAACCATCAACATCGAGGCTGGCGAAATCCACGCGCTGGTCGGGGAGAACGGCGCCGGCAAGTCCACGCTGGTGAAAATCCTCGCCGGCCTGCACCATCCCGATTCCGGCGACTTCCAGGTGGCGGGCCAGAGCGTCCAGTTCCGCAACGTTGCCGAGAGCAAGGACGCCGGAATTTCCGTCATCTACCAGGAACCCACACTCTTTCCGGACCTGAGCGTCGCAGAGAACATCTTCGTTGGCCGCCAGCCCAAGGGCCGCTTCGGGCTGATCAGCAAGGCGACGATGGTCAGGGAGGCGCACAAGCTGTTCGAACGCCTTGGCGTTCCCATCGACCCGACCCGCATCGCCGAGGGCTTGTCCATCGCGGACCAGCAGATCATTGAAATCGCCAAGGCCATTTCGCTGGACGCCAAAGTCCTGGTGATGGACGAGCCCACCGCAGCCCTCAGCGGCGTCGAGGTGGACCGGCTGTTTGCCGTGGCCCGGAGCCTCCGGGACCGCGGGACCGGCATCCTCTTCATTTCGCACCGTTTCGATGAGGTCTTTGACCTCTGCGACCGCATCACCGTCATGCGGGACGGCCGGTACATCTCCACCCACCGGACAGCAGACGTCACCGTGGAGCGGATCGTTCGCGAGATGGTGGGCCGTGACATCGGCGCCCTGTTCCCCAAAGCCCCTGCCGAGATCGGCGACGTGGTCCTGAAAGTGGACGGGCTCAGCCGCGCAGGAGTGTTCCGCGATATCAGCTTCGAGGTCCGCGCCGGGGAAATCGTTGCGCTGGCCGGCCTCGTGGGCGCCGGCCGCACCGAGGTGGCCCGTGCCGTGTTCGGAATCGATCCCTATGACGCCGGCGCCATCACCTTCGACGGGCGCAAGCTCAGGCCCCGCAATGCCCAGGCGGCGATCACTGCCGGCATGGGCTTCGTCCCGGAGGACCGCCGCAAGCAGGGCCTCGTGATGGACCTGTCCGTGGCCCGGAATGTCACGCTCACGCTGCGCAACAAATACACGACGGCGGGGCTGATCAACGGTGCCGCCGAGCGGCGCGCAGCCCAGGAGTGGAGCAAACGGCTCCAGGTGAAGACCGGCTCGCAGGAGTACGCCGTCTCCACGCTCTCCGGCGGCAACCAGCAAAAGGTGGTGCTCGCAAAGTGGCTGGCCACGGACCCGCGGCTGCTGATCATCGACGAGCCCACCCGCGGCATCGACGTCGGCACCAAGAGCGAGGTCCACCGGCTCATTTCGGACCTCGCCGGGCGCGGGATCGCGATCCTGATGATCTCCTCCGAACTGCCCGAGGTCCTCGGCATGGCGGACCGCGTCCTGGTCATGCGCGAAGGCCGGATCACCGCCGAACTCGACCGTGCCGATGCGAACCCCGAATCGGTCATGCACGCCGCCACATCTTCCGCAGGAGGAACCCTGTGAGCTCAGCTCTGGACCACAAGAACGCAACGACGACGGCGCCCGCCGCCGGCGCCCGAGGCGCCGTCGCTGCGGTGCTGCGGATGCGCGAACTCCCCGTGCTGATCGCGCTGGCACTCCTGGTACTCGTCACCTACCTGATCAACCCGCTGTTCCTCACCGCCCAAGGCGTGAAGGACCTGCTGCTCAACGCCACGATCATCATGATTCTGGCGGTAGGGCAGACCCTGCTGATCATCACCCGGAACATCGACCTCTCCGTCGGCTCCATGCTGGGGCTGGTCGCCTTCGGCACCGGCTCCATTTTCTCGGCCGTGCCCGGCGTTCCGATCATCGCAGTGTTTGCCATCGGTATGGCCTTCGGGGCGTTGCTCGGCGCCTTCAACGGCGCCCTGGTGACCCTGGCCAAAGTCCCCGCCCTGGTCATCACGCTCGGGACGCTCTACGTGTACCGCGGCCTGAACAACGCCTGGGCCGGCGGCAAGCAGTTCTTCGCGGGCGATCGTCCGGAGGAGTTCGGCGCCCTCTCGGTGAACACCTTTCTGGGGTTCCCCGTTATCACGCTGCTGGCCATCGTCGTCGTGATCGCCGTGGCCGTCTACATGTCCGGCACCCGCCCGGGCCGTGACCTGTACGCCATCGGCTCGGACCCGGACGCGGCGACAGCCTTCGGCATCAAGGTCTCCAAGCGCGTGTTCCTGGCCTTCCTGGCCAACGGGGCGCTCGCCGGCCTGGCCGGCGTGCTCTACGCCAGCCGCTTCAACTCGGTCGGCGCGACCACCGGCACCGGCATGGAACTGACCGTGGTGGCGGCCGCCGTCGTCGGTGGCGTGGCCATCTTCGGCGGCAGCGGATCGGTGACCGGGGCCGCCCTCGGCGCCGTGCTCCTGACCACCATCACCAGCTCCCTGACCGCCCTCAGGGTGGACAAATTCTGGCAGCAGGCGATCGTCGGCGTGCTGATCCTCACCGCCATCATCATCGACCGCGTGGCCAGCCTGCGCACAGCCAAGAAACTGCGGATTAGCGAGGCTCGCAATGTCTGAAACCACGTCCACCACCAGCACGGCGCCGGCTCCCGTGGCTGACAACACCAAGCCGCTGGCCAGCGAACCGAAGGGCCGGACCGGCGCCGCACGGATCCTTACCGGCCGTGACGCCATCACCATCTACGCCCTGATTGCTTTCCTGATCTACGCGGCCATCGCGATCCCGCGCTTCGCCTCGCCGGTGACCACCGGCTTCCTGCTCCTGGACGTGATCCCGGTCCTGCTGATTGCGATGCCGATGACGCTGATCATCATCACGGGCGAGATCGATCTGTCCGTGGCCAGCACGGCCGGCCTGACCAGCGCCTTGATGGGCGTCCTCTGGGCCGGCGGGATGGACATCTGGCTGGTCCTGGCGATCAGCCTGCTGGCAGGAATTGCCGCCGGCATGTTCAACGGCTTCCTGATCGCGGTCCTCGGACTGCCGTCCCTGGCGGTCACGATTGGCACCCTGGCGTTGTTCCGCGGCCTGGCACTTGTCATCATCGGCGACAACGCCGTGGCCAACTTCCCGAAGGCGCTGACTGCCTTCTTCACCTCCAAGATCGGTGGCACCGGGATCCCCACGGTGATGATCGGCGTGGTCGTGGTGGTGGTCTTCTTCGGCGTGCTGCTGCACTTCACGCCGTTCGGGCGGGGGCTCTATGCGATGGGCTACAGCAAGGAAGCCGCCAGCTTCGTCGGCATCAACGTGGCCCGCAGCAAGTTCTGGCTGTACGTCGGATCCGGCGCCGTCTCTGCGCTCGCCGGCATCTACTGGACGCTGCGCTACACGAGTGCCCGCAGTGACAACGCCTCCGGCCTGGAACTGGCTGTTATCGCCGCTGTCCTGCTCGGCGGCGTGTCGATCTTCGGCGGCAAGGGCTCCATTCCCGGCGTGATCGCGGGGGTCCTGCTGATCGGGACGCTGAACTATGCGCTGCGCCTGGCCCGGGTGTCCGACGTCGTCCTCATCACGGTTACCGGGCTGCTGCTGATCGTCTCGGTGGTGGCGCCGAGCATCGGCTCCGCCATCCGGCAATGGCGCCACACCCGGCGCGTACGACGAAGTTTCACCCGCAAGGCCACCTGAAATCTGCACACGAGAACCACAGAAACCGTGCCCGCCTGGGGCCGGCCGCACCTACCGCACGAAGGAAAAGGGAAGAACAATGATGTTGAACCGCAAGAACAAGGGCCAGACCGGCCGACTGGGAAGCATGGTGGCCATCACCGCCGTGGCCGCACTGGCGCTGACAGCCTGCAACAGCGGCTCCGCATCCTCCAGCGATACCAGCAGCCCCTCAGCAGGGGGAGGGGACCAGAAGATCACCTTCATCCCCAAGCAGCTGAACAACCCGTACACCGACGTCGTCCTGGGCGGCGGCAAGAAGGGCGCCACCGAGGCCGGATTCGCCTCGTCCCAGGTGGTCGGACCGCTGGAAGCCTCCGCCTCCAGCCAGGTTTCCTTCATCAACGCCGAGACGCAGGCCGGCACGAACGTCATCACGATCGCGGCAAATGACCCCGACGCCGTCTGCACGGCCCTCGGCGAAGCCCGCTCCGCCGGCGCCAAGATCGTCGCGTTCGACTCCGACACCAACCCTGACTGCCGCGACGTCTTCATCAGCCAGGTCGTCGCCAAGGACGTTGCCCTGATCCAGACCAAGCTGATCTCCGAGCAGATCGGCGGCAGCGGCGAAATCGCCATCCTGTCCGCCACCGCCAACGCCACGAACCAGAACGAGTGGATCAAGTACATGGAGGAGGAGCTGGCCTCCAACCCCGCGTACAAGGACATCAAGCTTGTTGCCAAGGTCTACGGCGATGACAACGACACCAAGTCCTTCCAGGAAGCCCAGGGCCTCATGCAGGCCCACCCGAACCTGAAGGGCATCATCTCTCCGACCACAGTGGGCATCGCCGCCACGGCCCGGTACCTCTCAACGTCCGCCTACAAGGGCAAGGTTGCCCTCACCGGGCTGGGGCTGCCGAATGAAATGCGGCCCTTCGTGAAGGACGGAACCGTCAAGGAGTTCGCTCTCTGGGACCCGGCACAGCTTGGCTATGTTGCCGCGTTCGCCGGCAAGGCCCTCACGGACGGCAAGATCACCGGCAAAGAAGGGGATACCTTCACCGCCGGCGAGCTTGGCGAACGCAAAGTCGAAAAGGGCGGCCTCGTGATCGTCGGCCCGCCGACCGTCTTCAACGCCGAGAACATCGACAAGTACAACTTCTGATCCGTCCCTGACCCATCCCGAGCAGCCGGGCGGGCCGCCGACAGCCCGCCCGGCATCTCGTTCCTTCCACCCACACCATTCCACTTCACCGGTGCCGCAGCACCGGGTCCACGGCGCCCTTCTCCACAGCCGTGCCCGGAACCCGCATTCCGGAGCCCCAGGTACCCCTTTTCACGCCGGAAGGCCCCTTACATGAACCAGAAACAACCGGCAGACCGGCTGCTGCACCCGCACCGGCGCCGCCCCACCCGCATCGGGCTGGTCTCCGGCGGGCTGGGCGCCTACTGGCCCCAGTTCCCGGAGCTGCTCCCGCAGCTGCAGGACTCCGTCCGCTACGTCACCGGCCGCTTCCAGGGACTCGACGCCGAAGTCGTCGACACCGGCTTCATCTCCGACGCGCAGGAGGCCGCGACGGCCGGTGAAAAGATGCGCGTCGCCGACTGCGACCTCATCGTCATCTTCCTCACCACGTACCTGACCTCCTCCATGGTCCTGCCGATCGCGCAACGGGCGAAGACCCCCGTCCTGGTGATCGACCTGCAGCCGACCGAAGCGATGGACCACGCCAACTTCGACACCGGCAAATGGCTGGCCTACTGCGGCCAGTGCCCGGTGCCGGAGGTCGCCAACGTCTTCCGCCGGGCCGGGATCGACTTCCGCTCAGTCTCCGGGCATCTCAAGCAGGAGTCCGCCTGGGAGCGGATCACGCAGTGGGTCCACGCCGCCGGCGTCCGCGCCCGGCTCCGCAGTGCCCGGCACGGGCTCATGGGCCACCTCTATCCGGGCATGCTCGATGTCGCCAGCGACCTCACCACCGTCTCGACCACCTTCGGCTCCCACGTCGAAGTGCTCGAATTCGATGACCTCCGCGAACGGGTCAACGCCGTGACGGACGCGGAGGTCTCCGAACGGCTCGGGCTCGCCCGCGAACTTTTCGTTGTCGATGACTCCGTGAACGACGACGACTTCGCGTGGGGCGCGAAGGTCTCGGTGGGCCTGGACCGCCTCGTGCAGGACTTCGACCTCGACTCCGTGGCCTACTACCACCGCGGACTGGCCGGGGAACAGCACGAACGGCTGGGCGCCGGGATGATCCTGGGCTCCTCCATCCTGACCGCCCGGGGCATCCCGATGGCCGGCGAATTCGAACTGCGGACCTCCATTGCCATGCTGGCCGCCCAGGCGATCGGCGCCGGGGGATCCTTCACCGAGATCCAGGCCCTGAACTTCCTCGACAACGTGGTCGAAATGGGACACGACGGCCCGGCCCACCTGGCCGTGTCCGCCCAGGACCCGCTCCTGCGCGGACTCGGCATCTACCACGGCAAGCGCGGCTGGGGCGTCTCGGTCGAATTCGATGTGCGCCACGGCCCCGTCACCACCTTCGGCCTCGGCCAGGACCCGGACGGAAGCTACGTCTTCGTCACCTCCGAAGGCGAAGTTGTCCCGGGGCCCCTCCTGCAGATCGGCAACACGACCTCCCGGGTGGACTTCGGCGGGGACCCCGGGCTCTGGGTGGACCAGTGGAGCCAGACCGGAATCGGCCACCATTGGGCCCTCTGCATCGGCCACCGGGCCGCCGACATCAAGGCCGCCGCGTCCCTGTTGGGCATCGAACACCGCCACGTGGTGCTCTCATGAGCACGCAACGCGTTTGCTTCCAACTTCAGGTCAAGCCCGGGCTGATCGAGGAATACACCCGCCGGCACGCCGCCGTCTGGCCGGAGATGCTCCGGGCCCTCAAGGCCTGCGGCTGGAACAACTACTCACTCTTCCTCCGGCCCGACGGGCTCCTGATCGGCTACTTCGAAACAGACAGCCTGACGGGCGCGCAGGCCCGGATGGCAGCCACGGACGTCAACGACCGCTGGCAGGCCGACATGGCCGGCTTCTTCGAGGATCTCTCCGGTGCACCGGACCAGGGCTTCCTCCAGCTCACCGAAATCTTCAATCTCGAGGACCAGTTGTCCGCGGCCAACGCCGCCGGGGACAACCACCAACCGCAAAAGGAACAGTCATGAACACCACAGAAACGGCCCTGGGCCGCCTCGGGGAACTCGCCATCGAGGTCCCGTCCTGGGCCTACGGCAACTCCGGCACCCGCTTCAGGGTGTTCGGCACGCCCGGCACCCCGCGCACCGTCCAGGAGAAGTTGGCCGACGCCGCGAAGGTCCACGAACTCACCGGCCTGGCACCCACGGTCGCCCTGCACATCCCCTGGGACAAGGTGGATGACTACGCGGCCCTGAAGGAGTACGCGGCGGGTCTGGGCGTGGGCCTGGGCACGGTGAACTCCAATACCTTCCAGGACGACGAGTACAAGTTCGGCTCGCTGACCTCCTTGAACCCTGCGGTGCGCCGCCGCGCCATCGACCACCACCTCGAGTGCCTGGAGATCATGCACGCCACGGGCTCGCGCGATTTGAAGATCTGGCTCGCGGACGGCACCAACTACCCGGGCCAGGACGACATGCGCGGCCGGCAGGACCGCCTGGCCGAATCCCTGCAGGAGATCTACGCCGCCTTGGGCGCGGAACAGCGCCTGGTGCTGGAATACAAGTTCTTCGAGCCGGCTTTCTATCACACCGACGTCCCGGACTGGGGCACCTCCTACGCTCAGACCCTGGCGCTGGGCGAGAAGGCCCTCGTCTGCTTGGACACCGGCCACCACGCCCCGGGCACCAACATCGAATTCATCGTCATGCAGCTGCTGCGCCTGGGCAAGCTCGGCTCCTTTGACTTCAACTCCCGCTTCTACGCGGATGATGACCTGATCGTCGGCGCGGCCGACCCGTTCCAGCTCTTCCGCATCATGCATGAGGTCATCCGCGGCGGCGGCTTCGGCAAGTCCGCAGGAGAGAATTCAGCCGTCGCCCTGATGCTGGACCAGTGCCACAACCTGGAAGAAAAGATCCCGGGCCAGATCCGCTCGGTGCTCAACGTCCAGGAAATGACTGCCCGGGCCCTGCTGATCGACACGGACGCGCTCGCCGAGGCCCAGCGCAGCGGGGATGTCCTGGCCGCCAACGGCATCTTCAACGATGCCTTCTACACCGATGTCCGTCCTGCGCTGGCGCAGTGGCGTGAATCCCGCGGCCTGCCCGCGGACCCGCTGGCCGCCTTCAAGGCCAGCGGCTACCAGAAGAAGATCAACGAGGACCGCGTCGGCGGCCAGCAAGCCGGATGGGGCGCTTAAGAGTTATGACTGAGAACAAGACTGTTGAAGAACTGATTGCCCGTTCCAACCGCCTCGGCGCGGACAAGCGGAACACCAACTTCGCCGGCGGTAACACCTCGGCCAAGGGCACCGAAAAGGACCCCGTGACCGGCGAGGACGTCGAACTCCTGTGGGTCAAGGGCTCCGGCGGCGACCTCGGCACACTGAAGGCCGGAGGCCTTGCCGTGCTGCGGCTGGACCGGCTGCAGGCGCTGAAAAACGTGTACCCCGGCGTCGAGCGCGAAGACGAGATGGTGGCCGCATTCGACTACTGCCTGTTCGGCTTGGGCGGCGCCGCGCCGTCGATCGACACCGCCATGCACGGCCTGGTCGATGCCGCGCACGTGGACCACCTGCACCCGGACTCCGGGATCGCCATTGCCACGGCGGCCGACGGCGAGGCGCTCACCAAGGAGATCTTCGGCGAGAAGGTGGCGTGGGTGCCGTGGCGGCGCCCCGGGTTCCAGCTGGGCCTGGACATCGCCGCGATCAAGGACGCGAACCCGCACGCGGTCGGCACCATCCTCGGCGGACATGGCATCACGGCCTGGGGCGCCACCAGCGAGGAAGCCGAGGCCAACTCGCTGTGGATCATCGAACAGGCCGAGCAGTACATCAAGGACCACGGCCGGGCCGAACCGTTCGGGCCGAAGCTGCCCGGCTACGCTGCCCTCCCGGAAACCGAGCGGCGGGCGAAGGCGGCCGCCCTGGCGCCCGTGATCCGCGGACTCGCCTCGACGGACAAGCCGCAGCTGGGGCACTTCAGCGACGACCCAGCCGTCCTGGAGTTCCTCGAAGCCGCCGAGCACCCGCGGCTCGGCGCCCTGGGCACGTCCTGCCCGGACCACTTCCTGCGCACCAAGGTCAAGCCGCTGGTCCTGGACCTGCCCGCCGACGCCCCGGTCGAGGACTCGATCGCCCGGCTGAAGGAACTCCACGCCGCCTACCGCGAGGACTACCAGGAGTGCTACGACCGGCACGCGACCCCTGAGAGCCCCGCCCTGCGCGGCGCGGACCCGGCGATCGTCTTGGTGCCCGGGGTGGGCATGTTCTCCTTCGGGGCGAACAAGCAGACCGCCCGGGTGGCGGGGGAGTTCTACCTCAACGCCATCAATGTCATGCGCGGCGCCGAGGCCGTCTCCAGCTACGCCCCGATCGAGGAATCTGAGAAGTTCCGGATCGAGTACTGGGCCCTGGAAGAGGCCAAGCTGGCCCGGATGCCCAAGCCGAAATCCCACGCCGGCCGGATCGCCCTGGTGACCGGGGCGGCGTCGGGGATCGGCAAGGCGATCGCCACCCGTTTCGCCGCCGACGGCGCGTGCGTGGTCATCGCGGACCTGAACCTGGACAACGCCCGCGCGGTGGCCGCGGAACTCGGCGGCCCCGACGTCGCGATCGGCGTCCAGGCCGATGTCACCGACGAGGCCCAGATCGCCGCGGCCATCCAGGAAGCCGTCCTGGCCTTCGGCGGCCTGGACCTGGTGGTCAACAATGCCGGACTCTCCATCTCGAAGCCGCTCCTGGAAACCACGGAGAAGGACTGGGACCTTCAGCACAACGTCATGGCCAAGGGCTCGTTCCTGGTGGCCAAGGCCGCCGCGCAGGTGATGATCGGCCAGGAAATGGGCGGGGACATCATCTACATCTCCTCCAAGAACTCCGTGTTCGCGGGCCCGAACAACATCGCCTACTCCGCCACCAAGGCAGACCAGGCCCACCAGGTCCGGCTCCTCGCCGCGGAACTGGGCGAGTACGGCATCCGGGTCAACGGCATCAACCCCGACGGCGTGGTCCGCGGCTCCGGGATCTTCGCCGGCGGCTGGGGCGCCAAGCGCGCCGCCGTCTACGGCGTGCAGGAAGAGGAGCTGGGCAAGTACTACGCCCAGCGCACCCTGCTCAAGCGCGAAGTCCTGCCCGAAAACGTGGCCAACGCCGCCGCCGTGCTCACCGGCAGCGAGCTCTCCCACACCACCGGGCTCCACATCCCCGTGGACGCCGGCGTGGCCGCGGCCTTCCTGCGATGAGCCTTCCTGCGATGGGCACCGTGCCACCAGCGGATACGGCACCAGCCAGCGGCGGCCTGTTCGCCGCCGTCGACATCGGCGCCTCCTCTGGCCGCGTCATCCTGGGCCGGGTCACGGGTAGTCCCGGTGGGACGAGGGCCGAGCTGGAGACGGTGCACCGCTTCCCCAACGGCGTCAAGGAGCTCGACGGCGGCCTCCGCTGGGACTTCGACGCGCTGTTCGCCGAGGTCCTCACCGGGCTCGCGGCCGCCGCCACGGCGGCCGCGGCCCGCGGCGAGCGCATCGCCAGCATCGGGATCGACACGTGGGCCGTGGACTACGGGCTGGTCAACGCCGCCGGCGAGCTCGTCGCCTCGCCGTTCAGCTACCGCGATGACCGGTCCCGGGCCGCCGTCGCCCCGGTCCACCAGGAACTCGATCCGGCCCGGCTCTACGCCACCACGGGGCTGCAGTTCCTGCCGTTCAACACCATCTACCAGCTCGCCACCGAGCCCGCACTGGAGGGGCTGCAGGCGCTGCTGATCCCTGACCTCATCGGGTTCCTGCTGACCGGCCGGCGCCGCACCGAGGCCACCAACGCCTCCACCACCGGGCTCTTCGACGCCGTCGCGGGGGAGTGGGCCACGGAGTTCCTGGCCGCCCTGGGCCTGCCCAAGCACCTGTTCCCGCCGCTGATCCAGCCCGGCGAGACCCTCGGCACCCTGCTGCCGGAGATCGCGGAACGGACCGGCCTGCCCGCTGCCACGGAAGTGGTGGCCGTGGGCTCGCACGACACCGCCTCGGCCGTCGCTGCCGTACCCGCGGGCGCCGGAGGTGATGAGGAGAAATTCGCCTACATCTCCTCGGGCACGTGGTCCCTGGTCGGTGTCGAACTCTCCCATCCGGTCCTGACCGAGGCCAGCCGGGCCGCGAACTTCACCAACGAACGCGGCGTGGACGGCACCATCCGCTACCTGCGCAACGTCGGCGGCCTCTGGTTGCTCAGCGAATGCCAGCGCGCCTGGGCCGCCGAAGGCTACCGGCCCGGACTTGAGGAACTGCTCGACGCAGCCGCAACTCTTCCTCCCGGCGGTCCCGTCATCAACGCCAACGATTCGTACTTTATCGCCCCCGACAACATGCCCGAACGGATCCGGGCCGCGGTCCGCAACACCGGCGCGGTCCTCCCGGAGCATCCCGCGCACATCGTGCGCTGCATCCTGGACAGCCTCGCCGCCGGCTACGCCCGGACCATCGCCGACGCCGAACGGCTCGCGGACGTCCGGGCCGGCGTCGTGCACATTGTGGGCGGCGGATCCCAGAACCGGCTCCTGTGCCAGCTCACCGCCGACGCGACCGGCAAGCCCGTCCTGTCCGGTCCGGTCGAAGCCACGGCCCTGGGCAACGTCCTGGTTCAGGCCCGCGCCGCCGGCGTGCTCGGCGGCGGCCTGGGCGAGCTGCGCGCCGTGGTGCGCGCCTCCCAGCAGCCGGCGGAGTACGTGCCCTCAACTGTGGCGGAACACCAGAGGGCCGGAGGTGCCCAGTGAAGATCGCACTCTTCGCCACGTGCATCGTGGACGCCATGTACCCGGCCACGGCGCGCGCCACCGTGTCCATCCTCGAACGCCTCGGCCACGAGGTCATCTTCCCCGCCGGGCAGGCCTGCTGCGGGCAGATGCACGTCAACAGCGGCTACTTCCGGGAGGCGCTGCCCGTCGTCGCCAACCATGTGAAGGCATTCGAAGAAGACGAGTACGACGTCGCCGTCGCACCGTCCGGTTCCTGCGTCGCCTCCGTGAAGCACCAGCACCCCATGGTTGCCCGCCGCTGCGGGGACGCCGGGCTGGAAGCCCGGGCAGCGGCCGTCGGACATAAGACCTACGAGCTCTCCCAGCTCCTGGTCGATGTCCTCGGCGTCACGGACGCCGCGGCACAGCTGGGCTCCTACTTCCCGCACCGGATCACCTACCACCCCAGCTGCCACGGCATGCGGCTTCTCCGGCTCGGCGACCGGCAGCTGGACCTGCTGCGCTCGGTGGCAGGCATCGAGGTGGCCGAGCTGCCCGAGGCCGAGCAGTGCTGCGGCTTCGGCGGAACCTTCTCGATGAAGAACGCGGACGTGTCCTCGGCGATGCTCGCGGACAAGACCGCCAACATCTGCGGCACCGGCGCGGATCTCTGCGCCGGGGGTGACGCCTCCTGCCTCCTGCATATCGGCGGTGGCCTGTCCCGCCAGGGCAGCGGCGTCACCACGATGCACTTCGCCGAGATCCTGGCCAGCACCCTCGAGAATCCCGCCGCCGTCACCGGCGACGTCCGCCTCACCACCGGAAGGACCGCACGATGAGCGGCACATTCCTGGGGATGCCGTCCCTGCCCGTCTTCGGCATCGGCAACCTGCACGAGCACGAGCCCTTCCCGAAGGCCGCCCGCCGCGAACTCGGCAACACCCAGCTGCGGGCAAACCTCGGCCACGCCACCCGGACCATCCGGGACAAGCGGCTGGCCGTCGTGTCCGAACTCCCCGACTGGGAGGAGCTGCGCGAGGCCGGCCGGGCGATCAAGGAATCCGTCATGGCGCGGCTGCCGGAGCTGCTGGAGCAATTCGAGGCGAACTTCACCGCCCGCGGCGGGACCATCCACTGGGCCCGCGACGCCGGCGAAGCCAACGCGATTGTCGCTTCCCTCATCCGGGAGCAGGGCGCCGACGAGGTGGTCAAGGTCAAGTCCATGGCCACCCAGGAGATCGGCCTCAACGAGTACCTCGAGGAACAGGGGATCGCGGCGTTCGAGACCGACCTCGCCGAGCTCATCGTCCAGCTGGACCACGACAAGCCCAGCCACATCCTGGTCCCGGCGATCCACAAGAACCGCAGCCAGGTCCGGGACATCTTCCTGCGCGAAATGGAGGGCGTCGACCCGGAGCTGACCAACGAGCCGGCCCGGCTCGCCGCGGCCGCCCGGGCCCACCTGCGCCGCAAGTTCCTCAGCGCCAAGGTGGCCGTGTCCGGCGCGAACTTCGCCCTCGCCGACTCCGGCACACTCGCCGTCGTCGAATCCGAAGGCAACGGACGCATGTGCCTGACGCTGCCCGAAACCCTCATCACCGTCATGGGCGTGGAGAAGCTGCTGCCGGCGTGGGAGGACCTCGAGGTGTTCATGCAGCTGCTCCCGCGCTCCTCCACCGGCGAGCGGATGAACCCCTACACCTCGCTGTGGACCGGCGTCACGCCCGACGACGGGCCGCAGAACGTCCACCTGGTCCTGCTGGACAACGGGCGCAGCGCCGCCCTGGCCGACGAGATGGGCCGCTCAGCCCTGCACTGCATCCGCTGCAGCGCCTGCATGAACGTCTGCCCCGTCTATGAGCGCACCGGCGGGCACGCCTACGGATCCACCTACCCGGGACCGATCGGCGCTATCCTGTCACCGCTGCTGACCGGGATCACGGCGGAGGAGAACAACTCGCTGCCGTACGCCTCGTCCCTGTGTGGGGCCTGCTATGACGCCTGCCCGGTGAAGATCAACATCCCGGACATCCTGGTGCACCTGCGCGGTGAGGACGTGGACAGCAAACGGGGCAAGCGCGGGAAACGCGGGAGGGAGCGCCTGCCGAGCCAGATGGACCTGGGCATGAAGGCTACCTCCTGGGCGCTGTCCTCTGGAAAGAACCTTGGCCTGGTCGAGAAGGCGCTGCCCCTGGGCCGGATCGCCGCCGGACCGGATAAGAAAATCACCAAACTGCCGGGCATCGCCGCCGGCTGGACCCAGAGCCGGGACATCCCCGCGCCGCCGGCACAGTCCTTCCGGCAGTGGTGGGACAAGGAACATCGGGCCCCGGCCGCCCCGACGGACCCAACCGGCACGGGCGACGCCGGTACTGGGAACGCCGGCACAGGATCCGCCGGTACAGAGGAGAACCCGTGAACGCGCGCGAAGAAATACTCGACCGGATCCGCTCGGCCCTCCGCGACGCCCCGGCCGTACCGGACGTGCCGCGCGACTACCGCCGCAGCTCCACCCTGGGCGAGGAAGAGCTCATCGAGCTGCTGACGGACCGGTTGGTCGACTACAAGGCGAACGTCTTCGTCGAGGAGGCAGCCGCGGTGCCGCAGCGGCTCGCCGTGCTGCTCGAAGGCGCCGGCCGCTACGCCATTCCGCACGGCCTCGACCAGGCGCTGTTCGCTGAGGCGGACGCGCGCGACGGCGGCTCCCGCCGCGTCACCGACGCGCCCGGGCACCGGCTCAGCGTCGAGGAACTGGACAGGGTGGACGCCGTCGTCACCGGCAGCGCCGTGGCGGTCGCCGAAACCGGCACCATCGTCCTGGACGCAAGCCCGGACCAGGGCCGCCGGGTCATCAGCCTCGTCCCGGACCGCCACATCTGCATCGTGCGGGCCCGGGATATCACGGCGATCCTGCCGGAGGCCCTCCGCCGGCTCGACGGCACCCGCCCGCAGACCTGGATCAGCGGCCCCAGCGCCACAAGCGACATCGAACTCGAACGCGTCGAAGGCGTCCACGGACCGCGGACCCTGGACGTGGTGATCGTGCGCGGGTAGGGCGGTCTGTGTCGGTGACCAGCCCTGCTTCCCATGCAAACAAAGGGAAGCAGGGCTTTCCTGTTTGGCATGACGCGTCCTGGGGGAGTGCGGCAAACTCGATCATCCAGACGATACTCATGGTCTTCTCAGCCGGAAGTTGAACCATGGAAGCATGTACTTAGTCGATCCCAGAGCCTATGCACAGCACTTGATGCACCCTGGCACGTGGTTCCACAAGACGAGCCGCAGGCACGGGACCGCCCGGGACCGGCAGCCCACGGACTCCCGGCTGGACTATCTCGAGGCTGGCATGACGGGAACCGTCAGCACCGCCTACACGCGACGCAGGGCCAAGGAACTCGAGCAGGCATTCCGCAACGGAGACGTTTCCTACGAAGAAGCGTGCCTGGAGATGGAGCAACTCGACGGGGAGCCCTGAACGCTTGCCCGCGCTCGCCAGAACCGCACGTTTCCTCCGGTGCCGAACCTGTCGGGCAGATCAGGGCGGTTGTGGGCCCTCCATTCGCCCTGATCTGCCCCACAGCACTTCTCATCACCCTGGATCACGTCAATTCACGGTGGATTCCCAGATCGAGATATCCGCCGGAATGGTCACAGCTGCTCTGACGGAAGTGTCCGCGATGGTCACGGCTAAACGCCAGGACGAGGGTCCGCTACGATGACGCTATGAGCGCGCACCAACGCTAGCCCATTCGGGGCCGGCGACAATGGAAAGGCATTCCATGATGAAGCGCGCTCTGCCACATGCACTGTTCTATGTCTTCGGACACCGTGTCTGCTGTGGCACCATTCCTAGCTGGACCGCCCACGTCGGCCAGAAGTGGGACACCTTTGATGTCGCACCCTACAACCTCTACAACGTCATCTGGCGCGCTCAGAACTGGGTCTTGCAGAACTGCGACGACTAACCGATTCAGAGCGTTCTACCGGCGTAGGAACTGCTCCGGCACCTGTCATAGGTCCGGGGCTTTTCCTTGCCGCCAATTTAGCGCGGCTGTGCTGTTTCCCGTCCATGCCCGCACTTGTCGTAGCGGGCGGCGACGCTCGACGGAGCTGCGCGTTTTTGCCCGTGCCGAATCTGTCGGGCAGATCAGGGCGAATGCGGGCCCTCTATTCGCCCTGATCTGCCCCACAGCCGAACAACGCCCCGGCAGGCAAAGCAAAAGGCCCTGCTTCCCTTAGTTTGTAAGGGAAGCAGGGCCTTTTTATATGGTGGTGACGGTAATTACATCACCTGAGATCACGGCAATTCACACTAGATGTGCCCAAAGTGTGCCCGCCGGCGTCTAGTGGCAGTGGCAAGTGCAGTAGGGCGCAGGATCCCAAAACTCGTAGTCGGGCTCTAGCTCCTCGAATGGCGATCGGGCAGGGACTGCCAACAACTCATCTAGCATCCGACTCGTTGCCTCAACATCTCGCTTCACCACGCCTGGCACGATAGCCACCAGGAACGACAAACCCCCGCCAGTCGTGATGACTGGCGGGGGTTTCTCTGTGCGTGGTGGTTAGCGGACTATGTACGTCCGGCTGAACCGATAGCTGACCTTGCCGTTCAATGTGCCCTTGACGCGGACGACGTACTTATCGCCTTTGCCTTCCCATGCCTTGTGGGTGTCATGGTAACCGCCCGCGAAAATTTTACCGTTCAAGAACCATCGGTATTCCAGCTTGGTGCCCGTGGGCCAGCCGTACTTATTCGCCCGCAGGACTGTTCCTGCGGTGACGTACACGGTAGATACACCGGCTGTGCAACTCGCGGTAGTTTCTGCACATGACGAGGGGCAGAAATTGAATTCCGGTGCACAGGTTGCGGCGCTCGCCGGGGCCGCCGCGGTGAGCGCTCCTGCTCCCAGGGCAACGGAAAGGACGGCAGCGGCTGCCGCTTTACGGAAGATCGATCGTTTCAATGCTGGCACGGTTCCCCGCACCTCCTGTCGGTGGTTGGCAGATAGTTTTTGGCTGCTGAACGCTTCCGACATACACCGTCTAAGGCGCCCCCAAGCATGAGTATAACCACACGGGCAACACTGGCATCAAGGGTGCCCGGCCTAGGCAGGCAGGAATCCGGGCAGGCGGTTTCCCCAACGGATGCCCCGCAAGTGTTCCGGGCACCGCCGGTATTCCTCAACGTCCCAGCCGGAATCAGTCACGCGCTCCACGTTGCCGGCAGGGATCCAAGCCCAATGCGCGTGCCGGCCATCGTCAGCCCAGCTCACAAGAATGGACGAGGGATTCCAGCGCTCCGCGACGGCAGACGCTCTAGATCACGCCGTATCTCTGGCGAATGTGCCCAAAATGTGCCCACCGGCCTAAATTGGGCAAAACAAAAGGCCCCGCTTCCCTTTCTTTATAAGGGGAGCAGGGCCTTTCTCATTTGGCGGTGACGGTGGGATTTGAACCCACGTTGGCTTTTACACCAAACAACATTTCGAGTGTTGCACCTTCGGCCGCTCGGACACGTCACCAACCTGACTAGGGTACCGGAGCAAGGCGCCCATCCACAAAACGAGCCACAACGGCACCCGCACCATGCCGGGAACGCGCGCGGCGCCCTTCCCCGCGAACAGCGCGGGCACTAGATTCGTAAGCACAATGACTACTTCTGAACGGCACGCCACGGCCACCGCCTACTGGACCGTCGGCCCGGAGCAGGGCGAGCTCCGGAGCGAGGAACTGCCCGCCCCCGGACCCGGCGAGGCACTGATCCGCACGCTGTACTCGGGCATCAGCAAGGGCACCGAGCTGGTGGTCCACCACGCGAGCGTCCCGGCGTGCGTCGCCGGGGCCATGGCCGCCCCCAACCAGGAAGGGGACTTCCCCTACCCGGTGAAATTCGGTTACCTCACCGTGGGCGTGGTTGAGGACGGTCCGGACGGCTGGGCCGGTAAGACCGTCTTCTGCCTCTACCCGCACCAGGACCGCTTCATCGTCCCGGTCGAATCACTCACGGTGATTCCCGACGGCGTCCCGGCCCGCCGCGCGGTGCTGACCGGCACGGTGGAAACCGCCATTAACGGAATCTGGGAGGCCGGGCCCCGCTTGGGCGACCGCATCGCCGTGATCGGGGCCGGACTCGTCGGCGGCATGGTGGCCAGGCTCCTGGCCGGCTTTCCGCTGGCGCGGCTGCAGCTGATCGACGTCGACCCCGCCAAACGCGCGTTCGCAGACGCCCTCGGCGTCGACTTCAGCCACCCCGACGACGCCCTCCCGGACTGCGACATCGTGATCCACTGCTCGGCCTCGCAGGAAGGCCTGCAGCGAAGCCTGCAGTTGGTGGGCGACGACGGAGACATCATCGAAATGTCCTGGTACGCCGACCGGAAGATCTCCCTGCCGCTGGGGGAGGACTTCCATGCCCGCCGCCTGTCCATCCGGGCCAGCCAGGTGGGGATGGTGGCCCGCGCCCGCCGGCACCGCCGCACCAACGCCGAGCGCCTCGCGCTCGCCGTGTCCCTGCTGCAGGACCCGGTCTATGACGTCTTCCTGACCGGATCCTCGACGTTCGAGGAGCTCCCCGGCGCTGTCCAGCGGCTCGCCGACGGGACCCTGGACGCCCTCTGCCACGTCATCGAATACCCGTCCGCCAAAGTCTCATTCACCCCACACCCATCCGCCCCAGCCCAGCCCACCAAAGCCGCGAGGTAGCCCGTGTTCAGCCTGACCGTCCGCCGTAACTTCATGATCGCCCACAGCCTTCCGCGCGAAGCCTTCGGCCCCGCCCAGGGCCTGCACGGCGCCACGTTCGTCACGGAGGTGACCTTCCGCCGTCGTGAGCTCAATGACGATGCGATTGTGCTGGACATCGGCGCGGCGGGGGACGTGGTGGACGAAGTCCTCGAGGGGCTGAACTACAAAAACCTCGACGAGCACCCCGACTTCGTCGGCAAGCTGAGCACCACCGAGGCCCTCGCCCGGTACATCGCCGACGCCGTCGCCTCGCAGATCCGCGTCGGCAACGACGGGCGCGAGCTCGCCGGGCTGGACGTCACCCTGCGCGAAACCCCCGACGCCTGGGCCGGCTTCTCGCTGGACTTCGACGCCCGCTAAGCGCCGCAGATGCCTCCGGCCAGCCCCCGCCTCCGGCTTGTGGTGCCCGGCAACGTCCGGCACAACTCCGGCGGCAACGTCTACAACGCGGCGCTCGCCCGGGAACTGACCGCCCTCGGCGCCGTAGTGGAAACCTGCCCGCTCGACGGCGACTGGCCGGGAGGCAGCGCGGGGGACCGGCGGCGCCTGGCCCGGCTGCTGAATGCGGAGTCCACAAACCCGGGTTCCGCGACTGGGTCCGTGATGGTGGTCGATAGCCTCCTCGCCTGCGGTGCGCCCGACGAACTGGAGGAGGCCGCGGCCGCCGGGCAGCAGGTCTGGATCCTGCTGCACATGCCCTTGCCGGACCATTCCGAGCGCGAACGCAGGGCCCTGCAGGCCGCGGCCGGTGTCATCTGCACAAGCGGCTCGGCCGCGGCGGGCATCCGTGCCCGGCACGGCCTGGACGGCATCAGGGTGGCCCTGCCCGGTACTGCGCCCGCCCCTTTGGCGGCAGGCAGCCTGTCCGCCGGCGCCGGCGGGCCGCACATCATCGCCGTGGCCGCATTGCTGGAGAACAAGGACCAGTCGCTCCTGCTGGACGCGCTCGCCCGGCTCACGGATTTGCCCTGGACGGCGTCCCTCATCGGCTCGGATACCGCCCACCCGGCCTATGCGGCGCAGCTCCGGAACTCCGTGGAATGTCTAGGCCTGGCTGGGCGGGTCAGCATCCCGGGCGAGCTCCGGGGCCCGGCGCTGGAGGCTGTATGGGACGCGGCCGATCTCAGCCTGCTGATTTCCCGGGCCGAAACCTACGGCCTGGTGGTCACCGAATCGCTGGCCCGCGGCATTCCCGTGCTGGTGCGCGAAGGCACCGGAGCCGTCGAGGCGCTCGGCGCCGGCAACCTGCCCGGCTCGCCGGGGCCGGACAGCTGGCCGGGCAGGATGCTGGACGCGCCGGTGCCTGACACGCCGCTGCCGGGCGCCGCCGTCGGGCTCGGAACGGACCCCGCGCCGCTGGCGGACCTGCTCAGCCGCTGGCTGCGCGACGCCGCACTCAGGGAACGCTGGCGGGACGCGGCAGCGGATGCACGGGGCCGGTTGCCCGGCTGGGACGCCACTGCCCGGACCGTTCTGGAGTTCCTGTCGACGGAATCGACGGAATCGACGGAATCCCCGGAAACCGGGGACAGCGGGAAACCGGCGGCGCAGGTTGATACGGCTTCTTGATACCGCTGACAGAGAAGCTGTTGGAGAATGAGCCCATGAGCAGCCACCCTGTCGCCACGCAATCGCCGTCGGTAGAAGAGCCCGTCAATCTGCCGGAGCCGCAGGGCCTGACTCCGGAGCGGCTCCGGGCGTGGGCTTGGCACCGGCAGGGCCTGGACGGTTCGCTGGCTGGCTGCACGGCGGAACAGGTTCTGGCCCGGGCAGGCTGGGCCCGGTCCGTGGGCGGCGCCAACCCATACCTCACGCTCTTCGCCCGCGCCGGCATCCGCCGCGAACAGGTGGACGCCGACGTCCTCGCCCACCGGATCCTGGAACTCCCCGTCGCCCGCGGCTGCACCTACGTCCTGGGCCGGGACGACTTCGCCTGGGCGCTGAAGCTGGGCAAAGACGCCGCCGAAGCCATCCGGGTGCTCGGCAGGCTAGGCGTGGAACGGGGCGAAATCACGCTCCTGGAGGAGCAAGTGCTGCACGTGCTCGCCGAGGCGGAGGGGCCGATGGATCCGCGGCAGCTCAAGGAGGAACTGGGCGATTCAGTCCGGAACCTGGGCGAGGAAGGCAAGAAGAAGGGCGCTACCACTACGCTGCCCACCGCCCTGGGGATCCTGCAGGCGCAGGGCAAGATCCGCCGCGTCCCGGCCAACGGCCGCCTGGATCAGCAGCGCTACGCCTACGAGCCCTGGGGCTTGGCGCCCAGTGGCCTCGACGACGACGCCGCGCGCACCGAGCTGGTCCGCCGCTACCTGGGCTGGACCGGGGGAGCCACCTTCAAGCAATCGCAGTGGTTCACGGGGTTCACCGTCGCGCAAAGTAAGGCGGCGCTCGCCGCCGTCGGCGCCATCGAGGTGTCCACCGCGCTGCCCGAGGCCGGGGGCGACCCGCTGTGGATGCTGCCCGCGGACGTCGGTCGCCTCGCCGCGTTCGAGGAGCCGGCGGGGGAACAGATCCAGCTGCTCGCCGGAACGGACTCCCTGTTCCTGCTGCGGCGCAACGCGGCGGACCTGCTCGAGGAGGAAGACCAGCACAGACCGGCGCTGGGATCTCTCGCGCTGCAGGCCGATCTCCCGGACCACCCAATCCTGGACCGCGGCAGGATCATCGGGCTCTGGCAGTACGATCCGGCCAAGGGGAGGATCGTGCCCTGGCTGTTCCATGGCCCCACGCCCGCCATCACGCAGCGGATCGCCGAGGTGGAAGCCTGGATCCGCGAGGACCTCGGTGATTTCCGGGCCTTCAGCCTGGACTCGCCGGCCTCCCGCCAGAAGCGGATCGACGCGCTCGCGGCTTCTGCCGTAGCGGCAGCGTCATCGGCCGCCGCGTCATCTGCCGACGGCGCAAGCTAGCCGGAACGGATCAGGCGCGGTGCCCGGCGAAGAAATCCCGCAGCAGCGCGGCGCACTCCTGCTCACGGACGCCTGCAACGACTTCCACCCAGTGGTTGAGCCGGCGCTCTCGGAGGATGTCGAACACGGAACCCGCGGCGCCGGCCTTCTCGTCCCAGGCACCGAACACCACCCGCGGAATCCTTGCGAGGACGATCGCACCCGCGCACATTGCGCACGGTTCCAGAGTCACCACCAGCGTGCAGTCCTCCAGCCGCCAGCCGTCGTCGCCCTTGCCTTCCTGGGCACGGTACGCCCGCAACCGCGCGGCGGCCTCCCGGATGGCGACCATCTCGGCATGGGCCGTCGGGTCCCCCAGGGCCTCGCGTTCGTTTCGCCCGGTGCCCAGCACGGAACCGTCGGGCCCGATCACGACGGCGCCGATCGGCACGTCCGCGGTGGCCAGCGCATTCCGGGCCTCCGCCAGGGCAAGGCTCATCCATTGGGCATGGCGGGGCTCAGGGGCAGTCATGGGTCAATGATAGTTTCGATCCTAAGCATGCTGTTCAGCTCTGCTGTTCAGCCCCAGTAGTTTATGTAGTCAAGTAGTCGGGAGACGGCCGTGACCACCGGAACAGAGAACTGGTTGGCGCATCGCTGGGGCAAATGGGTGGTGCCCTACGCGGCTCTGTGGGTCACGATGCTTATCGGCGGCGTGGTGATTGTGCTTCTGGCGCTGTTCAGCGCCGAGGTCTACGACAACGTGGTGGACGACGCCGGCCTCGCGAACGTGGACAAGCCGGCCCTGGCGTTCATGGAACAGTTGCGCAGCCCCGGCCTGGACGCCTTTATCACCGGGTTCACCAATATCGGCGGCGGCATCGGGATGCCTATCCTCGGCAGCATCCTGACGGCGCTGCTGATCTTCACCTCCCGGAGCTGGCGGCCGCTGATCCTGGTCGGCGGCGCGGCCGCTGTGTCGGTGACTGCCACCACCCTGGGCAAGAAGCTGATCGGCCGTGTCCGTCCGGACCATGCCGACGCCGTGCCGCCCTACGAGACCTCGCCGTCGTTCCCGAGCGGCCACACGCTGAACACCACGGTGGTGATCGCCCTCGTGGTGTACCTGGCCTGCCTGCAGATCAAACGGACCAGCGCCCGGATCGCCCTGATCGCCGCGGGTGTGATCTTCATCGTCGCGATGGGCCTCAGCCGGGTCTATCTGGGCCATCACTGGTTGACCGACGTGATTGTCGGGTGGGGCATCGGGCTGGCCTGGGTGGGGATTGTGATCCTGGCGCACCGGCTGTTCCATGTGCTGCGCCACCGGGAGCACGCTGGCCCGGCGCCCACCTTTGAGCATCCCGCCCACCTGCGGGACGGCGCCGCCGGCCGCGGTGATGGCGCCGCCAGCGCCGCTGCTCCGGCCGACGCGAACGACGCCGATACCCCCGGCACTGCGGGACGGTCCTCCGCCTCCGGGTGATAGTTTTGACCCATGCGCACTCTCGTTGTGGACCACCCGCTGGTCGCCCATAAGCTCACCGTTCTGCGGGACAAGAACACCCCGTCCCCGGTTTTCCGCCAGCTCACCGAGGAGCTTGTAACGCTCCTGGCCTACGAAGCCACGCGTGACGTCCGCACTGAACCGAAGACCATCGAGACGCCCGTCAGCACCACCATCGGAACTTACTTCACCAAGCCAACCCCTCTGGTGGTCCCGATTCTCCGGGCCGGGCTGGGCATGCTCGAGGGCATGACCAAGCTGGTACCCACCGCCGAGGTCGGCTTCCTGGGCATGGCCCGCGACGAAGAGACCCTGGACATCATCACGTACGCCGAGCGCCTCCCGGAGGACCTCACGGACCGGCAGATCTTCGTCCTCGATCCCATGCTGGCCACCGGCGGAACCCTGCGCGAGGCCATCAAGTTCCTCTTCAAGCGCGGCGCCTCCGACATCACGTGCATCTGCCTCCTCGCCGCCCCGGAGGGCCTGGCCAAGCTGGAGGAAGAGCTCTCCGACTCCGACGTGACAATCGTCCTGGCCTCGATCGACGAGAAGCTCAACGAGAAGTCCTACATCGTGCCCGGCCTGGGCGACGCTGGAGACCGCCTGTACGGCATCGCCGGCTAGGTCCAGTTCGCCGGGGGTCCCTTCCGCATTGCCGCGGTCCGCGCTAGCGTGTGCGCCATGGATTGGAAACTTGAACTCGTGTTTGTGCCGGTGTCCGATGTGGACCGGGCCAAGGATTTCTATGTCAACAAGGTGGGCTTCAACGCCGACTACGACGAGCGGCCCATGGACGGCATCCGGTTCGTCCAGCTGACGCCGCCGGGCTCCGGCTGCTCGATTGCCATCGGCGAGGGCCTCAACGACGCCCCGCCCGGGACGGCTCCCAGCCTGCAGCTTGTGGTCAGCGACATCCAGGCCGCGCACAAGCAACTCAAGGACAACGGCGTGGACGTCAGCGACGTCGACGTCCAGGACTGGGGGCACTTCGTCCACTTCGCCGACCCCGACGGCAACAAGTGGGCCGTGCAGTACATCCCTAACCGGCCCAACGGCTGATCCAACCCGGCTGCCCGTGGCGGCTTCGCTGCGGGCCGCTGGGGGCCGTGCGCCAGCGGTGAGCCGGGGCCATGCGGCAGGATAGAGGCATGAGCCTTCCAGCCCGTTCCAGTACTGCCACCCTGACCGCCCGCGCCGTCCTGTTCGACATGGACGGCACGTTAGTGGATTCCACCAGCATCGTGGAGCAGGTATGGACCACATTTGCGGGGCGCTACGGCCTGGATATCGGCGAGATCCTGCGCTCCTCCCATGGTGTCCAGGCCATGGACACGGTCCGCAGGTTCGCCCCGGCCGGTTCCGACATCCAAGCCCTCGCCGCCGAACTGGGGCGGATGGAGCTGGCCGAGACCCGAGGGATTGTTCCGGTGCCCGGCGCGCTGGAGCTGCTGGCGAGCCTGCCGCCGGATGCCGTAGCGCTCGTGACGAGCGCTTCCAGGGACCTGGCCGAGGTCCGGATGGCTGCTGCGGGGATCCGCGTCCCTGCCGTCTCGGTCACGTCCGAGGACGTTAGCCAAGGCAAACCCCACCCTGAGGGATACCTCCGGGCGGCGTCCCTGCTAGGGGTTGCCCCGGCCGACGCGGTGGTATTCGAGGACGCCCCGGCGGGCATCGCCGCGGGAATCGCCGCCGGCATCCGGACCGTGGCGGTAGGGCCCAACGCCGGCGAACTGCCGGACGGTGTCTTCCACATTCCCGACTACTCCGGGGTCTGCGTGACCACCCACGTCACCGGCGCCGGCCTGCGCGCCCTGTCCTTCACCTTCTAGGCCGCCCTTCGCCACGCCGCCCGGCGTACCGGCAAGGCCCGGCCTTTCGCCACTCCGCCCGCCGATCCTGCTGCCCGTCTAGTCTGCCAGCAGGTACACGCTGGTCCCGCCCACGGTCTGGGCGGTGAAATTGTCCTGCACCCACGCGGCAATCTGCGCGGCATCGTTGGAGCCACTTTCGCCCTGCATCATGCGGCCGGCGATGAAATAGTGGATCTTGCCGTCGGCCACGTACTGCTGGAACTGTGCCAGGGTCGGCGCAGGGTCCGTGCCGTTGAACCCGCCCACGGCCATCACAGGGAGCTGAGTTGCCAGCTGGTAGCCGGCGGCGTTGTTGGACCCGACGATGGCGGCGGCCCACGTGTAGGGCCCGGCATCTGTCTGCAGCGCGGTCACGAGGGCCGCCGACGGCGTGCTGGCACCCAGCAGGCCGCCCATTCCACCCGCACCTCCCGCACCCGGGCCGCGGCCAGCGCCGCCTGTGCCAGCGCCGGCCGTACCGTTGACCGCCGTAGCACCGCCGAGGGACGGCGGCATCCCGGCACCGCCCCGGCCGGACACTGCCGGCCCGGCACTGACGATCGAGCCGCTGTGGGCCGTGGACGCGGTGGACAGCGAGTACGCCAGCGGCCCGGCGAGGGCGGCGGCGACGGCGAGCGTCGCCGTCGTCCGCGCCATGATCCTGGATGCCTTCAGCCCCGGTCCCTTGACCCCCGCGGCCCCGTTGGTCCCCGACCTCTTGAATCCCAGCGCCGCGGCGGCCAGCACCAGCGCCGCGGCGGCGAGGGCGCCCAGCAGCGCCACCCAGCGCAGCCACGGCAGGTACGCCGCGGTGCGGCCGAGGAGTTCGGCGGCCATGGCCCCGGCCGCCACGATCGCCACGGCGAGGACGGCGGCCGCAACGGTCTGGTCCCGCCGCTGCCAGAGCAGGACGCCGCCGAGCCCGGCAAGCCCGGCGATCCCGGGCGCCAGCGCCACCCCGTAGTACGGGTGGATGATCCCGGCCATGAAGCTGAACGTCAGGCCGGTGACCGCCACCCAGGAGCCCCAAATGATCACTGAGGCCCGCACTGCGTCGGTGCGCGGCGCGCGGCGGCCCAGCAAGAGCAGCCCCGCTCCGAGCAGCAGCACCGAGGGGAGCAGCCAGGCGATCTGGCCGCCGAACTCGTTGTTGAAGAGCCGGAACAGCCCGGGAGTGCCCCAGCCGTTGCTGCCGCCCACACTCCCGGTTTCGTCGCCGTTCAGCCGGCCCAGGCCGTTGTAGCCCAGGGTCAGTTCCAGGATGGAGTTGTTCTGCGAGCCGCCGATGTAAGGGCGGTTCGCCGCGGGAATGAGTTCGACGGCGGCCAGCCACCACCCGGCCGCGACAGCCATCGCCGCGCCTGCGCAGAGCAGGTGAAGGATCCGTCTGCCTGCCGTGGCCGGCGCCGCGAGCAGGTATGCCAGGGCGAAACCGGGGACGACCAGCAGGACCTGCAGCTGTTTGGTGAGGAACCCGAAGCCCAGCAGCACCCCGGCGAGCAGCAACCAGGGCAGGCGCGCGTCCTGGATGGAGCGCAACACGGCGTAGGCGGCCGCGGTCATCAAAAGCACCAGCAGGGCATCGGGGTTGTTGAACCGGAACATCAGCACGGCCACAGGGGTCAGCGCCATGACCGCACCGGCGAGGAGCCCCGCGCGGTGGGCCAGGCCGGCGTCGGCCGTGGCGGGGGCCGCGGCCCGGCGTACGGCCAGATAGAGCAGCCAGACCGTGCCGACCCCCATGAGCGCCTGCGGGACGAGGACGCTCCAGAAGCTCAGCCCGAAGATCCGCACCGACAGCCCCATCACCCACAACGACGCCGGCGGCTTGTCCACGGTGATGGCGTTGGCGGCGTCAGAAGAGCCCAAGAACCAGGCCGCCCAATCCTGCGACCCCGCCTGGGCCGCCGCGGAGTAGAACGCGTTCGCCCAGCCGGAGGCTCCGAGGTTCCACAGATACAGCACGGCCGTGGCCAGTAGCAGGACCGCGAGTTCCAGCTGCCGTCGCAGCTGCCGGGCGCCAGGGACGGCGCGCTGGCCGCCGGCCGCCCGGGGCTCCAGGGGCCGGCGCCGCCGCTCCGGGACTTGCGGCTGCGGCGGGCCTGGCGTGCGGGCCGGTCCCGCCGGCACTGTGTCGGGGTGGGAGCTCAGGGTGTCAGTCATGGCGGCCTATGCTCCCAGCTTGTAGACGGTGGTGCTGCCCACCGTCTGGGCCTGGTAGTTGGCCGCGACCCAGGTGGCGACCTCGGAGTTGCCCCCGCGGCCCCCGCCCATGCCGCCCATGCCGCCGGAGACGAAGTAGCCGATCTCGCCGCGGTCCACCATTGCCTGGAACTGCGCGAGCGTGGGGTAGGGGTCGCCGCCGTTCCAGCCGCCGAGTGCAATCACGCTGGTGCCGGTGGCGAGTTCCAGGCTCGCGGCTTGGGTGGCGCCGGAGACAATCGCGGACCACTTGGTGCCCGAGGACTTCAGCAGCGCTGTCAGCTCCGCCGAGGACGTTTCCCCGCCGGGGCCGCCATCAGCACCGTCACTGCCGGCCCTGCCGGCTGCCCCGAAGCCGCCGCCCATCGCGGACGCGGTGGGACCGGACGTGGGGATCGAACCAGAATGCGGCTGGGCCACGGTCGACAGCGTCCAGGCGGTGCTCCCCAGCCCGCCGGCGAGCAGCGCCAGGATCACGACGCCCGCCGTGGCGGCCTTGCGTAACCGCGCCGGAAGCGCCGCCATGCTGTCCGCCCGCAGCAGCAACGCCGCGGCCGCGAGCACGCCCAGGACCACCGCGATCACCCGGAGCCCGGGAAGCCAGGCCGGATCGCGGCCCAGGAGCACGGCAGACCAGACCGATGTGGCCAGTACCGTCACGGCCAGGACGATCCGTGCCGGCCAGTAGGCCCGGCCCCGCCACAGTTCCACGGAACCGATGCCCGCCAGGGCCGCGATCGCGGGGGCCAGCGCTACGGCATAGTACGGATGCACGGTGCCGCTCATGAAGCTGAAGATTCCGGCCGTGATGACCAGCCAGCCGCCCCACAGCAGGAGCGCCGCACGGGTTTTTGAGGTCCTGGCCTCGCGCCGGGTGAACCACAGCCCGGCGGCCAGCAGGATCAGGGCTCCCGGCAGCAGCCAGGACACCTCGCCGCCGAAACTGGTCCCGAACATCCGGGTGATCCCGGCCGTGCCGCCGAAGCCCACGTTTCCGTTGCCGCCCGGGCCCCCGCCGCCCGGCATGCCCCCGCCGGACCCGGTGATCCGGCCCAGGCCGTTGTAGCCGAACGTCAGTTCCAGGAAGCTGTTGGTCTCCGAACCTGCCATGTACGGGCGGACCGAGGCCGGGGTCAGCTGGAACAGCACAATGTAGCTTCCGGCCACAACGGCGATCCCTGCGGCGGCGGCCAGCAGGTGCAGAAGCCGGCGGCCGAGTGTGGTGGGCGCCGCCCACAGGTAGGCCAGGGCCAACCCGGGAACGATCAGGAAGCCCTGCAGCATCTTGGACAGGAACGCCAGGCCGATCACCGCGCCGGCCGCAGCGAGCCACTTCCAGCCGGCCTTCTCGATGGCGCGCGTGGTGAGGTAGGCGGCCAGCACCAGGCACAGCGTGAGCATCGCGTCCGGGTTGTTGAACCGGAACATGAGGGCGGCCACCGGGGTCAGCGCCAGGGCGGCGCCGGCGAGCAGGCCCGCCGCCGGTCCGGACACCCGCTTGACGGTCAGGTAGAGAAGCCCGACGGCGGCCACGCCCATGAGAGCCTGGGGAATGAGCATGCTCAGTGCCGAGAAGCCAAAGATCCGTCCCGCGAGGGCGGGGATCCAGAGGGCGGCGGGCGGTTTGTCCACCGTGATGGCATTGCCGGCGTCGAGCGAGCCGAACAGCAGCGCGGTCCAGTCCTTCGTCCCGGCCTGGATCGCCGCGGCGTAGAAGGAGTTGGCGTAGCCGGTGGCTTCCAGGTTCCACAGGTACAACGCTGCGGTGACCAGCAGCAACAGCGCTGCCGAGGGCCGCACCCAACGTGGCTGCGGTCCGAACAGCAGGCGGTCCCGGCTGCTCTGCGTTGTGCGGGTTGTCGGCAGGTGGGGCGCCGTCCCGGTGTCCTCAGGTACCGCGCGGGGAGTTTCCTGGGCTGCCGGCGGGCTGCCGGCTGGGGAGCCTCCCTGGGCTCCGGCGGTGGGGCTGATGGTTGCCGTCATTTACTTGGCCTTTTCTGTACTGGGGAGGAAAGTGTCGGTGGCGCCGGGCGCCGGAGCAGAGTCGGTAGGCCTGTGCCGGAAGACCACCAGCCGGAAGAGCAGGAATTTCACGGCTGTGGCGGCCAGGTTGGCGGCGGTGACCGTGAGCAGTTCAAGCCAGCGGTCCGGTGCCGCTCCCGACGCGGCGTGAACCAGGGCGAGTGCGCCCGAGGTCAGGGCCAGCCCGATCCCGAAGACCAGCAGCCCCTCGAAGTGGTGGCGTGCCGCCTGGCTGCTGCCCTGGATGCCGAACGTGAAGCGCCGGTTGGCCGCGGTGTTGGCCACGGCGGTGGTGAGCAACGCCAGGAAATTTGCCAGCTGCGGGTCCATGATCCCGCGGCAAAGCAGGAAAATTGCCAGGTATGCCAAGGTGGAGGCCACCCCGATGCTGCCGAAGCGGACCAGTTGCCCGAAGAGGCTTCCGCCGGGGCTTTGTTCCTGGGCCCGCGAGGAGGCCGGCAGCGGTCCGCGGGCCAGGGCGGCGCGCAGCTCGGGCACCGGGATCCGGCCCGAGACCAGGTCCCGGCTCAACCGTGCCATGCCGCGCAAGTCAGCGAGGGCAGTCTGGACGATGTCCACGCTGGAATCAGGGTCGTCGGTCCAGTCCACCGGGACTTCGTGGACGCGCAGGCCGCACTTTTCTGCCAGGACCAACAGCTCGGTGTCGAAGAACCAGGCGTTGTCCAGTGTGTGGGGGAGCAGTTGCCGGGCCACGTCCGCCCGGATCGCCTTGAAACCGCACTGCGCGTCGCTGAAGTGGGCGCCCATAAGGGACTGCAGCAGGAAGTTGTAGCTGCGCGAGATGAATTCGCGCTTGGGTCCACGGACCACGCGCGAGTTGCGGGTCAGGCGCGTCCCGATCGCCAGGTCGGAGTGCCCCGAAATGAGCGGCGCAAGGAGCGGGCCGAGGGCGGCCAGATCAGTGGAAAGATCCACGTCCATGTACGCCAGGACCGGCGACGGCGAGGCAAGCCACACCTTGCGAAGCGCGTTACCGCGGCCCTTTTCGGCCATATGGACCACGTTCACTTCGCGCAGCTCGCGGGCTACGCGTTCCGCCGCCTTGAGCGTTCCGTCGGTGCTGGCGTTGTCCGCCACCGTGATCCGGAAGGAGTGCGGGAAGGCGCCGAGAAGGTACGCGTGGAGCCGGCGCAGGCATGCTTCGAGATCCCGTTCCTCGTTGAAGACCGGAATGGTGACGTCCAGCAGGGGTGTGTTGGCGCGCGTGTCAATGGCTGAGCGCCGGCCGCCCGGGCCGGCAAGCGCCCCGGCGGACGTGCCCGGGCCAAGCGCTTCGGCCAGGGCAGGCCCCGGCCGTGCGGCCGGGCTGGCCGGCGTCGCCGTGGAGCGGAGCAGGGTTCCTGTGGCCTGGTCTGTGAATGTCATGGCTCAACTTTCCCGGCGGCCCATATGAGGGCTTTAGGGTCAAGCTGTGCGGGGGCTGTGGAAGTCCGGCTGGTCCGCCCCCGACACACAAGAAGGCCCCGGATCCATGTGGATCCGGGGCCTTCTGTGGAGGCCGGTTAGTGCCGGTTTAGTACCAGTTGTGTGCGTAGTGGAAGTTCAGGGCGCCGCAGGGGGAGCCGTAGCGTTCCTTGACGTAGTTCAGGCCCCAGTTGATCTGGGTCCGGTAGTTGGTCATGTAATCGGCGCCGGCGCTCGCCATCTTCGTGGCCGGCAGGGACTGGACCACGCCGTAGGCGCCGCTGCTGGGGTTGGTGGCAGTCGTCTTCCAGTCCGATTCCTTGGTCCAGAGCTTATGCAGGCACTGCATCTGGCCCGGTGCCCAGCCATAGCTGCCCAGCTGGGCCGCGGCGTAGGCCTGGGCCCCGGCGGGGTCGTCGACTGCGACCGGCGCAGCTGCGGGAGCCGGGGCAGCTGCCGGGGCCGGTGCGGGAGCGGGGGCCGGAGCCGGGGCGGGAACCGCAGCGGCTGCAGGAGCCGGTGCAGGAGCGGGGGCTGAGGGAGCCGGCACGGGAGCAGCGGGTGCTTGGATCAGCGCTTCGACGGCCTTAACCTGCGAGATCTGGGGTGCCACGTTTTTTTCCACTGGAGCGGTCGGCCCAGCCACCTGGGCCCGCTCGAAGTTGAGCTTGGCCAGCGGGTCGGCGGTGGTGGCTGTTTGGCTGCTTCCAACGTTCGTGCCCGGGCTCCCCGGCTCTGCCGCCTGGCTGGCAGCGCCGCCCCCCACCAGCATGGCGCAGGCGGCGGTGATGACGGCGGCGCGGCGGCCGGTGATGCCGAGGCCGGTGGCCAGCCTGGACAGGGCGGATGCCTGCGTGGCCGGTTCGGCGCGGTGGCGCGACTTGGTGGAACGGGAATGGGAATCGCCGTCAGGGCGCGTTTGTACTTGGAATTCAGTCATGGTGGCCTCTCAACGCCGGCGGAGTTAGCTGTCGGGTTCGGATGAGGTCATCCGGCCGCACGGAAACTCACGTGTCGGCTTCACCCCGAGGGCGCATGAAAGCAGAATGCCCGGGAACTCTGGGTCCCCCGCCTCTGCCTGGTCCAGCGGAATCCGGGAAGCGGCAGAGTTTGGCGTCCGTCCGGATATGCGGCACCAATGGCGGCGCACCCCAAAGACGCTACAGGACCCGGCCGCTTAAGTCACATTTTGGTAACAGGAGTCACAACGGCGGGGTGTCGGCTTGCGCCGGAGTCGCCGGTCGTCCGGGTGGGGGCCTGTGGGTGGCTACGCCGACGGCGGCGCCGCGGGCAGCCGCACGGCGAACTCCGTGCGGCCAGGCCGGGACGTGACCTCGACTGTTCCTCCGTGGGCCTCCACGATCGAATGGACAATGGACAAGCCCAACCCGCTCGTGCCCTCCGAGGTCGGCGCGGCAGTCGCCGTTCCCTGACCATGGCTGCCTCCGGCTGCCATGCCAAAGGCACTAGAAGCAGCACCGGAAGCAGCGCCGGATGCCGAGCGCACGGCGCCCCCGGACCGGGCCCCCGCCGTCGCGACGGCTGAGTTAGCTGCGGCGCTGGCTGCGGCGCTGGTCGCGGGATTGGTGCGCGCCGCGTCGGCACGTGCGAAGCGGGCGAAGACCCGGCCGACGAATTCGGGGGCGATGCCGCGGCCATTGTCCGTCACAGTGACCATGGCGCTGCCGTCAGCCGAACGCATGACGCCCGTAACCACCTTGGTTCCGGGGTCCGTGTGCTTGCGTGCATTGGACAGGAGGTTGGCGAGGACCTGGTGAAGCTGGGTCGCGTCACCGCGCACCACCACGGGTTCCTCCGGAAGCTCCAGCTGCCAGATGCGGTCCGGGGCCATGACTTTCTCATCGCTCACCGTCTCGATGGCCAACTGGGTGAGGTCGACGTCGGAGATCTTGAGCGGCTGTCCCTCGTCCAGGCGTGCCAGCAGCAGCAAGTCCTCCACCAGGGTGGTCATCCGCTCGGACTGGCTTTGCACGCGCGCGAGGGATCTCTGGCCGTCGGGAGTGAAGTGCTCGGTCATCCGCATCAGCTCCGTGTAGCCGCGGATGGCCGTCAGCGGGGTTCGGAGTTCGTGCGAGGCATCGGCGACGAACTGCCGAACCTTCATCTCGCTCTCCTGCCGCGCCTCGAGGGCATTGGAGACGTTGTCCAGCATCTGGTTCAGCGCGTAGCCCACGCTGCCCACTTCGGTTCCGCGGTGGGCGGCCGACGCCGGGACGCGCACCCCGAGCGCCACCTCGCCGGCGTCCAGCGGGAGGCGGGAAACCTGGGTGGCCACCTCGGAGAGCTGCTCCAACGGCTTCATGGTGCGGCGGATGAGCACAGTCCCGGCAAGGCCGATCAGAACTATTCCGCCAAGCGACACAATAGTGATGGTCCAGACAAGGGAGGTCAGGGTGCTCTGTTTATCGGCAAGGGGAAGCCCGGTGACAATGGTGTCGCCATATGGGGTCTGCGTGGCAACGAGACGGTAGGCGCCGGATGACAGCGAGCGATCAACGGGGAGACCGTCGGTGCGTAGTCCCAGGAGGATCTGGTCGTCCTCCGATGACAGCGAGGCGCGGGTGGCGTCGGTGGCCAGGAAGCCTGCACTGCTGACGTTGCCGTTCTCAATCCGGGCGATGAGGGTGCCGACCCTTTGTCCCCGCGCGTCTAAGGGATCCGGCCTGCCATTGGGGTTGCCGGCAGGGGGCCGGCTGAACTCACTCGAGCGGTGCGAAGCCTGGCCGAGCTGGTCATCGAGCTGCCGGGTCAGGAACAAGTCCATGGAGGCGTAGCTGAACAGTCCCACAGCGCCGCAGATAGCCACGAGCAGCGCCATGGCGACGAGAACCAGCCGGGTGCGCAAATGCCACGTGGAGGGGTTGCGCCAGTCGCGCCCGGGGACGCGTGTCACACCGGAAAGTGAAGGCACGGATCAGTCCGCCGGTTTCAGGACGTAGCCGGCGCCGCGCACCGTGTGGATCATGGGAGCGTGGTTGGCGTCGACCTTCTTGCGCAGGTAGGAAATGTACAGTTCCACGATGTTCGCCTGGCCGCCGAAGTCATAGTCCCAGACGCGGTCCAGGATCTGGGCCTTGCTGATGACCCGTTTGGGGTTTTCCATGAGGTAGCGCAGCAGCTCGAACTGCGTGGCGGTCAGATGCAGCTCCTCACCGCCCCTGGTGACTTCGCGGGTGTCGACATTGAGTACAAGGTCCCCGACCACCAGCTCGGCGGTGTCCATGGCGGCCACCCCGGAGCGCTGGACCAGCCTGTGCAGGCGCAGCAGCACCTCTTCCATGCTGAACGGCTTGGTGACGTAGTCATCGCCGCCGGCCGCCAGGCCGGTAATGCGGTCCTGGACGGCATCCTTGGCCGTGAGGAACAGCGCCGGCACCTCCGGCGCGAAGGCGCGGATCCTGCTTAGCAGCTCGACGCCGTCGAACCCGGGCAGCATCACGTCCAGCACTAGCACGTCGGGGCGGAAGTCCTTGGCAAGCCGGACCGCGGCGGGCCCGTCTTCCGCCACGGCCACGGACCAGCCGGCCATCCGTAGGCCCATGCTCATGAGCTCGGAGAGGCTGGGCTCGTCGTCCACCACCAGCGCGCGGATGGGGGAGCCATCCGGATGCGTGAGCTGGGGAAGGTTGTTAGTCATGGAGTGCGAAGTGGCCATGGGACAACTCTCCGATCTGCCGGTTAGGCGGGGCTTTGGGGACCCTGTGCGGCACCTGTGAATCCCAGCCTAGCGAGCTGGATGCCCTTCCCGGGCCGTAGGTGCCGCTCCGGCAGCGCTCAATCGGAGACTAACGCCCCGCCCGAACGTCACAGGCCCGGCTGTCGGCCCGCACAGCCCAGGCACAGGATCCCTCAGCACTCTGGGGTGAACACCGATCCGCACCCTAAGGAGAAACACCATGAGCGGTCAGCATCCCGGAGCCGGTTCCGGACCAGCCCCCAAGCCCGCCCCCGATTCCGCCCCCGATTCCACCCGCGCCACAACAGCAGCGCCCGCGCCCGTGACTACGCCCCGGGCTCTCGGGCAATACGACGCCGGACAGGATGGCGCTGGGCCGCATGCAGCCGGGCAGCCTGATGCCGGACACCACGACGCCGGGCAGCCGGCAGCCGGCGCTGCCTCCGGCTGGGGCGCGCCCCCTGTTTCGAAAGTGCCGGCATCGGCCCCGGCCTGGGGTATGCCCCGGCAAGGGCCTCCGGCGCCTGCGGCTACTGCCGGCTGGGGAGCGCCGGGAGCCGCCGCCAGGACGGGCTCGGCGGCAAAGCCCTGGACCCTCACCCGGGGACTCGCCGTCGCCGGGGCCGCAGCTGTCCTCGCAGTCGGCGCCGGGGCGGGGGTCTACGCACTTACCTCAAGTTCAGCGGCCGCCAACGGAGCTGCCGGCACAGCAGCCGGTGGGGCGGCGGGCGGGGCGGCCGGCGGCCAAGGTGTTGCCCCGGGCATGCCAGGTTCTGCGCAGGACGGATTCGCGGGTGGCGGATTCGCTGGAGGCGGCATGTCGGGGCAGGGTGGTCCCGGCGACTTCGCTGCCGGTGGGATGGGCGGCGGCCTTTCAGCGGCAGTGCATGCCGAATACGTGGTGCTGCAAGGATCCGCTTACACCACCATGGCCGAGCAGTTGGGCACTGTGAGCGAGATCAGTTCGTCCTCGGTCACGGTCAAGAGCAGTGATGGGTTCACGCGCAGCTATGCGTTGGGCGCCGATGTGGTGGTGAGTAATCTGCAACAGCGGCGCCAGCAGGCCGGCGGCACGGGCACCCAGCTGAGCGTGGCGGACATTGTCGCGGGCGGGACGGTGCGGATCGTGGCGACCAAGAACGGTTCCGGCTACACGGCGTCGTCGGTCATGGTTGTGGCGGCGACCGCCACCGGCCAGTCCAACTGACCCCCACCGCAGCCGGCATTTGCCGCCGGGCCACGCGGCAAAATGCCGGCTGCCCACTCCGTGGACCGTCTCGCAAGAAACGGTGGAGAGACCCGGTTTCGCGCATTTTGCGATGCTGTGAATGATTTCCACCACATCGCAAGATGGGCCGAATAATATTCGGACAAAGCGACTTTCTGACCAGCCGGTCAGAAAAACACTTGTTATTTTATTGCGGTCGCAGAATTGTGACTTGCGCTACAATTCCCGGATCTGTCTCACTATGTGGAACTTGCGGTCCATTGTTACTTGCACGTTCGCATTGTTACGTTGCACACTTCAATTGTGAACAAGAACTCAACAGCACCTGCAGCTGCAGCTTCCTGGATCAGCACACCCGCTGGTACCGAGACGCGCTGTTGTCGAATGCACGCCTAACTTTTACACCCCAAAGAGTTTCTAGGCATTCGCCCCCCAGCCCAGAGTCGGGCGCCCCTCCCCAATTTCATTGCGGGGAAAGAAGCATTCGAGCCGCGATGACGGCCATTCACATTGAGGTAAGCATTCCATGTCAGTTGCATCCGGATACGTCCACATCTCCGTCCGTAACGCCAGCAAGGCCGGCCAGGCCTCCGGGATCCGCCAGGGCTTTGGGGGCCGCTCTGCGTTCGCACCCGCCGGATCCACCGGCAGCTTCCCCGCCCCCGGATATGCAGCGCAGGGCTACAACCCTGACTCCTACGGCCAGCTCCGCGCCGTTCCGCCCGCCCCCGCCACGGCGCCCACCCCGGTGATTGCCCCGGGTTCCGGCAGCCCGGTCCGTCCAGCCCCCAGCGACAACGTGGCCCGCGGCTTCGTGCTGTACATGGGGATCGACGAGGAAACCGCAGCCGCGGCCGGCACGTCCATCGCCAAGCTTGCCCAGGAAATCCGGGCCTACGCACAGTCGCTCGTTGCCGGCGCCGAAAGCTATGCCGCCGTCGCCGTCGCACCGGCCAGCGCCCCGGGTTCCGCGCTCGACGTCGTCCGCTCGACCTTCGGTGACCCCACCGCAGGGGCCCGCCAGCGCACCGAAACCGCACGCCTGCAGCAGCCGCAGGATCCGCGGCCTTCCGGAGTGCTGATCGACCTCGCCCGCCGTGAGGTGCACCTCGACGGCGAATCCCTGAACCTGACATTCAAAGAGTTCGAGCTCCTGAACTACCTCGTGGAGAACGGCACACGCACTGTGGGCCGCGACGAGCTCCTCGAAGGCCTGTGGCGGAACGCCGAAGAGGTCCCGAACGAGCGGACCATCGACGTCCACATCCGCCGCCTGCGTTCCAAGCTCGGCCGCCTCGCCAACACCGTGCGCACTGTGCGCGGCCAGGGGTACCGGTTCTACGAGCACCCCGAAGTAGTGGTCTGGGCCGCTCCGGAATACTCGATCTAGCTTCTAGCCCACGCAAAGCGTCCGTTCCTCTCATTGGGGCGGGCGCTTTCGTGTTCTCCAGAGCGCGTTTCACGCGCTCCAGGCGGCTCTTTGCCGTGCCTTAGCGTTCGCTGGCTCCCTTCACCTCGCAAGCTCGGACAAGGAATCCGGCCAGCTCTTTTCCTCCTTCGTTCCTCAGTCGGCGATGCGGCACTACGCGGAAACCCACTTCGCTTCCGCCGGGCAGTCACATTCCCCGACGGGCGCTTTGGGTGGGCTGGCTGACGGGCATGTGCCTCCGCGGCCGAGGCGGCGAGGCCGGATCTTGGGGCCGCGGCGTGGCGGGCACCGCGGGGGCCCACTGCCGCGAGGGCCCCGACTCGAGCTTGCGAGAGTTGGGAGCGGCTGGGGACGGGCACGGCCCCAAATCCGGCGAAGCCGCTGTGCGTGGGGGTGGACTCTGTTGCGTTTCCTGGCTCCGGCGTAGTCTCGGACCGTTGAGCCGACAATTGGGAGGAAGACATGTCTGTTGCACGGATTACTACCCTGAGCGCGAACTCCAAAACCTCGTTTGATGCTGCCATCAAGGAGGGCATCGACCGGGCTAACAAGACCCTGCGCAATGTCACGGGGGCGTGGGTGAAGGAACAAAAGGTTGAAATCAGCGACGGCGCCGTTGTTGCCTGGCACGTGGTGCTGGAAGTGACCTTTGTCCTTGAAGACTGAGCGGCCGCTGGCGGGCTGGGCGCCTGGCGGCAGCCACCGCACTAGGATTGGGGCATGAGCGCGCATCACATCAAACGGCTGGTGATCATGCGGCACGCCAAGTCCGACTGGCCCGGTGGGGTTGCCGACCACGAAAGGCCGCTCGAAGAGCGCGGCCACAAAGATGCCCCGGTCGCCGGAAAGTGGCTGCTAAAGCACGGCGTGGTCCCTGATTTCATCCTCTGCTCCAGCGCGCTGCGGACCCGCCAGACCTGCACCTGGGTGTGCCACGCCCTCGGGGACAAGGCGCCGACGCCCAAGCTCGAGGATGGCCTGTACGCCGCGTCCGCCTCGCGCATGCTGGCGGTGATCAACCATGTCCCGGACACCGTGAGCACCCTCATGGTGATCTCGCACATGCCCGGTGTGCAGGACCTCGCCATGCATCTGGCGTCGCGCGATTCCGACCACGACGCCTATATGGACGCCGCCACCCGCTTTCCGACCAGCGCTCTGACCATCCTGGAAACGGAAAAGTCGTGGTCCGAACTGGACGGGCAGGACGCCAAACTGACCCACTTTAAGGTCCCCCGCGCCAAATAGCCGCAGGCCAGCCCGGACAGCGGTTCCCGAGACCATAGCTACCGGCCCCGTTCTGCGGTTTACTGTTGCTGTTCGCTGATGTGGTTTTTCCAGTGGTTTTTTGGGGCAGGTTAGGCAACCCGAGAGAAAAGGTGGATCAACGTGGATTCAGGGCAGCTCATAGGAATTGTCGTCGGCATCGTTGTGGTGCTCGCGATCGTGGCAGTGGCAGTCATGATCAGCCGCAAGCGCAAAGTGGCCGCGGACCGGAACCGCGCCGCCGAGATGCGGGAACAGGCCAAGGCCGACGAATTCGCTGCGCGGGAACGTGAGGCCAAGGCGGCGCGTGCCGAGGCCGACGCGCAGGAGGCCGACCTCGAAGCCGAGCGCCTGCGCCAGGTTGCCCGCAGCCGCCAGGAAGAGGCGGAAAGCGTCCGCTCCGGCGCGCAGGAGCAACTGCGCAAAGCCGACGAAGTGGACCCTGATGTGGTCACCTCCGAACGCGAAGGCGAAACCAGGGAAATGCCGACCCGCGCGGATTTGCGCTCCGAGAGGGCCACCGGCGAGCCAGCGAGCGGCAACACCGTCCCCGGCAACCCCGCCTCCGGCAACCAAGTGCCCGACGACCAGCGCAGCCGGGAAGACGTGACCCGGGCCGACACCGCACAGGGCCCGGATACCGCCCCCCGGGAAGACAAGCCGCGAAACCTCTGACCGAGACCTCGAACCTCTAACCCGAATCCACTGAGCCGCCAAGGGCCGCGCTCCGGAGTCAGCGGCGGGCGGAGGTCCGGGCAGGTGACTTGGTAGCAGGTGACTTGGCAGCGGGCGCCTTTGCGGGCGCCTTTACGGGCGCCTTTACGGGTGACTTTGCTGCGGGCCGGGCCGCCGCCCGCGGAGCCGCCGGGCGTGCGGCGGTTCCCCTCGGCGTCGGACGCGGCGCGGACGGCCTCGGGCTCGCGGACCTCGTCGCCGCGCCTCGTGCGGCAGGCGCCGGGCGGCGTCGCGGAGCCCGGCCCGGGGAACGCCGGCCGCGGCTCTTGCCGGGCAGGACAGTGCCGGCAAACAGCAACAGCAACGTGACGGCTCCGGCGGCCGCGGCCAGATAGAAGTACAGATCCGGATGCTCGGAATCGACGTGCGTGGACAGGGCGTCGGGATCGGGGTTGAAGGCCAGTCCCCACTGGCGCAGGAATGCGATCCCGAACGCGATGAAGAGGATGCTGCCGACCCCGCTCGCGGCCAGGGTCTTGTGCCGGCGCCGGACCACCACCTCCGCCACACAGGCCACATAGGCCGTGGCGGCAGCCCCGACGAACCACACCAGCACCCACTCGTGCAGGGTGATTCCGGTCAGGACCAAAAGTCCCAGGGCGGCGAGGAACGCTCCGATGGCGATCTTCCCGTTGGTACCCATGTGACGCATGTGAACAATCATGCCTGAGTGGGCGGCTGCTTCACGACGTAGCCGCGCATGGAGGCCATAATTGCGGCCACACTCTGCTCCCTGGTCCGCTCCGGGTTGTACGTCTGGCGGTCCAGGCCCACCACGAAACAGGCCCCAAAGATTGCCGTTTCGAGGCTGCCCCGGGATACACCGGGATCCACGGGATAGGCGGCGGCGACACCATCGATGGCAGAGCCGATCACCGCGAGCAGGCGCGCGCGGAGCTCTGCGAAGGTGTCCTGCCATTCACTGGGAGTGCGCCAGTTTTCGCTGACCCAAAGCCGGGCGAAGGACGGGTACTCGGCCATGAAGTCCATGGCCTGGCCGATCATCTCCTCCATGGCGGCGAGGGGATCGGCGGAGTCGTCCCGGACGCTCAGGAGCCGTGCCATGAGGATGTCCACGCCGTGGCGCAGCAGCTGGGCAATCAGGTCCGACTTGCTGCCAAAGTTGTAATACACCGTGCCCTTGGACACCCCGGCCGCCGTGGCGATCTCGTCCACCGTCACGCCCGCCGCGCCGCGCTCTCCGATCAGTTCCATGGACGCCTCGAACAGTTTCTGCTTCGTGGCGTTGGTGCGGGCGGGCCGGAGCTTTTTCTCCGCGTCCCCGGGACCTGCCGCGCTGCCGCCGCTTTGGCTGGTGGTCATACGGCGATCTCCGGTTTCAGCGTCTTGGGGGTCCAGTATTTGTTCTTCCGGGCGGCAACGGTTGACATTGCCAGTCCCAGCAAAGTGTAGCCAACCAGCCCCAGCATGGTGGGCAGGATGATGGCCAGGTCAGCGCCGTAGATCAGGTGCCGCATGCCGCTGACCACGTAGCCCATCGGCAGGATCTGGTGCACCACGTGCAGCGGCTCGGGCGTGGTCTGCCACGGGAACGTGCCGCCGGAGGAGACCAGCTGCAGCACCAGCAGGATCAGCACCACGAGCTTGCCGGGCGAACCAAGCAGCGCAACCACGCCCTGGATGATTGCGCTGAACGCCATCGCGGCCGCCAGCATGAGGAACCACATGAGCACCGGGTGGGCGGGGTTCAGTCCGAGCCCCACGTCCACCACCAGGGTCAGCAGGCTGGCCTGCACGGCGGACACCGCCAGGAACGGAAGCCAGCCGCCGGCAGCGATCTTCCAGGCCGGTGCATTGGAGGCCAGCGCGCGCTGGGTGACCGGGCGCATCGCCTGCACCAGCATGAAGATGCCGATCCACAGGGACAGCGTCAGGAAGAACGGCGCAAGTCCGGCGCCGTAGGACCCAGCCTTGGCCTGCGAAACATTGCTGACGGCGACTGGATCCGCCATGACCTTGGAGAGGCTGTCCTTCTGGGCGTCGTCGGGGTTGGGGACCTTCCCGGCGCCCTGGGCGAGTTCCGCGGCGAGCGTTCCCGCGCCGTCGGAGGCCGTCGCCGCGCCGCTCTCCAGCTGCGCCGCGCCGTCGTCGAGTTTCTGGGCTCCCTGCACGAGCTTGCCGGCACCGTCGACGGCGTTCTGCTGGCCGGCAGCGAGGGCCGCCGAACCGCCGGCGAGCTGGTCCGCCCCGGCGGAGGCCTTGGCGACGGCGTCGCTGAGGGCGGGCGCGGCGCCGGCCAGTTGTGAGGCGCCGGCGCTGACGGCGGCGGAACCGTCGGCCAGCTTCTGGACCTGGGCGGCGGCAGCCTGCAGCTTGGTGCCGGAGGGAGAAGCCACGGCAGAAGCCGCCGGCGGGGCCGGAGTGGCGTCGACGTCGGCAACCACCTTGTCGGCCTGCTCCTGGCTGAGGACGCCGGCGGCGACCAGGCGGGCCGTGGACGCCACGACCCTGCTCCGCTGGGCCTGCGCGGCGGCCTGCTGCGCGGCTTGTTCCGCGGCCGCGAGTTGTCCGGGAATGGCCTGCACCTGGGCGTTGAGCGCGGCGTTGCCCGCGGCCACCTGGGCGGCGCCGTCAGCCAGCCGCTGTGCGTCGGCGGGCAGGGCTGCCGTCTTGTCCTTGAGCTGGGTGAGGCCGCTGCTGAGCTGTCCGGCCCCGGCGCTGAGCGCAGTGGCGCCGTCCCGGAGCTTGACTTCGCCGTTGTACAGCTCGGTGGCGCCGGATGTGAGTTCGCCGGTGCCCTGGTGCAGGGTCACGGTGCCGTCGTGAAGCCGGGCGACGCCGTCGGCGAGCTGGCCGGCGCCGTCGGAGGCCTTGAGCATCTGCGTGTGTATGGTGCCGAATCCGGTGAGGAGCTGGTTGGCGGTCTCCTCGCCCACCTCCTTGGCGACCGTCGTGTGCACCGCGGTGGTCAGCTTGTCCACGATGGTGCTCAGCAGATAGTTGTTGGCATCGTTGGTGGTGACGTTCAGCATGGCCTGGTTGGCGGCGTCGAAGCTGCCGGGGGAGACCAGGTTCGCGGAAAAGTCCTGCGGGATTTTCAGGGCGAAGGCGTAGGTGCCGTTGCTGACGCCCTGGTCTGCCTCCTCCGTGCTGGCGACCGTCTTCCAGTTGAAAACATGGCCGTCCACCAGGCTCTCGGCCACCTTCCGGCCGGCCTCCAGCCGCGTGCCGTCGGCGGACGCTGCACCGGAGTCCTGGACCACCAGGGCCGCATCGATCTGGTTCAACTTGCCGTACGGATCCCAGTTGGCGTAGAGGTACACGGCGCCGTAGAGCAATGGAACGAGGGCCAGGGCCAGGATGGTCAGCTTGGGAAGCAGCCCGCCGGTCATTCGTTTGAGCTCGGAGCGGGCCAGCCGCAGCACTGTCACTTTGCGTCCTCGGTTTCGGGTGAGAGGGATTCGGGCAAGAAAGTTTCGGGACGGCGACCTACGCGAGTCTGGGCTGCATCAGCATCGGCGTCGTCAGCATCGGGGTCAGCTTGCGGGACGGCATTGCCGATCGCGACGGCTGGCCCCGTCCAGCCGTCCGGAATGCGGGTGACGGTGGTGACGACGGCGAGCGGCCGCCCGGCGTCGTGCGCCAGTTCCTGCAGCCGCGGCAGCCAGTCGGCGGCATCGCCGCTGTGCCGGTCGGGGGAGTCCACCACGAGGAGATCGGTGTCCGGATTGGCGAGGGCGAGCGCCGTGAGGAGCCCGGTCCGCCGGCCCGCCGGCAGCTGCTCGGTCCAAAGCCCGGCGATGTCTTCGAAATTGTTGAGCCTTAGCCAGGGCGTGCTGCGCGCGGCGCCGCGGTGGCGGCGCGGCACCAGGGCCAGATCCTCGGTGACGAGGTCGCGGACGCTCAGGTGCTGTTCGGGCTCGTTGACGCCGGGGGAGTCGACCACGCTGCTCGCCTGCCGGAGCACTTTGATCCGGGTATTTCCGTCCCAGCTCACGATCCCGGCGGAGGGCTTCATACGTCCGCTCAGGGCCAGGGCCAGGGCGGTCCGCTGGTCCTGGCGGACACCTTCGACCAGCAGGAGGTCTCCGCGCGCGGCCTCAAGCGAGGTGGGCGGCAGCAGGTCATCCCGCCGGCCGGTCACGGAGAGCTGTTGTACGCAGAGCAAAGCGGGCCTTTCGCAGGAACGATGTCCACTCAAGGCTAACTAAACTGACCAGTCAGTTCAAATAGAATGGGTTGGGTGTGATGAACCAGACGTGCCGCAGCCGCTCCGGCCGGTTCAGAGGCCGTATTCCTCCAGTAGGCGGAGCCAGACTTCGCTGATGGTCGGATAGGAGGGCACGGCGTGCCACAGACGCTCCAGCGGAACTTCCCCCACCACCGCAATCGTGGCGGCATGCAGGAGCTCGGCCACATCCGGGCCGGCGAACGTGGCGCCCAGCAGCACCCTGCGGTCCTCGTCGATGACCAGCTGCGCCCACCCTTCATAGTGTTCGGCGTGCAGGGACGAGCCGGCCACCTGGATGGGAAGCTCCACGGCAGAGGCCCGGAAACCGTCTTTCTCCGCCTGCGCCATGGTCCGGCCGACATTCGCCAGCTCCGGGTCGGTGAACACCACATTCGGCACAGCGTGCTCATATGCCGTCTGGGCAAAACGGCTCCACGGTGCCGGCTCGCCGGTGAGTTCGCCCTTGGCCCGGGCGGCAATGGCGTCTCCCGTGGCCCGGGCACCGTACTTGCCCTGGTGGGTCAGCATGGCCCGTCCGGCGGCGTCGCCGGCAGCATAGAGCCACGGGTTGCCGGACACTTCGTTGTCGGTGGCTTGGTGGACTAGTCCGGTGGAATCGGTAGTGAGCCGCAGGGTCCCGCCCTCGGGCGCCGGGAGGCCGACGCTGTCCAGGCCGAGTCCCTCAAGGGCGGGGTGCCGGCCGGTGGTGACGAGCAGCTTGTCCGCCGTCACCGTGGCGCCATGGGTCGGGCCAGAGTTGTCCTTGGGGCCGCCGTCGAGCACGACAGTGAGGGAGCCGTCGTCGTTCTCGTGCACGCTCCGGGTCCCTGTATGCAGGCGGAGGTCGACGCCGTCGGCGCGCAACCCGGCCGCGACCAGGTCGGCGGCCTGCTCCGGGAAAACGCCCAACAGGCTGCCGCGGGCCACGAGAGTCACGGACGAACCAAGGCGGGCGTAGGCCTGGGCGAGTTCGACGCCGGCAACCCCGCCGCCCAGGACCGCCAGCCGCGCCGGGACGGCGCGGGCGGAGGTCGCCTCCCTGGTGGTCCAGTACTCGACGTCGTGAAGCCCTTCGACCGGCGGCTGGTTGGGGGTGGATCCCGTGGCGACCACGACGGCGTGCCGGGCCGTCAGCGCGTAGCTGTTGCCGTCCAGCCCTGCCACTTCGACCTGCCGCGGGGCGGTGATCCAGCCATGGCCGCGGATCAGCTCGATCCCGGTGTCCTCCACCCACTTGACCTGGCTGTCGTCCTGCCAGTTCGAGGTGAAATAGTCCCGGCGCTTCAGGACGGCTGCCGGATCCAGGGTGCGCGTGACGGCTTCCTGGGCTCCCGGGACAGTCTGGGCCCCGTGCAGTGCGGTTCCCGGGCGCAGGAGCGCTTTCGAGGGCATGCAGGCCCAATACGAGCACTCGCCGCCTACCAGCTCCGCCTCGATGAGCACCGCCGTCAGGCCGCCGCGGACCACGCGGTCCGCCACGTTCTCGCCCACGGCGCCCGCGCCGATCACAATGACATCGAATTCCCGCAGAAGCTGTGCTGTCATGGCACCAGCCTACGCCGGGGCCCTGGCCGGATCCGGGCGGGCGCCCCGGGCGCCGGCGGTGCTGGGTTCCGGCGTAATATGCCGGGCCGGGCCCTTTGCAGGAGGGGGGACGGTCGCTACTGTTGGGACCATACTTGGGGGAGGAGGCGGCCATGGCCGCACGCAACATGACAACAGGCACGGCCATACCGCTGGCGAGGTTCAGTGCCCAGACCCGGCTCCGGGCACTTCAGTCGGACATCCTGGAGCTGATCCTTGAGCGCGACCTTGTTCCCGGGGACCCATTGCCGACGGAGAGCGAGCTCACTGCGGCCCTCGGCGTCGGCCGCAACACGCTGAGGGAGTCCCTGAAGGCGCTCCAGGCGCTGGGTGTCATCGAGATCCGCCACGGCTTCGGCATGTTTGTGGCGCCGAGCAATTTCGAAGCCCTGACTGACGGGCTCACGTTCCGGGCCCGGCTGTCGCTGCGCCATCACGGTGAGGAAGCCCTGCAGCTCGTGGAGGTCCGGCAAGCGCTCGAATCCGGCCTGGTCGGCGCCGCCATGGACCGGATCAGCGCAGAGCAGCTGGCCGCCGTGGAGGAATCCGTGCACCGGATGGAAGCGCTGGCTGCTGCCGGGGAGCCCTTCATCGAGGCCGACGCGGAGTTCCACCGCCGGCTTTTCGAGCCGCTGAACAACGATTTATTGATCAGCCTGATGGATGTCTTCTGGAAGGTGTACCGCACCATCCACCTCGAACTCGGCGGTCCGTACGCCGTCGACCTCCCGGCGACGGCTGCGCAACACAGGGGGATCTATGAGGCTGTCGCCTCGGCGGATAAGGCCCTGGCAGCCGAACGGCTCAGCACCCATTTCGACGCAATACGGGACATCATCGCCCAGGCCACGGGCTGATCCCTGCTGAGTGGGCCGCTAGCGGCCCCTGGCTGTGCACCGTGCCTGTGTACTCTGCGCGTGTGCTTGGCATCTGTACTTTGCGCGTACCGCGGGCGCTTAAAACAGAAGATCCGCCCGGCGAACCGGGGCGGATCTTCTTCTTCTGTGCGCCCAAAGGGATTCGAACCCCTGACCTTCTGTTCCGTAGACAGACGCTCTATCCAGCTGAGCTATGGGCGCATTCTCGGCTCTTGGAGAACTTCTCGCTCCCCGAACCTCGAATTACTTTACGCGAGGCCGCGCCCAGTTACAAATCGAAGCGGGTGTAATTTAGCCGACTAGACCGGTCTATGTGACCTTAGTCACTAAACGGGTGCCTGGCGGCTGGCTACTTCCTTGAATTTCCGCGGTTTTTGATTTGAGCCGGCTTGGTCATCCCATGTCCGGGCCCGAAATGGGCACCCTGCCGAGCCCTAGCATTTAGGACACACCACTGAACCCGAGGAAGGGAACCGTAATGGGAGATCTGGCGCGACTGCCGTTGCTTGAAAAAGCACCCACCACACATGCCGGTCTGCTGGCATGGGTAGAAGAGGTGGCTGAACTGACTCAGCCGGACCGGATCTACTGGGTTGACGGGTCGGAAGCGGAGAACACGCGGCTCACTGACGAGCTCGTGGCCGCAGGCACCCTGACCCGGCTGAACGAGGACCTCTTCCCCAAGTCCTTCGCGGCGTTCTCTGACCCCGCCGACGTGGCCCGCGTCGAAGAGCAGACCTTCATCTGCTCCGAGAAGGAACACGACGCAGGCTTCACCAACAACTGGATGGCCCCGGCGCAGATGAAGGAAAAGCTGCGCGGCCTGTTCGCCGGCTCCATGCGCGGCCGCACCATGTACGTGATCCCCTTCGTGATGGGCCACCTCGACGCCGAGGACCCCAAGTTCGGCGTCGAAATCACCGACAGTGCCTACGTTGTCGCCTCCATGCGCATCATGGCCACTATCGGCACCAAGGTTCTGGACAAGATCACCGCTACCAACGCGTTCTTCGTCCCCGCCCTGCACTCCCTGGGCGCCCCGCTGGCCCCCGGCCAGGTTGATGTCCCGTGGCCGTGCAACCCGGACAAGTGGATTGTCCACTTCCCGGAGGAGCGCTCCATCTGGTCCTTCGGCTCCGGCTACGGCGGCAACGCCCTGCTCGGCAAGAAGTGCTACGCGCTGCGCATCGCCTCGGTGATGGCACGGGACGAAGGCTGGCTTGCCGAGCACATGCTCATTCTCAAGCTGACCTCGCCGGAGAAGAAGAACTACTACGTCTCCGCGGCCTTCCCGTCGGCCTGCGGCAAGACCAACCTCGCCCTGCTGGATCCGACCATCGAGGGCTGGAAGGTCGAAACCCTCGGTGACGACATCACCTGGATGCGGTTCGGCAAGGAAGGCGAGCTCCGCGCCGTCAACCCTGAGGCCGGCCTGTTCGGCGTGGCTCCGGGCACCGGCTGGGGCACCAACCCCAACGCGATGCGCGCCATCGCCAAGGGCCACAGCATCTTCACCAACGTCGCCCTCACGGACGACGGCGGCGTGTGGTGGGAGGGCATGACCGAGGAAGTGCCCGCACACCTGACCGACTGGCAGGGTAACTCCTGGACGCCCGATTCGGACAAGCCCGCTGCCCACCCGAACTCCCGGTTCTGCACGCCGATCGACCAGATCGACATGCTGGCCGAGGAGTACTACAACCCGGACGGTGTGGAGCTTTCCGCGATCCTGTTCGGCGGGCGCCGCAAGACCACCATCCCGCTGGTCACCGAGGCGCGCAGCTGGTCCAACGGCATCTTCATGGGCTCCACGCTGTCCTCCGAGACCACAGCCGCGGCTGCCGGTGCCGTCGGCGTTGTCCGCCGGGATCCGATGGCGATGCTGCCCTTCATCGGCTACGACGCAGGCGATTACCTGAACCACTGGGTTAACCTGTCCGCCAAGGCCAACCCGGAGCGCCTGCCCAAGATCTTCCTGGTCAACTGGTTCCGCCGCAATTCCGAGGGCGGCTTCGCCTGGCCCGGCTTCGGGGACAACTCCCGTGTCCTGAAGTGGGCCATCGAACGCCTCGAGGGCAAGGCCGACGCCGTGGAGACCCCCATCGGGTTCGTCCCCACCGCTGACGCAATCGACCTCACCGGCCTGGACATGACGCCCGCCCAGGTTGAAGAAGCCGTCCGGGTTGATCCGGCCGAGTGGGCCACCGAGCTGGCCTCCATCGAGGATTGGTTCGCGAACTTCGGCAGCTCGCTGCCCGAGGCACTGCAGGCCGAGCTGGACGGCCTGAAGGCCCGCATGGCCGTTCAGCAGTAGCAGCCGGCACTCAGCGACAACGACGGCGGCCCCGCACCTTTCAAAGGTGCGGGGCCGCCGTTTCCTGTTGCGGGTCCCGCCGGGACTTAGGTCCCTAGGCCGCATCCGAGCACGCCCCTAGGCTTGTCCGCATTCCATCAGCCGGGCCGGCCGCCGACTGGAGAGGGCGCTGGGAGGCATTCCGGGCGGGTGCAGCCGCGCCCCCGACATGCTCGCGGCCAGCGAGATTTCAGGAGTGCAACATGCTTGTCAACGACGACATCCATGCCTTGTCCAGGGCGGTCGGCGGCCCGGTCGTGCTGCCGGGCAGCCCCGAATTCGCGGAGGAGACCTTCGCCTTCAACGTCGCAACGGTGCACCGGCCCGACGTCGTTCTTGGCGCCGCAGATGCCCAGGACGTCGCAGCCGCGGTGAAATGGGCGGCAGAACACCGGATTCCCGTGTCCGTCCAGTCCACCGGGCACGGCGCCGATTCAGCGATCGATGGCGGCCTGCTCATCAACACGCGGCGCCTGCAGGACCTGCAGATCGATCCGGTTGGACGCACCGCACGCGTCGGCGCCGGAGTGAAGTGGCGCACCGTCCTGGAGGCGAGCGTGCCGCACGGATTAGTCGGATTGCACGGCTCGAGTACCGATGTGGGCGTCGTCGGGTACACAGTGGGTGGCGGGCTGCCCGTCCTCGGCCGCGCCCACGGCTTCGCGGCGGACCACGTCCGCAGCATGGACATCGTCACCGCCGACGGCGCGCTGCGGCGGATCGACGCCGACGCCGAAGCCGAGCTGTTTTCACTGATGCGCGGGGGCAAAGGCAACTTCGGGATCGTGACCGCACTCGAGTTCAGCCTCTTTCCGGTCAGTGAGTTCTATGGGGGCGGCATCATCTATCCCGGGGCAGATGCGGCCACGATCCTGGCTGCCTTCCGTCAATGGCTGCCCACCCTGCCCGACGACGCCTCGCCATCGGTCTCCCTGCTGCGTCTTCCGGACATGGACTTCGTACCCGAACCGCTGCGGAACCAGTTCGTCGTGCACCTGCGCTTTGCCTTCCTGGGGAACCGCGAGGACGGCGACGCGCTGCTTGCCCCGATGCGCGCGGTCTCGACTCCATTGATGGACACGGCCGGGCCCATGAGCTACCTCGACGTCGACCAGATCCACATGGACCCCGCGGACCCGCTGCCCTTCACTGAAGGCGGAGCGCTCCTGAAGGATTTCGGCGACGAGACTGTTGCGGACCTGCTCGAGCTCACCGGGGACGGTTCGGACTGCCCGCTGCTGCTGGTGGAGATCCGGCCGCTCGGTGGGGCACTGTCCCGGCCTGCACTGTCCCGGCCGGGGGCTATGCCAGACGCAGTGCCGGATGCGGTGTCGGGGCGGGACGCGGCCTTCCTGCTGTTCCTCGTCGGATTCAAGGTGCCGCCCATTGCGGAGGCAGTGGCGGCCTCCATACGCGGGATCCTTGCCGCGATGGCTCCCCACTCAACCGGATACACGCTGGTCAATTTCCATGGCGAGCCGGGCGACGAGGCCGACCGGGCCAGGGCGTGGTCTCCTGCGGTCTACGAGCGGATGCGGTCCGCGAAGGCCACGTATGACCCCGGCAATCTCCTGCGCTTCGGCCATGCGATCACCGGGGCGCCCGCCGCGGGGTGAGCCCGGCCGGGCTGCTTTGTCAGGTGAACCACGACGGCGGCCCCGCACCTTTGTTGCGAAAGGTGCGGGGCCGCCGTCGATGAGTAGTTTAGCTGGCGAGCCAGATGTCCGGGCCGAAGACCTCGTAGTGGATCTTCGTGGCCGGGATGCCGGCGTTGATGGCCTCGTTGCGGATGTTCTTCATGAACGGCAGCGGACCGCACAGGTACAGCGAGGCGTTGGCCGGGAGGTCCACCTCGCGCAGGGACATGAAACCTGCGTTCGAGCCGGCCTGCGGTTCCTCCAGCCAGAGCTGCAGGTCGGCGCCGTCGAGGCGTGCGACGTCGTCCGTCATCTGGGAGCGCAGCGCCCAGCTGTCCAGGGTGCTTTCGGCGTGCAGGACCAGGACCTGGCGGTCCGAGCCGGACTCGGCCAGGGAGCGCAGAATGGACGCCGTGGGCGTGCAGCCGATGCCGGCCGAGGCCAGGACCACGGGGCCGTCGCCCTCCTTGAGCGTGATTTCGCCGTAGGGGTTGGAGATTTCGATGATGTCGCCGACCTCGACGCTGTTGTGCAGCACGGGGGAGACCTCGCCGCCGTCGTCGAGCTTGGTGGTGAAGCTGCGGCTGGTGCCGGCGTCGCCGGAGAGGGAATACTGGCGGACCTGGCGGAGCCCGTCCGCAACGGTGACCTTGACGCTGACGTACTGGCCGGGGAGGGCAGCGGTGATGGGGGTGTCGTCGGCCGGTTCCAGGGTGAAGGTGATGGAGCCGGTGCCGGCGGGGGTCTTGGCGGCGACCTTCCAGGGGCTCCACATCTTGCCGTTGGCCTGGGCGGCGTAGAGGCCCTTCTCGAGCTTGATCAGCGCGTCCGCCATGAGCCAGTAGACCTCGGTCCAGGCCTCGGCGATTTCCGGGGTGATAACCAGTGCCAGGTCGTCGGCGATGGCCGCGAAGAGGTGCTCGTAGACCACCTGGTACTGCGGTTCCGTGATGCCGAGGGAAGCGTGGCGGTGCGCGATGCGGGACAGCACCGTCTCCGGCAAGGTCCCCGGGTTGCTGACCAGGTGGCTCGCGAAAGCGGCGATGCTTCCGGCCAGGGCCTGCTGCTGGTTGCCGTTGCCCTGGTTCGAGCGGCTGAAGAGCCCGTCCAGCAGTTCCGGGTGGGCGGCGAAGAGGCGTGCATAAAACTTGGGGGTGATCTCCCCGATCCGGGAACCGACGAGCGGCAGGGTGGCCTCGATGACGGGGAAGGACTTGTCCGAGAGCATGTTGACTCCTGAGATAGTGGCCCGGGGGTCTTCAACCGGACCGCGATGTAAATACTGTCATTTCAAATGCGTGTATTTATGCCTTATTTCTACATGCCGTAGAAGAGCGACGCAAATCGGGTGTTTTTCGGGCGTGTCGGGCAGTCGGTGCTGCTGCTGGGCAGGCCGGGCGGCCGAGGACCTGAGTGCATCCTACAGCCCGGGCCGCAGCCCGATCGCCTCGAACACCGGTGTCATCTGCCGTGAGGTCGGCAGCGAGGCGATCACAATCCCGTCGAGTTCGCTATAAAAGGCTTCGCGGGCCCGGGCAAGCGCGGCCCGGAGGCGGCATTCGGTGATGAGCGGGCACGTGCCGCCCGAGGCGATGCAGTCGGCCGGGTCCAGACGGGTGTCGAGTTGCCTCAGCAGCTGGCCCACCGTGGCGGTCCGGCCGGCGCTGCTCAGCCGGGAACCGCCGTTGCGGCCGCGTTCGACGTCGATCAGGCCCAGTGCGCGCAGCTTCGCCATCGCCTTGCTGACGTGGTTGTACGGGGTGCCGACGGCGTCGGCGATGCTCTGGGTGGTCAGGAGCCCGCCGTCCGGAGCGGCCGCGAGCACCAGCAAAGCGCGCAGGCTCACATCGGCGAACGCATTGATCTTCATATCCCCAGCCTAAGGGAGGTCTAGTCCACCCAGACGGCGGGCTCGTTGGTATCGGCGGCCAGCTGGCCAAATTCGAGTTCGTGCGTCCCGGCGTTCGCGGCGTAGGGCAGGACCGCGGCGAACAAGGAGCCGTCCTGGTGCTCTGCCGCAACGTGAATGGCGTCCGAGTCTTCCTCGAGCAGCGTGATGTCACAGACGACGGCGGCGGCCCGGAACTCCTCCCGGTGCTGCCGGAGCAGCTCATGGAGGTCCCGGATCATGGCGTCCGCGTCGAAGTCGCCTTCCGATCCGTCGCTCGCGTTCGCGGGGGTCACAGCAACCAGCCGGACCTCGCCGTCGTTCTGCACCACCAGGGCGAACGGCAGGAAGCCGCCGTTGCGTTCCAGCTGCTCCTGCGCGGCGCCGACGCCGGTCCCCAGCAGGTTCTCCAGGTCCGTGGCGCTGGCGTCCGGCACGGACTCGCGCCAGGAACCGGTGTTCGAGGACTCTTCGGGGTGTGCGGCCACGGCTAGCCCCGGACCAGCGCCAGGACGCGGTCGCGGACGCGTTCCATAGTGGCGGTGTCCGCGGCTTCGACGTTGAGGCGCAGGAACGGCTCGGTGTTGGACGGGCGCAGGTTGAACCAGTAGCTGCCGTCGGCGGCGATAAAGGTGCTGCCGTCGAGGTAGTCGACCTCGACGTCGTCGTCGTGGAAATCCTTGCGGACCCGCTCGACCGCGGCGGCCTTGTCCTCGATTTCCGAATTGATCTCGCCGGATGACTGGTACGGCTCGTATTCGCGGCCGAGCTCGGAGAGCGGGCCGTCCTGCTCGCCCAGGGCGGCCAGGACGTGCATGGCGGCCAACATGCCGGTGTCCGCGTTCCAGAAGTCGCGGAAGTAGAAGTGGGCCGAGTGTTCCCCGCCGAAGATGGCTCCTTCCGCGGCCATGACGGCCTTGATGAAGGAGTGCCCCACGCGGGTACGGACGGGGCGGCCGCCGAGGCGCTCCACGAGTTCCGGAACCGCGCGGGAGGTCAGCAGGTTGTGGATGACGGTGGGCGTGTCTTCGCCGATGCCCTGCGCGCGGGCGATTTCGCGGCGGGCCACCATGCCCGTGATGGCCGACGGCGAGACGGGCTCGCCCTTTTCGTCGATCACGAAGCAGCGGTCGGCGTCGCCGTCGAACGCCAGGCCGATGTCCGCGCCATGCTCGAGGACGGCGGCCTGCAGGTCGCGCAGGTTTTCCGGCTCCAGCGGGTTGGCCGGGTGGTTCGGGAAAGATCCGTCGAGCTCGAAGTACAGCGGCACGATCTCCAGGGGGAGCTTGGGCAGCAGGGCATCGCCAAGCACGGCCGGGGTGGTGAGGCCGGCCATGCCGTTGCCGGCATCGACCACAACCTTCAGCGGCCGTGAACCGCGCAGGTCCACCAGGCCGCGCAGGTACTCCGAATAGCCCTTGAGGACGTCCTGCACGCCAATGAGGCCAATGCTGCCGGCCGCGGGGATGGTGCCGGCGTTGAGGTATTCCTCGGCGCGGGCTTGGATTTCCATGAGCCCGGTTTCGGAGGAGATCGGCACGGCGCCGGCCTTGGCCATCTTGATGCCGTTGTATTCGGCCGGGTTGTGGCTCGCGGTGAACGTGGCGCCGGCGGCGTTGAGGGCGCCGCAGGCGTAGTAGAGCTCGTCGGTGGAGATCAGGTCCAGCAGCTGGACGTTGGCGCCGCGGGTGGCTGCGCCGTTGGCGAAGGCTTTGGCGAACTCGGGGGAGGAGGGGCGCATGTCCCCGCCCACCAGTACGGTCTGCCCCGAGAGTTCCAGGACGTCGACGAAGGCAGCACCGACGGCTTCGACGATTTCCGCGGTAATGGATTGCCCCACGATTCCGCGCACGTCATAGGCCTTGAACGAGGTCGAGAGGTCAAAAGTCTTTGTCTTGTCCGTAGTCACGCGTCTTATCTTACGTTGCGGCGCTGACGCCGTGACCTGTGTCCGCACGCTTGTCCACAGGCTGGGATGTGCACATAGCGGGCCCCGGCTTCATGGCTGTCGGAGGGGGCTGGGATACTGAAGCAATGGCCAGTAACCAGAACGCCCTTTCCAGCACCGCCCTCGCCGACACCACGGCCTCGACCCGGGAACAGGCCCAGACTGTGCTGCGGGAGCTCGTGGGCCACCCTGGTGCGGAGTTCCATGACGGCCAGTTCGAGGCCATTGAGGCCCTGGTCGACGGCGGCAGGCGGGCGCTGGTGGTGCAGCGCACCGGCTGGGGGAAGTCGGCCGTGTATTTCGTCGCCTCCCTGCTGCTGCGCCGCCGCGGCGCCGGCCCCACCCTGATCGTCTCCCCGCTCCTGGCGCTCATGCGTGACCAGGTCGCCGCCGCGGCGCGGGCCGGGGTGCGGGCGGTCGCCATCAACTCCGCGAACCAGTTGGAGTGGGACACCGTCCGCGAGCAGCTCGCCGCCGATGAAGTGGACGTCCTGCTGGTCTCGCCAGAACGCCTCACCAACCCGTCCTTCCGGGAAAACCAGCTCCCCGAGCTCGTGCGCCGGACCGGGCTGCTGGTGGTTGACGAGGCCCACTGCATCTCGGACTGGGGCCACGACTTCCGCCCCGACTACCGGCGCATCGCGGACCTCATCACACAGCTGCCGGACACCGTCCCGGTGCTCGCCACCACCGCCACGGCCAATTCCCGGGTGGTGCATGACATCGAGGAGCAGCTCGGGAAGGACGTGCTCACCATCAGGGGCGCCCTGGGCCGGGATTCGCTCCGGCTGGGTGTCCTGACCCTGCCCGATTCCCGCGAACGGCTGGGCTGGCTGTTGACCCACCTGCAGGATTTGCAGGGCAGCGGCATCATTTACACGCTCACGGTGTCGGCGGCCGAGGACACTGCCCGCCTCTTGGCCGAAGCGGGGCATGAGGTGCTCGCCTACACCGGCCGCACGGACCCCGCGGACCGGGAACGCGCCGAGCAGCTCCTTAAGGACAACCAGGTCAAGGCGCTCGTGGCCACGTCCGCGCTCGGCATGGGCTTCGACAAGCCGGACCTCGGCTTCGTGGTGCACCTTGGCGCGCCGTCCTCGCCGGTGGCGTATTACCAGCAGGTGGGCCGCGCCGGGCGTGGCGCGGCGAACGCCGATGTCCTGCTGCTGCCCGGTTCGGAGGACCGCGACATCTGGCAGTACTTTGCCACCGCGTCTATGCCGTCCGAGGAAAAGGCTGCCGCCGTCCTGACAGCCCTCGCCGAGGCCGGAACGGCGGTCTCCACAGTGGCGCTCGAGGCCCGGGTGGACCTGCGCCGCACCCCGCTGGAGCTGTTGTTGAAGGTCCTGGCCGTGGACGGCGCCGTCGAACGCGTCGGCGGCGGCTGGCGCTCCACGGGACAGCCGTGGAACTACGACGCCGAGCGGTACAGCCGGATCGCCGAGGCCCGGGTGGATGAACAGGACTCGATGGTCATCTACCAGGACACCGCGGGCTGCCGAATGGAATACATCACCTCGGTACTGGACGACGAAACAGCCCGCGCCTGCGGCCGCTGCGACAACTGCGCGGGCCGCTGGTTCCGGGCCGACATCGCCGAGGACGCCACGGAGACCGCCGGGCAGACCCTTCGCCGGGCCGGCGTCGTCCTTGAACCGCGGCTGCAGTGGCCCAGCGGAATGGACCGCCTGGGTGTGCCCGTCAAGGGCAAGATCAAGCCGGACGAAGCGCTCGCCGACGGCCGGGTGCTGGCGCGACTGACGGACCTCGGCTGGGGCGGGGCCCTGCGCGAGGCCTTCGCCGCCGGTGCACCCGACCGGGCCGTAGACCCCGGCATGCTGCAGGCCTGCGTTCAGGTGCTCCGGGAATGGGGCGCGGGAGATGCCCGGTCCCCGGGCTGGAGCGGGGCCGGCCGGCCGGCCGCGATCATCAGCCTGCCCTCCCGCGGGAAGCCGCTGCTGGTGGACTCCCTGGCCCGCGGGATCTCCGAGATCGGCCGCATCCCGTATCTCGGCCAGCTGCAGCTCAATCACGGCGGACCCACCGGCGGCCGCGGCGGGAACAGTGCCTACCGGCTCGCCGGCGTCTGGGACCGCCTGGTGGTGGGACCGGAGCTGGAGGACGCCCTGGCTGGAATCCGTGGCCAGAGCGTCATGCTGGTGGACGACCTCGTGGACAGCCGCTGGACCCTGACCATCTCCGGGCGGGCCCTCAGGCTCGCCGGCGCCGGCGCCGTTCTGCCGCTGGTGCTGGGCCAGGCCGGCTGACCTCCGCGCCGGCGTGGCGGGGGAGGGCCAGGCTGTCCAGCGTGCTCAGGAGCATCAGGACCGCGATGGCCACGAATGCTGCCCGGTACGGCGCCGCCGGATCGCCGGCGGCAAGACCCACGGCGACACCGATGGTTCCTGCGCCGTGGCTGCTTGCCTCGAAGACCCGCAGCAGGAGCGCCCCGACAGCGATCCCGGCCGCGGTGGAGAGCTGCACGAGCGTGGCGGAGACGGCATTGGCGGACGGCAGTTGGCCCGGGGCGACGTCGGCGTACTGGACGGAAGCGTAGGCCGAGAACCCGATCGAGCGGAACGCTCCGCTGGCCACCAGCACAGCGACAATCAGCGGCTCCGGCGTACCGGCCTCGAGCAGTGCGCACAGCGCAAAAGTGGCCGCCGAGGCCAGCGACGCGAACACCAGAACGGGTTTGAAACCGAAGCGCCGGATCAGGGGCGTCGTAGCGGGCTTAATTCCGATGTTCCCCACGAACACGGCGGACACCATCGCCCCGGCGCGCAACGGGTCCCAGCCGAAGCCGGCCTGGAACATCAGCGGCAGCAGGAACGGCACGGCGCTGATGGTCAGGCGGTACACAAACCCTCCCGTCGCTGTTGCGCGGAACGTCCGTGCGCCGAAGACGGACAGGTTGAACAGTGGCGTGCTGGTCCGTCGCATCCAGGCCGCGGCTGCGGTCAGAAACAGCAGGCCCACTACGATCCCCGCGGCCGCCAGCAGCCCGGCGTCGCGGCCGCCGATCAGTTCCAGACCAATGAGCAGGGACCCCACCCCGAGCGTGGTGAGGACCAGGCCGAGCCAGTCGAGGCGCCGCGTGCTGTCGCCGCCCACTGCGGGAACCAGGTGCAGCGCGGCCAGGAACGCCGCCAGGCCCAGGGGGAGGTTGACCAGGAAGATCCAGTGCCAGGACAGATACGTGGTGAGCGCTCCGCCCACGAGCGGGGCAAGGACCGGGGCCAGCAGCCCGGGCCACACCAGAAAGGCGGTGGCCCGCAGCAACTCCTTCTTCGGCGTTCCGCGGAGCACCACCAGCGTGCCGACAGGGACCATCATGGCGCCGCCCGCACCCTGCAGGACACGGCTCAGGGTCAGCATGGTCAGGTCCTGGCTGAGCGCGCAGAGTAGCGACGCCGCTGTGAAGATTGCGATGGCGAGACAGAACACCCGGCGGGCACCGAGCCGCTCCGCGAGCCAGCCGCTGAGCGGGATGCCCATCGCCACCGTCATCAGGTAGGCCGTCAGGGTGATGTTGACGTCGGCGGCGGGCACGTCGAAATCCGCGGCGATACTGGGTATGGCCGTGGTCAGGACGGTCCCGTCGAGGAATTCCATGAAGAACGTCGCAGCCACTAAGAGCGCCAGCCGCGGGCTCCAGCTGCCCCCGGCCGGGACGCCACGCGACGAGGCTTTCATGCGCGGTTCTCCGAGTTCCGGTTCACCCATTGCGGAGGGGCGGTTCCGATTCCAACACGGCCATGGCGGCGTTGTGGCCGCCGATGGCACTGACGGCGCCGCCGCGGCGGGCGCCGGAACCGCAGAGCAGGATCTGCGGATCGTCCGTCGCCACGCCCCAGCGGCGCGCCGGGGTGTCCAGCGGTTCGCCGTCCTCCACGAACGGCCAGTCGAGGCCGCCGTGGAAGATGTTGCCCCGGGGCATGCCGACGGCGCGTTCAATGTCCAGGGTGGTCTTGGTTTCGATGCAGGGCCTCCCCTCCGGATCCGTCAGGAGCAGATCCTCAATCGGCTCGGCCAGGACGGAGTTCAGGGAGGCCAGGACGGCCGCCTGCAGCTCGGCGCGGCGGTCCTCGTTATTCTCGGCCGTGACCAGCCGGTGCGGGACGTGCAGGCCAAAGACGGTCAGCGTCTGGGCGCCGGCGGCCTGCAGTTCCGGGGACAGGATGCTGGGGTCGGTCAGCGAATGGCAGTAGATTTCGCACGGCAGCGGCGAGGGCACGGACCCGGCGGCGGCGGTGCGGTAGGCGGCGTCGAGCTGTGACCACGTCTCGTTGATGTGGAACGTCCCGCCGAAGGCGGCCTCCGGGCTGACGGATCCGTCCAGCAGCTCCGGGAGGCGTTTGAGCAGCAGGTTGACCTTGACCTGGGCGCCCTCGCGGCGATGGTTCGGGTTGCCGGCAGCGCCCGTGGCGCCCGCTGAAATGCCAGCGGCAGCGACGCCCTCGGCAGGCCGGTCGCGCAGCCGGCTGCGCAGCCGGTTCAGGACGGCCGGCGCCACATTGGACAGGACCCACGCGGCGGTTACCGTATGGTCCTGGCCGCCGTGGCGGTAGTCCACGACGCCGCCGGGCCGGACCGCCGTGACGTCCGCGGAAGTCAGGATGGTCGCGCCGGCGTCGCGGGCGGCCCGCTCCAGCTCGCCGGACACCGCGCCCATGCCGCCGACCGGCACGTCCCAGTCGCCGGTCCCGCCGCCGATCAGGTGGTAGAGGAAGCAGATGTTTTGCTGCAGGTCCTCGTCGTCGGCCCGCGCGAACGTCCCGATCAGCGCATCCGTCAGGACCACGCCGCGGACCAGGTCGCTGCCCAAATTCTTGCTGATGGCGTGCCCGATGGGATGTTCGATCATGGCCTCCCATGCTTCGGCGGCGCCGGCCCGGGCGGCGAGGGAACGCGCAACGGATCGCGGCAGCAGCGGCGAGGTCATGGTGGGCCAGAGGGCTTCAGTGAGCTGCCGGCAGGCGGCGTAGAACGCGGTGAAGGCGCGGAACTCGCCGTCGGGCGCGCCGACGGCGGCGAAGGACGCCGCAGTGGCGGCCTCGTCCCCGTTGTCCACCAGAAGGGCCCGGCTGCCGTCCGCAGGGTCCGGGGTGTAGGAGGAATAGCGCCGCCGAGCCAGCGTGATGCGCAGGCCGAGGTCATCGATGATCTGCTGGGGCAGGAGGCTGACGAGGTACGAGTAGCGCGAGAGGCGGGCGTCGACGCCGTCGAACGCGTGCTCGGACACCGCGGCGCCGCCGGGGTGCTCCAGCTTTTCCAGGACCAGGACCTCACGTCCGGCCTTGGCCAGGTACGCGGCCGCGGCCAGGCCGTTGTGGCCGCCGCCGACGATGATGGCGTCAAATTCCTTGTTGCTCGACATGGGCCCATCCTGCCATCCGGATCCGCCGCTGGGCGCGAGGCGTCCGACCACCGGACGGGAGCGGATTGCTGCAGACGGTGCCGTCGCAGCGCTGCCCCGGCGTCACGGGTGCAGATCAGGGCGGATGAACGACGCCGATCCGCCCTGATCTGCCCGGGAGCAGGCCCGGCGCGGGCAGGCCCTGCGGGCAGGCCCTGCGGGCAGGCCCAGGCCCCGGGCCGCCATGTGCCGGGTACGCAAAAGGCCCCGGTCCGAGGACCGGGGCCAAACGCGGAGACGGGGGGATTTGAACCCCCGGTGGAGTTGTGCCCCACACTTCATTAGCAGTGAAGCCCATTCGGCCGCTCTGGCACGTCTCCAATTGCTATTAACTAGCCAACCAAGGATACGCAGAAGGTGCCACGCAGTGCAAAACGGCCCGCCGGGGACATCGCGGGGTCACTTCCGGCCAATAATTGGGGCACCGGATGGGCGCGAAGTGGCCCCGCGTGGCTTACCGCTTTCGGGGGTGCGGCATCAGGCCTCCTGGCCGGCCAGCGCCCGCCACAGGAAATGCTGGCTGCGGCTCTGCAGGGCCGCAGCCTGCCGGTTGTCCGAGGCCCCCGCGTGGCCGCCCTCGAGGGCTTCGTGGAACCAGACATTGGGGATGCCCATGGCCTGCATGCGGGCCGCCATCTTCCGGGCCTGGACCGGGCCCACCCGGTCATCGGAGGTCGCCGTCCAGATAAACGTCTCCGGGTAGTCCACGCCGTCCTTGAGCTGGTGGTACGGGGAGAACGTCTTCAGGAACTCCCACTGCTCCGGCACGTCAGGGTCGCCGTATTCGCCAATCCAGGAATAGCCCGCGGAAAGTTTGGTGTACCGGCGCATGTCCAGGAGCGGAACCCCGCAGGACACGGCACCGAACAGCTCCGGGTACTGCGTGAGCATGTTGCCCACCAGCAGCCCGCCATTGGAGCCGCCCACGCAGCCGAGCCGCTCCCGGGAAGTGACACCGCGGGAGATCAGGTCCTTCGCCACGGCAGCGAAGTCTTCATAGGCGCGGTGGCGGTTGCCCTGCAACGCCGCGCGGTGCCAGGCCGGCCCGTACTCGCCGCCGCCGCGGATGTTCGCCACCACGTAGACACCGCCGCGGCGGTGCGGGGCCTCACCCTCGGCCCCGCCGGACTCCGCGGTACGCCGCTCCAGCCATGCCCGGCCGATCGCGCCGCTGTACGCCGGAGTCCGCGAAATCTCAAAGCCGCCGTAGCCGGAAAGCTGGGTGGGGTTCTGGCCGTCCAGCACCAGGTCTTTGGCGGCCACCTGGAAGTAAGGAATCTTCGTTCCGTCGCTGGAGACCGCGAAGTGCTGCTGGACTTCGTAGTCGGCCTCGGTGAAGAACGACGGCGAGGTCCGGATCACCTCGTGCGTGCTGGTCAGGGAGCTATTGCCCCGTGCGAGCGTCCCTCGGGTCAGGGTGGTGGGCGTCGTGAAACCGGTGGCCACGAGCCAGAAGTCGTTCCCTGCGCCCGGCGCCTCGCCCTCGGCCACCGAGGCGGTGCCGCCGGTGCCGTCGTCGTCCGAGCCTTCGGCGTCGTCTTCGTCATCCACCGCGAAGGCGTTGACGTCGTGCAGGGGCGGGCAGGCATCCAGCACGGTGGCCTCCCACGCGGCGTCCGTCCCCGGGCGTCGCGGATCCAGGACGTGGATTTCCGAGGACACGTCCCGGAGCAGGTTCAGCAGCAGGAAGTCCCGCGTCCAGCTCCAGGACTGCAGGGAGGTGTGCGGATCGGGCGTGAAGAGCACGGCGAGCTCCCGGGAGCCGGCGAGGAAGTCCTCGAACCCGGCCGCGAGCAGGGAACCCGCCGGGTGGGTGGTGCCGTTGACGGTCCAGTCACGCTGCGGGCGGAACAGCAGCCATTCGCGGTGCGAGCTCAGGTTCACGTCTGCGGGCACGTCGATCTGCACCCACTGACCATCGCGCAGCACGGAGGTGTTCTTCTCGAAGAAACTGATCCAGTCGACGGCAAACGTGCGTTCGAAGCCCGGAGTGGAGTCGTGGGCCACGATCGCCATCATGTGGTCCTCGGGAATGTCGAAAATCTGCTCGGCCTCCGCCAGGGAGTCGCCGCGGCGCAGCTTCACCCCGGTCCGGGCATAGGACGAGGTGGTCCGCGGCAGGTCCTGGGCGGTAGTGGCGACCAGCAAGGTGTCCCCGTCCAGCCAGGAGGCATTGCCCTTGCCGGTCGGGAGGTCGAAGCCGCCGTCGGCCGGGTCCACGAAGCCGCGGGCCTCGACGTCGAACTCCCGGTGGCGGTTCGCGTCCCCGCCGTCGGGGGAGAAGGCCAGCAGGGCCCGCCGGTGGGGCTCACCCGGGGCCGGGCGGAGGAAATTGGCCCCGTGGAAGACCCAGTCCTGGCCCTCGGCGGCGGCGAGGGCGTCGACATCCAGCAGGACATCCCACTCGGGAGTCCCGGCCCGGTAGCTGTCCCAGCTGGTTCGCCGCCACAGGCCCTTGGGGTTGTCCCGGTCCTTCCAGAAGTTGTAGTACCACTCGCCGTGCTTGCCCACCATGGGGATCCGGTCGGTGGAGTCGAGGACCTCCAGGATCCTGCCTTCCAGGTCGGCGTAGTCGGCGTCCTCGAGGAGTTCCTCGGTGCGGGCGTTCTGTTCACGGACCCACGCCAGCTGCTCCTGGCCGTAGATGTCCTCCAGCCAGATGTTCTCGTCGACGGGTTCGGGGGACGTCCCTGCAACCGGGAGGGCGCCGCTGGCTTGGCCGGACGCGGACGGGTGGTCAGCTTCTGTGGTGGTCATTTTTCCATCCAAGAACATCGGTGCGGCAGTGGCAAGTCACGCGGGCGTCCAACCGGCGCCCGGGTTGCCGATACGCTGGATGCCGTGGGCATATCGCGAAGAATCCGGACGGCAGTGATAGGCGCCGGTCCCCGGGGCACGAGCGTGCTGGAACGTCTCCTCGCCAACTGGGCCTCCGCCGGCTCCGCGGGAACCCTGCACATCGACGTGATCGACCCTTACCCGGCGGGGCCCGGGCATGTCTGGCAGCCCGGACAGTCGCGGCTGTACCTGATGAACACGCAATCCTTCTATCCCACGGTGGTCCCTGAGGATCCGGAGCTCGCGCCTCCTCTGGCCGGGTGCACGTTCGACCAGTGGCGGGAACTCCAGCAGGGCCACCCGCATCCAGCACTTACTGACGAGGAACGCACCGAGGTGTCCGGGCTCGGCGAGGCGGACTTCCCCAGCCGGGCCTTGTACGGCCGTTATCTGCGGTCCACCCTCGAGGAACTGCTCACCGTCCTGCCCGCCGGCGTCAGCGTGGACTTCCACCCGGCGACGGCAACGTCCGTCCGCCACGCCGCCGCCGAACCGGTCGATCCGGCGGCCCCGGAAGCCCCGGAGGGACCGTCGGTGCGGTTCGACGTCGTGCTCGACGGCGGCACGGTGCTTACCGTCGACTCTGTGGTGCTGGCCATGGGCCATCTCGACGCGCGGCTGAACGCCGAACAGCGGGAGCTGCTCTCCGCGGCGGGGGAACTCGGACTCCTGTACGTCCCGCCGGCGGCGCCCGCCGACGTCGACTGGGCCGTGGTGCCGGCCGGAAAACCTGTCCTGGTGCGCGGCATGGGCCTGAACTTCTTCGACGTGATGGGACAGCTGACCGAAGGTCGCGGCGGCCGGTTCGTTGCCGGGGAGAGCAACGGTGAACTGGCGTATCTGCCCTCCGGCCGCGAACCGCTCATCATCGCCGCCTCGCGCCGCGGGACCCCCTACCGGGCGAAGGCGACACTCACCGGCTACTACCCGGACGCGGTCCAGCTGCGGTACTGCACCGAGCACGCGATCGCGAAGTTCGCCGACTCCGGAATCCGGCCCTCATTCGACTTCGACCTCTGGCCGCTCCTGCACCGGGACGCGATCTGGGCCTACTACTCGACGCTCGCGCGCTCGCAGCCCGATGCCATCCTGACCGGCCCCGGGGAGTTCCTGCGCGCCCTGGACGAATCCCTGCGGCCGCATGCGCATTCGACCGCGAAGTGGGAGCACGCCACGGAATCGGTGATTGCCGTCCATGTCCGGGCAACCCACCGCCTGAACCTGCTCGGTCTCGCGGCGCCCCTGGCCGGGCGGCCGTTTGACTCCCGGGCTGAACTGGACGCCGCCGTCGTCGACTACCTGCTCGACGACGCCCGACGCTCTGCGCTCGGCGAGGACGACCCCGTGAAGATGGCGATCGGCGCGCTGCACCACGGCCGGGCGGTGCTCAAGACCGCTGTGGCCGACAGCGGCATCACGGACGAATCCTGGGTCGCCGGCCTCCGCGGCTGGTTCGAATCCTTCGTGGAAGGCCTGGCGAGCGGACCGCCGGCGCTGCGCGCTGCGCAGCTCGCGGCACTGGCGCGGGCAGGAGTCGTACGCTTCGTGGGCCCGGACCCCAAATTCGGCGTGGACCGCCGGGCCCGGACGTTCACTGCGGCATCGCCCTGGGTGGGCGGCGGAACCGATGAAGGCCTTGGCGATGAATCGGAGGATGTCGGCACGTTTGGTGCCGGACTGGACCGTGTCGGCGTGGGCGCTGGCTCGGTTGGCCCGGTTGGCGTGGGCGCTGTTGGCGCTGGCAGCGCTGGCGTGCCGAGCGCCGCTGTGCGGAGCGCGGGCACGGTGAGGGCGCGGGCCGGGAACGCCGTGGCGGGCGCGGTGTCTGCGACGGCGATGATCGAGGCGCTGGCACCGGCGAACCGGGTGGCCGTCAATTCCTCGCCTCTGCTGGAACAGCTGCTCGCCGAGGGGTTGGTGCGGCCGCGCCTCATGATGACCGTGGAGGGGACCCCGGTGGAGACCTCCGGGATGGACGTCGTCCCGCATCCGTATCGGCCGCTGGGTGCCAACGGGTCCATGACACCGGGACTCTACGTGCTGGGGCTTCAGCTCTCCGCCACGCAATGGGGCACGGCCATCGCCGCTGAGGCCCGGCCGAAGTCGGGCCCGGTCTACCGCAGCGGCCAACGCACACTGCGCGACGCCGACGAGATCGCCCGCGACATCCTGGCCCCCTAGCCCGTCCTCGCCCGCCCTCAATAATGGGCATGCCCTCTGGCGCGCCCGCTTCCGAAAATTGGGCATGTCCTCCAGTGGGGCCGGGCAGTGGACTCTTGGTGCTTGTGTCCAGTGCTGCGGGCCAGGGATGGGCATGTGCCGTGGTGTGGGACCAGGAAGCCCGGGCTAAGGCATCAGCCCTTGAGGCACTTTTGGTAGGCGGCCATGGCTGTCCCGTAGTTCACCTGGCCCACCACGTCCGCGGGCCCCGTCGGCTTGACCGGAGGAATGCACTTCGGCGGCACGGGGACGCTGGCTGCGACCTTCACGTCCACCTTCACCACGGTGCCGGATTCGACGGCGGTGAGCACCAGGGTGCCCGCGCCGGCGGCGGCGCCGGTCGGAACCTGCACGTCCACTGTGGCGGCGCCGGCGGTTACCGGTGCCGTGCCAAGGGGTGTCACGGTGCCGGCAGCATCCGTGAACTCGGCGCGCAGCGAGGCATTCACCGGGCTGCCCAGCGAGGTCAGGTCCAGCTTCGAAACCGCCAGGGTGATGGCCTCCCCGCCCTTGACCTCGGCCGCCGTCGTGTTCACCACGGCCACGGAGCGGCGGGCGAAGTCGGGCGAGACCGGGTTGTGGGTCTGCAGGTACGTGATCCACGCATCGCGGTCCACGAGCCCGGAGTCCTTGGCGCCTGCGCCTTCCTTGAAGATACGGAAGTTGTCGCCACCGGTGGCCAGGAAGTTGAACGTCCCGATCCGGTAGGACTTCGCCGGGTCAATCACTGCACCGTTGACCCGGATCGAGGTGATCCGGTCACCGGCGGCGCGGGCGGCGTCGTAGGTGTAGTTCACGTTCTTGGACAGGCCCAGCTGCTGGTACGCGCGGCTGGGGACCGTGCCGTCCGTGTTGGTCTGCCACTGCTGCTCGAGCAGGGTCTTGAACTGCGCACCGGTAAGGGACGTGGTCCACAGATTGTTCACGAACGGCAGCACGGCGTTGGCCTCGGCGTACGTGATGGTGCCGTCGGGCGCGTAGTACAGCTCATTGCGCAGACCGCCCGGGTTGACGACGCCGATTTCGGCGGCGCCGAGTTCCGGCGTCTTCAGCGCATCCACGAGGGAGTCCGCCACCAGGTTGCCGAGGGTTGACCCGCTGGCCCGGTCATCGCGCACGGCCGGGGAACCGGCGAACGCCGTCGTGATATCCGCGGTGACCTTGCCGACCGGCTGGTTGCCGATCACGGCGGCGTCGGCCAGGGCCTTGTCCACGATAGTCTTGACGGCTGCGACCCGCGGGTACTGCGCCACAAGGTCGGCTGCCGGTTGCGCGGCGCTGGTGGTGCGCTGGACGTTGCCGGCCTTGTACCCGGTCACCGACATGGTCTTGGTGTCGATGGTCAGCTGGATCTGGCCGATGAACTCGCCGTAGTTTCCGGTCTGGACGATCGGGCGGGTCTTGCCGGTGGGCTGGCCCGCCGGATCCAGGACGGGCGCGTCCCAGGAGTACTGCTTGTGGGTGTGGCCGTTGAAGATTGCGGCAACATCCGGGGTGACCTTCTGGACCATCTTGGCGAAGGGGCCGCCCGCGGCGATTTCCTGCTCCAAAGTGGCGCCGTCGGGCGCGCCTGATCCGGCGCCGTCGTGGTTCTCCACAATGATGATGTCGGCGAGTTTGTCCGCCTTGATCTTCGCCGCGACCCGGTTGATGGCGTCCACGGGGTCGCCGAACTCAAGGTCCGCGATGCCCGACGGCGTGACCAGGGAGGGCACTTCCTGCGTGACGGTGCCGATCACGGCGACCTTGACGCCGTTCATATCCAGGACCGTGTACTCCGGCAGGACCGGGGTGGTGGTGCCCTTCGCATAGACGTTGGCGCCCAGGTACGGGAACTTGGCGTTGGTCCCGCCGGCGGTGACGCGGTCGCGCAGGTCCGCCCAGCCGCCGTCGAACTCGTGGTTACCCACCGCAGAGGTGCGCAGGTCCAGGGCGTTCAGCACATCGATGGTCGGCTGGTCCTTGGCCACCGCCGAGGCGAACAGGGAGGCGCCGATGTTGTCGCCGGCCGAAATGAACGCCGTGGCGCCCGGGGCGACCGCGGCACGCAGCTTCTCGATGGTCCCCGCGAAGAACACGGTGTTGGAATCGATCCGGCCGTGGAAGTCGTTGATGCCCAGGAAGTTCAGCTCAACGCTGGCCGGGGTGACGGGCAAGTCCAGCCCCACCACCACCGGATCGTGGTCGCTGGCGCGGAACTGGTCTGGAGCGTAGTAGTCGGTGACGTTGTTGTTGTAGCGGCTGTACTCCAGCGCCACGGACTCCACCGAGTTGATGTTCCAGATGTCCGCGCCGGTGACGGCGGCGTTGGCCGCCGGCGATGCGAGGATGTGGTCCAGCGAGCCCACGAGGCCACCAAAGAGGTAGGAATGCTTGGCGGAACCGTCGGCGTTCTTCGCCTTCTCGTCCTGGTTGACGTACCCGGCGCCCGTGAGGACGTTGATCGGGTCCTCCTTGGCGTAGGAGTTGAAGTCGCCGATCAGGAAGACCTTGTCGGTGCCCTTGGATTTCTGCAGTTCGTCGGAGAACGCCAGCAGGGACTTGGCCTGGGCGGTGCGGGCGAGGTTTGAGGCGCCCTGGCCCTTGTCGGTGTCTTCCGGTGTGGCGGCGGAACCCTTGGACTTGAAGTGGTTGGCGATCGCGATGAACTTCTTGTCATCGGCGGCGCCCACGGGCTTGAAGACCTGGGCCATCGGCTTGCGGGCGCTGGCGAAAGCGACCGTGTCGTTGTGGATGATGGATTCGCCGATTGGTTCGGCAACAGCCACCTTGTAGATGAACGCGGTGCGGATCATGTCCTCGTCGGCCAGCGGGGGTGCGTTGGCGGGGGTGCGGACGTAGTCCCAGATCCCCGGTGTGGCGATGTTCAGCGCATCCACCAGCTTGGCGAGCGCGTCGTCCCGGGTCTTGCCGAACTGGGCCGAGTTTTCAACCTCCATCAGGGTGACGACGTCGGCCCCGGACTTGGAGATGGCGGCGACAATCTTGTCCTGCTGCCGTTTCAGGTTCTCCGCGTTCGCGGCGCCGCGGACGTCGCAGCCGCCCTTGACGGTGATGGGGTTGCCGTCCCGGTCAGCGTAGAAGGTGCAGCCCGCCACCTGGTCGCCGGTGGTGGGGAAGTAGTTGAGCACATTGAAGGAGGCGAGCTTCAGGTTGCCGCCCACAGCGGCCGGGGTGTCCGCGCGGGTGGCGCCGAAACTTGCCGGCTGCACGGTGTCCGCGTTGGCGGCCGTCAACTGGGTCAGGGGCTGGAACTTCCAGGCGCTGTTCGCGTAGCTGAGCACTACGTTGGTCTTGAACGTCACCGGTGCGCCGACCCGGACGTGATCGGCCGTGGTCAGGTACGGGAGCACCTGGGCCTTGGTGGCGGCGTCCTTGAGGAAGTTCGTGGTGGCGCCGTCGTCGAGCTTGATGCCGCGGGCGGCGTTCGCCGCGACCATGGCGGTGTATTCGACGGAGCCGAAGGGCTCGACGGCGGTGGGCTGTTCCAGCGCGGTGGTGCCGCCGGCCAGGCCGATCTCGCCGTACTGGTTCAGCGAGAAGTTGTCCGCCACGGTGACCGGACCCTGCGGGGTCAGCAGCATGCCTTCGAGGGCCTCACGGAAGGCCTCGTCGGCGGGGAGGGCGAAGCCGGTGGCCTTGACCTCGGGGGCCGCCTCGGTGAGCTTCTTCAGATCGGCCGCCGCGGCGACGTTCAGCTGGGTCATGCCGAAGAATTCGCTGACTGCGCCGGTGAGTTCGACGTAGTCGCCGATCCTGACGGTGTCGACCGTGGACGGCGAGTAGACGAACACGGCGTCCGACGCCGCGTGGTTGGCCGGGGTGAGATCGCCGCCCGTGCCGGGGGTCTGGACGTAGTAGCCGGCGAAGCCGCCGGTGGGGAACGTGGCGGTGACCCTGCCGCGCGTGGTGACCGCTGATCCTGCCAGCGGGCTTGCGGCGCCGTTGCCCTGGATTTCGGCGATGGTCTTGGCGGCCGGGGGAGTGCCGGGGCCCGGGTCCACGGGCGGATCCACAGGTCCTGCGGCGCCGTTGGCGGCCTTCGGCGTGATGGCTGCGTTGAGCGTGGCGTCAGCGAAGTTGTTATTGGTGTCCGCGCCGTTGCTGCGGTTCAGGCTCTTGACGTCGGTGTTGCCCGACGGCGCAGCGGCCGCCTGGGTCTCAAACGTGTTGGAGGTGCCGTAGCCGAGCACGTCGGCGACGTTGGCCGGTTCAAGCACCGAGCCCGTCGGCAACGGGTTGAGCGCGCCGGCCTGCCTGGCCAGCACGATCGTGCCGCCGCCCCCGGCGGGGTTGAAACCGGTGGCGGTGGCATCCGGGGCCGGCAGGTCCGCGCCGGCGGTGCCGTTGCTGCCGCCCTTGAGCAGGTAGTAGCCCTTGGCGGGGATACTCCCGGTCAGGGCGGCCACCGAGCTCGGCGCCCCGGTCCCCGTGGCGGAGCGGTACTGGACGGACCAGCCCTCCAGCGAGACCGGCTGGTCGGAGCCGTTGTAGAGCTCGACGAACTTGTTTTTGAAGGCCGCGCCGGAGCTGCCGCCGCTGAGGTATGCCTCGTTGATGACCACCGGTGAGGTTCCGGTTGCTGCCGGGGCGGCCTCCACGGCGTTAGCCGGCACGGCCACCAGCGGAGCCGCTATGAGCGCCGCCGACAAGGCTGTGCCAAGCACTGTTTTCCAGGGTGTCTGTTTCATCCGCTCTAACTCTCATTAGGGTGCCCCGGGTAAAGGGCAGGGTGCAGTGCGTCCGCAGGGTGCAGCGGACAGTGGCCGGCCTGAACTCCTGGTCAAGTCGTGCCGGGCCCATCCAAACAGGGGTGAATGAACAACGTATGGATTAAACGTGCATTCGGCGGGACGTCCCCCAGCGAGACGTGCCGCAGCCTGCCCGGAGCGGCTCGAAAGCCCCGGGCAATGGTGACTGGTGTTGCAGGTGAGCGGTGTTCGGGTGCCTCCACCGGACGCTCCACAGAAGAATACCGGCCAGTAGCCCTTGGGGAAGGGACTGGCCGGTATTTCTTACAACAATTTTTGTAATTGGGTGGGAGAGGCCCTCTGGACCCCTCGGCTAGGCGTCCGTGGCGGGCTGATCGCCTTGTCCGGTGTCAGCCACGATCTTGAACATGGCACCGGTGGGGTCGGCCAGCGTGGCGAGCCGGCCGAACGGGGTGTCGTCCGGGCCGTCGATCACCGTGGCGCCCAGGGAGAGGGCCTGTGCGATCGTGGCGTCGGTGTCCGCAACGGCGAAGTAGACCTGCCAGTTGGACGGGACCTCGGCGGGGAGGTAGGCCGAGGCGTCCATGATCCCGGCCTTGGCCGCCCGGCCTGCGCCCAGTGTGGTGTAGCGGAATTCCGGGGTGTCGGACATGACGTCCGTGTCCCAGCCGAACACGTCCTGATAGAACTTGACGGCGGCGGCGTAGTCCTTGGTGTGGAGCTCGTGCCAGGCCGGGGCGCCGGGCTCCGCCGCCAGCTCATAGCCCTTCATTTCAGCCGGCTGCCATACGCCGACCGACGCGCCGGTGGCGTCGGCGATCATGGCCATGCTGCCCTGCTCGGGGACGTCCATGGGCGGCATGTAGACCTGGCCGCCGTGCTCCGTCGCGGCCTTGACAGTGGCGGCGGCATCCTCCGAGCGCAGGTACGTGGACCACATGTCCGGCCAGGCGGCCTGATCCGCCTGCTTCTGCATGAGGCCGGCCACGGACTTGCCGTCCTTCCAGGCAGTGATGTAGCCGCCGTATTTTTCTTCGTCGCCGGTCTGGTACGTCCAGCCGAACAGCGCGCCGTAGAACGACTTTGCCTTCTCGGCATCGGATGTCATGAGGTCGATCCAGCACGGTGCGCCGTTGGAGTGGTCGGGTGTAGGCATGAGGGCTCCTGCTCTCTGTGGCGGCCCGGGCGTCGTTGTGCGGGCGCCGGACTCGGATGGGGTGGAGACTGGCTGGTAAGACTGGGTGGTGGAGACACAGAGAGACTATGACGGGGCACCGACAGTTTCAATGGGCCCGGCTAGGGGAGCTGCCTCTGGCGGGCACTGAGAACTGCCTCTGGCGGGCAGATCAGGGCGAATGCCTGGCCCGGATCCGCCCTGATCTGCCCGCCAGGAGAACGTGTACCGTGCGGGCGCCCGTGGTGGGCCGCGCCTGTGGATAACCCGGAGTGCACTGCTTCCACGTGTGGCCTAATGGTCCAATGGCGACGGCCAAACCCCTGCCTCCCGCACTGTCGACAGCTTCGTTCACGATCGGCGAGGCGCGTCTCCACGGCCTGCCGCCGGGACGCATCAAGGCCCAGGACCTCCATGTGCCCAGCCGCGGCATCAGGGTCCCAGCAAACCAAGGGCAGTCCCTGCTTGCCCGTGCGCGGCCCTACACGCAGCTCGGCCCGCCGGACGTCGTAAGTTTCTATTCCGCGGCCCAGATTCACGCCTTCCGTATGCCCCTTCCGTCAGGATCCAGCCTTCCGCCGTCGGCCCGTCTCCTGCATTTGACCCGCAATGGGTCCTCCGCACCCCGCCGAAAGGGAGTGATCGGCCACCGGGCGGCCCTGGACCCGGGGGACATCGTGCAGCGTGCAGGAGTACCCGTGACGAGCGAGGCCCGCACGCTGCTCGATCTGGCCGGAACCGGCCACCTGACCCTGGAGGATCTCGTGGTCATTGCCGACGGTCTGGTGTGCGAGCATCCCCGCTGGCAGCATGCGGCGACCGCACAGCTTCCCTTGGCGGAGCTCAGGGGCTACCTGGCGCGCCAACGCTGCGTGGCCGGTCTTCCGCTGCTTCGGAAGGCGCTCGCCCTGGTGCGGGCGGGCGTCGATTCGGCGCCCGAGACCCGGCTGCGCCTCCTCTTCGGCCGTTCCGGGCTGCCGCCCTTCGAGCCGGATGTCGTCCTGATCGACGCGCAGGGGATGCCTCTGTGGGCGGATCTGGGGTGCCCGGAGTATAGGCTGGCGGTTGAGTACGACGGCGGACACCACCTGACGCCGGCCCAGCGGCAGGCGGACGCCATTCGCGCCGAACGCACCATGAGCGCAGGGTGGCGGCAACTTGTGCTCAACAACGTAGATGTCACGACCGGTGAGGCGTGGGTGCTGGTGCGTGTGCGCCAGGCGCTGCGGGCGCAGGGGTGGTCCGGCTGACGTTCTCCTGGCTCCCTGCTCCTGGCTCCGTGCTCCTGGCCAAGGGCAGCCGATAGACCGCTGCAGGGCAGATCAGGGCGAATGCCGGGGATGGAACCGCCCTGATCTGCCCGCCAGGCTGCATCCGCCTCGAGTCCGCCCCCGCAACGGCCACAACGGCCGCACCGCGAGTCCGCCCGCAACGGCCGCGGCCACAGCGCAAAAATGCCCCCGCTTCCGGCATGAACTGCAGGAGGCGGGGGCATTGTCCGCGGAAGGTAAGAGATTCGAACTCTTGGTACGGGGTCACCGCACACTGGTTTTCAAGACCAGCTCCATCGGCCGCTCGGACAACCTTCCCTAACGAGTAGTCTTTCATAGGCAGTCGGCTGCCACAAAAACCAAAAACACCGTGCGCTTGCGGACGGGTGCAGCTCCCCGCCATATTCTGGGGAGTGATGTTGATCGGACCTGGCGATCGCGGCGAACGTGCGCGGAGCCAGTTAGGAATCGGGAGTACTCCATGAAGGCTGTCTATATCTCAGAGCCCGGCGGTCCCGAGGTCCTGGAAGTCCGCGACGTGCAGGCCCCCGTGGCCGGCCCCGGCGAGGTGCTGATCGACGTCGTCGCCGCGGGCCTTAACCGTGCCGACGTCCAACAGCGCAAAGGGTTCTACCCGCCGCCCCCGGGTGCCTCCGAGATCCCCGGGCTGGAGGTCTCCGGCCGGATTGCAGGGTTCGGCCCGGGCGTGACCAAGGCATTTTCCGTGGGGGACAAGGTGGTGGCGCTGCTCGCCGGCGGCGGTTATGCCCAGCAGGTGGCCGTTCCTGCCGGGCAGGTCCTGAGGATCCCCGACGGCGTGGATCTGGTCACGGCGGCATCGTTGCCTGAGGTCGCGGCGACGGTCTATTCCAACCTGATCATGACGGCGCAGCTGCAGCCGGGCGAAACTGTCCTCATCCATGGGGCCACGGGCGGGATCGGCACCATGGCCATCCAGCTGGCCAAGGCTGTTGGCGCCCGGGTGGCCACGACGGCAGGCAACGCGGAAAAGGTCGGCACCGCCAAGGCCTTCCTCGGGGCGGACATCGCCATCAACTATGCGGAAGAAGACTTCCCGGCGAGCCTGCGCGCACAGAACGGCGGCAAAGGCGCGGACGTCATCCTCGACGTCGTCGGGGCCAAGTACCTCGAGCAGAACATCGATGCGCTGGCCGACTACGGACGCCTCGTGGTGATCGGGCTGCAGGGCGGCGCCAGGGCGGAACTGGACCTTGGACAGCTGCTGCGGAAGCGGGCCGCCATCATCGCCACCGCGCTGCGTCCCCGCCCGGTCGAGGAAAAGACCGTGATCATGAACGCCGTCCGCGACGCCGTGTGGCCGATGCTGACCGACGGCAGGATCAGGCCCCTCGTGGCCAAGACGTTCCCGTTGGCCCAGGTCGCCGCCGCGCACACTTACTTCGATTCCGGCGACCACGTCGGCAAGGTCCTGCTGGTCATGTAGCCGGGCGCCGGCCGGCTTAAAACCGGAGGTCGGGAGCAACTTATTCCGCCCGGAGCATGCGTTGTTTTGCGGTACGGGCGGCAAAGACGATAGCGTAGGTCCATACGCGGTATACACGCGTCTTGGGGCGCGTGTATGCTGTGTGGTTTCGTGACCTCCGGGAGCACCATGTCTATCCGCCACAGTCTCCTCGCCCTCTTGCAGGACCGCCCGCGCTACGGCTACCAGCTCAGGACCGAATTCGAGGACCGCACCGGTTCCTCCTGGCCGCTGAACATCGGGCAGGTGTACACCACCCTTGACCGGCTGGATCGCGACGGGCTGGTCCGCAACGACGGCGGCGACGGCGACGGGCACGTCATGTACACCATCACCCCGGCCGGCCGGACAGAAGTCAGTGGCTGGTTCGCGGCCCCGGTTTCCCGCGCGAATCCGCCCCGGAATGAACTGGCCATCAAGCTCGCGCTCGGCCTCACGATTCCCGGGACCGACGTCGGCGCCATCATCCAGGCCCAGCGGGCCGTGTCGATCCGGGCGCTGCAGGAGTACACCAAGTCCCGCCGCGACACAGCCGCGCTCCAGCGCCCGGCCGACACCGCCAGGCTCCTGGTGCTGGACTCCCTCATCTTCCAGACCGAAGCCGAAGTGCGCTGGTTGGACCTCTGCGAGGCCCGCCTCATGCAGCTCAGCAACCTCCAGGGGTAGCCCGGCCGACCGCTCGTCGCGCGAACCACGCCGCCCGGCGCAGGAGCGCCGCCAGGGCGCGGCCGCATTGGTAGGGTGCGGGGGGCAGTTCTGCACCGGTGGACTGCCCAGCTGGGATTCTCGAGGAGGAGACATGGGCACAATGCCAGAGGGCACACAACGCGAAAGCACAAACAGCGGCACGCACAGCAGCATGCACGCCACCGCACAACTCGAGGACGGGATCGTTCCAGATCCGTCCCTCCCACCGACATCGGTGGATGAGTCCGTCCGCGACTCCGCGGAACGCACCTGGACGTCCGCCAAGATCGCGCTGTGGGCGGCCATAGCGCTGCTGGGCGGCGTCGCCTGGTTCATGCTCGCAATCATCCGCGGCGAGACCGTCAATGCCATCTGGTTTGTGTTCGCGTCGGTCTGCACGTACCTGATCGGCTACCGCTTCTACTCCAAGGTCATTGAGCGCTACCTGCTCAAGCCCAACGACCGCCGCGCCACCCCGGCCGAATACAAGGCAGACGGCAAGGACTACGTCCGCACGGACCGCAACGTCCTGTTCGGCCACCACTTCGCCGCCATCGCCGGCGCCGGCCCCCTGGTGGGCCCGGTCATCGCGGCACAGATGGGCTACCTGCCCGGCACGATCTGGATCATCATCGGCGTCGTCCTTGCCGGCGCCGTCCAGGACTACCTCGTCCTATTCTTCTCCATGCGCCGCGGCGGCCGTTCGCTGGGACAGATGGCCCGCGAGGAACTCGGCGTGATCGGCGGTACCGCCGCCCTCGTCGCGACCCTGCTGATCATGGTGATCATCGTCGCCATCCTTGCCCTGGTGGTCGTCAACGCCCTGGGAGAAAGCCCGTGGGGCGTCTTCTCGGTCGGCATGACCATCCCGATCGCCCTCTTCATGGGCGTGTACCTGCGCTTCATCCGGCCGGGCAAGGTCATGGAGGTCTCCCTGATCGGATTTGTGCTGCTCATGGCCGCCATTATCGGCGGCGGTGCCGTGGCAGGCACCGAATGGGGTGCCGCGTTCTTCCACCTGGACAAGGTCACCATCGCGTGGGGCCTCATCATCTACGGCTTCATCGCAGCCATCCTCCCCGTCTGGCTCCTCCTGGCCCCCCGCGACTACCTCTCCACCTTCATGAAGATCGGCGTGATCGTGATGCTGGCCCTGGCCATCATCGTGGTCCGCCCCGAGATCACGGTGCCGGCGTTCAGCGAGTATGCCGGCCGCGACAACGGTCCGGTCTTCTCCGGCGCCGTGTTTCCGTTCCTGTTCGTCACGATCGCCTGCGGCGCGCTGTCCGGGTTCCACGCCCTGATCGCCTCCGGCACCACACCGAAACTGATCGAGAAGGAACGCCAGACGCGCCTGATCGGCTACGGCGGCATGCTCATGGAATCCTTCGTGGCAATCATGGCCCTTGTGGCGGCCATCTCCATTGACCGCGGCATCTACTTCGCCATGAACGCCCCCGTGGCGCTGACCGGCGGGACCGTCGAGACCGCGGCCGCGTGGGTCAACGGCCTGGGCCTGTCCGGCGTCAACATCACGGCCGGCGATCTCGCACAGACGGCCAAGGACGTGGGGGAGCAAAGCATCGTGTCCCGCTCGGGCGGCGCCCCCACCCTCGCCGTCGGCCTTGCCCACATCATGCAGCAGTTCATCGGCGGCACCGCGATGATGGCGTTCTGGTACCACTTCGCCATCATGTTCGAGGCCCTCTTCATCCTCACGGCGGTCGACGCCGGCACCCGCGTTGCCCGGTTCATGCTGCAGGACTCGATCGGCAACTTCGTCCCGAAGTTCAAGGAACACTCCTGGCGCCCGGGTGCCTGGCTCTGCACTGCCATCATGGTGGCCGCCTGGGGCGCGGTCCTGCTGATGGGCGTCACCGACCCGCTGGGCGGCATCAACACCCTGTTCCCGCTGTTCGGCATCGCCAACCAGTTGCTGGCCGCCATAGCCCTCTCGGTCTGTCTGGCCATTGCCGCCAAGCGCACGGCCTTGAAGTACCTGTGGATCGTGGCGGCGCCGCTGGCGTTTGCCGCCGTCGTGACCATCACGGCGAGCTTCTACAAGATCTTCTCGCCCGTTCCGGCGGTGGGCTACTTCGCCAACAATGCAGCCTTCGCCAAGGCTCTTGCGGACGGCAAGACCTCCTTCGGAACCGCCAAGACCCAGGCCGCCATGGAGGCCGTGGTCCGCAACACCATGATCCAGGGATGGCTGTCGATCATCTTCGTGGTGCTGAGTATCATCGTCATCGTCACCGCAGTGATGGCAACCATCAAGGCCCTGCGGAACACGGCCGCGGGGCTTCCCAACGCCGAGAACGAAGACCCCGCCCGGGCCTCCCGTGTCTTCGCTCCGGCAGGGTTTGTTCCCACGGCGGCGGAGCGCGACCTAGTGACCGAGTGGAACCAGCACCCGGCCGTAGAGCGGCTCGAAAAGTCCGGGCACCACTGATGCGGAGCCCGGACGTGAACGCGGTACTTGCCGGGTTCCGCGGGGTTGCCGGGTACCTCGGCGCAGTGCTGGGCGCCGATGCCTACAAGAAGTACCGGGAGCACCATGAGGCCTCTGGACACACCAGCCCTCCCCTGACTGAGCGGGAGTTTTGGCGTGACCGGACCGACCGGCAGGACACCAGTCCGCAGGGTCGGTGTTGCTGAGCGGGCGCTGCTGAGCAGCTGTCCGGCAGGGGCCGGGGGAGGGGCGGTGCCGGGCACGAGAGTGTCCGACGCCGCCCCCTCCGCTTCCGGCGGACGCCGGGTCCGCGTCGCCCGGCGCGTGAGAGTATGAAGCCATGAGCGATCAGCACGACACTCAGTCCGGCGCCCAAACTGCCGACGACGTGCCCGTCGAAGGCACGCCCCTGGACGACACCCTGCCCGGTACGCCCTTGGCACCACCGGCCACGGCCGCCCACGCCGGTGGACCCGGTTCCGGGCCCAGGCCGCCCCGGGGAAGCGAACTTCAGGACCTCGTGGACCAACCCGCGAAGGTCATGCGGATCGGCACGATGGTCAAGCAGTTGCTGGACGAGGTGAAGTCCGCGCCCCTGGACGACGCGGCACGCGTCCGGCTGGCTGAAATCCACGACCGTTCCATCAAAGAACTCGAGGACGGCCTGGCTCCGGAGCTTGTTGAGGAGCTCGAACGGATCAACCTTCCCTTTCCGGAGAACGCCACCCCTTCCGACGCGGAACTGAGGATCGCCCAGGCACAGCTGGTCGGCTGGCTTGAGGGACTGTTCCACGGCATCCAGACGGCCATCGCGGCGCAGCACGCCGCCAGGGAGCACGCTTACGCCCAGATGCAGTTGCGCCAGCTGCCGCCCGGCACAGTGATCGCACCGGGCGTCATCATCGGGGAGAACGGCGAGCCGGTCCGGGCCGCAGCGCCGCGTCGCGGCGCGGATTCCTCGGAGCCGCCCGAACCCGCAGACCCGGACCACGGTCCGGGCCAGTACCTTTAGCGCGACCTTGGGCTTCTTCAGCGCAGCCCGGCAAGGCCGCAGGGACGACGCCGAACTCGGCAAAGGCCTCTGGCGGCGCGCCCATGACCGGTTCAACCGCGGACTTGACCGCTACCACCAGGTCCTCGAGGGGGTCGAGGACGAGGCGCTGTACGGCGAGCTCGTCGACATCGCCAACCAGCTCTCCGCGCTCGCGCCCCGGGTGCGGCAGGTCTGCGTGGAGGCCCAGCGGCGGTTTCCCAGCAATGGATTGGATATCCCGGGGCCGCTGGCTGGCGTTCACCGGGCCTTGTCGACGGCAGGCAATTCCCTGGCCATGACGGCTGAGGCGGCCGCGATGCTCCGGCTCGCCGTTGGGCCGGTCCCGGCGGGGGCCGCGTCGGTGCGGCGCCGCGCCGATTCCGTGCTGGAGCAGGTCCACGACGCAGAGCGGCGGCTTGCGGAGGCCTACGGCGACGGGCCGACGCCCACCTGAGCCGTTCCGCTCATTGGCGCCCGGTGATGGCCTGCTTCCGGCTTTGCCGGCATCCCTGATAGTCCCTGAGATTTCCTGAGATTCCCTGTATTCCCGGTTACGCGCCTAGCTTAGCTTCGCCCGGACGCTGGCCGCACGGCGCCGATATTGGCAGGATACTTATATGACTTTTTCACCGGAACTGACTTTCAATGACGGCAACACCATCCCCCAGCTTGGCTACGGGGTGTGGCAGGTTGAAGATGACGTGGCCGAAAAGGTGGTTGTGCAGGCGTTCGAGGCCGGCTTCCGCCACATCGACACGGCAAAGATCTACGGCAACGAAGCAGGCGTGGGCCGCGCCATTGAGCGCTCCGGCCTCAAGCCCGAGGAAATTTTCATCACCACCAAACTGTGGAACGCGGACCAGGACTACGAGTCCACCCTGAAGGCGTTCGAGGAGTCCATGCAGCGGCTGGGCCTGGAGACCCTGGACCTGTACCTGATCCACTGGATGCAGCCCAAGCAGGACAAATACGTCGACACCTGGAAAGCCCTCATCGAACTCCAGAAGCAGGGCCGGGTGAAGACGATTGGCGTCTCCAACTTCACCAAGGAGGGCCTGCAGCGCCTGATCGATGAGACCGGCGTGGTTCCGGCCATCAACCAGGTCGAGCTGCACCCGTTCTTCAGCCAGGCCGAACTGCGCGAATTCAACGCGTCCAAGGGCATCCTCACCCAGGCCTGGTCGCCGCTGGGCCAGGGCGGGGAGCTGCTCGAGAGCCCTGTCATCTCCGAGATTGCCGCCAAGCACGGCGCCACCCCGGCCCAGGTTGTCATCGCGTGGCACCTGGCCATCGGCAACGTGGTCATCCCGAAGTCGGTCACCGAGTCCCGGATCCGCGAGAACTACGCGGCCCTGGACGTCACCCTCGACGAGACCGACCTCCAGGCCATCAACGGACTGGACCGTTCCGCCGAAGACGCCGGCCGGATCGGCCCGGATCCGGCTGTCTCCGACTTCGCCTAAGCAACAGTCCCACGACGCCGGCAGCCAGCTGACGTTCGCACAGGGCCTCCACCCCGCACAGGGTGGAGGCCCTTCCTGCGCTCAGGCTCATTCCCGCGGCCGCGCCCGTTCCCGCGGCCGCGCCCGTTCCCGCGGCCGCGCCCGTTCCCGCGGCCCCGCCTGCCGGTACCGTGACACCCGCCGGGACCGTGAAGCCTCCGAAATAGACGCCGCTCCGGAGTCAGGCGGCGGCCCGGCGCTCTTTCGCCGGGATGGCATCGACGACGGCCCAGCCGTCCTCGCCCGCCACGCACCGGCTGGCGAAGCGGTCCGCGGCGGCAGCGTCATCGAAGCTCTCGGAACGGATCCGGCCGCAGTCGGTGTCCAGGTAGGTGACCTCGAAATACAGTGCGCCATCCTGTGCGCCGTTGAAACCCGGCTGGAACCTCTGTTGGAAATTCTGGTTGTTCTCCATGATTCCAGTGTGCAACCGACCTCCGACAGGAAGACTTCACCCCTCCGGCGTGTTGCCGAGCCGCAGCACCCGCTCCCGAGCCAGGACTTCCTTACGGCGCTGCCGGTCCGCGGCCCGTGCCGTCTGCTGCGCAAGGGCCGCCGCCTGCTCGTGACGCTTCCGTGCTCCCTTGAGCTCGGCTTCAACTACGTCCAGACGCCGCCTGAGATCGCGCGCCTCATCGGCCAGCCGAGTGCTTTCCGCCGTCGCCTCCGCCAGCTCCGCGGCCGCACGGCGTGAGTCCCCGTCGGCCTCAGCGGCGGCCTCTTCGGCCGCTTCCAGGCCGGTCCGCGCCCGTTCCACAGCCGACGGCGTGGGCGCCACATGTGCTTTCCCGACGGCCCGGAGGCGGGGTTGTTCCGTTGACTGTCCGCCGGCAGCCTCGCCGCGGTGCGCGGCCCGGGCCGCCGGTTCGCTCCCGCGGGCCCCGGGCGCCCCGCCGCCGGCCGTTCCGCGCGCGGCTCCGGTACCCGGTGCGGCCGCCACCTGGCTCCCCGGGACAGCGACGGCGCCGGCGAGATCGACGACGTCGACCCCGTCCGCCGAGAGTGTCCGGAGCAGACAGCCGCTTTGCACGGCAGCCGCGGCCCCCGGGTCGGCGGTGGCGGCACGCAGGGTCTGCTCCACCTCCGTCGCCACGCCGGCGCTGATGGCCCGTCCGTGCTGGGCGGCCAGGGCGTGTGCTGCCTTTACCGCGCCGGCGAGAAGCTGGCGCCGCTGCTGCGCGAGGCGGCGGAGGTCGGCTGCATCCAGGGCGTCCTGCGCGGCCTGCATCGAGGTTCCCAGCCCAGCCAGCTCCCGCAGGATTTCGGGGCTGTGCGCCGCCAGCATGTTCACTGCCCACGCCGCCACCGACGGTTTGGGCAGGGCCCGGACTTCGGCTGCCAGGGCGCGCTGCTCGGCCGCGGTGAGGCCAACGGCGGCGACGTCTTTGGCCGCGGCCGTTCTTGCCGCCACGAACTCGCCGTACGGCAGTGCATACAGCGGCCCGGCAATGCCCTCGAGTTCCCGCGTTCCCATGCAAGAATCATAGGAGTCCGGCCCCGCCACGAAAGCCCAGCTCGTGGCACCGTCATGAGAGCAGGCGGCGCCAGGTTGCGGAGGAGTGTTCACTTGATCGAAATTGGCGGGCTGCCGGCCCACATCCTGCTCGTCCACGCCGTGGTGGTGCTCGCGCCGATTGCAGGTCTGGGCGCCATTGTCTATGCCGCGGCACCGCGCTGGCGGACCTACCTGGCGTGGCCCCTGGGCGTGTTGTCGTTGGGGCTGGTTCCGGTGACTCTGCTGACGGCGCAGGCAGGCGAGCAGCTGGAGAAGGCACGCCCGGCGTCGGCCCTGATTCACGAGCACGCCCAGCAGGGCGATGTGCTCAAGGTGGTTTCCGTGATCTTTTTCGTCCTGGTCGCGGCGATGCTGGTGGTCACCTATGAACCCTTCGGCCGGAGGCTGGCGTTCCTCGGTGGACTTCGAGACATCAGGAGCGTCCGAGTGGCGCTCCTGATCGCCGGCGTCGTGACAGGCGCCTTCTTCATCTACCAGAGCATCATCACGGGACATTCGGGCGCGGCGTCCGTCTGGGCGCGCTAAGTCCGCCCATCGGCGGGCCCGTGAGCCGGTGACGGGTGCCGGGCCCTGCGCAGCGTTACCACCAGAAGGACCAGGGCCGTTGCCTGGAGGGCGGCAACGGTAATGATGAGCGCCGGCCGCGCGCTGTAGAGTGACCCGTACAAGGCCCCGCCGACCAATGCTCCGGCCCCCTCGAACGCCGCGAACACCCCGTATGCCGTGCCCTGCCGGGGCTGGGGCACCAGATCTGCGACCAACGCCTTGACCGTGGAGTCCTGGATACCCATGGCGGTGCCCCAGACCAGGACGCCGGCCAGAACGAGCCCGGCGCTCGGCGCCAGGGCCAGTACTGGCACCCCTGCAATCAGCACGGGCAGCGCCAGGAGCACGGCCGCCCCGGCGCGATCGTAAATGACGCCACTGGCGAGGGCCCCGATGGCGGCGGCGCCCATGGCGCCGGCGTAGAGCAAGGGGACCACCGGGACGGGCACGGCCACGGCGGCCGTCAGATGGTAGGAGATAACGCCGAACGCCACGAGCCCGGCGCTCCAAAAGAATGCGGCAGCGGCAAACAGGATGAAGGGGCCGGAAATCGCCGACGGCGGCCGGCCGGCAGCCTTCCCTTGGGCTGGCGCCGTGCCGGAGTGCGAACCGCGCGGCGTCGCCGCGGGCGCGGCCTCCGGCCCCGGGAAGACGACGGGGTCGGCGTCGGGCGCTGGCGTGTCCGCGCCGGGTTCCTGGACCCGGCGACGCAACCAAACGAGAATCGCCAGCGCCGCCACCGCCGGAATGACGAGCACCGCAAAGGCTGCCGGCAGCGAGCCGGTGGCAACCAGGACCGCCGAAACGAGCAACGGGCCCAGGAGCGCCCCGGCCAAGTCGAGTGATTTGTGGACGGCGAAGCCGCGGCCCCGGCCAACCGGCTGGACGGCGGCGGCGAGCAGCACGGTTTTCGCCGGGCTGCGGACAGCCTTGCCAACCCTGTCCCCGATGATGAGCACGGCCGCCAGGACCAGTCCGGCGGTCCCGGCGAGGGGCGTCAACGCCAGCAGCGGTACGCACAGCGCCGTGAGGGCATACCCGGCCATCGTGAAGGTCCAGTACTTCCCGGTGCGGTCCGCCCAGGGGCCGAATACCAGCCGGAGTCCCTGGGACGCGGCCTCCGCGGCGCCGGTCACGAGACCGACGAATAGCGCGGACGCGCCGAGCTGGGCGAGTAGGGGACCTCCCAGGGGGCGGGCGCCGTCGGACACCATGTCAGTGGCGAGGCTGACCAGGCCGAATCCGACAACCGGGCCCCATAGCCGGCGCAGCCGATTGTCGGGTTGGCCTCCGGGCCGCGGCGGCGGGAATTCCTGCTGGCGGGCTGGCAGCCTGCGCCCGGGCCGTTCCATTCACTAAGGCTGGCGGACGGCCTGGAAAAAGACAATACGCAGGTCAGGTCCTTGTGGCCGGGTCGAGGCGCGGAAGGAAATTTTGACCAAAGTGGCTTTTTCTTGCCTGCGGCTTGGTACTTTTTGACAGCCGATCCGCACTGTGCGGGCCGGGGGACCCACAATGACGGATTGAAGGCTTCACAACCATGAGCTCACCCCAGTAACAGGGCTATGGCGGTACTGACGGTGGTCCGCGGGACTCACGTTGACCTCACTCCGCGACGTATTGACGACTGCCCGGCTCGGGCGTAGACCGTGCCGTATCAAACCAATCGCAGGCCGTTGCCTTGCGGCCTGCCGCCTGTGAGGAGAAGACAATGGCCGTCGCAGTCATCATGGAATTTGCCGGTGCCACGCTGGAGCAATACGACCAAGTCATCGGCAAGATGGGCCTTACGCCCGGAGGGCCCGCGCCGGTTGGCGCCCTCGGCCACTGGGTGGCCGCCACCGACGACGGGATCCTCGTTACCGACCTATGGGAGACGAAGGAGCTCTACGACGCCTTTGCGAAGGACCAGATCGGCCCGTTCTCTGCTGAAGTCGGTATCCCCGCGCCGCCTACGGTGAAGTATCTGGACGTCCACAATTACTTCACCCCTGGGGCCAGTGCCTGACCGAAGTGAGCGGGCGGAAACTGGGACCAGGATCCGGTACGCGCCGAGGACTACGACGGAACCCCCGGAAATCATTGATTTCCGGGGGTTCTTCTCGAACTGGCGATCTGGTCGGTTTCTCCGCCAGCCACCTGCCAGCCCGTTGTCCGCCGTGGCAGACATGAGTCCTTGCGCCGGCGGCTCCCGAGGAGGACGGCACCGGAGTAGCCTGACAGCAGAAGCGAGAAAGGCATGGACCATGCGCATTCTTCAGACATCCACCGACGCCCTCAACGTCACACGGATCGACAGGATCGCCTATCTCAACGCTGAAGAGCGGACATTTCTGACCACAACAACCGGCCGGCCGGATTTCGCCACTCCCGGTCAGGGGGAAGTCATCGCCGACATGGGGCGGGCCGTTCCAGTCACCTTGGCCTACATCGATGACCCGCTCGAAGGGAGCCTCATCATCGCGCGCCTCACGGACTTGATTGCAAACTACGACTGGCCTGTCATCAGATTCTCCGACGTTCGGGAAGACGCCCGGAAAAAGGTCGCCGAAATCCGGTACAGAGAATCCGAGGATAACGCCGAGCCAGACCGCACTGACCCGCACGAAGACTAGTCCGGGCAGCGGCCCGCCAGCCCGGAGAATCCGGCTGGACCACCGGAGGATCAGCGGGTAGTTTATCGACTATCGTTATTAACGAATGTCGATATGCCTTGGGGGGAACGATGAAACTGACGAAAAATGACACCCGGCCGGACAACGGCGGGAAGAAGGTCGTATCCAGAGCGGACGCAGTCGTGTTCATGATCGCATCGGCGGCCGTTGCTGTGCTGACGACAGTGACGACTGTTGCCGGCATCATCGGCTACACCAGCGGTCCAGTGACGCTGGTGCTTCCGGTGGCCACGGCGAATCATGCCGCCACGGGCCTCCTGCCGGGGGTGACCGGACACTTTACGGCCATGGAAGCCACTCTTCCGACTCTTCCGTCAGGTCCCGGAGAGCTTTTGGCATGGGCCGATTCGCTGAACCAGATCGGCTTCCTGGCTCTCCTTGTTTTGGTGTTCCTGCTGGCCCGCCGGCTCCGGAGTGAGACTCTGTTCACTTCCGGATCCGCATGGATCGTCGGTGCCTGCGGCGCCGCCCTGACCGTGTTCGGGACCGTGGGGCAGATTCTTGACTCCATTGCACGCAGCCGGCTGGCAGAACTGATCGGTGCCAACGCCCGCACCCCGGGGGAGGCCTACAGCTTCTCGGCTGACTTCAACCTCGCTCCGGTGTTGCTGGGCCTGGTCCTGGTGCTCGTCGCCGGTGTCTTCCAGTTCGGCCGCCGCCTTCAGCAGGACACGGATGGCCTGGTCTGATGCCGGCAGACGACTCCACTGATATTCACTGCCGCCTCGACGAACTTCTGGGGGCTCGGGGTATGACCCTGACGGAGCTGAGTAAGCAGGTCGGGGTGAGTCTGGTGAACCTGTCGGTGCTCAAAAACGACCGGGCGAAGGCGATCAGGTTCTCCACGCTGACGGCAATCTGCGAAGCGCTGGACTGTCAGGTGGGGGACCTGCTGGTGACCGCGCGGCGCTGACACCGGCTTCTACGCTTCACAGCAAAGAACCCCTATTTCCGCTGAATCAGCGGAAATAGGGGTTCTTCTCGAGCTTCCTGCCAGAATCGAACTGGCGACCTTCTGCTCGGCACGAACCACAAGACGTCCCCGCCGATCCACCAGCGGGCCGCCGGCGTCCGACCGCGACTTGCACCACACTGGAGTACCTCTACGCAGGCTCCTACACGCCACGGGACCTCCTGCCACTCGCAAGCAACCGCAACCTGACCACGATCAGAATGAAGGACCGTCCACGCCTCGAGTCCCTGAACGGGGTTGACGCGTTCGCCTCATTGGAGGAGCTCGGAATCTTTGGTGCCCCCCCTGCTGAAAGATGTGACAGACCTCGGCTCTGCCTCTGCGCCTAAGACGCTGCGGAGACTGGCTCTGCAATCATGCCGTGGTGTGTCCACCCTCGATGAGATCGGCCTCCTCACCGGGCTGACCTACCTGAACATCGCTGAGTCCGGCGATATTGCATCATTCGCCCCGCTTGCCAACCTCCGCCACCTGAAGACGCTGCATGCTTACGGAACTACGCGGGTGGTCGACGGCGATCTGTCCGCCCTCACGGGGCTGACGGAACTTACCGATCTCCGCCTGAAGGGCAGGCGCGACTACCATCCGTCACTGAACGGGTCCTGGCGAGCCACGCCAGCTGACAATGGTTTCGGGGACGACCCGTCCGCGCCGCGGGGAGGCAGGGCTTCGCAACGAATGAGCGGACTGCTGTCAGAGCTGGCCGGTGCAGGCTACCCGGTCGCCTCGGTCTCGGAACTGCGGGACTCGGGATTGCGGTACGCCGCTCTGACTGGTTCCTGAGTCTCACAGACTCTAGTTTGGTGCTACACGATCGGAACACCGGGGCCCTATTCCCTCACCTTGAAGTCACAGCGCCCGGGCCAGGTGAGACGCTCGCCTAGAATCCCCGCGCGCAGAACAGAGTGCGGGGATTCGTTTACCAGGGCCTCATACGTCCATCTCGCCGCAACCAACAAAAAACCCCGTATCCCTGCTGAATCAGCGGAGATACGGGGTTCTTCCCGAGCTTCCTGCCAGAATCGAACTGGCGACCTTCTCATTACGAGTGAGACGCTCTACCAACTGAGCTAAGGAAGCAACCACATGAATGCCCGGCGAACCGGGCGGATCATGCAAGAGACAACTGTAATAGAGTCCCGGCGTCCGGGTCAAAATGAGCGGCAGAAGCCGCCTTGCGGCCCCATCGCGGTCCTAGCAGACAGTGTTGTCCGCCGGGGCTTTGCCGTCCACCAGGTAGTCGTCGACGGCGTTGCCGATGCAGCTGTTGGAGCGGCCGTAGGCCGTGTGGCCCTCGCCCTTCCATGTCAGCAGCGAGGCGTTGCCGAGCTGCTTGCGCAGGGCGCTGGCCCATTCCACGGGGGTAGCCGGATCGCCTGTGGTCCCAACAACAACAATCGGGGCCGAGCCCTTGTACTCAGCCGCGGCAGGGGTCCGGGCGTTCTTGTACGGCCAGTCCTTGCAGTTGCTTCCGCCGTAGGCGAAGTAGTAGCCCAACGTTGGCGACAGCTGGCGCAGCTTCTGGTCCTCGGCCCGCATGGAAGCGGTGTCGGACACCATCGGGTAGTCCAGGCAGTTGATGGCGTTGAAGGCGAAGGTGCTGTTCGACGTGTAGGTGCCGCTGGGGTCCCTGTCGGCGCCGAAGTCGGCCAGCTGGAGCATGCCCGTGCCGTCGCCGGCCAGGGCGGTTGCGAGCGCCCGGGTGAGGATCGGCCAGTTGTCATTGTTGTAGAGCGGGATGATGAGGCCGCTGACAAACGTCGAACCCGAGACCTTCCGGCCGTCCTTCGCCGGCAGCGGGTTCGCCTCCGCCGCGGTGATGGCGTTGTGGATCTGCTGGACGCCTTCCTCGGTGCTTCCCGTGAGCGGGCAACCGCTGCTCTGCTGGCATTTTGCGACGTAGGCGTGGAGGGCCTTCTCGAAGGCCACGGCCTGCCCGCTGGTCAGTTCCTCGTAGCTCAGGGACGGGTCAATGGCGCCGTCCAGGACCAACCGGCCAACGTTGTCCGGAAACAGCGATGCATAGGTGGAGCCCAGGAGGGTTCCGTAGGAGTAGCCGAGGTAGTTCAGCTTCGCGTCGTTGGCCACTCCGCGGAGGATGTCGAGGTCCTTCGCGGCGCTGATCGTATCGATGTGGGCCAGGACCGGGCCGGTCTTCTCCACGCACTTGGCCGCGATGGCCTTGTTGTCGGCGAGGGCCGCGTCCAGTCCGGCGTCGGTGTCCAGAGCGTAGATCTTGGCGCGGGACGCGTCGCGTTCCTTGTCTGTCAGGCACGTGACCGGGGCGGAGCGCTTCACGCCGCGGGGGTCGAAGCCCACGATGTCATAGGCGGAGCGGACCTTGTCCGAGATGTTGGTGTTGGCCGCGTCCCGGACGAAGTCGTAGCCCGAGCCGCCCGGGCCACCCGGATTGACCAGCAGGGTGCCCTTCTTGTCGCCATTCGTGGCTAGCTTGATGGCGGCAAGCTCAATGCGGTCGCCGTCGGGCTTGCTGTAGTCCAGCGGAACCTTGACCTTGGCGCACTGGAAGCTGCCCTCACACGGCTTCCAGTCGACCTGCTGGGAGTAGTAGCTGCGCAGGTCCTCGGGCGCCGCCGCCACAATTGATGGGTCCGCCTGCCCCGGTGTCCCCGATTTGGCGGCACTCGGCCCGCCGTCGCCCCCGCCGCCGAAAAGAGTGCACGAGGCCAGTGAGAGGGCCAGGGCCGCGGCACCGACGGCCCGCATGCCGATCGCCAGGGATCGGGATCTTGCGGACTGGGGTCGAGCAGGCTTCATGCGGTTCTCCTTGGAGGATAGGAACGGAGCGAAGATGTTCGTTGGAGCGGCCGGGACCGTCAAATAAGGCTGGACGCCATGGACTCGATCGTCAGCAGCGGAGCCACGTTGGTGGTGGTGATCCGCGTGCGGGCCTTGTTGACGGCGTCCATGCGGGCAAGGGTCACTTCGGCGGTGGAGCGGGAGGCGAAGTCTTCGAGTTCGCTTCTGAGTTCAACGTTGACGAGCTCCACGGCGTTCCCCATCTGGATGATCAGGACATCCCGGTAAAAGGACAGCAAATCCGTCAGGGTGCGGTCAAGGGAATCGGTGATGGAGCGCTTGGCCCGGCGCTTCTGGTCGTCCTCGAGCTGCTTGACCTGGCTCCGCATGGCCGGCGGCAACGTGCCGCTCTCGGGCGCCCCGAGGGTGGCCAGCAACGCGGTCTTCTCGGCGGCGTCGCGCTCGTCATTGGAGCTGTTGGCTTCCTCGGTGGCGATCTTGACCAGCTTTTCGGCCATCATGACCGCCGCGGTGACGCCGCGAAGGGACAGCGGAAACCGCACCGTCTCAAGGCGGCGCTCCCGGGCCTCCGGGTCCCGGGCCAGGCGGCGGGCGATCCCCACGTGGCTTTGCGCGGCGCGGGCCGCGCGCTCGGCAACCGCCGGGTCCACGCCGTCGCGCTTAACCAGCAGGGCCGCGACGGCGGCGGCCGGCGGAAGCCGCAGCGCCACTGGCCGGCAGCGGGAGCGGATCGTCACGAGGACATCGGCGGGGGAGGGCGCGCAGAGCATCCAGACGGTGCGGGGAGTGGGTTCCTCGATGGCCTTGAGCAGCACGTTGGTGGTCCGCTCGGCCATCCGGTCCGCATCCTCCACCACGATGATCCGCCACCGGGCCGACGAGGGCCGGTTCCCGGCGGTGGACACGAGCTCGCGTGCCTCATCGATGGTGATAGTGACCTTCTCCGTGCGCACGAACGCGACGTCGGAATGGGTCTCGCCGAGGATGGTCAGGCACGCCGGGCATTCGCCGCAGCCGCGCAGGCTGACGTCCTCCTGGTCACAGTTCAGGGCCGCAGCGAAGGCCTTCGCGGCGTTGGAACGGCCGGAGCCGGGCGGGCCGGTGAAAAGCCACGCGTGCGTTAGCCCCTCACCCTGGGCCGCCTGGCGCAGCTGGGCCACGACGGCGTCCTGGCCCTGAAGATCGTCCCAGACGGTCATGCCATGCTGCTTTGGGTGACAGCCAGCAAGGTTTCGACGCGCTCGAAGATCCGGGCCGCGAGTTCGGCGACGGGCAGACGGGCGGGCAGCACCAGATAGGCTTCGGGCCTTGCCGCTGCCAGGTCCAGAAAGGCCGCCCGGATCTTGGCGTGGAATTCGTCGGCCTCGGACTCGAGGCGGTCTTCGGGGGCTTCGCCGGCTGTGCGCCGTTGCCGGCCAACAGCGGGCTCGACGTCGAGAAGTACCGTCAGGTCCGGCTGCAGGTCCGATGTCGCCCAGGCATTGATGTCCCGGACCGCCTCCGTCCCGAGGCCGCGGCCGGCGCCCTGGTACGCGACCGAAGAGTCGATGTACCGGTCCGTGAGGACGATCTCGCCGCGTTCCAGGGCGGGCCGGATGACCTGGCTCGCGTGCGCGGCACGGGACGCCGCGAAAATAAGGGCCTCGGTATGGGCGTCGATGTGGCCGTGGCCGTGATCCAGCACGAGGGAACGCAGCTTCTCGCCGATCGCGGTGCCGCCCGGTTCCCGGGTCCGTAGCACTGTGAAGCCCCCTGATTCCAGCGTTTTGGCGAGTTCGGCCGCCTGCGTGGACTTGCCGGCGCCGTCTCCGCCCTCGAAGGCAATAAACAGTCCGGGCAACGGTCGGCGGGCCGCTCCGGGGCTCTGGGTAGTCACCGTTCAAGAGTACCGACAATCACCGACACTTCAGTGCCCGGCGTAACGCCTTGGGTACCCTGCGGGGCGCCCACGTACCCTGTCTCCATGAGTCTTTCTGAACAACAGGCCGCCGCGCTTTCGCCGGATTCCCTGGTTGTGGCGGCAGGGCGCCCGCCGCGCACCCGCGACGAACCCGTCAACCCGCCGCTTGTGCTGTCCTCGACCTACTTCGGCACCGGACCGCTGGGGGACGGCGATCGCGGCTACGGCCGGTATTCCAATCCCACGTGGGACCCCTTCGAAGAGGCGCTGGGCCAGTTGGAAGGTGCGGAGCTGCCGGGGCTGCTCTACGCCTCTGGGCTCGCCGCCGTGAGTTCGGCACTGTCCCTGGTGCCCGCCCAGGGCGTGCTCGTGATGCCCTCGCACAGCTACGCGGGCTCGGTCACCATGGCCACCGAACTGGCGGCCAAAGGCTTCCTCGAGTTGCGGACGGTGGACATCGCGGACACCGACGCCGTCGTGGCCGCAATTGCCCCGGCCGGCGGCCGCGCCGCCAGCATGCTGTGGCTGGAGAGTCCCACCAACCCCATGCTCGGCGTCGCGGACATGCGGGCCCTGACCGCCGCGGCGCATGAGGCCGGTGCGATCGTCGTCACGGACAACACCTTTTCCACGCCCTTGGTGCAGCAGCCCCTGAGCCTGGGCTCCGACGTCGTGCTGCATTCGGTGACCAAATACCTCTCCGGCCATTCCGACGTCGTGCTCGGTGCGCTGGTGACCTCCGACGCCGGTCTCCGCGCCGCGCTGCTGCACCACCGCACCATCCACGGCGGGATCGCCGGACCGTTCGAGGCGTGGCTGGCGCTGCGCGGGCTCCGCACCCTGGCGCTGCGGATCGAGCGTTCGCAGGCGTCGGCCCAGGTCCTGGCCGAACGGCTCCACGGTCATCCGCGGATTGCCGGCATCCGGTTCCCCGGACTGGCCTCGGACCCCGGCCACGTGCGGGCTAAGGAGCAGATGAAGGGGTTCGGGTCCATCCTGTGCATTGAGGTTGCCCCCGTAGTTGGGCGGGACGGTGGCATCAGCGGCGCCGAGGCCGCGGACCGGATGATCCGCGCCCTGCACCTCTGGCTCCCCGCCACGTCCCTGGGTGGGGTGGAATCCCTGATCGAACGCCGGCGCCGGCACACGGCCGAGCCGGAGAGCGTACCGGACAACCTGGTCCGGATGAGCGTGGGCATTGAGAACGTGGAAGACCTTTGGGCCGATTTGGAGCAGGCGTTGGGCACTCTGGACGGCTAGGCTGGGGGAGTGGACGGACGCATGCTGATTTACTTTGTCGAATCCGGGGTTTACCTGGTCCTTGCCGTAGTGGCCTTTGCCTTGGAGGCGTGGGCGTTTTTCGATTGCCTCCGGCACAAGGCCAACGCGTTCGAGGCCGTATCGAAGCGGACCAAGACCTTCTGGCTGGCCCTGACCGGCGGCGCGTTCGCCGTGGGCCTGTTCTCCCTGCTCTCGCAGTTGGGCAGCGGTGGCGGCGCCAGTTCGCTTGGCATTTTCGGCCTTGCGGCGGTGACGGCCGCGTCCGTGTACCTCGCCGATGTCCGCCCCGCGGTCAAGGACGCCGGTCGCGGCCGCGGCAGCAACATGGGCCCCTACGGGCCCTGGTGATCCCCACCAGCCCCCTCAGCTCGCAGGCTCGCTGAGGGAACCCTGCCGGCGTGGGCCCAGCACCAGCCCCCTCAGCTCGCAGGCTCGCTGAGGGAACCCTGCCGGCGTGGGCCCAGCACCAGCCCCCTCAGCTCGCAAGCTCGCTGAGATCCGGAACCGGCTAGCTTCCCGGGGCCACGGCTTCCCAGCTGACCGTTACTTCGCCCAGCCGCCAGCGGGACGGGCCGTCCTGGATGGGCCAGCCGGCGTCTAGCAGTGCACGGCACATTGCTGTGAAGCGCTGCCGGCTGCCGAGCGACGCCAGCGGCGCCGCTTCCAGCCAGGCCTTGTCCATTGCCTGCAGGTAGGCGTGGATCTTCTCGCCGGGCACGTTGCGGTGGATCAGGGCCTTCGGCAGCCTTTCGGCGACGTCTGAGGGCAGCGCGAAAGCACCGAACCGCATGGACACGCTCAGGCTCAGCGGCCGCTCGACGTCGAGCGCCACCCAGGCCGCTCGGCGCCCGATTTCATCGCACGTGCCGTCGATGAACAGCCCGCCCGGAGCGAGACGGTCCTGCACCAGCTGCCAGATGCCGGCCACGTCGGCTTCCTCGTACTGCCGCAGCACGTTGAAGGCGCGGACCAACACGGGATTTCCGGTCACCGGCAGCTCGAAGCCGCCCAGCTGGAACATCAGGCCGGGCCGTTCAAGAGCTTGGGCCTGCCGGACACGCTCCGGTTCGATTTCGATCCCCACCATCTGCATGTCCGCGCGGACCCCCGCGAGGCGTTCGAAGAGTTCGACGGCGGTGGCCGGCGAGGCGCCGTAGCCGAGGTCGACGGCGAGGGGATGGGCCGCGGCGCGCAGCCGCCACGCCTGCGGCCCGGTCAGCCAGCGGTCCACCCGGCGCATCCGGTTGGGGTTCGTGGTGCCACGGGTCACGTTGCCCACGGGCCTGCCGCCGCGCGCGCCGCTTCTCGTTCCGCCCTGGTTCCGGGGGGACAGCACCCGTTCAGCCTTCTGCACCACCGCCCAAGCCTATCCTCCAACGCGGGGTCACTTGTGGCCATGGTGAGCCGCGGGATGGGCGCGAGGTGACCGTGCATTGCGGTGAGGGCGTGGTGAAACCCGGCCGTCAACCGCGCGGCGTGTAACGCACGGCACCGCCGCCGACCGCTCGGCTAGGATGAAAACCATGACTTACAAGCTGATTCTGCTGCGCCACGGCCACAGCGACTGGAATGCCAAGAACCTCTTCACCGGCTGGGTGGACGTTGACCTCAACGACCAGGGCCGTGCCGAGGCCGTGCGCGGCGGCGAGCTGCTCGTGGAGAACAACATCCTCCCCGACATCCTCTACACCTCACGGTTGAAGCGGGCCATCAACACGGCGAACATGGCACTGGAAAAGGCCGACCGCGGCTGGATCGACGTCAAGCGTGACTGGCGGCTCAACGAGCGCCACTACGGCGCACTGCAGGGCAAAGACAAGGCCCAGACCCTCGCCGAATTCGGCGAGGAGCAGTTCATGCTGTGGCGCCGGTCCTACGACACCCCGCCGCCGCCCCTGGCCGACGATTCCGAGTTCTCCCAGGTGGGGGACCCGCGCTACGCGGACCTCGGCGACGCCGTCCCGCGCACCGAATGCCTCAAGGATGTCCTGATCCGGCTCATGCCGTACTGGGAATCGGACATCAAGGAAGACCTCAGGGCTGGGAAGACCGTCCTGGTCACTGCCCACGGCAACTCGCTCCGCGCCCTCGTCAAGCACCTTGACGGGATCAGCGACGAGGACATCGCCGCACTGAACATCCCCACCGGCATCCCGCTGGTCTACGAACTGGATGAGGACTTCAAGCCGCTGAACCCGGGCGGCACCTACCTCGACCCCGAGGCCGCCGCCGAGGCCATCAAGGCAGTTGCCAACCAAGGCAAGAAGTAGGCGGTTCCCGCCCCGAACGGCGCCAAGCGCAAAGGATACAAACAACGGCGTCCGGCCACCCCCAAGGTGACCGGACGCCGTCGTTGTGTCAGCGCAGTTGCCCCAGCGCGGTTGTGTCAGCGCGGGGCCGGCGTCAGATGTGTTCGATGCTGTTCGGCTGCCACGCGCCGGTGACGAGGTACGTGACCTTCTGGGCAACCGAGACGCCGTGGTCGGCGAAGCGCTCAAAGTAGCGGCTGGCCAGGGCAACGTCCACCGTCGTGGCCGGCGACTCCTGCCAGTCGCTGCGCGCGATCGCCTTGAAAACGCTCAGGTGAAGGTCGTTGACCTCGCTGTTGGCCTTCATGATTTCCCGGGCCACGCCGAGGTCGCGGGTTGCCAGCAGTTCCGTGAGCTTCTGGGCGATCAGCAGGTCCAGTTCCGCGAAGCTCTTGAAAGTCTCCCGCAGCTGATCCGGAACCACTGACTCCGGGTAGCGCAGACGCGCCAGCTGGGCCAGGTGGCGGGCGAGGTCGCCCATGCGCTCCAGCGAGGCGCTCATCCGGAGCGAACCAACCAGCATGCGCAGATCGCTCGCCACCGGACCCTGGAGGGCAAGGATGTCGATGGCGCGCTCGTCGAGGCTGTTCTGCAGGAAGTCGATGCGGGCATCGGCGGCAATCACGTCCTCGGCGAGGTCGATATCGGCGCCCTCGAAAGCTGTCGTGGCCTTGTCGATGGCCTCTGTGACCAACGCTGAGATCTCGACGAGCTGTTCCCTTACCTGGGCGAGCTCCTCCTGAAAAACCTTACGCACGTGTGCGTCCTTTCCTCGGAAATATTGCCTGCAGTCGAAGCGGCGGGCCTATTTCGGTTCACCTACCGGCGCTCCAACTGTCAACTCTTTCAGTATCCGGTGAACTGTTACGCCCCAATAGGTGAACGTTAGCTGAACCGGCGCCCGAATCGCAGGAGATTTCGGTTTCGGTCGTGTGGCAGAGCATAAGCTGGAGCCGTGGATCCAATGCTCATCGGCGTGATCGCCGGCCTGATCGGCCTCTCGTTTGGCATGTTCGGCGTACTCGCGTTCCGGGTGAGTGAGCAGCAGCGGCACATTGTGGACGTCGACGTCGACGACCCCTCGCTGCCCGAGGGTGCCGCGGAGGTGCTCGCCGTCCTCGGCCGCGCTTTCGTGGTGGTTGACGCGATCGACGGCGTGGTCCGCGCCAGCCCGGCCGCATACGCCTATGGCTTGGTCCGCGGGCACACCGTGGTGCACCAGCAGTTGCTGGAGATGACGGCCAAGGTGCGGCGGGACGGTGTCATCCTCGAAAAGCAGCTGGAGCTGCCGCGCGGCCCGCTCGGACAGGGAACGATCGTGGTCCAGGTCCGGGCCGCCGTCATCACGGAGGAATACATCCTCCTGCTGGCCGATGACCGGACGGAATTCACCCGCACGGAGGAAGTCCGCAACGACTTTGTCGCGAATGTCTCCCACGAACTGAAGACACCGGTCGGGGCGATCTCGCTCCTGGCCGAGGCGCTCGAGTCGTCCGCCGACGACCCCGAGGCGGTCAAGCGGTTCGCCAAGCGCATGCATAAGGAATCGACCCGGCTTGCGGCCCTGGTCCAGGACATCATCGAACTCTCCCGGCTCCAGGGCGCCAACGTCGCGCAGCAGGGCCGCCCGGTGGACATCAACACTGTGGTCAGTGAGGCCGTGGACCGCTCCCAGCTGCCGGCCGAGAGCAAGAACATCCAGCTGGTGGTCGGCGGGCACGCCGACGCCATGGTCTACGGCGACCAGGACCTCCTCGTCACCGCCCTGCGCAACCTGATCGACAACGCCATCCGCTACTCGCCGGAGAACACCAAGGTGGGTGTGGGCATCCGGGCCAAGGACGGCCTCGTGGCGGTCTCGGTGACGGATCAGGGCGACGGGCTCAGCGCCGAGGACCAGGAGCGCGTCTTCGAGCGCTTCTACCGCGTGGACGCTGCCCGCTCCCGGCAGACCGGAGGCACGGGGCTTGGCCTGAGCATCGTCAAGCACGTCATTTCCAACCACGGCGGCGAGGTGACCCTGTGGTCCCAGCTCGGCCAGGGTTCCACGTTCACCATTCGACTTCCCGAGATGGAAGGGCAGGACGACGGCGACGCCTCTGATGCGGGCAAGCCCGCGGCCCACACCTCCAGCCGGGACCCCAGACCGCAACGACGTGACGCCGCCGGCGTCCATGAGCAAGGAGCTACCGCTTGAGCCGGATTCTGATTGTCGAGGACGAGGAGTCCTTCAGCGACCCCCTGTCCTATCTGTTGGGTAAAGAAGGGTTCGAAGTCGAGGTGGTGGACAACGGACTGGACGCCATCACCGAATTCGACCGCAACGGCGCCGATCTCGTACTCCTGGACCTGCAGCTGCCGGGCCAGTCCGGCACGGAGGTCTGCCGCCAACTCCGGCAGCGCTCCGGTGTGCCCGTGATCATGCTGACGGCCAAGGACTCGGAAATCGACAAGGTGGTGGGGCTGGAACTGGGTGCCGACGACTACGTCACCAAGCCCTACTCCTCGCGGGAACTCGTGGCCCGGGTCCGTGCCGTCCTGCGGCGCCAGAGCGAGCCGGAGGAACTCGTCTCCAGCACGGTGCAGGCCGGTCCTGTCCGGATGGACATTGAACGCCATGTGGTGAGCGTCGGGGGCGAGCAGATCGCCTTGCCGCTCAAAGAGTTCGAGCTGCTGGAAATGCTGCTGCGGAACTCCGGCCGGGTCCTGACCCGCGGTCAGCTGATCGACAGGGTCTGGGGCTCCGATTATGTGGGGGACACCAAGACCCTTGACGTCCACGTCAAGCGGCTGCGCAGCAAGATCGAGCCGGATGCCTCCGCGCCGCGGTACCTGATCACGGTCCGCGGGCTGGGTTACAAGTTCGAGCCCTAAAGCCGGACGAAGCTGCCCGGCGGCCCGGCCGGGCAGCTGGAAGTCCACGCAGCGGGACGTCGACGCAGTTGGACGTCCCGGGCAGCAAGTCCAGGGACATGCAAAAGGAGGGGCACCGGCAGGTGCCCCTCCTTTTGCATAGGTCCAGCCGCTGGGCTAGTGGCCGGCGGTGCTGCTCGGCGTCGGCGTGGCCGTCTCGGTCGAGGTTGCCGTCTCGGACGACGATGCCGTGCTGGCGGCGGTGGGCTCCGGCGTCGGCAGGTACGTCTTGTAGTCGACGATCGTCCCGTCCAGGACCGGAACCTTGAACATGGCGTCCTTGTTGGTGCCGTCCTCGGAGATGGTGACTTCCGCCATCGCGCCCGGCTTGGCTCCGGAGGTGCTCAGGATCGCGGCGTCCGTGGAATCGTTGAGCATGGTGTAGGAATTCTGCTTGACCGGAACCTGGGTCTGCGAGCCCTCCGCACCCTTAATGGTCAGCACCACGTCGTTGGAGGACGTGTTGTACACGGCGCCGATCACGCGGCCCGGTTTGTCCTCGCCATCGGAGATGATGATGAAGTTGCGCAGCTGCAGCGCACCGAGATCAGTCCGGGTTCCGTCCGAGGCCGAGTACTGCGCCGTGGTCTGCTGGGCGTTGAGGTAGCCGCAGCCGGTCAGGGACAGCAGGCCGATGCCAAGTGCCGCCGTTGCCATTGCCAGCTTGCCGCGCTGGCCCCGGTTCATCGCAGTGAAACGCACGTCACGCACTCCTTGAGAGTCTTGAAACATTATTCAGCCATAGCCTAGCCGCAATCGGCCTCAAACAAGGATTCGGCGCCTACACACAAGCGCGGGTAGCCGTGCGTCTCCGGCGACGAGACCCGGCTTGGCGGGGGCCGGAAACCTCTTGGCAGTTAAGGCTGCAGGCACTATTATCCGCATTCGTCAAGGGGTTTGAGGGGGTGGATTGCGGCCATTTTCCCCGGATTCATGCGGTTTCCGGCACGTTTAGATGCCAGTTGTATGCCTTAATCGTGATAAACTGGTCTGCGGGAAAGGGGAATGTCCACATGGTTTTTGAGGTCGGCGAGACAGTAGTTTACCCTCACCACGGTGCAGCGAAAATTGAAGAAATCAAGATGCGCACCGTCAAGGGCGAAGAGAAGATGTATCTCAAGCTCAAGGTGGCTCAGGGTGATCTGACCATTGAAGTTCCAGCAGAAAACGTTGACCTGGTTGGGGTTCGGGACGTAGTGGGCAAAGAAGGCTTGGAGCATGTGTTCGATGTGCTGCGGGCCGAGTTCACTGAAGAACCCACCAACTGGTCGCGTCGTTACAAGGCAAACCTGGAAAAGCTTGCTTCCGGTGACGTCATCAAGGTAGCCGAGGTCGTTCGCGACCTCTGGCGCCGTGATCACGACCGGGGTCTCTCCGCAGGAGAGAAGCGCATGCTGGCCAAGGCCCGCCAGATCCTGATTTCGGAACTGGCACTGGCTGAAAAGACTGATGAAGAGAAGGCTGCAAGCGTTCTCGACGAGGTCCTGGCTTCCTAACACAGGGCCGGCCCCAGCAGGGCCGGCGCAGATAAGAATCGAACCCCGGTGGCGTAAGGCCGCCGGGGCTTCTTTTTGCCCTTTTTCAGCCGCCGCCCCTCGGTTGCGCTATCAGTTGTGGCTGCCCTGGGTGCCCCGGAACAGCCACAAGTGCTAGCGCAACGGGATGCTCCGAGGCGCGGGGACGTAGTCTTGTGCCCATGGATACTGCACCGACGAAAACGTCACCGGCCGGTCCCGCCACTGCGGTCATTGTGGTGGCCGCCGGCTCCGGCCAGCGCCTGGGCTACGGCATGCCGAAAGCTAAAGTGCCTCTCGGCGGGGACAGCATCCTCACCCACGCCCTGCGCGGCGTGGCAGCCGCGGGGATCGCGCAGCAGATCTGCATTGCGATCCCCCCGGGAGACACCGAGCTGCGGGCGCTGTGCGAGGCCTTCACGCAAGAGCTTGCGGCCGGGCAGGTGCGCACCGCGGAGTCCCCTTACGGCGTCCAGGTTCCGGTCGTGACTGTCGTCGACGGCGGTGCGAACCGCGCCGATTCGGTCCGTGCCGCGATGGCGGCCCTGCTGCCTGGTACCGAATCAGTCCTGGTCCACGACGCCGCCCGGGCACTGGCTCCGGAGGCGGTCTTCCACCGGGTGGCAGCGGCGCTTGGCGCCGGCGCCTCGGCCGTCATTCCGGTGATACCGGTTGTCGACACGGTCAAGACCGTCGAACCGACCACCGGCGACGGCGCCGCGGTGGCCCCCGAACTGGTCACCGGGACAGCGCCCCGGGAGTCGCTCCGCGCCGTGCAGACGCCGCAGGGATTCGCCTTCGCCACCCTTAAGCGCGCCCACGAGGCTGCCGCCGGGTTCGACGCCGGCCAGGCGGCCCTCGTCACGGACGACGCGATGCTCGTGGAGCTCATCGGCGTCCCCGTCCACGCCGTTCGCGGCGCCAGCCAATCCCTGAAGATCACCACGCCCCTGGACCTGATCCTGGCCGAAGGCCTCCTCGAAGGCCCCTTGGGCGCGCGCTGGGTGGAGGGATGAGCATGTCCACCAATGCGCCGCTGATCCCCAGGACCGGGATCGGGATCGACGTCCATGCCTTCGCCGCCGAAGACAAGCCCCAGCCGTTGTGGCTCGGCGGCCTCTTCTGGGAGGGGGAGCGGGGACTGTCCGGCCATTCCGACGGTGACCCCGTGGCGCACGCCGCGGCCGACGCGCTCTTCTCGGCCTGCGGGATCGGGGACCTGGGCACGCATTTCGGTACGGACCGGCCCGAATATGCCGGGGCGTCCGGCGTGACCCTGCTGGCCGAGGCCGCCAGGATTGTTCGCGCCCACGGATTCGAAATCGGCAATATCGCCGTCCAGTTCGTGGCCAACCGGCCCAAATTCGGCCCGCGGCGGGAGGAATCCCAGCGTGTCCTCAGCGACGCTGCCGCAGCGCCGGTCAGCGTCACCGCCACCACGAGCGACGGACTCGGATTCACCGGCCGGGGCGAGGGGATCTCGGCCGTCGCAACAGCGCTCGTCTATCCGGCCAGCTAACCACCGCAGGTTAGTCACAGGAAGTTAAACACCGCAGGCCAGCCACTGCAGGGTTAAACGCTCCCAGCCCCGGTCCCCTAGGCTTGAGGGTGAAGACCAAGCCTGACCGCCAGTTCCAAACAGCCAGGAGACCTGCCGTGAAAAAGCTGCTGACCGCCGTCGTACTCGTGGCAGGGACCATGCTGAGCGGCTGTGCCGGCTCGACGGCGACGCCCAGCCCCACGCCAAAGATGAGTGTCGAGGAAAGCTGCAAGTTCCTCAACACCGATACCTTCGTGCCTACCGGGAACGCGAAGGAGCAGGCCGGGCAGATTGGCCAGCACTACCAGGAAGTTGCGGACAAGGTGGCGCCGGAAGTGGGCGCCCCCATCCAACAGATGGCCGAGATCATGAAGCAGGTCGCGGCAAGCCCCACGGGAACCAAGACCGACGAACAGACCGCCCAGCTCACGGAGCAGATCAACAAGATCGGGCAATACTGCAAGTAGGTTGCCGGAGCGGTGGTTCCAGATTCCCGGTCGCCAGCAAAGCGTCAGTAACGCCGCCAGCAATGCCGCCGGTAAGGCCGCGGAGCGCCATCGGCTAATCTGGAGCGGTGACCCTGCGCTTTTACGACACTGCATCCGCCGAAGTCCGCGACTTCGTCCCCCTGGTACCTGGCCACGTGAGCCTGTACTACTGCGGAGCCACCGTGCAGGGCATGCCGCATGTCGGCCACATCCGCTCAGCCATCGCGTTCGACCAGCTGACCCGCTGGCTGCAGTACCGCGGCTTCCGCGTGACGGCGGTCCGCAACGTCACCGACATCGACGACAAGATCCTCGCCAAGTCCGCCGCGTCCTTCGGCCCCGATTTTGAGGACGAGCCCGGAGCCCAGCGCAACGAGGAATGGTGGGCCCTCGCCTACCGCTACGAGCAGGAATTCCTCAAGGCCTACGACACCCTGGGCGTCTCCCGTCCCACCTATGAGCCCCGCGCCACCGGCCACATCCCGGAAATGCATGCCCTCATCCAGCAGCTGATCGACCGCGGCCACGCCTACCCGGCCCTCGACGACTCCGGCGACGTCTACTTCGACGTGCGTTCCTGGTCCAAGTACGGCACCCTGACGCGCCAAAAACTCGACGACATGCAGGGTGCCGCGGACGCCGACCCGCGCGGTAAGCGGGACCCGCGCGACTTCGCGCTGTGGAAGGGCTACAAGGACGGGGAGCCGACGACGGCGAGCTGGTCCTCCCCGTGGGGCCCCGGCCGCCCGGGCTGGCACCTCGAATGCTCCGCGATGGTCACCAAGTACCTCGGCACCGAGTTCGACATCCACGGTGGCGGACTGGACCTGCGCTTCCCGCACCACGAAAACGAAATGGCACAATCCCAGGCGGCCGGCCACGGCTTCGCCAACTTCTGGATGCACAACGGCATGGTCACCTACGCCGGCGAAAAGATGTCCAAGTCCATCGGCAACACCGTCAGCCCGGCCGAAATGCTCGAACTCGCCCCGCCGCGGGTTGTCCGGTACTACCTCGGGCAGGCGCAGTACCGCTCCGTGCTGGACTACCAGCCGACCTCCCTGCAGGAAGCCGCCGCCGCCGTCGAACGCATTGACGGGTTCATCAGCCGCGCACTTCGGAGCGCGACGACGCACGACGGCGCCGTCGGCTTCTTCAGCTACGGCACAGTTCCGGATGCCTTCGCGGCCGCCATGGACGATGACCTCAACGTGCCGCAGGCCCTCGCCGTCCTGCACGACACCGTCCGCGCCGGCAACACCGCGCTCACCGAAGGAGACCTCGACGCCGCGGGGCAGGCACTCGCCAGCGTCACCGCCATGGTGGACGTTCTCGGCCTCAACGCCACCGCGACACCGGCCGCCGACGAACAGGCCAACACCGCCCTTGGCGTTCTGGTCGAGGCGCAGCTGACGGCGCGGGCCCACGCCCGGGCGGCCAAGGACTGGGCCGCCTCGGACGCCATCCGCGATACGCTCGCCGCCGCCGGCGTCGTCGTCGAGGACGGCCCGGACGGGGCGAGCTGGAGCCTCAAGCGCGGCTGATCCTCGTTGACGGCGGCCGGAGAAGTGGGCCGTCGTCGTCCCTTCCGGTCGAGGATTTTACTCGAGTCAGTAGACTGGAGGTCAGACTTATCAACGAATCGCGTATTTAAAGGGTGAAACTCATGGCCAACAACGGTCGCCGCTCGGTCAAATTGAAGAAGGGCCCCTCCGTCGGAACCGGCGGTCACGGCCGCAAGGCACTTGAGGGCAAGGGCCCCACGCCGAAGGCGGAGGACCGCCCCTACCACAAGGCGTTCAAGAACAAGCAGCTCTCGGAACGCTCCGAAGCCAAGCGCGCCAGCGGAAGCCGCACCACCAGCGCCGCCGCCCGCACCGGCCGCTCCGGACCCAAGGGCCGCGCCACGGAAGAGGTCGTCACCGGCCGCAACTCCGTGGTCGAAGCCCTGCGTGCCGGCATCCCGGCCAAGGCCCTGCACGTCGCCGTCCGCATCGAAATGGACGACCGCGTCAAGGAATCCCTGAAGCTCGCCGCCGAACGCGGCATCCCGCTGATGGAAACCGGCAAGCCCGAGCTCGACCGCATGACCGACGACGCCATCCACCAGGGCCTCGTGCTGCAGATCCCGCCGTACGAATACCAAGACGCATACGAGCTCGCCGAAGAGACGATCGAGGCCTGGAAGAAGGGCCACGTAGCCAACGCCCCGCTCTTCGTTGCCCTCGACGGCATCACCGATCCCCGCAACCTCGGCGCGATCATCCGCTCCGTCTCGGCCTTCAGCGGCCACGGCGTCATCGTCCCGGAACGCCGCTCCGTGGGTGTCACGGCCTCGGCCTGGAAGACCAGCGCCGGCGCGGCCGTCCGCGTCCCCGTCGCACGCGCGGCCAACCTGAACAACACGCTCAAGGCCTTCAAGAACATGGGCATCTACGTCCTGGGTCTCGACGGCGACGGCGACGTCTCGCTGCCCGAGCTCGCCCTGGCAACCGAACCGGTGTGCATTGTCGTTGGTTCCGAGGGCAAGGGCCTGAGCCGCCTGGTCCGCGAAAACTGCGACCAGATCGTCTCCATCCCGATCGACTCCGCCATGGAATCACTCAACGCCTCCATGGCAGTCGGCATCTCCCTCTACGAAATCTCCCGCCAGCGCGCCGCAAAGTAATCAGCGTTAGCTCGGTATCGGGCCCGCCGCAGCGCTCGTTGCGGTTGGGTCCGCCGTAACCGGAGTCGTGGCTGGGTCCGCCGCAACCAAAGTTTTGCCGTCGCTTAGCGGTCAGCCCCTTCGCAAACTTCGCAAGCTCAGTTCGGGGCCCTCGGGGCTGTCCTTCCTCCCTGCACCTCGTGCGGCCGCTGGCGGCCTTACGCGGTTCCGGTCGGCGATGCGCTCCTTAGCAAAACTCCGGTTCCGGCGATGAGCCTCGCTCACCTTTCGTCGTAAAACGTCAAACGCTGCCTCACGTTTCGTCGTAGGTCGGCCAACGCTCCCTCACTTCTTGAACTGCTCCCCGGAAGTTGGACTGAGATATTCAGTTCCAGCTTCTGGGGAGCAGTTCATCTCGTGAGGGAGCAGTTGCCTTTAATGCTCAGAATCGGGGTTCTCCTCGGTTCTGATGTTCCTCCGAAGTACATCGACGCAGGACGCACGTTCCTTCCTGCGACGCGCATTTCCCTCTGCGACGCGCTGATCTCTTCCCGCGACCCGAATACCCCTAGCACCAGGGCGTTTGCGCGTCGCCAGGCTGAATAGGCCGCGGAAGTCGTTGTGAATACCGAAGTGCTAGACGCGGGTTGGGCTGAATTCGAGCGGGCAGCGGTGTCTTGCTAAGGAGCGCATCGCCGACCAGAGCCGAATGAAGCCGGCCGCGGCCGAAGTAGGCGGCGGGAGGAAGGGGGCTGCCCCCTAAGCGACGGCAGGGCGCCGTTGCCTGCGGAGGTGACCACGGGAAAGGCGCCGGTGACCGCGGGACGTAACCACGGAAGACCTGACCACGGCGAACCGTAGCCGAGTTCTTAGAACTTGTGGCGGTTGACTAGGACCGGGAGTTTGGTTCGGGCTTCCTTGACGGTGGCGGTGTCGAGGTCGGCGAACAGCAGGCCCGGGGCGCCGTCGAGCTCTTGCAGGATGTCGCCCATGGGGGAGACCACCACGGAGTGCCCGACGCCGGTGGGGGCGGAACCCTTGACCGGGTGACCGACGCTGGCGGGGTCGCCCTGGCCGCAGGCGAGGACCAGAGTGGTGGAGTCCAGGGCGCGGGCGCGGGCCAGGAGCTTCCACTGATCGGCCTTGCCGGGGCCCGAACCCCAGGAGGCGCACACAATGTTGACGTCGGCGCCGCGATCCGCGTTTTCCGTGAACAGGTCCGGGAAGCGGACGTCGTAGCACGTGGCGAGGCCGAAGGTCACGCCGTCGAGCTCGAACGTGACGGGGGCGGTGCCAGCGTCAACCGTGTCCGATTCGGCGAAACCGAAGGCATCGAACAGGTGGATTTTGTCGTAGCTGGCCTCGAGGCCGGGGCCGGTGACCAGCAGGGTGTTGCGCACCTTGGAGCCGTGACCGGCCGTGCCCGGGGTGAACATCCCGGCGACGATCACGATGCCGAGTTCCGCGGCGAGGGCGCGCACGCGTGCAGCCCATGGGCCGTCCAGAGGCTCGGCGATATCCAGGAGCGAATTGCCGAAGGCCCGCATGGTGGCTTCGGGGAACACCACCAGGTCCGCGCCGCCGGCCTTGGCCTGGCGCGTGTAGGCGTCCACGAGGGCCAGGTTCGCGGCCAGATCGCGGCCGGTGATGATTTGGGCTAATGCAACGCGCACAATTACCTCCAACTCGGCGCTCCATTACAGTATGCAGTGCGGCGGTCCGTACACTGCAAAACGTCATGAAAACGAAAACGGGGGCCATTTGTCCGGCCCGGCTAAGCTTTAAGCAATGGTTATGTCTTACATAGATACAGCTTCCACCGTAGACGCTTCGCGGGCGTTTCCGCTGGGGATCAGCATTCCGCACACCGGCTCACCGGCAGTGGACGATCCCCGGGGTGAGTTCGCCAACGTGGCCGTCTACGCGCCCGGCGTGACCACCCTGGAGATCGCGTATCAGGCGCCCGGGGGTACCTGGCAGGTAAAGACCCTGCCCAATTACACCGACGGCGTCCACCACGGCATTGTGGAGGGCATTCCCGCCGGTTCGCGCTACGGTTTCCGGTCCTCCCCGGAACACGAGGCCCTGCCGCTGTCCATGCCCGCCACCGATTTTGATGCCGTCGGCGAGCAGCCGCTGTTGATGGACCCTTACGGGCGGGCCGTCGACGAACGTGAGGGCCTGATCACCAGTGTCCGGGTCGGCAGCGACTTTGACTGGGGCCTGGACCGCAGCCCCCGCGTCCCGTGGCGCAACACCATCGTCTACGAGGCCCACGTCCGCGGCCAGACGAAGCTTCACCCGGATATTCCGGAGGAATTGCAGGGGACCTACGCCGGGATGGCCCACCCGGCCATGATCGAGCACCTGATCTCGCTGGGCGTCACGGCGATCCAGCTCCTGCCCGTCCATTTCCACGTGGATGAGCCGCACCTGCAGCAGCTCGGGCTGACGAACTACTGGGGCTACAACACGGCCGCCTTTTTCGCACCGCACCCCGGCTACGCCACCGAGGCCGCCCAGGCCGCCGGCGCCCATGCGGTCCAGGACGAGTTCAAGGGCATGGTCAAGCTGCTGCATGCCGCCGGGCTCGAGGTCATCCTCGACGTCGTGTACAACCACACCGCCGAGGGCGGCACGGACGGTCCCACCCTGAGCTTCCGCGGCCTGGGCGAGATGCAGTACTACCGCAACGACGGCCACGGCAAGTATGTCGACACCACGGGCTGCGGCAACAGCCTGAACTTCGGCGAACCCCGCGTGGTGCAGCTGGTGCTGGATTCCCTGCGCTACTGGGTGAGCGAGTTCCACATCGATGGCTTCCGCTTTGACCTTGCCGTCACGCTTTGCCGCAACAGCGCCAACGAATTCGATCCGCGGCACCCCTTCCTCGTCGCGGTGGGCGCCGATCCTGTCCTGTCCGGCGTGAAGTTGATTTCCGAACCCTGGGACGTTGGCTACGGCGGCTGGCAGACCGGCCGGTTTCCGGCAGGATGGGTGGACTGGAACGACCATTTCCGCGACGCCGTCCGCAGCTTTTGGTTGGCTGACCGCGCCGCGATCGACGGCGGCGGCAGCGGCGGGCCGGTGGCCCGCCTCGCGGACGCTCTCTCTGGTTCGGCCCGGCTGTTCGAGTCTTCGGGCCGGTCCCGGCTTGCCTCGCTGAACCTGGTCACGGCCCACGACGGCTTCACCCTGGCCGATCTGACGGCGTACGACCGCAAGCACAACGAGGTCAACGGTGAGCAGAACCGGGACGGCCACGGCGACAACCGCAGCTACAACCACGGCTTCGAGGGCCCCACGGAAGACGGCGACATCCTCGCCCGGCGCGCCCAAAGCCGGCGGAACCTGATGGCCTGCCTCATGATTTCCCAGGGCGTGCCCATGATCACCGCCGGGGACGAGATCTGCCGGACCCAGCAGGGCAACAACAACGCCTACTGCCAGGACAACGCCCTCACCTGGATCGACTGGACCAGCACCACCGAATCCCACGCGATGCTGCGCACCACCAAGCGCGTCATCCGGCTTCGCAAGGAGTTCCTGGCCAGCCAGCCGCATGATTATCCGGCGCGCGACAACCAGTCCTACTTCCACTGGTTCGATGTGGACGGCAAGCCCATGTCAGCCGACACGTGGCATGACCCCGGCCACCGCGTGATCCAGCTCCTGCTCGGCTCCGACGACGGGCACATCGACGGCCTCGTGGTGGTCAACGGCGGCGCCGACGACGTCAAGGTCACGTTGCCGCCGCAGCTCAGTAACGAGGACGGCACCGGACACCGGCTCTTCGAGCTTCGCGTGACCACTTCCGAACTCCATGACCGGCGTCAGGGCGCCCGAGTTGCCTCCGGTGAGCGGGACCTCGTCCAGGCCAACACCATCAATATTTACCGCACCTAATTATTTCGAGATTAAGGACCCCATGAAGATTTACTCGGCTGAGACCTGGACCATCGAAGAACTCACGGCGCAAATCGACGACGCCGGCCGCCGCGCCCTGGTGGTCCCCGCCGCCGATACCAAGCAGGCGGTCCTGGACACGTTCGGCGAGCTCCTGGACGTCCCGGACGACTATGGCACGGACCTGGATGCCCTGCACGATTCGCTGCACGACGTCGCGGATGCCGTGACGGACGACGGCGAGGCCCCCGTCACCTTTATCTGGCAGGTGCCTGCCGCCCTCCGAGCGGACCGCTCCTTCGCCGTCATCTGCGAAACGCTGCAGGACGCCGAAGGCTACGCCGGCAAGAGCCTGGACGTCATCGCCGTCTGCCTCTAGCCGACATCAGGCCTTGACGATCAGGCGCTGACGATCAGGCGTTGACGATCAGGCCAAGTTCCGCTTTGGACGCCAGCGCCTCATTCTTGGGGAGCACGCGCACGGTGTAGCCGAAGGACCCCGAACGGTCGATCACCAGCGTGCCGCTGAAGAGGTGCCGGCCCTTGCCGAGGTCTTCGGCGGCCTTCAGCTCCGCGACCGTGATGTCCGTCAGCTCGTCCGTGTCCTCGGCCCGGCCGTAGGCCACTTCAACATAGACGTCGTCCGGGGAGAGCTCACGCAGGGCCACGTACGCATTGACCTGCAGCAGGTCGCCGATCTGCGGGTCCTCGGAGACCCCCACCGAGTCGACGTGTTCCACCTGGATCTGCGGCCAGGCGGCCCGGATCCGAGAGGTCCACGCCGCCAGCGCCTTGGCCTGGGCGTAGCTATCGGCCACCGCGCGGCGTCCTGCGATCGCGGCGGGCCGGTACAGCACGTTGACGTAGTCCCGGAGCATCCGTTCCGCGGAAACCGCCGGGCCAAGGTGGGACATGGTGTGCTTGATCATGGAGACCCAGTGGGTGGGAACCTTCTGCGGGCCGGGCTGGGACGGTCCCGCGGCTCCGGCCGCGTCGGACACGGTCAGCCCGTAGAACCGCGGTGCCACCTGCGTCTCGAGCAGCTCGTACAGTGCCGCCGCCTCGATGTCGTCACGTTCTTCCGGGGAAGCGTCGTTGTTGGCGGTCGGGATCGCCCAGCCGTTCTCGCCGTCGTACATCTCGTCCCACCAGCCGTCCATGACCGAGAGGTTCAGCGAACCGTTCAGGGCAGCCTTCATGCCGGACGTTCCACAAGCCTCCAGGGGGCGCAGCGGGTTGTTCAGCCACACATCACAGCCGGGGAACAGCGTCCGGGCCATGGCGATGTCGTAGTTGGGCAGGAACGCGATCCGGTGCCGCACAGCGGGATCGTCGGTGAACCGGACCAGGTCCTGGATCATCTTCTTGCCGGCGTCGTCGGCCGGATGCGACTTCCCGGCGATGACCAGCTGGATTGGGTGCGTCTTGTGCAGCAGCAGCGCCTTGAGCCGTTCGGGGTCGCGCAGCATCAGGGTCAGCCGCTTGTAGGTCGGCACGCGGCGGGCAAAGCCAATGGTCAGGACGTCCGGGTCCAGGACGGAGTCCGTCCACGCCAGCTCGGCGTCGGCCGCGCCGCGCTTCTTCCAGGCGGCCCGGAGCCGGCGGCGTACATCATCCACCAACGAGACCCGCATCTCGCGCCGCAATGCCCAGAGATCCTCGTCGGTGACGTTGTAGGCCAGGTCCCAACGGCCCTGCGCCTCCGCTTCGGTGCCGAACTGGTCCCGCGCCAACGCGGAGATCCGGGGGTCCACCCAGGTGGGGACGTGCACGCCGTTAGTGACGGACGTGATGGGGATTTCGGAGTGGTCGAAGCCCGGCCAGAGGGCGGAGAACATTCCGCGGGAGACTACGCCGTGCAGTTTGGCCACACCGTTGGCCCGCTGGGCCAGCCGCAGTCCCATGACGGCCATGTTGAACACGAACGGGTTGCCGTCGGCGAAGTCCTCACGGCCCAGATCCAGGATCTTTGCGACCGGGACGTCCGGGGCGAGTCCGGCTTCGAAGAAGTGCTGGATCTGGGAGATCTCGAAACGGTCGATGCCCGCCGGGACCGGCGTGTGGGTGGTGAACACCGTGGACGCCCGCCCGGCGGCCAGGGCTTCCTCCCAGCTGAGCGGCTCCGGGCCGGACATCAATTCCTGGATCCGCTCGACGCCGAGGAACCCGGCGTGGCCTTCGTTGGTGTGGAAGACCTCCGGCGCGGGGACGCCCGTGAGCCGCTGGAACTCGCGCAGCGCCTTGACCCCGCCCATGCCCAGCAGGAGTTCCTGCTGCAGCCGGTGGTCACCGCCGCCGCCGTACAGGCGGTCGGTGATGCCGCGGGCGGATTCGTCATTGCCCGGAACGTTGGAATCCAGCAGCAGCAGCGGAACGCGTCCGACGTCGGCCCGCCACACGTGCGCCAGCAGGCGCCGGCCGTTGGGGAGGGGAAGGGAAATCTGGATCGGTTTGCCGTTGCCGTCCGGGGCGGCCTCGCGCAGGAGCGTCAGGGGGAGCCCGTCCGGGTCGAGGACCGGGTAAGTTTCCTGCTGCCAGGCGTCCCGGGACAGCGACTGCTTGAAGTAGCCGGCCTGGTACAGGAGGCCGACGCCGATCAGCGGCACGCCAAGATCCGAGGCCGCTTTCAGGTGGTCTCCGGCCAGGATGCCAAGGCCGCCAGAGTACTGCGGCAGGACCTCGGTGATGCCGAATTCGGGCGAGAAGTAGGCGATGCACGCCGGTGCGCCGTCGCCCAGGCTCTGGTACCAGCGCGGCTGTTCCAGGTACTGGTCGAGGTCGTCGGCTGCGGCATGAACACGCTGCACAACGTCCTGGTCCGCAGCGAGGCGCTGCAGCTCTTCCCGGCTTACCAGGCCGAGAAAAGTCACCGGGTCGTGGGCGCTCTCCGCCCAGATCCCGGGATTGAGCCCCTCAAAAAGCTCCCGGGTGGGCCGATGCCAGGACCACCGGAGATTGGTGGCGAGCCGGGCCAGCGGCCGGATCGACTCCGGGAGAACGGTTCGGACAGTAAATCTGCGGATTGCCTTCACCTGCGAAACACTAACGGACAAGTCGTTGCCCCGGAACCGCTTTAAGATTCTTTCCTGTAAATGACGAATATCGGTCCGACCAGAACCGGAAACCTCCGGAAAACGTTCGAGGGCTTAGCATTCTGGCCGTTTTGTAGATAACGTCGAGGCTGTGACGAATAACTCGCGAACCAGCGCCGTGTCCAAGCAAAAGCCCAAGGCCCTGATCACGGATGGCCTTCGATTTGGCCGCTTTCCGATCACCGCCGTGCAGCCTTCGGTGGACGGCGGAAAGTTCCCCGCCAAAGCCGTCGAGGGCCAAACCATTGTCGTGGGAGCCACCGCGTTCCGGGAGGGACACGACCAGCTCGGCGTCAGCGCCGTCCTGCTCGACCCCCGCGGCAAAGAGCGGCAGCGGGTCCGCCTCGCCCCGCCGCGCGGACCGCGCGGAATGGGCACGGACCGCTGGGAAGGCCTCCTGACCCCGCCCGCCACCGGCAACTGGTCCTTCGTCATCGAGACCTGGCACGACCGCTACGGCACCTGGCACCACAACGCCGAGGTCAAGGTGGAGGCCGGCATCGACGTCGAGCTCATGCTGGCCGAAGGTGCCGCACTGCTGGCGGAGGCCTCCGAGGACGCCTCGCGCCCCTCCGGTGACCGCCGGACGCTGCGGATGGCCGTCGTCGTCCTCTCCGATACTTCCCGGACGCCCGAGGAGCGCCTCGCCGCCGGCTTCGGCGCCGACGTGGCTGCCGTCGTCGAACGCCAGCCCATCCGTGAATTTGTGACGGTTTCCGAGCCCTACCCGCTGCTGGTGGAGCGAACGCTTGCCGGGTCCGGCGCCTGGTACGAATTCTTTCCGCGTTCCGAAGGTGCCGTGCGCAACCACGAAACGGGGGAATGGACCTCCGGTAACTTCCGCACCGCCGCGCAGCGCCTCGACGCCGTCGCCGCCATGGGTTTTGACATCATCTACATGCCGCCGATCCACCCGATCGGTGTCCAGCACCGCAAGGGACCGAACAACACCCTGATCGCCGGGCCGCATGATCCCGGTTCGCCGTGGGCCATCGGGTCCCATGAGGGCGGCCACGACGCCATCCACCCGGATCTGGGCACCTTCGAGGACTTCGACGCCTTTGTGGCGCGGGCCGGCGAACTGGGACTGGAAGTGGCCTTGGACCTGGCGCTGCAAGCTGCGCCGGACCACCCGTGGGTGCAAAGCCATCCGGAATGGTTCACCACGCGCGTCGATGGGACTATTGCCTACGCAGAGAATCCGCCGAAGAAATACCAGGACATTTTCCCGCTGAATTTCGACAACGACCCCGCCGGGCTGTCCAACGAAATTCTCCGGATCGTCATGCTCTGGGTCAGCCACGGCGTCAAGGTTTTCCGGGTGGACAATCCGCACACCAAACCCGTGTGGTTCTGGGAATGGCTGATTGGAAAGGTCAATAAGAAGCACCCCGACGTCGTCTTCCTGGCCGAGGCATTCACCCGCCCGGCCATGATGCACGCTCTTGGCCGGGCCGGCTTCCAGCAGTCCTACACGTATTTCACCTGGCGGAACACCAAGGAAGAACTGGAGAAGTACTTCCAGGAGGTCAGCCACGAATCGGCGGCCTACTTCCGGCCGAACTTCTTCGTCAACACCCCGGACATCCTCACCGAATACCTGCAGTTCGGCGGCCCGGCGGCCTTCAAGATCCGTGCCGCCCTGGCCGCGACGGCAAGCCCCATCTGGGGCGTGTACGCCGGCTTTGAGCTCTACGAACACGTGGCACGTCCCGGCGCCGAGGAGTACATCGACAACGAGAAGTTTGAGTACAAGTCCCGCGACTGGGACGCGGCGGCCGAATCCGGGCGCACCCTGGCCCCGTACCTGACCCGGCTCAACGCGATCCGCCACGCGCACCCGGCCCTGGGAGATCTGCAGAACCTGACGGTGCACCAGAGCTCGGACAGCTCCACCGTGGTGTACTCCAAGCACAAGACCTTCCCTGACGGGACCAAGGACACCCTGATCATCGTCGTCAACGTGGACCCGCACAGCACCCGGGAGAGCACCGTATCCCTGGACCTGCCAGCGCTGGAACTGGATCCGGAGAACTTCACGCACAACGGCCGTTTCATGGTTGATGACCTGCTGACCGGCGAGAGTTGGGAATGGGGGGAATACAACTACGTCCGCCTGGACCCGCACGTCGAGCCCGTTCACGTTCTTAGCATCCGGAGGTAGTGCCAGTGAGTTTCAGCCCGCAGAACCCCAGCCAGCACTTCAGCCCGAGGGGGAGCTTTGAACTGAACGCTCCAGGGCTCCAGCATGATCCCCTCTGGTACCGCAAGGCGGTCTTCTACGAGGTGCTCGTCCGGGGCTTCGCCGACGGAAACGGAGACGGCTCGGGCGATTTCCACGGCCTGATCGACAAACTGGACTACCTGCAGTGGCTGGGCGTGGACTGCCTCTGGCTCCCGCCGTTCTTCCAGTCACCGCTGCGCGACGGCGGCTACGACATCTCGGACTACAACTCCGTGTTGGACGAGTTCGGCACCATCAGCGACTTCAAGCGGCTAGTGGCGGAGGCGCACGCCCGCGGCGTCCGGGTGATCATCGACCTTCCGCTGAACCACACCTCCGACCAGCACCCCTGGTTCCAGGAGTCGCGCAAGGACCCCGACGGTCCCTTTGGCGACTTCTACGTCTGGAGCGATACGGACGAGAAGTATGAAGACGCCCGCATCATCTTCGTGGACACGGAGGAATCCAACTGGACCTTCGACCCCATCCGCCGGCAGTTCTTCTGGCACCGGTTCTTCAGCCACCAGCCCGACCTCAACTTCGAGAACCCCAAAGTCATTGACGCGCTCTTCGACGTCGTGCGGTTCTGGCTGGACCAGGGCATCGACGGCTTCCGGGCCGACGCCATTCCGTACCTGTTCGAGGAGGAAGGCACCAACTGCGAGAACCTGCCCCAAACCCACGAATTCCTGCGCCAGCTGCGCCGGATGGTCGATGAAAGCTACCCGGGCCGGGTAATCATTGCCGAGGCCAACCAGCCGCCCGCCGAGGTGGTGGAGTACTTCGGCACCGAAGAGGAACCGGAGTGCCACATGGCGTTCCACTTCCCGATCATGCCGCGCCTCTACTACGCGCTGCGTGACCAGAAGGCGGCCCCCATCATCGAGACGATGAAGGACACCCCTGACATCCCCGAAGGCGCCCAGTGGGGCACGTTCCTGCGCAACCACGACGAACTGACGCTGGAAATGGTCACCTCCGACGAGCGCGCCGCGATGCTCGGCTGGTACGCGCCGGATCCGCGCATGCGCGCCAACATCGGCATCCGACGCCGGCTGGCCCCGCTGCTGGACAACTCCCGCTCCGAAATCGAGCTCATCAACGCCCTGCTGCTGTCCCTGCCGGGCAGCCCGTTCCTGTACTACGGGGACGAGATCGGGATGGGGGACAACATCTGGCTCGAGGACCGCGACGCCGTCCGCACCCCGATGCAATGGAACCCCGACCGAAACGCCGGGTTCTCCGGTGCGGACCCCGGCAAGCTGTACCTGCCAGTGATCCAGTCGCTGGTCTACAACTACAGCATGGCGAACGTGGAAGCCGAGGCCGCCCATTCGGGGTCACTGCTGCGCTGGACCCGGCAGATCCTGAGCGTCCGCAAGAACCACCCCGCCTTCGGACTCGGCGCATTCAAGCACGTGGAGGCTGACCACGACGTCGTCCTCGCTTACCTGCGTGAACTCCCGGAAGGCAACGCTGCAGGCGCGGACGCCGAGACCATCCTTTGTGCCTTCAACCTCTCCCAACACCCTGTGGCGACCACGCTGCGCGTGCCCAGCTTCGCCGGCAGGGGCCTCCGGGACGTCTTCGGCGGCCAGGCGTTCCCGGCCATCGGCGAGGACGGAGCGCTGACGCTGACCTTGGGCAGCCACGATTTCTTCTGGTTGCGGATCCGTTCCGCCGCCTCCAACCCGGCATCCCCGTTCACGCAGGCGATGCCTATCCTGTCCATCGAGGGTTGAAAAATGACTCGACCGAACCTTGCCCCGGCCTTGAGCGGACTGCTCGGCGCCTGGCTGCCGCGCCAGCGATGGTTCCCCGTCAAGACTGCCGAGTTCACCTTCGAGCCGGCGGGCGGCCTGCGCCTTGAGACCGCCACGGGCGAGGGTACCCCCGGCGGGGCAGAATTTGAGGTGTTGCTGGTTGCGGTGTCCTACCCCACACCCGGTGGCAGCCGGACCGACATCGTCCAAGTGCCGCTCAGTTTCCGGCCAGAGCCCCTGCCGGGTGCGGAGCGCGCGCTGATCGGCGAACTTCCCGGCACGCGCACGGATGCCGCCCACCGGTGGGTCTACGACGGCGTCCATGACGCCTCCTTCGTCGCCGCCTGGCTGGAGCTCATGCGCCATGGCGGGAGTACCCCGTCGGGGAACGCCACCGGCCACCTGGTGGACTCCGGCTACCGCCTGCCGTTCGCAACGGGCAATGTCAAGGTGCTCGCCGGCGAGCAGTCGAACAGTTCGGTAATAGTCGACGACGACGGCGGCACAGTCGCCATCGTGAAGTTCTTCCGCGTGCTGTCCGAAGGCCAGAACCCCGAGGTTGAAATCGGTGCGGCGCTGACGGCAGGGCGCACCGAGGAGGTCCCGGCAACCCTTGGCTGGGTAACCGGCGAGTGGGAGACTCCGGCCGCTGCACTCGGGGCGGAGCCGTCCGAAGCCGCCCGTCCTGCCCGCGGCGAGCTCGCTGTGGCGCACGAATTCCTCGCCGGCGGACTCGATGCCTGGCGGCTCGCCGTGGATGCGGCCAGCCGGGGGATCGGGTTCGCTGCCGAAGCCCACGCTCTGGGCGCGGCGACGGCCACCGTGCACCGGAGGCTCGCCGAGGCACTGGGCACAGCCGCCGAATCTGCGCCGGGGCAGGACATCGCTCCGGGAGTAGCCCAGCGCGTCCGCCAGTCCTGGGCCCAGGCGTCCAACGCCGTCGGGCCGTACGAAGAAGCGCTGGACGGTCTCCTCGGCCGGCTCGAAGGCGCCAGCGCCGGGCCGCTCCAGCGTATCCACGGCGACCTCCACCTCGGGCAGATCCTGCAGGTCCCCGGCAGTACCGTCCCGGGCGAGCCCGGGGCGCCGCGCTGGGCCATCCTCGACTTCGAGGGCGAACCTCTGCGCCCCATCTCCGAACGCAGCTTCCCCGACGTCCCACTTCGCGACGTCGTGGGCATGCTGCGGTCCTTCGACTACGCCGCCGGTGCCGCGGTCCGCGAAAATCCCGGTGCCGTGGTGCCGGGGACCTGGGTGGACGACTGCGCTGAGGCCTTCCTGGCCGGCTACGCCGAAGTAATCCCAGGCAGCATCGACCGCGACTCGCCGCTCTTTGTGGCGCTGTGGCTCGACAAAGCCCTCTATGAAGTCATCTACGAACTAAGGAACAGGCCGGACTGGCTCCCCATTCCGGTGAATGCATCGCGTCGTCTCCTCGGCAGTACAGGTTCCGGCGTCGCCGCCGAAACCGCATCGGAAGGTATAAAAATGACAGGATCAGCACGTATCGATCGGCCCGGCGCACCACTGCCCGTGGACGTTGAGACCTTGGCGAGGGTCGCGACCGGCGAACACCATGCGCCCCACTCGGTCCTTGGTGCCCACCTTGATGACCACGGCCACGTCACGATCCGGACCGTGAAGCACCTTGCGGAAGCCGTCTCCGTCGTGACCTCGGCAGACACGGTGCCCATGACGCACGAAGCGGACGGCGTGTGGGTGGCAGTGATGGAACCGATCGAGCGCGGCCACGTGCCGGACTACCGCCTCGAGGTGACGTACAAGGACCACGAACCGCAGGTCATGGACGATCCCTATCGCTACCTGCCGACCATCGGCGAAGTGGACCTGCACCTGATCGGTGAGGGCCGGCATGAGCGCCTGTGGGATGTTCTGGGCGCGCATGTCCAGCACTACAAGTCCTCGCTGGGCGACGTCGACGGCGTGTCCTTCGCCGTCTGGGCACCGAACGCCCAGGCAGTGCGCGTCAAGGGTGACTTCAACGGCTGGGACGGCCGGGAACACTCCATGCGCTCGCTGGGTTCCAGCGGCGTCTGGGAGCTCTTCATCCCAGGCGTTGTAGCAGGGGCGTGCTACAAGTTTGAAATCAGGACCCGGCACGGATACTGGGTGGAGAAAGCGGACCCGCTGGCCTTCGGGACCGAGATCCCGCCCCTGACGGCTTCCCGCGTGGTGGAGCCCTCCTACGTCTTCAAGGATGCCGAGTGGATGCAGGCCCGCGCCGACCGCGATCCGCACAACTCGCCCATGAGCGTCTACGAGGTCCACCTTGGCTCGTGGCGAATGGGGCTGGGCTACCGCGAACTTGCCAAGGAACTCGTGGAGTACGTCAAATGGCTCGGCTTCACCCACGTGGAATTCATGCCTGTGGCCGAACACCCCTTCGGCGGCTCCTGGGGGTACCAGGTCACCTCCTACTTCGCGCCGACCTCGCGCTTTGGGCACCCGGACGAATTCCGGCACCTTGTCGATGAACTCCACCAGGCAGGCATCGGCGTCCTCCTTGACTGGGTTCCGGCACACTTCCCCAAGGACGAGTGGGCCCTGGCCCGGTTCGACGGCGAACCCCTGTACGAGCACGCCGATCCGAACCTCGGCGAACACCCGGACTGGGGAACGCTGATCTTCGATTTCGGCCGCACGGAGGTGCGCAACTTCCTGGTGGCCAACGCGCTGTACTGGCTCGAAGAGTTCCACATCGACGGGCTGCGCGTGGATGCCGTCGCCTCCATGCTGTACCTCGACTACTCGCGCGAAGAGGGGCAATGGCAGCCCAACCGCTTTGGCGGCCGCGAAAACCTTGAGGCGATCTCCTTCCTCCAGGAGGTCAACGCCACGGTCTACAAGACCCACCCTGGCGCAGTCATGATCGCCGAGGAATCCACCGCATTCCCCGGTGTCACCGCACCCACGAGCGGCGGCGGCCTGGGCTTCGGCCTCAAATGGAACATGGGCTGGATGCATGACTCGCTCCAGTACATGGCCGAGGACCCGTACAACCGCAGGTGGCACCACGGCACCATCACCTTCTCGATGGTCTATGCCTTCTCGGAAAACTTCCTCCTTCCGATCAGCCATGACGAAGTGGTGCACGGCAAGGGCTCCATGCTGCGCAAAATGCCAGGGGACCGGTGGCAGCAGTTGGCCAACCTGCGTGCATTCCTGGGCTATCAGTGGGCCCACCCGGGCAAGCAGCTGATCTTCATGGGCACCGAATTCGGCCAGGAAGCGGAGTGGTCGGAGCAGTACGGCCTGGACTGGTATCTCGCGGACATCCCGGCACACAACGGCATGCAGCTGCTGACCAAGGACCTCAACGAGCTGTACCGTTCCACGCCGGCCCTGTACCAGCAGGACAACCAGCCCGAAGGCTTCCAGTGGATCAACGGGGGAGACTCCGACCGCAACGTGCTGACGTTCATCCGCCGCGATGCGGACGGCAACCCGCTGGTCTGCGCCGTGAACTTCTCCGGTGGTCCGCACACGGACTACATCCTGGGCGTCCCGACGGCCGGGGAATGGCAGGAAGTGCTCAACACCGACGCCGCCAGTTATGGCGGTTCCGGGGTGGAGAACACCGGAACCCTGACTGCTACGAAGGACGGCCTCGACGGACAGCCGGCCGCGCTGGTCGTGACCTTGCCTCCGCTCGGGGCGGCGTACTTCAAGCCGCTGGGTTAGGCGCACTCGGGTTAGGGCGCACCGCCCGGACAATCTTCCGGGCGGGCGGCGATGAGGAGCTCCTGTGAGAGGCCCGGAATCCCCGTGATTCCGGGCTTTTCTGCACCGTCTTTCAGGTCGCTTTGTCAGCAGAGCCAAGTGGTGGTAGAGTTTATTTCCGCGCTGCTCCCCGGAGTTGAACGGCCACCAAGACCCAGAAGCCTATGGCAAGACTGAGTTTGGATCGCCGATTTGACTAGGGTGAAGCGGCCGGGTAAGTTTGAAAAGTTGCTCCGGAGCGATCCCCGACCGAAATGGTTGTGGTGGTGCCGGGTGTGTCTGTTGTTTGAGAACTCAATAGTGTGCCAAGTTTGTTGATACCAATTTATTGTAATGGATTGGTTGAATGTGCCGGGCCCGCCACCCCGTGGTG